>CAYTYC010000010.1:0-35014 GCA_964442255.1 uncultured archaeon | reverse complement strand
GATGCCATAGAATATTGGAAACCCTTTCCGGGAACCCCGCCTGTTTCAATGGGCGGATGAATCGGGGTTTTCGCAGGCTGTTTACGGGAGCAAAAACCCGGCGGGCTTCAGCCGCCGCAGTTTAAATGAAAAAGAAAAGTCGGATATCATGAAAAATGTGAAGAACATAAGAAAAGAAATGAATGAAAGGAAAAACTGGCAAAATTATCCAAACCTTGTCTGCGTTGCTTGGCTTATTACTGCAAATCTGTCTTTAACCCCGAAGTCTGCATAGAGTTTCCTTGTCAGAGAGCCTTGGGGGTAATTGGTTTTTTCTTGAATTAGTATGAGTTCTGTTGCAACCATTAAAAATTCTGCTGAGAATTCTCCGACCTTATTTAAATCTTCAAATCCCTTTATCTTGCGTTTATCAAAAATTTGCAATTTTGGGGGATATGCAGTAACTGGCTTAATTGAATCAAAAATAGATAAAAAATAGTCCCTTAGTTTCATGGCTAATTGCGGGTTGTGCGCATACTTTACATACATTTCGACAATCAGGTGAATATGTTTTGGGGTTCTCTCCCTTTTGCTTGGTTCTTGGTATTTGACAATAAAATCGTATTTGGATTGTTTCTTTTTTCCAGGGAGGCAAAAAATTTGGGCTCCTTCGTTAGTAGTGTATAAAATATGTTTCATGCAAAAAATCGGCAGTGAAAAACTTATAACACCAACAAAATAAATATAAATACATAGAAGTAAATATTTTTAGGTGGTTTTGTGGGGAAAGTTCCAATAACAATCACTGTTGATGCGGAAACCCTTGAAGAATTCAAGAAGCTCTGTGAAAAAATGGATATTAAAGTATCAACAAAGCTTAATAGTTTGATGAAGGGATGGGCCCAGAATAACCACAAAAAGCAGGATTGATGGCATGCTGGAACAAAAATTAGTGCCGAAAACTCAAGAATCATTAATTACAATGCAGGAGCTAACCCAAACAGATTATCTTGAGTTTGTCAAAAAAACCAAAAAAATAGTTATCGAAGATACTGAACTCGAGATAGGAAAACCGTGGGGTATAACAGAATTGCAACCAAAAGATTTTGAGCTGGAAACAAATACTGTTTGGAGTTTTCCAAAAAGGGGGAACTGGGCAACACATTATTTGAATGCAAAGTACAGGGGCAATTGGGCCCCACAGGTGGCAAGGAATCTCATATTGAGATATTCTAAAGAAGGGGACGCTGTTCTGGATGCTTTTGTTGGCAGTGGCACAACATTATTAGAATGCAAGCTGACAGGAAGAAATGGCATTGCGGTTGACATAAATAAAGAAGCATTGATTCTGGCAAGAGATCGGCTTAACTTCAGCTCTCTTAATCAAAATCTTTCAAAAGCCGCGCAGAAAACTTATGTCGGGGACGCTAGAAACCTAAACCTGATAAAGGACGAAAGCGTTGATTTAATTGCAACGCACCCGCCTTATGCCAGCATAATCTCTTACACCAAAAACTCAAACCATAAGCAAGCTGGGGACTTGTCTAAAGTTCATTCAATAGAAGAATTTACAGAAGAAATAAAGAGAGTGGCAAAAGAGTTCTGGAGAGTGCTAAAGCCAGGAAAATATTGTGCTATTTTAATTGGAGACACGAGAAGGCATAAGCACCAGGTTCCAATCTCGGCGAGAACGCTGCAGGCATTTATGGATATTGGTTTCATACTAAAAGAAAATGTTATCAAAGCACAGCACAATACTAAAACAGCCCCCCTTTGGAAAGGCATGTCAATAAAAAATAATTTTTTGCTTCTGGCACACGAAAACTTATACATCTTCAGGAAACCAGAAAAAGAGGAAAGTATTGCCAAATTCAAGGAAAGCACAAATGGCTTATGTAAAATTGCGAAAGCTGATATGCGGTCATAGAAGTTGGTAAGATAATTTGCCCTGTTTGAGGGATGGATGCTGGCAAGCAAGTTTGTAGCGGAAGGATTAATCAATGTTCTGCCTGATTTTTTAAAATTTTTTCCTGCATAGCATTTTTTCCTGCTTGAGGAGAAATTCCGCTATCGTTTTCCCCATCCCCTCGGCTCCGCTTCCCTTCACAGGCGGCCTTGCAAGCGCTTCCTCAATCTTTTTCCCCAATTCCCGCAAATCCCCGGCCGCGACAGCCCTGCCTTCTTCTTCCATTGCCTTTGCGATGTCCTTCTGGTGGTCGTTTGTGTGCTCGCCGTACTTCTTCAGCCTCGGAACAATCACCAGCGGCTTTCCGTGCTTCAGCGCATTGATTATTGTCCCTGCCCCCGCATGGCTTATCACCAAAGAACAGCCCCCGAGGCGCGAGAAATACTCTTCGTCAGGCAAAAAATCCCCTGCCTCAAAGTTTTTCGGCTTGTATGTGCAGTGGCCGCTCTGCGCAAAAACCCCGAACTTCAGTTTCCCGTTTCCCTTCAATTTATCCACCGCCTCCAGCAGCCTGTTGAACTGCTGCCTGTGCGTTCCAACCGTGACAAAGAGTTTCCTCAAAAAACCGACCCCGCGTAAATTGCCTTCGGAAAAAACCTTAAATTCTGTTTCCATTGCACAAAAAACAGGTCCGCGAAAGGGTAAACAATTCTTGCCGTAACGCTCGGGGAACTGATTCTGCAGAACGATTCAACGAACACAATTTTTTTCCTGAACAGCTTTGCGGTAAAAATCTCGCCCAGCGCAACCCCTGCCCCGGTTGAAATAATTACATCCGGCTTTTCCGTCAAAAAAATTTTCAGTGACTGAAAAAAATTCAACACAAATTTCAGCGGGTTTCTTGCCGGGTCGGAAACAAAAAAAACATTTTCTTTTTCAGCCAGTCCCTCTGAATCCGGCCTCCTGAATGTGAGGTAAAAGTGTTCGTAGCCAGAATAAAATTTTTTTAGCTGCATTAGCTCGGAAAGATGCCCCCCCGCTGAACAGACAAGACAGACCTTCATGGATTTCGCCCGGCTTCAGATAAATAATTTGAAGTAAAACAATAAAAAGACAATTAATGAAATGGCCCCCTGGGCCAAAAGAAGCCTTGCAACCACCTGTTTTTCCGTGAAGCTTCCCCTCCGCATAATCCACTGCGTCAATGAGCCCCCTCTTGGGTCTGCCTGCAGGGTTCCGTCTTCCTGCGGAATTCCGTAGCATTCGGACTGGAACTTGTGTTTTGCCTTGAAGCCCAGCTCCACAAAGTAAAGCGCCAAAAGCATTACCCCGATTTTTTCCATGTTTCCAATTATAACCGCCGCGGCAATGGACGCCCCAATCATTAAAGTAAGGGAATCCCCGGGAAAAATTTTTGCAGGAAACCAGTTGAATTTCAGGAACGCAAGCAAGGCGCCAAAAATCGCAAGCATCAAAATCATTGCTTCAAAGCTTCCGGCCATAAATGCGATTGCCGCAATTGTTCCCGTAATTATTGCGCCCATCCCCGCCTCCAGGCCGTTGAAGCCCGCAAGCATGTTAAATGCGTTCGCCGCCCCCGTAACCCCTATGGGCACAACCAAAAGCGAGTAAAGAATCCCCAAATGAATGTCCCCCACAAAGGGAAAATTCATTGTCGTTTCCCCAACTTTTAAAGCCATTAAGGGAAGGGCCGCAAACAAGGGAAACAGCGCGTGCTGGTACTGCCTTATTCCTTTCTTCCACCCGATTAAATCGTCCACTATTCCCAGAAATCCGATTAACACCACTGTAAGAAACGCCGCAAGAACTGCCGTAAGGTTCATTGAAAAACCCAGATAAGTGTGCGCAAAAATCGCCGTGGTGAGCCCGATGCTTAAGGCGAACAGCACTGAAATTCCGCCAAGTTCCGCCACCTCAGGCTTTTCCGCCTTGTTCATGTCCCTGCCCACCAGCCCGCGCTTGTTCATTCTTCGGATGATTGCCGGGGTAATGAAGTAGGCGGTTAATGCGCTGGAAACAATTACGGCCAGTGAAACAGCAAGCAGTTCAGCCATTCAATCAACCGTTTTTTTACTGCCCCGCCTTAAAGATTTTGACCCCTTTTTGCCCGTACACTTCCATGAAGCCCTCCAGCGCGGGGTCATTGAACCAGATTCTTGCCAGCATGGTTTTGTTTGACTTCGGGCTTAAAATGTACAGCACCGTTTCGTATTCTCCCCGGTACATGTATGCAGGCACCTGGGGATTGAAGTTTGCGTTTGGCATTGGCTTCCACGTGCTTGGCAATGCCACATACTCTTCTTCCGTGAACGTGTTGCCTCCGCACGCCACCTTTTTTTCCATGGTCAGCGGGTTTTGCTGTATTCCGCACCCGAACGCAAACCCGGCGTATCCCTGGAGGCTGGTGTTGCTTGGGTCAACGCTTTCAAACGCGTAAACCGCGAAGGACTGCATTTGCGTCAGGCTTGAAGAATCCAGTATAATGTAGTCCGGATGGAATTTTTCCAGGAGTTCCCCTGCCTTGTTTTCGTCTTCCGCTATCATGAATGCCCCCACTTCCCTGTCCGCCTGGTAATCAAAGTTCCTGTTGTCCAGTGCCGCCTTTCTTTCCCCCAAAAATGTAATCCAGTGCCCTTCATCCCACCAGTTCAGGAAGCTTGCGTCTTCCGGGGTGTTTTCCTTCATCCATTTCAGCGCGTCCTTCCATCCGTTGTTTTCCTCTATGTTTGGCTTCTGCTGTGACATGAAAAAGCTTCCCGACGCAACGCCTGCAAGCAGAAGAAAACCCAATCCGAAGAGCACGAGCTTTTTTTCCAGTCCCCCCCGTCCTTTGCTGAATTCCATGAATTCAACCGTGACCATTCCCGCCGCGGCGGCAATAGGCAAACCAAAAGTGTAAGTGAATTTGAGCTTGCTTATTGCCATGAAAAGCGTTACCGCAATGTAAAAGAAAACCATCAGGCTGACAACGTCTTTTTTCCGCATCACCCTCAACGGAATCAAAAGCAGTGCCGCAGCCGGAAAGAATATGAGCGCATTGTACTTGTTTCCGAAATAATCTGCCCCAAGGTTTTCTTCCCCCACCGTTTGCGCCAGAATTCCCGGACCCTTGCTTTGGTATCTTTCAATGTTTTCCCCGCTTACCGGAAGGTAGTTTGAAACGTATTCATAGGAACGGTAAGCCCATTCCCCCTGGTCTTTTAGTGTCGCGCCAACCGCAAAAACAACAAACATCACCGCAAAAACCGCGGCAAACGCCTTGATTTCTTTTGCCTTGAATTTTTTTAGCGCCATCATCGCCAAATTAAGTGTGAAGTACGAGACCAGCACTATGGGCACAAGCAAAAACATTCCCCAGGTCCACGCCATCACCACGAAAAAGAAGGCGGCAATCAGCGCATTGGCTGCCGTTTCCCTGTTGAATTCCATTGGCTTAACCGCTTTAACGAAAAAATAGAACCCCATTATGAGCCACAGAAATCCGAGGGAGTCTTCCTCAAAAAACCCCGCCATTGTCCTGTACACGAAGGCCGGCACAACCGCCGCAACCAGTGCCGCAACATACCCGGCCTTTCTTCCGTATGCTTCTTTCATGAAAAAATACATTGCCACCGCAATCAATGCCCCGAACAATGCGGGCAAAATTTTCACGAAGCCAATCCACACTTCCTTGTCGTATCCCGTTCCCAGGGTGAAAATATTGTATATCAGTGCCGTGCCGTACCAGAACACAGGGGTTATGTTTCCGATGCTTGCCCCCTCCGGCTTGTAATAGTATGCGAGGGGATCGACTTCCGGCACCGCCCCGTCCTGTATCACGTAGCTTACGATTCTGGCGTGAAAGTACGAGTCAAACCCGAACATGTACTCGTAGGACATCACGTGCGCCCTTACCCCGAACGCGAGAAGAAATATGACGAGCAGCAAAAGCGTTTCCCGGCTTTTCAGCCTTTCCCTGCATTTTTCCAGGTTGAATTCCATGCCCTTCCCTATCCGAAAATTAACTATATAATCTTCAGGCAAACCAATTTAAAGGCTTGTGAAAAAAGCATTGTTTCCGCAAAGAAAGCACAATAAAACAGGAAAAGGGGTGAAATTGGTTTTTCAGCGCCTGTTTCGGTTGCCCTCCACTGACACCCGAAAAACCTTTAACAGTAAGCCGTTCCTGAATTAAATATTTTTGGTGTTCAGCATCCAAACCTTTTTCACAGGTGCGGAACATTTATTTAACCTCTGCGCCCCCTTATTTTACCGGAAAATGCCTTCAAAAAACGATTTATTGAATGCGGTGATTGTTGCCGGCTATCTTCTCCTTGTTTTCAGCGCCTTTTCCACGCAGTTCTTTGACGATTTGGGATTTGATTACGCAGGGTATGCGCTGAGATACAATTACGCCTTTGAGGGCTGGAGCAAAAACCTTTTGCTTGGCGTGCCGGTTTCAACCTTTGACGGCTTTCTTCCCTCTTTCCTTCCTCTTTTCTTCAAGTTCCTTGGCTTCGGTGCCTTCACCCTTCCCCTGACTTTAAGCATTTTCGTGCTCCGCCTCCTGGTTCCGCTTGCATTCATTCCAATAGGAAACCTGTTCAGGCTGAACAAGCGCTATTCCCTAACCGCGGGCCTTGTGTTTGCATTGAACCCGATAACATTCAAGTTTTTTGCCCGCTACTATGAATTCTTTGCCTGGTTTGCTTTCCTGTTTGCATTCGTTTTTTTCTATAAATTCCTTGAGGAAAAAGGCTTTTCCAGAAAATACTTTCTCCTCTCCAGCCTCGCGATTTCCTTTGTCGCATTAAGCCACACCGCAACCCTCTTTTTTCTCGCTCCGGCCTTTCTTGTGATGGTGAAAAGCCTTCCGGAACTCAAAAAACTTTTCTCGGTTGGATTGCTTTCCGCAGGCTTAACCTCTTTTTGGGTTCTTCCCTTTTTCGCTTTCCTTCCCTTTTCCGTTGTTTCAACGCAGGCAGGCCTGGAGTTGGTGAGCGCGGGAATAATGGCCTCAAACTATTTTTTTGTTGCCTTGCTTCTCCTGGTTTTCGCATTCTTCCTGCTGAAGCGCATTCCTTTTTCCGAAAGAATTTTTCGCCTGCTTGCCCTTGCCCTTGCCTTATCCTGCCTTCAAACCTTTTTCCCCTTCCTTCCCCTGATTGAAAAGCCTTTTGCGCACAGCTTCCACGTTTTCTTCGTTTTTGTTCTCCTGCTTTCCGGAATGTTTCTTTTCCGCCGAAAAGTTTTCAGCGAAAAAACCGCGGCTTACTCGCTTGCGCTTGCCGCGGCTTTCCTCCTCCTTGCGGTTTTTTTTGTCCCGAAAATAAATTCCCAGTACTTCCTTCAGGAGCCGCGTTTTTCCAGTTATTCTTTTGGGGGCGTAAAGGATTTCAGTGAAGTTGACGCCCTTTTAACGCAAATCCCGCATAAAACCCGTTTTGAGGTTTTTCCCTATGACCCCATAATTTCCGCTTATTCTTCCCTGAAATACGATTTAAGCAGTCTTTTGGGCTGGGGCTATAACGCCTATGCTTTAAGCGAAGGATTTGAATTCCGGAAACTTGTTTCCATGGGTTTGGGCTGTGAAGAGTTCAGGGAAGGCGCTGCCCTCACATCCACAACGCACTGGGTTTCCTTAAGCGAAGGCGCTTCCGCTTACCTTTCCGGATGCGGCTTTCTTCCGGTTTCGGAACCCGGAAAAATTCCCGCCTTGTTTGTTTTGCCTGAAAACGCTCCTTTAATTGAAAACGCGGAACTGCTGCAATACGAAAACACTTACATTAAAGCAAAGGTTTCCTCTGGCGAGGCCTTCATTAAAGTGAATTATTTTCCGGGGTGGAAGGCCTTCCTCGACGGAAAGGAAGTGCCTGTGGAAAAGCACTTGCATGGAATGAAGGTTTTTTCAGGTAAGCCGGCCACACTTGAACTCAAATACCTTCCAACCGCGGTTGACTGGATTGCAATAATTATTTCCTTGGTTTCTTTGGGTGGCTTTCTTTTCATTTTTTTCAGGCGCTAGTGGAGGAGGATCATTTTCCACATCCGCATTCCCGTAATCAGGCCCTTTGTTTTGCTTGACCCCACGCCTTTGCTTTCCCCGACCCTTTTTTTGAAGGTAACCGGCACCTCAATTATTTTCAAATTGTTTTTGAGCGCGGTTAAAACCATGTGCGGGGAAAAGTGGTGGCCTGTGACCTTGAGCTGCGGCATTATTTTGTCCAGTGCCTCAGGCCTTATCAGCCGGTAAGTGCACCCGACATCCGTGAGCCTTAATTTGTCCCAGTACCTCAGCTGAATCAGTTTTGCCATGAACAAATTCCCGTACCGCATGAAAAGCGTTACCTGTGAATCCTTTTCCACTATTTCCGCGGTTGTCCTTGTGCCGAGAACCATGTCAACGTTTTCAAGGTACGCAAGCAGCTTGCTTAAATCCCTTGCGGAAAAGGTTCCGTCTCCTTCCACCAAACACACAATGTTTCCTTTTTTTCTTGCCTCTTTCAGGGCGCGCATGCTTGCAGCGCCATAACCCTGGACTGTTTCCTTTGCAACCCTTGCCCCGGCTTTTTTTGCCTCTTCCGCTGTGTTGTCTTTGCAGTTGTTGTCTATTACTGTCACCCCGACAACGCTTTTCTGTTCTTTAAAGTCTTTTACCGCGTTTCCTATTGCTTTTTCATCGTTGTATGCGGTCATTCCCACGCTGACCTTTTGCGGGTTTATGGGCTCAACCCTGAGTTTCCTGTCAGGCGGAAAAAAGAGCGCGGGAAGCCCCAAATCAATAACCAGGGAAAGAAGCGCTATTCCGAACAATGCGGTTGCGGTGAAAAAAATTTGCCGGTCAAAGAATCCCAGCGCCCATTCCGCCGCCGCTACTCCGTACAGCGCCGCGCCAGCCAAAAACAGGTGAAACCCGTACAAAACAATTCTTCCCATTTTCCTGCACCGAACTTAATTGATTCTTCCAAAAAAAGTCTTTTAATGCTGTTGCGCCCCCTAAACATTCCTTTTCCACGGCCTTTTTTCCGCAATTTTCCACAGCAAATTAAAGTATTTCCTGTAAGCGTCCGCCACTTCCCGGTTTTCAATTATTATCCCTATTATCGGCGCTGACCAGATGATTATGCAGATGGTGTTGCCGGCAATGTGCGTTGCGGTGGGGTTAAAGAATTCCCTGCCCACAAACCTGTACTGCGTTGTTTTGCCGCCAAATGCATTGGAATGGAAAACAAACTTGGCTCAATTGAGGAAGGAAAAAAAGCCGATTTAATTCTAATTGAAACAGGCAACCCAAACCAGGTTCCTTTCAGGGACCCTTTCTTTAACCTGGTTTACCAGTGCTACGGAAACGAAGTCAGCCACACAATAATCAACGGAAAACTGGTTTGGAAGAAAGAGAAATAAAGTGATTGGCAGCGTTTGGGCAAGCTAATCGCCCAATGTGTTGTCGGGTTTTTCATACAAGCTTTTCCATGGTTTGAATGAATTTTTCCGTGAATTTTACCATTTTTTCTGCTTGTTCTTCATTTGGGCTGTAGGTTACATCGTACTGGGTATGGCTTCTTTCGCTTTTGTATTTTTCCAAAGATTCTGTTTTTTTGAGGTTTATTTCAGGGTGTTTTTCTTCCAGGAAGCGTATTGTGCACTCGTGGCTTTTTTCCCTGTAGCCGTCTTTGAAAAGCATTGCCCTTGCGGCATGAAAAATGGCAAGGTAGGCAACGATTATTGTTGAGTTTACTCTGCCTTCTTCAAGGCTTGCTTTTGCTTCTTCAAGAAGCTGTTTTGCCTTTCCAATGCTTTGAACTGCTTTTTCTCTTGAAGGCGGTATTCTTCTCAAAAGCCCTTTTTCAACGCATTCTTTGAAGCCAATCACGGGCCTTCCCCCCACAATACAAAAGAATTGTGCAAAGAACAATAGAACACAAAGTCTTTTTCTTTTAACTCCTTAAGCCTCTTTTCCGTCAGCACAATAACATTTGCTTCCAGGCCAAGGCGCTTAAAGATTCTCCTAAATTCGGCTATTTTTTCATCGCTTTCCCCGCCTGCCTTTATCCACAAATCCAAATCGCTGTCTTTGCTGTTTGTGCCGTTTGCCCAGCTTCCATACAGGCCAATGCCCTTGCAGTTTTTGAACAGGGCTTTTGCCTTCTGAACCAGTTTCATTGATTCAATTTTTTCAGTGTTAAGCATTATTTTCATGGCTTTTGCCGCCGGGTGAAGGCAGTCTGCCATTCCGCCTTTAACTATTCCGTGTGCCTTAAGGATTGCTATGGTGCCTGAAACAAGTGCCGGGCTAACGCCGGCGGCTCTTGAGATTTTCCTGACCTTCAACTCCTTTTCCGGCTGATACAAAAGCAGTTCAACCACCCTAATCCTTTCATTGGAGGAAAACAGTTTTGCCGCGAGCATAACAAAAACATTGTGTTTACAATATAAAAACATATTGTTTGCAGAACAAAAACAGCTGCAAAACCCTTAAAAAACACGCAATTTGCAGAAAAACAGGCGATGCCCCGTATAGAAAAAATTGGCTTCAAAATTTCGCTGTCTTAGCCTGCTTTATTTTTACGTTGCCTGCATGGTTTTTAACAAAAATTTTGATTAGCAGCGTCGCAAGTGCCCGAGAAGGGTTTTTTAAATTTTGGGCCAGCCCCACTTAACGTAGAATCGATTATAGGTTGAATGCCCGCAACTGCAGGCCCTATTCCAGCGAATTTTATTGTCAGTGCACTGACAATATATTTATAAAAGTGTTGTCATTACAATATCAGCATGGAGCACGCTGAATTAATCCGCTTTAACCCTTGGTGGGAAGCAAAGGAAGCGATTGAGGAAGACAAGCATGTGAGGGAATTTGAGGCTAAAAAAATAAAGTATTACCCTCAATTCTCAATCGAAGGAGGAACGTATGCGATAAGGGGCCCCAGGCAGGTTGGAAAAACTACCTTAATGAAACTAATGATTCGGGAATTGCTTAAAAAAAGAGAGAGCAAAAGCGTGTTTTATTATTCTTTTGACATGGTCAAAGCAAAGGAACAGGCATACGAGGTAATTGAAACATATCTTGAAGAGCTTGCATCTGATGGAAAAAAAACAATCTTGCTTGACGAAATCACTGGGATAGGGGAATGGCAGTCACTGATAAAAATTCTGTTGGACAGGGGGGACATCAAAAAAGAAGATGCCCTAATTGTTTCCGGTTCCAGTGCATTGGATTTATGGAAAGGGGCAGAAACACTGCCTGGCAGGGGAATTGAAGGAAAAGAATACTTTTTTCTGCCGGCTTCTTTCAAAACATATTGTGAACTGCTTGGAAAAAAACTGCCTTCAATTAACCTGAAAAAAATAGACACAAAAGTGCTGAAAGAAGAATTAACAAAAACAGTTTCACTCAACAGGCTTTTACACAACTACCTAAACACAGGCGGTTTCCTGAGCACGATAAACGAGGGCGTAACAGAGATATTGCTGGAAAGGTATATGCGGTGGATTGAAGGAGACATCATAAAAGCGGAAAGAAACCCGACTACTGCAAAAGAAATCCTGGCAGCAATAATAAGAAAAAAGTGTTCACAGCTGTCATTTGACTCGATAAGGAAGGAAACAAGCGTCAGCTCACACAACACAGTAATTGATTACGCAGAAATGCTTGAAGAACTGCTGGTATTGAATTTGGTTGAAAAAGCGTCTTTAAATCCTTTTAAAGTACAGCATAAAAAAGAGAAAAAGCTCTACTTCAGGGATCCTTTACTCATTAAAATAGGGGAAAAATGGGCGACCGCAAGCATGGATATTGCATGCAAAGTGGAGAGCGTGGTGGCAGAGCACTTAAACAGGCTGACCAAAGCAAACTTCTTCAATGACGGAAAAAGAGAAGTGGACTTTGTATTCAGGCTAAACAAAAAAACAATCGGCGTAGAAGTAAAATGGCAAAAAAACATTTCCGCGGGCGACTACTTAAAACTCAACAAGTTTGACACAGGTTTTCTCTTAACAAAAGAAACATTTGACGTAAAGGGAAACATATACATCATGCCGGTTTCCCTTTTCCTGGCAATGCTGCCAGTCAGGGAATTCGTTAAAAGAAAATTTTTCTAAAAAAAAGGAGTGGGTGAAGCCAAATGGGCACAACAACATTCTACCTGAAACACAATGACTTTGGAAAGTCGCTAGGCAGGATGGCAAAAAAGGAATTAAATAAACTGGACCAGTTGTCCCCCTATAAAGAAGAAAAAAGGTTCTTGGGCTGGAACACACCGCTTGAACTGCATAACGGAAACGTAAATGTTCTTGTGTGGTGGGAAGGAAGACTGATGAGGCTTGAGGAAGCGCCAAAAGAGCTGGATAAAAAATGCTATGACAGATACAAAGGCAAAACACGCAATGAATACGAGTGGACGCTGCTCAAGAGATTTCTCCACTATAAAGTTAATGCACTGGATAAAGAATTCAAAAAACACATAAAAAAGAAAAAACGGAAACAGCATGGGTCTGGAAAAAATTGTCACTGAAACCTTTTTCCTTCCGAAAAAAGCCTTGGGAAAACCAGCACTTCGTGCTGAAAGCCTTTTCACCGTGGCTTAGAACAACCCTCAGTTAAGGTGGTTTGATGGACTTGATTCCTGAAATAAATGCAAAGCATCCGGAAGAAATGGCGAAGCTTTGTGATGTGTTCCGGGAGTGTGAAGTATTGTTCTGGTTTGACTGCTTGCCGACAGACGACAAAATGGTTAACCAAATTAAAAGAAAAGCAAAACAAACAGGAATGCAAATTTACGCGGTGCACTTGCCAAGCTATTTCATTAACAAGAGTTTTGCTGAAACACAGAAGCTGGTAAACGTAATTCACAAGATGAATGCTGTCTTCGAGCCAAAAGTGGTAAACATGCACTGTCTGTATGGCAGAAGAGAGGAAACCAAGAATTCGATAAAATATGTCTTGGAAAAAATTCCAGAGGAAATCACTTTCACTATTGAAAACATGGCAAGAAAAAATGCAAACTTGAGGGAACCAGAAACTGTCCCGGCCTTTTTGCATGGCCTGAAAGAATTCAAGAACTTTGGCTTGTGCTTGGATACAACGCATTTGCCGGTAAGTGATGAAAAGAAGCATACTGCTTCAATAATAAAATTTATTGAACTGAGCGGAAACAAGCTGAAACACCTTCATTTCTCTGACGTTGCAAAAGACAGAAAAACAGGTGAATGGCTGAAGCATCAGCCAATGGGCACAGGCATAATCAACTGGGGGGAAATAAAGTCAAAATTAACTGCACAGAAATATGCTGGAAAAGCGACGATTGAATACCTGTTGGAGCATAAAGGCAAAGTGAAGGAAGCCGCGGCTTATTGGAACAGTTTATAGGCTGAAAATTGGTTGCCATGGGATTTAAAAACTTTGTTCACTAAATAGTGAACCGTTCACTTTAGAGTGAACAGCTAGCGGCAGACCTTAAAGAAAAACTGTGAGCAAAAAATTCAATGGACACGAATACCGATACAAAGTAGAATCCGTGAGAATAAACGGGAGAGTAATCCAAAAGCACTTAAAGTATTTGGGGAAAAATAATGGGGGAATGTAGTGCCTAAAGGCTATTGTTCTTGTGATTGGCGCAATTATATTAATTGGCGTTGCCTGCCTTTAAAAGGAAGTTTTTAGGCTCATCCTGAACCCAGTTTGGCTAAAGCTCCTTTTATGATGGCTCGCCTTTGTTGAATGGAGAAAGAAACTAAGTGCACTGCCTCCCTGATTGTTTCGTTTCGTTCTGTTCTTCCTTTCCCCGTATCAAGCCAAACCCGGTGGAGGCTTTCCATTCTGACATCTATTTGGCGCAGAATTTTTTGCGTTTTCGCTTTGCTTCCAATTCCTTGAACCAGTCTTCCTAACGCGTTTTCAAACACTGCTAAATCGTTTGCGTTAAGGTTGCCTTTTTCCCTCCAATCTGGAAGCGAAAAAGGCCGGGGGGGTGTCGTGTTGGAAAAAGTTTTCAGGAAACGCACTGTTGCAGACTGTTCTCTTGCAGTCATTTTCAGCCCGGCCGCCAAACGTGTACTCAAAGAATGACTGAACCTGGAGAAATTAGTTGCCGCACTCCTGGCGTCCCTGTCCCTCCCTGCAAACTTGGAACTAAAAGCGGCTGGATTTCTAAGGTTACACAATTCGTTTATACGCTTAAAACGTTCCGTGCCGTTTCCGTCCATTACTTCAAAGATAAAAGGGACGTGAAAGTAACTGTGTTGTTTTCCTTTCACCAAGCCTTGGCTTTCTCTTAAAGAAGCCAAAATCACTCGTCTGCTGTTGAAGCCCATAAGCTTAACCCCTAAAGACAGTACGTGTTTTCAGCTATTTAAGGCTTTCATTAGTCCCGTTTAGTCCGTACTATTCGTATCAAAAACTATTGATTAACGCAAAGTTGCAACTCCCGGATTAATAGAGGATTGCACGGGAAAAATATGCAGGAAAAATAAAAAAAGAACTGCCAATAATAAATGTTGAAAAAATTTAATCAAAAAGCTTGGGGTAAGGAAAAATCAGGAAAACCGCAGTCCCAAAAACGTATTTTGCCTTGAATGGGGCAAAACAAGGCCGGTTACAGGGAACAGCATAAAAAGTGATTAGCAGCGTCCAAGGGGCCCCGTTCAGAGAACAGTACAGCCTTAATCGCTGAAGGGCTTAACTTCCGGGTTCGGGATGGGACCGGGTGTTTCCCCTTCGCTGTGGCCGCTAATCAATACTAATTGTGTCTCCCAGGGTTTTTATTTCTTTCTCTTGGGCTTTTTTTGGAGTTTCCAGTAAGATTTTTACACAAAAACAACCAACCCTTATTGAATGCTTTACATTGGCTTGTTTGGATACCTTGCGGGAATTCTTGTGGTAATTTCCCTGCTTCCGCAGACTATTAAGAGCTGGAAGACAAGGTCAACCAAAGACCTTTCACTCTGTAGGTACATCATTTACATTGCAGGCCTAAGCCTTTGGATAGCTTACGCATTGATAATCCAAAACGGCCCGGTTGCGGCAATGAATGCCGTAGGGTTAATTCTTGCGCTTTCAATTTTGTGCCTGAAAATAAGGCACGGTTAGGCGTTCAAAGGAATTACTTTTTCTTCTTTTTTTTTGCGGTTTTCGCTTTTTTTGCAGGCTTTTTTTTGGCTTTGGCTTTTGGCTTGGTTTTCGCTTTCTTTTTTGGAGAAGCCTTTTTTGCTGGCTTTTTCTTTGCTTCAGCTTTCCTTTGCGCCTTTGCTTCCTCCAAAAAAATTTTTCTCGGCGAAATTTCCGGGGAACGCTTTTTTTTGATTGAATTAATTAGTTCCTGCGCCCTTTTCAGCCCTTTCCTCAAAAACTCTTCTTTTTTTGCCCCAGCACAGATTACTTTTCCGTTTTTGAACAGCAGCAGGGTGAGTTTTGGGTCGTCAATCCTTAAGATTGCGCCCGGAAACTGTTCGGGTTCGTATTCCACGTTGTCCAGCGCCAAAGCGGTTTGGAACAAGTCCAGTGTCTGGTTTAATGAAGCGGTTGCCACCAAATTCACTACATTGTATTCCACTTTTTTCAGCACTTTAACCGATTTTTGCACCCCGTGAATCAGCTTGGATGCCTTCATTATTCCGACTGAAATTTCTTTTTCGCTGCTTGCCCCGGAGCAAATCACTTTCCCGTTCTTGAATAAAAGCATTGAAACCTTGGGTTCCTGGAGCTTTAAGATTGCGCCCGGAAACTGTTCGGGTTCGTACTCAATGTTTGGAATTGTTATCGCCAAATTATACAAGTCAAGTGTTGCATTCAAGTTCGCGGATGCAACCAAGTTCACGATCTGGTAATTCAATCCATCACCCCAACTCAAACTGCCCAAAAATTAACTGTTTCAGGTAAACAAATTAGTGGTTTAAAAAGATTTAAAAAGGGATATATAAAGAGTTTCGGTTCCCCGGCTTTGCACATTAATTGCCTTTTGCACATTAATTCGGGGCTCTGCACATTTATTGGGGTCTTTGCACCTACTTTGCGGTTATGTTTTTAATCCGGCTTAGCCTTTTTTTTTCCTAGAATATGTCTATCAAGGGCATGAAGACAAATTGCCCTTTTTTGTTTACCCCCAGCAGGAGAAGCGTGTGCTCGTCCAGGGAACTGTGTTTCAGGATTTCACGTGTATGGCGTTCGGCTAAATCAACTGCCGTTCTGAGCCGCCTTCTGTTAACAAGCTTAAAGCCGTGCCTCTTCCGTAGCCTCTCCAAATACTGGTTTCCGCGCTTGGTTTGGAATTTTCCGTCTTTGCAAATGATTTCGGCAACAACTGGTTTGTCTGTTTTGTGCATTGCAATGATTCCTCCGCCAACTTCATAGGCTTTCGGTTCAAGCATGACATATGCCCGTCTGTCTGCGTATGGCTGGCGGTTGTGTCTCCTCACCGTTTTTATTACCCTTTCAATCTCATTAAGAGTGTCCGGTTCAAGCCCTCGTTCAGCTAAATCATCTTTGTAGTGCGACCTTTTCAGCACAACTTTGCCGATTTTAGGGTAGTTTTTTGAAACATTCATTGCCCTTACCTTTTCACCTGGCCAGTGCAGCGAAGGCCCATCAGAAAGGGTTAACAGGTCACGCCTGTAATCAACATTCTCCATTTTTTTCATGGCTCCATAAAAATTTTTTATGCCTCTGCCGGACATCGTTTTTTCTAGCCTTTCAACAAGTGTTTTTGGAAGCCTCTTTGTTGGCATATTAAGTCAAGTATTATCTGGGTTTCCGCGGGAATAAATACCTTTGCATTTTATTTTTCCGCCAAAATAGCCTTTTTTAAGCCTTTCTTTGGATGAATTAGTAGTATTGCCGGGATTTGATTTGGGTATTTATAGGAGTAAACAATATGCCAAGCAAGAAAGCCAGGGGAAAGCGAGGAAAAACCCGCAAAAAGTTCAGGAAAAAAGGCCCCAAAGCCACGGTAAACAAGCTTTTGGGCACCTTCAAGGAAAAAGACTCCGTGCACGTTCAGGTGGACAGCTCGGTGCACAGCGGAATTCCGCCTAAAAGAATTCAAGGCAAAACCGTGAAAGTAAAGGGAATGCAGGGAAAGGTTTACGAAATTTTACTGAAAGACGGCGGAAAACAGAAAAGCTTTCTGGTTCACCCCGCTCATTTATCAAAGGCAGCTTAAGGTGAAAAAAAAATGAGGGAAGAAAAAATAATGGAAAAAAAGTTTGTTCCCGTTTTCAAGGTAAGGAAAATTCTGAAAGAACGCGGAAAAGAGGCCGAGCTGGGCTACGAGCAGGAGCTTACGCTCAAGTATGCGGACAAGTTCTCAAAGCTCACTCCCGCAAAATATGAAAAGCTTTTTGAAGAGCTCCAAAAGCTTGACGGAGTAACGGAAGAAATTGCGGTGAAAATGGTTGACCTTCTTCCCCGGAGAAGGGAAATAATCCAGCTTGCTTTGCCCAAGGGAAGCTCTTTGAGTGAGGAAACAATGGAAAAAATTTTGAAGTTAACCGAAAAATTCGCTCCAAAGGAAAAAAAGAAATGAGGCTCTGAAAAGTGGGGGAAACTAAATGCCGAACGAAGACTACGCGCTTGTTTTGGATTACCTGCCAACCGGCAGGAGCAGTTCCTTCAAGTCAGAGCCCCTTGCACAGATAATGGGCACGCAGTTTTTCACTTTGCTGGAAATAATCCCCAAAGGCCAGCTCAAGGCGCTTGAAAAAATTTATGTGGGAAAAGAGGAACGCGACAAGGTTGAATACATTAAGAGAAGAATTTCATTCAGGGAGCTTACCGCAAACTCTGTTTCCGAAATAAGCAGGGCAATAGAAAAAGTGATTCAGGAGGACTCCCAAAAATTTATTGACTTCTTCAACAACGCGCGCTCAATCACAATCAAAAGGCACCAGCTTGAGCTTTTGCCGGGGCTCGGAAAAAAGCACATGACCGCCGTATTGAATGAAAGAAGGAAAGGGCCTTTCCAGTCTTTTGAGGATTTGGAGAAAAGGGTGAAGCTCATGCCCGACCCGGTTAAAACGCTTGTTAAAAGGGTTTTGCTGGAACTGGAGGACGAAACCCAAAGGCACTTCCTTTTCGCCCGCCCCCCCACAAGGGAAAGGGAACGCTTTTAAAGGCGCTGTTTCCAATGGATTTATCCAAGAAACTCGGTTCGTTGATGGCTGAATACAGGTTCAGGCCAAACAAAAAGCTTGCCCAGCATTTTGTGGTAAGCAAAGAGCTGATTGAAGGGCTTGTGGAAGCCGCCAAATTGAATTCCTCTGACACTGTTCTTGAAATCGGGCCCGGAACAGGGTTTTTGACCAAGGCAATGCTGGAAAAATGCAGGGTTAACGCGGTTGAAAAAGACGAAAAATTTTTCAACCTGCTGCGAAATGAAATTTTGTCTGAAAAGTTTTCCGTGCAAAACGCCGACTTCCTGAACCTTTCCGGAAACGAAATGCCGGAATTCAATAAAATTGTTTCCCTTCCCCCATACAACCTCTCCCACTCCATTGTGGAAAAAATTTTGTTCCTTGACTTTGACAAAACGGTGCTGGTGTTCCAGCTGGAATTCTGTGAAAAGCTTTCCGCTGAGCCGGGATTCAAAAACTATAACGCACTCTCCGTTTTAACCAATTACTTTTGCGAGCCCCAAACTTTGGGCCCGGTTTCCCCTGACAGCTTTTTTCCAATGCCAAAATCGGCCTCCCAAATTATTTCTTTCACCAAAAAAAAGCGTTTTGGGACGGCAAAAAATGAAAGGCTTTTCTGGCTTTTTTTGAGGCAGGTTTTCCGTTTCCGGAACAAGTCTTTTTCCAACGCGTTCAAGATGGCGCTTCCCTTTATTTCCCGGAAAAAGGTTTCCCTTCCCGGGCTCAAAATAAATGGTGAAAAAGTGTGCCAGATTGGGGTAAAGGA
This sequence comes from uncultured archaeon, assembly GCA_964442255.1. Classification (GTDB taxonomy): domain Archaea; phylum Iainarchaeota; class Iainarchaeia; order Iainarchaeales; family 1-14-0-10-31-34; genus CAYTYC01. Next base: position 16,241 of record CAYTYC010000010.1, on the reverse strand, counting down.
TTTTGTGGACGCGTTTAACGCGATATTCTGATTGCATTGCTGTTCCGGAAAAATTTTTCCGCCAAACCCAGTTTTCTTTCGTTTTCCGCGTGAATTTCAAGGAGAACCGAGCCTTTTTTCACTTTTTTTTCCGGCTTCACTTTAAGCATTATCCCCGCTTTTTTGTCTGCCGGAGCGCCAGCCATTCTCGCGGTTTTCCTTAGCGCCTCCAAATCCATTCCTTTCACTTTGCCTTCCTTTTTGCTTTTAATTTTTTTCCTCTTTTTTGAGAGCATCACTTTTTTTGAGGAAAAAATTTTTCCTCCCTGTGCCTTAATGATTTCCCGCATTTTTTCCAGCGCCTTCCCGTTTTCCAGGATTTCCTTTGCTTTTCCGTATCCTTTCCCTTTCCTTGCTTTTCCGCTTAATTCCAGCATTTCCCCCGCAAGCCTGCAGCTTTTTTCCGCCAAATTGTCGAACACTTTTCCCTCCAGTATTTCCATCACGTGCCTTGCCTCAAGCGCCGGACCGAATGCCGGGCCTGAAGGCTTTCTTGCGTCAGTCAAAATTACTTTCACTTTTATTCCCATTTTTTTTCCCGCTTCCCTGAACCTTTTCGCCATTTCATTTCCTTCCCTCTGGCTTTTCACTTTCACTCCGGGGCCGATTGGAATGTCCACCACCAAAACCTTTGACCCCACTGAAGCCTTTTTCGCGAGCACTGAGGCAATTATTTGCCCTTTGGGGTTCAGGGAAAGCGGGTGCTCTATTTTGATTATTTCGTCGTCAACCGGCGCAAGGTCCAGCGCCCCGCCCCATGCAATTACGCCCCCAATTTTTTTCGTGATTTTTTTGATTTGCCTGAGGCTTAAGTTAACCGGCGCAAGCACTTCCATTGCGTCGGCTGTTCCGCCCGCTGAAGTAATGCTTCTGGAAGATGTTTTCGGCACAAACAATCCCGCGGCGGCCGCAATCGGCACGATAATCATTGTCGCCCTTCCGTTTATTCCGCCAATGCTGTGCTTGTCCACAATTCCTTTTTCTGCCAGCGAAATTTTTTGCCCGTTTGCAAGCAACGCCTTTCCCATTGCAACCGTTTCGTTGAGCGTGAAGCCGCGGATGTAAACCGCGCTCATGAACGCGCTTTCCTCTATTGTGCTGAGCCGGTTTTCCGCCACGTCCTCCACTATTTCCCTTATTTCCTGTGAGTTCAATTCTTTTCCGTCAATTTTTTTGCGGATAAAGGAAACGGTTTCCGGTTGCGGGGAGGCGCTTACCTCCACTTTTTGCCTGTTTTTTGCCTTGATTTTTTTTGTTACGTCCCCGAAAACCCCGATCCAGTTTTCTTTCACCATTGAGTCGGTTAAGTCCAGGACGCACACAATGCTTTTCCCGTTTTCAGGGTTTTTGATTTCAACCCTGTCCAACGCAATCAGCCCCAGTTCGCGCGCGTCCTTTGGGCGCATGATTGCAATGAATTCGCCTGCTTCAATGTCCAGCGCCTTCAGCTTCATGCCCTTAACGAATTTTTTCATTTTATTCCCTTATTCTCTTGCTCTTTATTTTCTTATAAATGTTTTTCTTCAGCCCGGCACTTAACGGCTGGATTTCTTTCTCCCTGAAATTAATGTATAAAATCACCCTGAAGTTGCCTGCCCTGAGCCTGAATAAATTGTTACTTTTCAGCCGTTCAAAGTAAAGCATTGGTTCATGCACTGAAACCTGGAGTTTCTGTTTTATTTTCCAGTTCATGTTTTTGGAGTTTTTTCAGCTGTTTGGCAAAGTTTTTGGTGATAAGTATTTCAAACAATCATATTCCCCATTTTTTTTCTGCTTCTTTTAGGGGGAGAACTCTTTCTTTTTTGATGTCTTCAAGGGATTCCTCAATCTGCTTTATTTCGCCTTCACTTATTTCATCTTCTTCCTTTGCCATATTCACCAGACGCTCTATCACGTTGTTGAAGCTTTCCCTTTCATGGTTTTTGAGTTCTTCAGGCGCATCTTTTACCTTGCTTTCAATGCGTATGGTGGTTACTTCGCCCAACACAATTACCTATACACACACATACGTGCGCATATTTAAATATGTGTTTTACAAAGGCCTTTAAAATGCCCTTAATCCCTGCGAGGTGGATGGAATTCGTTTGGCTGTTATGGTTTTTTTCATTTTTTCTTTGGCTGTATTTTTTTATCCAAAGCATTGTGGAAATTACGGGACAGGAATTGGAGAAGGAATAAAGTACCTGGATTGCACTTGCATTGGTCTGAAGACTTTTAAGGGCTTTGTTCCAATGGTTGGCGGCAGACATTACGGCTGTTTTGGAATTCCGTCAGGCTTCGGGTGCCGCAATAAAGGCTGGGTTGAAGGGAAGCTGGAAGAAGTCAGCATTCCCTGCCCTTAACGGTTCATTCCTTCCAGGCGTGCTTCGGGTTTTTGGGGATGATTATCCATGCGATGATGTACGCGAGGATTCCGCCAACGCCCAGCGTAACCAGGGTTACCACAATCCACACAATCCTGATTATCACCGGGTCAACGTTCAGGTATTCTCCGATTCCTCCGCACACCCCTCCAAGAAGCTTGTTTTTTCCGGAGCGGTAAAGTTTTTTCATTTTTTCGTCTTTTTTTTCCAAAGCCATGTTTGTTTCCCTCCAGTTTTGTTCAGTTAATCCTTTAAAAATTAAAATAATGTACCCCAGTCCTGCCAGCAGCACGAAAATTGCCCACAAGCTGTTCAATGTGTGGGCTGAGAGCATTGAAACCACGGGAATGTAAATTGATTTTCCAAGCAAAAGGAACGCGTTTGCAGTCACCCAGAGAAAAATGACGATTTTTGCCGAGGTAACCGCGGGCTTGAAGAGCCGGCATGCTTCCTTTGCGCGCCTTTCAATGAATGAGGCGTAGTTTGAGAAAAGGAAAAACAAAAAGAAGAGCGCAAAATTTTCCGCAATAAAAGAGGCAAGATTTGAGGCGAAAAGGCTTTCCATCCTTAAATTCATGTATTCCAGAACCCAAACAAAAACCGCCAGCAGAACTGCCCCGAACAGGCTTGAAAGAAACGGCCCAAGAACCCCGAACGTGCGGTCAAACCATCCATTCATTTGTTTTCCTTTTTTTTCCAGGCCCCCGCCTATCCCCCCTGTTTCTTCCCCGAAGTCGTCCAGTCCTTTTTCCAAAGGCGTTTTCTTTTTTGGCATTCCGGTATGGATTAAATTCTATCCACTATATTAAGCTATGGTTTTCTTTTTTTTTCGCGGGCGGAAAAAAAGCAGGTTCGCCAGAATTTTTTTTTCTTTCCAAGAATCCGGCCGCATTTTTTTTGTTTTAATTTTTTTTTCCCTGAAAAATGGTTTTTTTTTGTTCTAAAAAAACCGGTGAATTCACGCTTTAACCGTAAGCTTTTTATATTACTTTAGTTTATTTTATAACGGTCTTCCTCATGGGCTTAACTCATTTGGTTAATGAAGCGAAGAAGAACACCCCTGTTTTGAAGCGCGCGGACCCTTCCGTTCCGGTCCCCAACTTAATTGAAATCGGCACCGATGAAGAGCTGAAAAAAGAGCGCGAAGACGTTTCCTGGCAGGACTGTTTGCATCTTGTCAGAAGCAATGGAAAGCCCATGTGCAAACTGTATTTCAGCAACTGTGCCATGAACCAGTGCAAAAAAAAGCACAGGAACTGATTTTTTTCAGTCCACTTTTTAACCCTTTTTTCCCAAAATTTTTTCAGGACTGGGGGGATTGAGTGAAAAAAAGCCTTTTTTTGGCGTTTTTGGCGTTCGCATTGCTTGCGCCTTTTTCTTCCGCAGCCGACTGCGGCGGCACAGTGCAATGCGAATGCGGCGACACTTTAACTGAAAGTCACCTGATGTGGTATGACCTTGCGGACTGCAACGGCACCGCCTTGACAATCAATTCGCCTTCCATTGCGCTTGACTGCAATTCCCATTCAATTGACGGAAATTTTATTGGAAAAGGAATCCACCTCCTTGACGCGGACTATTCAACGGTAAAAAACTGCGAGGTGCGGGAATTTTATTACGGAATTTACTCGCAGTCCGGCACAGGCACTCTCATAATGGACAACAACTCCTTCAGCACCTCTTCTTATGGAATCCATTCAAATGAAGGTCCCGGGGAAATCTCGGGAAACAATGTTTTTGACTCCAACGGCTGCGGGATTTACTTGTCTGGAAGCGACCAGAATGTTTTCTCCAACACAACCCAAAACACCCTTAAATCCGGAATTTGCGGCTATTCCAACCGCGGAATTGTAAGCGGAAACACGTCAATTAATTCCAGCGGCAGGGGAATAGGGGTAAACGGAAACTATCTCACAATTTCAGGAAACAAAGTAACCGGAAACGCGAATTTTAGCGGAATTGAGTACAGGAACGGGTGGCAGGCAAACATTTTCTCAAATTTGGTGCAGGGAAGCCCGCAGGCGGGCATTTACTTGCACAACACGGACAAATCAAACGTGTTTGACAATAATGTCTCCGGAAACGGCACAGGCATTCTTCTTTCCTATTCCGAGGACAACAATTTGACCGGCAACTTTTCCTTTGAAAACGGGTACGGCATCCGGGTTCTCAACGATTCCGGCGGAACGGCTGCAAGAAAAAACCGGGTTGCATTCAACTCCCTTTACGGAATTTATTCCTCGGGCTCAGGCTACCTTTTCTGGGACAACAATTTCACGGGAAACGCCGTGAATGCTTACGAGGAAAACGGCTTAAATGACTGGAATTACGGGGTTTACGGAAACTATTGGGACGACTTTTCCCTGAACCCGGGTTACCCTGCCCAATATGAAATTCCGGGGGGAGGAAGCGGAGTGGACTTTCATCCCCTGGCACAGGTTTACTGCGGCCAGCGTTTAACGGAAAACGCGACCATTTTCAATTCCCTTGAAGACTGCCCTGAAAACGGCCTTATAATTGACGCAAACAACATTACAATTGACTGCGTTTGGAGAACAATTTCCGGAAACGGTTCCGGCTATTATAAGGGAATTTATTTGAACCGCAGGGAAGGCGTTACCCTGCGCAACTGCAATGTGACCGGCTTCCACGATGGAATCGGACTGGATTACGGCTCCGGAAACTTTGTGCAGGGCAACAACGTGTACGGAAATTCAAACGGAATTTTCCTTTGGGAAAGCGCCTTAAACGAAATAAGCGGGAATTCCTGCTCCAATAATTCTGGTTCCGGAATTTTCCTTTGGGAAAGCAGTGAAAACACTTTGAAGGAAAACATTGCGGAATCCAATGAAACAGGGATTGAATTCCATTCCAGCTCAAACTACAACACTGTTTCAGACAACAATGCGCTGGGAAACCTGAATGAAGGCTTTCTTTTGCACTCAGTTTCAGGAAACAATTTAACCGGAAACCTTTCCCTTGATTCTTCCCGCGGGTTTCGCCTGAATTACGGCTCCGGGAACGCCCTTTTCCAAAACATTTCACTGGGCAATTCCCTTGAAGGCTTGCTCCTTTACTCGAGTTCCGGAAACCAATTGCTGGAAAACGATTTCCTTTCCAATTCCTTTTACGGCGCCTACCTTTCATCTTCCTCCGGAAACCTTTTCTCTGACAACGATTTCACGGGAAACGGCGTCACAGCCTTTGAGGACTCTTACTCCAACGAAAACGACTGGAATTCCGGGGCAATTGGAAATTTTTGGCCTGATTTTTCCTTCAACCCGGGTTACCCAACCGGTTATGAAGTTCACGGCCCGGGAAACGGAATTGACTTCGCCCCCTTGGATTACGCGGTAAGGTGCGGCGGTTCCTTAACCCGGAACACGGTTTTGTACAAGGACTTGTTTTGCGCGGAAGGAAACGGCCTGGTTTTGGACGCGAACGGAATTTTCTTGGACTGCGGTGGGCGCTTGATTGACGGCCTTGGAGCGGGCTCAACGGGAATTCTTTTGGACCACCGCAGCGGAACAACCGTGCGGAACTGTGACGTGAACGGCTTTGCAAGGGGAATTGATTTGGATGCGGGAACTGGAAACTCTTTTCTTTCAAACAATGTTTCCAGCGGCTCAAATTCAGGGATTTCTTTGGGGCTTTTCTCTTACAACAACCGCGTGGAGGACAACAATGTTTCAAACTTTGGCTATTACTGCATTTCTTTGCAGTTTGCTGACGACAACAATGTTTCCGGAAACAATGTCACGGAATGCAACAGCGGGCTTTACCTTTACTACAGTTCAGGCAACCTTTTGACAGGAAACAATGCGTATGGAAACTTTTACCGGGGCGCTTACCTTTGGTATTCTCCCCTGAATTTCCTTTGGGGAAACAACTTTTACTCCAATCCCACTAATGCGTACGAGGGCTCTTTTTCGGGTGAAGGCTTGAACGGAAACAAATGGGATAATGGAGTGCAAGGAAATTTTTGGGACGATTTTTCTTTGAATTCCTTGTTTCCTTTTGCCTGTGAAATTCCCGGAACAGGCGACGGCGTGGACGGCTTTCCGGACGGCGTTTGCCTTGACTTTGACGGCGATTCCTACAGTTCTTTCCTGAACCCAAACTGCCCTTTCAATCCGTCCCTTGACTGCGACGACTCCAATCCGCGTGTAAACCCGGGGCAAAATGAGGTGTGCGGAAACGGGTTGGATGACAACTGCAACGGGCTGGTGAACGAGGGCTGCCCTTCCGAACCGTTGAAGAGTCCGCCAAAAACAAGGGTTCAATGATTTTTTTTTCGTTGTTTGCCGTAAAATTCTGTTTTGAATTTTCTTTTAAATTTTTTGCACCATTTTTTTTATTGGCAATCCTTTTGAATTGGAGGCGAAAAAAATGAATCGAAGCGAGATGTATGGGTTTGAGGGAAAGAAGGTGCGCGTGAACTGGAAGAACTCTGAACGCCCGGATTTTGTGAACCAAATGAGGGGAAAAGTGGAGGCGGTCGTGGACAGCGGAATAATGATGGAGTATTCCACCGCGCACGGCAAAAAGCGTTTAATGAAGATTGCAATCAAGGAAATCAATGAAATCAAAGAGGAATGAAGCAAAGCCTTTGTGCCTTCTTACCTATTTTTTTTTCTTGCGGCTGCCCGGTCCCCCGGAATCCCTGTTTTTGTGTAGGCCCGCCAACTGTAACAGGCAAAATCGGCTCTTTTGGCACAATGTGCACGGAAATCGCGTGCCCTCCCTCTGACCCGTGCTGCAATGCCTGTTCCTCCGGCCTGGGTTTCACTGAATCGGTTGAGCAAGGCGTTTACTTTCAGGGCAATTTTGAGGGAAAATCCGTGGGCTGTTCAGGAAATGAATGCGAAATGCAGTGCCATCCCTTTGAAAGAGGGGAAACGGTTACAGTGAGGCTGGCTGTCGGGCAGGATGAAAGAGGAAATCTTTTCTTTGAGCTCCTTGAAATTTTCCCGTGATTTGACCGCTTTATTTAAATATTTGTTTGCATAAAATAAATTATGACAGCAGGGCCTTTGAAATGAATGAAAAGGAATTTAAAGCAAATTATTTTTGTGTTGTGCACATGCCCAGGCCGTGCTGGTTCCCTGATATTTTCAAGGGGCTGATTGGAATCATTCGCTAGCCCCCGGGAATCCAAAAAAAGTTTCCTGGGGACGGCAAAACAAAACCAAAAAGGGGTTTAGCTGTCGCCATGTTAAAAGTGAGAAAAGCCGGGTTGGAGGACATTCCGTCTGTTGTGGAAATGTGGAAGGAGTTTGTTGACTTCCAGGATTCCGCTGTTCTGGAGAGCAATTTGGAGCTTGAGCCTTACATTAAAAAGAAGGCGAACGCGGAGGACGGATACAGGGATTTTTTGAGGGAAAAATTGTCCGAAGAAGGCGCAGTGCTTTTGGCCGAGCATTCCGGAAAGCCTGTCGGCTATATGCTTGTTTTTTCTTTAAAGGAGGTCCCCATTTTTGAATTGGAGAAGGTGGGAATGATCAGCGACTTGTTTGTCAGGGAAGGCTTTCGCGGGCAGAAAATCAGTTCAATGCTCAAGGACGAGGCCTTCAAATGGTTCAGGGAAAATGGGGTGGAGCACGTCACTGTTCCAGCCCAGTACTCCAACGCGCGTGCGAGAACAATTTACCGGAAATGGGGTTTCATGGATTATAAGGTGCAGATGCGGAGAAAAATTTAGTTGTGGGCCTTGAATTTTGGGGGTTCGCCTTTTCTGTGTGCTTTCATTCTTGTTTTTTTTCTTCTTTTTCCTTTATTTCTCCAGGGGGGCGATGGATGCTTTCCTTCTTCTTTTTCCCATTTTTTTAGGATTCTTGTATGCCCTCCATATTTTCCGGGCATTTTTCTTTACGCCTCCGTGTTTTTAATGTATTCGTTGTTTGCTTCGTTTGTTTCCATTATTTTGTTGTTTGGGTCCACTTCAACCTTTAATGTGCTGCCCCCTTCCACAGGGGTTTCCGCCGTGCAGCTTTGCACCACGTCTTCCCCCGCGTTCATGGAACAGTTTTTTGGCCCGGTGAAAAGCGCCCCGTTTATGTATAAGTTTGTTTCCGCGAGAGCACAGTCCGCGGTTGACTCGTCCACCTCTATTTCGTAGCTTATTATTCCTCCGAACGCGCTTGTGTATTCCAGGCTTTTCACGTAATAGTCTTTTGCCTCAAACGCAAACTGTTCTTCCACGGAATTGTTTGTTTTGTCTGCATCGGATTCAATTTTGTTTTCGGGGTCCAGGGTGACTGTTATTTTTTTGTTTAATGCCTGAAGGCTTCCCGCATTAACCGCGTAGCTTCGTGTTCCCGGGTAAACCGTGAGTGAACCTGTTTTAATCGTGCTTCCGTCCGCCTTCACTTCGTATTCGGCTTCCAGGCTGCTTGCGGACGGGCTGGAAATTGTCACATGCAATTTGTTTCCCGCGCATTTGTTTTCCTCTCCGCCCAGCGTAATTTTTCCCTGCACAGCCAAGTCCTGTGTTTTTTTGCATTCGCCTTCACAGCATTTTTCCGTGTCCGGGGCGTCAATCAATTTGCCGGTGCAGGTTTCCCCTGTTTTGCATTCTTTTCCTCCCAGTTCCCTGCAGGTTTTTTCTCTCTCACATCCGCCCAAACAGCATTCATCCGTGTCAGCTGCTTCAAATGTTTCTGTCCTGCACCCAAGTTCGCAGACTTTTCCCCTTAACTCGGAACAGTTTTTTCCTTCACAGTCCGCATCAGTCCCTGCATGGCATCCCGGCGGGCAGTAATTGTCCCCGGAAACGCATTCCGTGGAAGGCGGTTTTCTGTTGTCTTCTTCTTTCAGCGGCTCCGCAACGCACTCGGCTTTTGTTCCGTCTTCGTTGAAGTAAACCTCGAGCTTTTTTTCGCCTTTTGAAACCGAAGCGTACCAGTAGTCTTCTTCTTTGAACCCTGTTCCGCATTGTTTTTTCAGGTATTCAATGGAGCTTTGCACCACTTTTTTTTCCAGGTAAACTGTTTCAATCCCTGCACCGGGGTTTTCGTTGAGGAATTTTTGCACTTCCGGCAGTTCTTTGACTTTTTCCTCTATTCCCGTTTCGCCTGTACAGCCGCTTGAAAGCAGTGCGGCAAGAATTGCTCCGGCCAGTAAAAGATTTTTCATTGCCTTTAACTTAAAGTTTTAAGGGGTATTTAATTCTTTTCCTGTTATCTTTTTTTTTTTTGTTTAAATTTTTTGGTGTTTGTCTTGCCTTTTGTAGTCCGCCATAAGCCTTGCGATTCCTGCCCGCGCCAAAAGCGTTTCCCTGCCTTTTATTGGCGGTTCCCCGGGTTTTCCTTTTGCTGCCGCCAGATTGACTTCAACTATTCTTTCCAGTGCTTCGGGCGTTGCGTTGGAACTTCTTTCAATGAATTTCCTGTGTTTTTTTATGGTTGCCTCCGGAAGCCCTGCCGCCGCCCAATTAATGCCTTCAGGCGTTTTTGTTTTTGCTTTTGCGGTTTTTTTCCTTAACCAGTTTAGTGGCCTCATTCCTTTTTCGCCCTCCTGAAAAAAAAGGCTTTTCCTGTATTTAACGCTTTTCCTGTATTTAACGCTTTTCCTGTATTTAACGCTTTTCCTGTATTTAACGCTTTTTCCTTTCTTTTAGGCAAACTAATTTTAACCAGTTTAAGCCTATTTTTTTTTGTATGGCCGGGCGAATGCGGGAAGGGTTTGGCGTTATCATTGAGTTTGAGGTTTTGCCTTGGGGTGAGGACCGGGATTTTTTCAGGGCTTTTGTGAGGGTTGGGGGAAAGGCGGACAAAAAAAAGGGAGAGGTTTTCATTGCTTATGCGCCTGTAAAGCGTTATATGGCTTCAAAGGGCTTTAAGTCAGGGAAGCGGGTTGGGGTTTTTTCTTCTTTGGTGGAGAAAGGAGAAAATAAGGTGGTTCATTTGAGGGGTTTTTTTCCTTATGGCGGGCCTTTTAATCCAAAGGAGCACGGCGTTTTGGCTCATCCTGCTTTGACTGCGGCAATTAATGCGGCGATTTCTTTGAGGCTGAAAAAAACTTTTCCTGGTTTTGGGTTCAGGCATTCGCCTGGTTCGCGTTCAACTGAAATGCGTGATTTTCTTGAACGCCAGGGAATTGACCCTGCAAAGGAGTACTCGGTTGAAGAGCTGCACAGAAAGAACAGGGTTTACGCAAAAAAAACCGCGAAATCTTTTCCTTTAAGCAAGCCTTTTCGCCGCCGTTGATTCAAGGAAATCTTACCTCTTCCAAATCCTTTCATTCCCCGTTCCTGTATTTGCAGTACTCGCATTCTCTGGAGCTTTTTGGTGAATGCCTTAGGGAATTCTTTTTAAGCAGTAGAGTGTTATATCCGTATTTGGTGGGGTTGTGTCTAAGCGTAAAACCCGGAAAAAGAAGGCAAAGAAGAGGGCTGCAAAGAGTAAGAGCATTCCGGGGCCAATTGTGAAGAAGTTTGTTCGTATTGTTGACAGGTTGAGGACGGTTTATCTTGACACCGCTATTTTGGGTTATAAAACGGATTACGAGAGGCAGAAAAGGTGCGGCAAAAACTTGTTGTGGTTTGTGAAAAAATATGGGCGCGAAACCTTTATTTCGTATATTGATGTGTATGAGATTAGGCCTGTTTTTCAGGTTAAAAAGGGAAATGAGGGCTTGAAAAGAAAAATTTTGGAGGCTGCGGAGGAGTTTTCTCCAAAAGTTATTGGGGAAAGGGCCACCAGGAATACGTTAAAGGAGAATAAGCGGTTTTTTAATTTTTTGGTGTCGTTGGGTGTTTCAGAACCTGATGCAGCACATTTCACTGTCGCTGTTTTTAGGGGAATTGACTTGTTTGTGAGCTTTAATAAAAGGATTTTTGTGAATAAAAAGAAGAAAATTAAGAGGCGTTTGATGGGGCGAAGAATTAGGGTGCCTGAAGTGTGGACAATTGATGAACTGGAGTCCTTGTTGGGGGAAATGAGAAAACAGGGTTTTTGAGGCTTTTTATTCGACTAATTCTTTGTAGAAGCCTTTTTTTGTGAACTCTTGCCTCATTTTTTTGAAGTATTTTGCTGCCCCTTCATTTGAGTATAGTTCCATCATTTTTGGAGCCGTGGCTATTTCAATTAATTCTTTGCTGTGCCCGTTTGGCCCTATTTTTGGGTTGTTGAATAACCGCATGTAACCGGTTTTTTCAGCCTTTTTCATGGAAGCCACCATACATCTTCTATATTTAGAAATATTTACAAATATATGTAAATTTAATCCTATAAAAGCCTTTCGCCAGGCCCTCATTCCCCGTTCCTGTATTTGCAGTACTCGCATTCTCTGGAGCTTTTTGGGGGCTTTTTTTCTTTTAAAACGTTTATTGCTTTTTTGAATTTTTTTTCCCCGTTTTTTGGGTGTACTGGCATTTTCACGAGTTTGGTGTCGAATTCAACTTCCCCTGTTTTTGTGACCTTGTTTGGGTAATAAAATAATAGGAAGGCATGGGATTCGGTTTTGTGGCCGTTTTTTTTGAGCAAAAAATTGTATAAGTCCATTTGAAGCTGGTAGTGCTTGTGTGTATCGGCTTTTAAGGGATACCCGCGGGTCTTGTAGTCCAGTACAATGAGTTTTCCTTGTTTCACGAGAATATTGTCGACTGCCCCATGCAATTCCACTCCGGTTTCATTATCCTTGTACTGTAATCCTTTCCAGTTGTTTCTCCATTCCCTTAACTTTTCCCTGTCATCAAACAATTTGCAGCCCTCAACGCACGCCTCTTCCCTTAATTCGGGTGGAAGCTCCCCTTTCTCCATAAAAGAATCAAAGTGTTTCTTCAAAATTGCGTCCATTCCGCTTGGCAGCGACGGAAACGGTCCACTAGGCCTTTTTGCCCGTTTCACCACATACAGCCAAAAGCATTTTGGGCATTCTGCCAGCAAATTCAGCGAAGAAGGTGAAATCCTGTAAGCCACGAAAAAATGCACCCGTTTAAATCACTCTTTTCTTTAATTTATTTCTTTCTGAGGGGCGTTTTTCCTGTGATTTTTTGGGGTGAACCTGTTTTAAGGCTTTTTTGGGGGGTATTTTTTTTCATGGGCTGCCTGTTTTTGTTTTTTGGTTTTGATTTTGTTTTGTCGTTTTTTTTTGTTTTGGGAATTTTTTTGTTTGCCTTTTTTTTTGATGGAATTGTGGGGCGTGCGGAAGCCTTTTTTTTGGCGCGTTCTGGGGGAAGGCGTTGGAGGGAATTGCAGCGTTTTCTTGGGGGCCTTAAACTGAAAACGCTTTCTTGGAGGGCAGTCTTGGTTTCAGTTGTTTTTTCTTTTGCTTTTTATTGCCTTTATTTTTTGCTTGTTTCCCCTGCCCCTGTTTCTCCGCGGGGGAATTCCATCGTTTCAACCGTTTTTTTGCATCCCGTTTGGGAGGAATTCATCTTCAGGGGACTGATTTTTGGCGGCGTTTTATTGTGTCTAAGGCTCAATCAGGAAAGACTAAAAGAATGGTTTTCACTGGCTTTTATTGTCTTATTGTTCTTTCAGGCAGTCTTTTTCGGTTTTCTTCACGGCCTTCTTCCTTTCCAAGTGTTTCAAGGGTTTGCTTTAGGGTTATTATTTGTCGGCCACAAAAGAATCGGAAGCAAAAACAATTTATGGCCCCCAATAATCGCTCACGCAACCCATAACGCGATTGTAACGCTTTCCGTTTGCTTTTTGCCTTAAAAAAAACACCTTTTTTTAAAGCCCTTTTTTTTCCTTGCCCGTCGCCTTTAACCCTTAAAACCCTTTCCAGAGGGCAGTTTTCCTGTCATTATCAGAACCTGCGGTTCCGCCGAAGGCGAGGTTTTGATGAAACTTTTATCAAAAGTTTCTCCGATGCCTCCCTCAAGCTTCAGGAATGAACAGCTGCTGTCGGTTGGCGCCGGTGCCCTGCCCCTTTGCTTTGGGGGCAGGCCTGTTCGCCTTTTGGGCTCGTAAATGTCACGCCCAGTTTACGGGCCGGTACTGTTGCCTCACTTTGTTTGGCGGCAGATCCGCCCGTTTCGCCCGCAACCCTGCTGGAGGCAAGCTAATTTTAAGCACTTTACGCCTAATGTTTTTGTATGCCTGGAAAAACTTATTTGTTGTCTGGGGGAAAGAGAAGCAGGATTCCACCGCTTGACCCAAGGATTCCCAAGCATCTTCATCATTTGGCTGAAGTGGGAAGGAGAAAGGAGCTCGTCAGGCAGTGGTTTAACCGGGAAAAAGCAAGGCTTGGCCATGAGAGGACAGAGGAAATAAATCTGACCAGTGAAGCTAAAGGAAACCCTGCTTTAGCGAGATTGTTTGATAGAAGGGATGCCCGGATTGTTTCTGAAATCCTGAAAATTGCCGGAATTAATAAGGCAAAGCATAAGAATGTTTTGCGTGTTGTCCGGGAAACCCAAATCTTGCATACGCTGGAGTCAGTTGAAGTCCACGTCTTTTTCAGATATTTTTTTGAAGCCTTAAGCGAAAAGCAGGTTTTAAAGCCCAAGGGCCTGGCTGCTTTAAGGGCAGCCTGCGGCGACTGGGTTCAAGTTCGAAGGTTCGTTGAACCCCTCACAAAATTCATTGCCTAAAGCCCCTTTAAATCATTTTCACGAATTTTTTGATGTCCCTGTAAACCGCCTTGTTGGGTGTTTAAACTGAGTGTGGGTGAAAAAAAAATTTTTGAGAGGCAAAAACAGGGAAAAAGAAAATGCCAAAATGATAAGTATTATAAAAACGCTATTTTTTTGGGTTAAATAAGTCATACCTTAAGCTGATTGTTTCACGTTCCAGGTTCTCTTCATCACTTGGTGTCCCGTTGGCGTTTTCCCTGATAACAATAGTGCGTTGGTTCTGGATTAAATTTTCTGTAAATCCTTTCTTTAAATACCATTCAATTGACTTGGGGTAAGAATCCACGATAAGGAATCTGCAACCAGTTTTTTCAGCAGTAGTGAGGGCTAATCCCCGGATATAACGAAGCATTGTTGTTCCAACCTTCTTTCTTTTGTAGTTTTTGTCTACTGCCAGTCTTCCTATTTTGATTGCAGGGAACTCGCTGTATCTTGATTTAATCTGCATATCCCCTTTTTCTTTGTTTGAGACTTTTAGCTTGTCGTTTAAGATTGTCACATAACCTATCGCTTTTTTGCTTCCCTTTAAAACAACGACATACGTGACATTGGCGTGTTCTTCTTGTTGTTTCAAAGAGTCCTCTTTGAGGAATTTGCCTAACTCTTCGTCTTCTGCGTCAGTGCCGCAGCAAAAATCGAGCAAGCCGTGTTCAGCAGATAACTTTTGAATTTCTATCCATTCAAGTTCTTTTAACAGTTTGTTGAATGCTTTTTCAGAGTCTGCAAAAATCAGCACTCAAATCACAAGTTTATCTTTCAGAGAAGAGGCGATAAATGGCCCTACTCTTTTCAAGTTCTAATTCCTTTTTTTCATCATGTTTTGTGTTTGCCATGCATTCCCAGAACGCCTTCGCGTTAGCATTTGTTAAAACAGGCGTCGGTTCAATCGGTTTTGCCATTTTTTTCACCTTTTGAATATACGCATATATGCGTATGTGCGTATGTATATATTGGCATACTCAGCGTATATATGGTTTTCGTTTGCATGGTTTTGCAGCATAGTTGTGGGGGTTAACTCCTTCTTAAATCATTTTCACGAATTTTTTGATGTCCCTGTAAACCGCTTTGTCCAATTCGCTGAATTCCGTTAATTTTTTGTCCTGCAAATTGTATTCTTTCAGGAGTTTATTGAAGTCCGAAATGGTTTTCCTGTTTCCGGAGAATGTTGTCATCAGCTGCGCTTTTTTCCGTTTTTTTGCAAGAATGATTTCCAGTTTCGGGTTTCCGCTTTCAGCGTTTGGGTCTATGCCGCCAAGGCACATGCAATTTGCGGCCCTGTAAAAGTGTTTTTCAATGATTGATTCAGTGAAGCCCAGTGTGTCGTCGGGTCCGCCGGTGAAAACAAAAAAGACGTCGGAGTAACTGTCAATGGTTTCCTGGTGTTCCTGTATTTCGTTCAAAAAGGTTTTAATGAGCTTAAAGTCCGAGTTTTTGGTTATTATGCCCCTTATGTCGGCAAAGTCATAGCCAAACACCCCCGGGTTTTTGATTCCTTTGTAAATGACGTCAATTAATTCTTCCCGGTCCTTAAAACCGGTTTTTCCTTTAAAAAGGTCCTCGACATCTTCCATTGTGGGGCCACTCAAACCAGAATCGCCTGTTTTGCTTTCTTTCATTGGCTTATCTTCTCCTTGTTTGCCTGCACCGGTTTCCGAATTTAAAGCCAGTTCTTCGCCTTCCCCTTTCAATTCGTACTTTGAACCGGTTTTTCCCGGGGCCTGGCTGCCGAGTTTTTCCAGTTCCACGAGAATTCCTTCCAGGCTTTCCTTTGCTTCAGAATACTTCTTTTTTTCCATTTGATAACGGATTTCCTCCAAGTCGTCAAAAAGCCCGCCCACGTCTATTTGAACCCTGCAGCTCCTCTTCATTTTTTTGGCTTCGGGTTCCGTTAAGTCTTTGAATTCCTTAAAGAGCTTCAGGTCGCCTTCCTTCGGCTGGAATGGCTCGCCGTTTTCATCACTGCAGCAGAAGGGAAACAGGGAATCCACCAATTGCTTGGTTTTCAGGTAAGCAGGCCACCTTTTTCCGGCATCCAGACACGCGACTATTTCCTTTATTGAATCCTCAAGCACGCTGCCGATAACAATTCCCGGCTTTCTTTCAGGCAAAAAAAACCACCCAACAAAAACAGTGCACAAAACAATTTAAGGGGGTAACTGCCGGCTTGCCTGGAATTTAACTCAAACCCGGCCCTGCCGGGGGCTTAAGCAAAGCGGGGACGCAAAAAAATTTTTGGAGGAAAAAAAGGCATTAAT
>CAYTYC010000009.1:29936-52261 GCA_964442255.1 uncultured archaeon | reverse complement strand
GCTTTAGCCGTGGAAGGATGTCATAAAATCAGTTTTTTAAATCCTTCCCAGGGCAATTATATTGGAAGAAGGCTCATTTTATGGAAGAACTCATTTCAAAAATTGAATGGCATCTCGGGAAAGAGAAAAGCCTCAGGAACCGCATTCTCTTGCAGGACGCAATAGACAACTTAAAGCAGTACAGCGATTTGACCAGAAAACTCTGATTAAATGATGCTGGCCACAAACAGCAATGCAACCCCGATAAACGCCATTATCGCGGTAATAATGATGGAGTCCACGGTTACGGCTTCCCCGAACCGCGTAACAAAAAGGTACATTGTTACAATCAAAAACGCCAGGCCCAAGCCAATGAAAGTCAGGCTCACAAACCTGTTTTTCAGGCCCAAGCCCTTTAATTTGACTTCATTCATGTCCGCCGCAAACTGTTCCACTTCGTGGGTTAAAATTTCCTGGTTTGACTTCAGGCTTCCAGCCAAATCCCCTAACTCCGTCAGCCGCGAGTTTACCCGGGACTCAAATTTTTTCTGCCTTTCCTGAACGTTTTTCCTGAATTTTTCGGCTTCGCCTTGAAGCGAGGCCGAAAGCTCTTTAACGGACTCTTTTTTGTGCTTTCCCCCAACTGTTTTCACTTCCTCTTGGATGAAGGAACTTATTTCCGGTTTTTTTTCATCCAAATTTTTTGCCACAATCTTCCTTATTTCGGCTTCCAGCACGGCAAAGGTGTTTGCTTCCCCAAGCAATAAAAGCCGTTTTGCCTGCTCTTTTTCCACGCCCAGGTCCACAAGGGTTTGCACGATTTTTTCTTCCGGTTCCCCGGCGGAAACCATTTCCTGAATCACTTCAATTATGCTGGCCTTTTTTTTGCCTGCCTTTTTCGGGCTCAAAGCTTCACTTCCTTTACTTTTTTTTCCTTGTCCTTTGAAACCTTTTTTCCGTGCACAACCGCGTCATACTTTATTCCGTGCGATGCCTTGGGCTGCTCCAGCATTCTCACGATTTCCCTCATTTTTTCTTTCTTGTCTTCTTCTGTCTGCTGTTCAGCTATCTGTTGTTTCAGGCTTTTCCGCATTTCCTCTATCGCTTTTTTCACATGGGTTTCCACTTTTTCTTCGCTTTTCTCTATTTCATCGGAGATTGCCTCTAAAAGCACTTCCTTTTCTTTTTCCATGTCTTCTTTCACTATTTTCCGTATCTCGTTTTTAAGCAGTGCAAAGGTGTCTGCTTCCCCCAAAAGCAAAAGCTTTTTTGCCTGCTTGTCGCTTATTCCGATGTCTTTCAGGGTTTGCACGATTTTTTCCTCGCTTTCCCCCGCCCTAACCATTTCCTCAATGATTTCAATTATGCTTGCCTCTTTTCCTTTGGTCATCAGATTACCTCAATTTTTGCCTCAAATTTGTCGTAATAATTTAATGCTTTGACCTTAAAAAGGATTGTTGCAGTGCCCTTTTTCAATGCGGTTAAAGTGTAGTTCAGGCTCCTGCATTCCCCGTGTCTGAGTGATTCAACCCTTTTTTCTTCCTCTGCTTCAAAGAAGCCCTGCGGAAAAACCTGCTCGATTTCCACGCCTTCAATGTCCGGGCCCTGGTTGCAGAGCTTTAATTTGAGCGCAAAAGCCACGCCCACAGGAACCTTTTCCGGCACAATTATTTCATGGCTTAATTTGACTTCCCTTTCCCTCTGGATTGAAACAACCCTTGAAACGCTTAAATGGTGTGGCGCTTCAGCCAAAAGCGTGACACTGCTTTGCGCCTGTTCCGGCAATTCAATTTTTGCTGATTCCCCGGGCATCAGCTTCGGCACCCTGATTAAAAGGGTTTTTTTTTCCCCGTCCACCGCCTTAACCGTGGCATCCCTTATGATGTGCGAGCTGCTGTTTTTCAGGTAAAAACCGCTTTCGCCAAGCGCGGGGTTTTGGATTATTTCCAGCCCTGTGTTGAAGAAGAAAAGGTATGCGAGAATGGCCCCAAAGAAAGCCATCATCATAAGAAAGGCGCTTGCCGCAAACTTTTTTCTCCACAATGGCATGGTATCAGATTAAGGCAAAGGGGTTTAATAAGGTTTTTTTCCCTATTTTTTTTGCATGAAGCCCTTTCCTGCTTTGCTCCTGGCTTTAGCCTTTCTTTTTGTTGGCTGCATTTTTCCCGGGCCTTTACATGATAACGGAAACACGCTGAAGGGGGAAGGCGACGAAAACGTTTCTGTTGACGAAAACACAGGCGAAAGCATTGGTGAAGGGCAGCAGGTTTTTTCTGAACCACTTAAAACAGAGTTAAACGAGTTTGAAGCCCCAAGGCCCGAAATTGTTGTGCCGGATTTTTCCTTGCCTTACATTACCTCCTGTAAAGCTGATGAGGACTGCACTTATGTTTTGGATCCCCCGGGAATGGAGAAGGATTCCTGCGTTAATTTGGAAAACCTTCTTGCCCAAAACCCTGATGCAGAGATAGTGAGCCCTTTTCCGGGGGTGGAGTGCGTTTGCAGGCCTATTGAAATGTTTTTGCCTCAAGGCGGCTGGGTGGAGGACGTGGGGAAAACCGTGTGCAGAAGGCAAGAGCAAAGGCCTGACATTGCGGTAAAGGAACTGGAGTTTTTTCCTGAGGAAGCGGTTTCAGGAGATGAAATGGACTTTGAGTTAACCCTGCGGAACATAGGCTTTTCCGGATGTTCAGAGCTTTTGACAACAATTGAATTCGGAAACGGCTTGGGTTTGGAGGTTATTTCCACATGGCCTGGGGCGCTTGACTTAACGGAAGAAGACACTGATTTAGGTCTTTTGTTTTACCCTGAAACAGATTACAGCATCTCCTGTTTTGTTGTTTACGATTCGCCAGGGGAGTATGGGATTGAATTAAGCTCTTATTGCATTGAACCGGAGTTAGAGTACTTCAACAACGAGTACACGACAACAGTAAATGTTTCCTGATTACCCGAATTTTCCCCTCTGCCATTCCTTTAAAAGCCATTTGGAAACATTGTTTAAGTCAGGCTTTCCGCCTTTAAGGAGTTTTCCTTTTTTTTCCGCCAGTTCCTCCAAGACTTCTTCCGCATCCCTTTCCCCGCACTTCACCCCGAATGCTTCCAAAAATTTTTCAGGGTAATTTTTCTGGAAAAATTCCACAACCTTTTCCCCTGCAGCAAGGGGGTCCTTTAATTGTTCCGGTGTTTTCGCATTCAAAAGCGCCAACTCCCCTTCATCCATTTTTTCAAACGGAATCACTCCGGGAGTGTCCACCATCTGAATTTTTCCTGAAACCCTAATCCACTGCTCCCCTTTCGTGTACCCCGCGGTGGGAGAAACTTTTGCCCTTTTCTTTCCTGTCAGCGCGTTTATTATTGAGCTTTTTCCCGTGTTCGGGTAGCCAATCACCCCAATCCTCAGCCTTTTTTCCCCGGCAATTGTTGCAACCAGTTCCCTTAGCCTTCCGATTCCTTTCCTTGTTTTAACTGAAACAAAAACAACCGTGAAGCGTTTTCCCAGAATTTTTTTGGATTCCTTAACCTGTTTCCCGGAAACCAGGTCGGCTTTGTTTAAAACCAGGGCAAGCTTTTTTCCCTGTTTTTTGATTTCCTTTTCAACGCGCCTGTTGCGCGTGGAAATCGGAAACCTTGCGTCAATTATCTCCAGCAGCAGGTCGCTTTCCTCCACCACGCTTTGAACCCGTTTCCAGTACCCAATCCGCATTCCAACCGCCTTTAAAGCAGTTTCAGTTTTTTTGTGAATTCATCCAATTTTTTTTCAGGCGCAGGGCCGAGCGCAAAGCATGTTGCTTCCCCTGCCTTTATTTGCGTTCTTCCCGCATCCTTTATGAGCGCGGAAGGAAATTTTTTTCTTGTGAGCTCAAACAATTCCAGAAACTCTTTTTTGCTTTCAACCTTTACCACAACCTTTTCCTGGCCTTCCCCTTTCCATTCCTTAACCCATTCCGGCTTTTCCTTTAAGGCTTTTTCCACGCCTTCCACGGATGCGTGCGCGCACTGCGCCGCGGTTTTCCCTTTCCCCATTTTTAAATCGTTTCTGACCACTATAACCTGCTTTAAAGACATTTTCACCGCCCCAGGGCCTTTGCGTATATAAGGGCTTCAATTACTTCATTTTTTAGGGCAAGAACTCCTTTTAACTCATTTGCGTACTTCCATTGCAGGACACTGGTTGCATTGTAGGCAAATTTTCCAACTAAAGCCAGTTTTAGTGAAGTTTCTCCGTGCAGTTTGATGAGTTCTTCAAAGCTTTTCCCTGAAGCTTCTTTTTTCCATTCCTCCACGAGTTCGTCTGTTTTTCTTCCAACCCTCATTTTTGCGTGCAATTCTTTCACGCCCTTAAAAGGCAGGTTGCCGCGTTCTTCTGCCCTTGCCTTGCCCCTGCTTATGGCTTCCTCTTCCTTTGAAATCCTTTCAAGGCGCAGAAGAATTATGTCATCCGGTGCATGCGCCCCTGGAAGCGGGATTCCGTATTTTTGGGAGTAAAGCCCGCACAAGTCCTTGAAGGCCCTTAACTCTGCGGCCTCCTGCCTTGACCTCAAAACCTGTTTTTTTATTGTATAGGCTGAATTTATGCGGCCGCTAATACGGCGGTTTATGCTGTTTTGGCACCTTTGTGCCCGCCGTTTGAGAAGCGGCCGCTTGAGAGTTTTTAAATGCTGTTTCTTCCAAGTAGTGTCCGGTAGCGCGTGGCGCCGCTGTCGCGGCGCCCTATGGTTGGCGCTACAGGAGAGTTGAAATTTATGAGTGATTTAAGTAGCGTTAGCTGTAAAAAAGCGAGTGTTGACACGCGGAACAACTGGGTCATGTTCATGTTTGTGTCAAAATACAGGTTTAACGTTTTCAGGAAACGCAGCACTATTAATGTCTGTGAAGCAGGCTTCAAAGAACTGGAACAGTTCGGGTTTGAGTTCGGCGCGTTCGGCTTTGCCGGAACCCACGTTCACTTTGCAGTGAACGTGCCGGAAAAGTATTCAATGCTGAATGCAAAAACCATGCTGAAAACATGGTCAGCCAAACGCGTGTTCAGGGACAAGCCCAACTTCAGGAAACGCTATCCAAGAGGCAGTTTCTGGTCCGGATACGAACACCACGAAAGCTTCGGCGCAGACCAAGCCAAAGCAACAGCATACATCAAAAGCCAAGCAGAACACCACAATATTCAAGTTATAGAAGACGCGATATAAAAATGAAAATGCACGATACTGCGGGCTTGAAAAGCCCGCAGAGCAAATTCACGGGGTCATAGGGGCGGAGCCCCTATCTCATTTCCATTCTTCTTTCCTGCAGCTCTCCAATTTTTTTCGGGTCAGGGGACTTTTTGCCTGCTTCCGCGAGTATTTGCGCCGAGAGGCTGCTTCTTTCAATGTCCAGTGCTTTCAGAAAGTCGGCCAACTTTCTTGTATTTGAAAACGTTTTCCCGGAATCAAGGCTTCTTTGCCTGAGGATTCGCGCTTCAGGTTCGAGGCGCGTTGCCTTTTCTTTGTTTCTTTTGTTTTCCCTTTTTCTTCTGCCTATCAGCCGCCCAACAGGTTTCGGAATTTTTGGCATAAATAATTAGTGTTTTTAACCTGTTTAAAACCCTACCCGAACACGTTCAAGAGCTTTAATTTTTTGGTTAAGCCGTTTTCCTGCCATAATGCGGAAAAGCTTGCCTCTTCCCCGGGCGAAAGCTCAACCACCCTGTTTCCGGGGTGCTCGTGCCCTTTCAGGGTGTAAAGGGAGGAAAACAGGATCTGTGCTTTCCCGCCGTTCATTCCCAGAAACTTGAAGGTGGGTTCATCATCGCCGTTTTGACCGAAGAAAGCCGTTTCTTCCACTGAAACCTCTCGGGAGGAAACGTTTTTCCTGAAAGGCGGCCTCCATTGCTGCTGTATTTCCTTTAACTCAAAAACTGCCCTCAAGTTTTCACCAAAAAAAATCCGCGTAAAACAAAAGGCTTCAGGAATATTTAAACGTTTTCTTTTTTTCCGCTTGTTTGCGGGAGTGGAAAGTGCCGTGACCCCTGTGGCGCCAGCCAGATCCGCTTGCAGCGGCCGGTTTGGGTAAACCATGGACCCTGATTCAACCCTTTGGAAAACCATGCAAACCTTTGGTTTGCGTGGCCACGTGACGTTGGAAACCTGCGGGTTTCCGACGCGTCGAAAAACTTAAAGTTTTTCAACGAGCCTTGCTTCAACAGGGGGGTTGACCAAAAACGTGGAGGCATCGGGCAAACTTTTGGAAACCCTGCAAAAGATTTGCTTTTATGGGGCCCCGCAATCCATGGATTGCAAGGAAGTTTGATCAAAAGGGGTTCGAATACGGGTTGAAACCGCAGGTTCTGATGTTCACAGGAAATCTGCCCCCCCTAAAGCCTTTTTAAGGCGTTTTTCCCTTTCTCCCTTTATGCCCTTCACTTCACTCATAACCGAATCGGTTGACAAAATCAACAAGACAGAGTCAAGGAAAAAGTCCCTGGCCGGAAAGCTTTCCGGATTAAGGGAGGAAAACCTCCTGAAGCTTGGCTCCAAAGAGCTTTTAGAGGAAAAATTTGTTCAAAAGGTGAAGGAAACAGAATTAAACCACAGGATTGCGGGAATTGACTCGGGCTTTGTGGGAAAAAGGCTGTATTCCCTTGACATTGTTTTAATCCGCGCGGTTGGCGCAGTATTTGATTACGAGAAAAGCAAGGTGAAGGAAGTCCAGTACCATCCAAACGCTTTCTCTTTCCCGAACCCCTTCCTTTCTTCAAACGATCTGGAGAACGACGAATTCCTGTGCAACAAGTCCCTGCTCCGCCTAAAGGAAGAGGTGAGAACAGCAACCGAGATGATTGAAAAGTTTTCCCCGCAGTACTGTTTTCTGGACGGCTCAATTGTCCCGCAGTACGCGGACAAGCCAAGAAAGGACTCGCGGCTGAATTCCGTTTACCGGGAAATGCTGGAATTGTTCCAAAACCTTTACTCTGCCGCAGACAAAAAAAACTGCGCCTTAATTGGCGCGGTGGAGGATTCCCGCGGCTCAAGGCTCCGCAACCTTCTCCAAAGGGAGGTTCTTTCAAAAAAAGCTTTTGTTGACTCCGCTTTACTGGATAACTTGTTTGACTCCAGCCTCCTCCAGTTTTTGCTTCAAAAAGGGGAGAGAAGCTTTGCTTTCCATTATTCGGGTTCAATTGGGGAACATGCAATACTGAAAGACTTTGATTCAGGCTGGGCTGAAAGAATCCATGCCCTTTACTTAAAGCCCTGCACTTATGACCGCCCTTTGCGGATAGAGTTCCTTGCAGATAATGGAAGCATTTCAAAAAAAGCGGATGAAGCCGCAAAAGTTGCAATGAAGCTTTCCTGCATGCACCGCGAATACGCTTATCCCGCGGTGCTTATAGAGGCGGACCTCCGCGCAAGGCTGCACGGAAACGAGGTTGAAACGGTTTTCAACAAGATTTTGGACAAACTGGGAAAGGAAAGCAGCCTTTTCCTCAGGAGAGACTCCAGGCCGTTCAGTTGAGGTGAAATTACGGTGAACAATACCATCTTATATAATTCGCTATATATTTATTATTTGGTGATGTATAATGGGCAAGGTGACTACTGTGCAACTCGATAAGTCAGTGGTAAATTCCTTGAAGAAAGCCAAGGAGTATCCCAGGCAGACTTACAATGAATTGATTTTGCGCATGGTTAAGGTGTTTGAAAGCATGAAAACCAACAACCAGTACGATGAATTCCTCCATAAAGTGCAGCAGCAGAAAATGAAGGAACTCTGGGACAACAAAGAAGATGAGGCCTGGGAAAATGCCTAAAGCAGGCGACGTTGTTATAATAATGGTGCAATTTGCCGATGGCTTTGAGGTAAAGAAAAGGCCGGCCCTTGTGTTATGCGAAGAATTTGGCAATGTGGTGGTTGCGGGGATAACCAGTAACCTGGAAATGAAAGGCATCCCATTGTCAAAAGAAGACGGAGCCATAAAGGACAGCGTCATAAAGTTAAACTACCTTTACACTACCTCAAAACACTTGATTTTAAAGGTGTTATTTCACTTAACCCCAAAGAAGAAGGAACAAGTTTTCAACGGGCTGGTTGGAATGCTGGAGGGCTTAAAAAAGCGGGGCGGTTGAATGCAGAAGCAAGTAACGGGAATGTTAAGGGTTTGCCCGAAGTGCGGCTCTTCAAACGTGATGCAGTTGGCTGACGGCAGCTTCCGCTGCCTGAACTGCGGTTTTAAGGGCCGGCCCATAACGCCGAAACTGAGGTGGGAAAAGTGAAGGAAAATTCAGCGGGGTCTTGGCTTGTAGCGCGGTTTCATGGTTTGAGGAGGGGTTTTGGAAGATTGGCGGACAAATCTTTTCACAGCCTTAAACATCGTTTCAGGCTCGAAAGGGGAGGGAACTGTAACATCCAGCATACTCACAACTCTGCGAGGCAAACGTTTTATTCTCCAAGCCCCTTTGTGATTGCACTCTTCCGCAAATCCCTGCAAACTGGCATTTTTTCCTTTCCTTTGAACATAATCATACATAGCAGCAAAGCACTCGCGCACATCCACAAATGTTTTCGTATTTTTTCCAAACGGTTGGTAAACCATAAAATTTTCACCAACAAAAGAAAACTCAATAGCCTATATATATATCGCCAGCTTAGCGGAGGGAAATTAAATGCAGGATAAAAAGTTTGGAGAAGAAATGTTCCGCTTCTGCCCTGTGTGCGGCTCCACAAAGGTCCACGGCTCCCGCGACGTTCTCCCCAATGCAATCGCGGACTTCAAGGTTTTTGAATGCAGTGAATGCAAATGGAAAGGCACTCCCCTGGAGGGAACAAAAAAATTCATTGTGCAATTTAAGAAGAACCTTAAAGAAAAGGGGGACAAGAATGACTGAAGAGCTCGGAACAGTTATCAGCACACCCGATTCCCCTTCCCCCGCAAACATGTCTTTTGTTGTCAACTCCGGTGCGGTTCACAGGGGAATGTTTGTTGAACTGGATTACAGCGAAGGAACAATGATTGCGTTTGTAAACAATTTAGTGAAAACAAACCGTTACTTTGAGCGCGCAGATTCAGTGAAAGAGTTTGAGTCCAACGGCGTTGCATTAAATGAGCAGTTTCCCACAACGGAATGGGAGTTTTTGGTTGCGCAAACCCGCCCTCTGGGCGTGTTCAGGGACGGAATGATTAAGCGCGCAACCCTTCCCGCGGGGCCGGGAACAAAGGTCAGGGTTGCGTCCAAAGAAAACTTGAACAGGTTTTTGAGCTTTTCCCAGGAGGACGGCCTGCATTTGGGTGAAGTGGAGTTCCATGGAATTCCCGTAAAACTGCAGCTTTCAAAGCTCCTGCAAAAGCATGCCGCAATTTTGGCGCTTTCGGGCGCGGGAAAGTGCGTAAGCCCCAAAACAGAAATCTTGTTTTCTGACGGAAGCCGCAAAGAAATAGGGAAGCTTGTAGATGAAAAATTAAGCAAGGGGTTTAAGGTAGAAGACGGAGTTGAATTCACGGAAAACAACGACCCCAAACTAAAAGTTGTTTCCGTGAACCCAAATAACCGGTTAACGTTCTCAACAATTAAAGCATTTACCCGAAGAAAAGCCCCTAAAACAATGTATCAAATTAAAACCAGGACCGGAAAACAAATTGAGCTCACCCCCGAACATTTGGTGCCTGTATTGGATGGTGAAATAAGGTGGACTCAGGCAAAAGACTTGAGGGAAGGAAATGTTCTTTTGGGTCCAAAAGAAGCAGTTGGGAAAAAAGGCACTTTGCAGTTGGAGCTCTTTTTTGACCCAGTGCTTGAAATAACCCAATTTAAGCCAGATTTTGAGTATGTTTACGATTTGGCTGTTGAAGCCCGCAACTTTACTGCAAACAACCTGATAATCCATAACAGCTATCTGGTTTCGGTGATGCTGGAAGAGCTCCTTGACAGAAAAAAAGAGCACGGAAGGATTGCTGTCGTTGTGCTGGACGTGCACGGCGAATACACTAATTTTGCGCAGCCGGTTACAGACAAGGAACACAAAGATTATTCCTCCAGGTCCGGGGTAGTGAAAGCCAGGGACATTAAAATTGGCGTCCCAAAGCTTTCCGCCTTCATGCTTTCCGCAATGATGCCCGGATCTTCCGCCGTGCAAAGAAGGGATTTGGGCAGGGTAATGGAAAAACTCAAAACGGAGATGAAGTCCGGAGTCGGGCCTTATGACTTGAATTCAATTAAAACCGAAATAATTAAGGACGAGGAAATAAAGGAAAACAGCAAAAAGGCCCTGCTTGCCTGGCTGGGTGAACTGGAGGAAATGCGTTTGTTCGGAAAATTTGATTCCCCGGCAGTAGAGGAACTGGTGAAGCCCGGCGAATTGACTGTGGTTGACCTCTCGCAAATCGTGAACGTAAAGAAAAAGCAGCTTATAGTGAATTATTTTTCGCAAAAGCTTTTTCAGATGCGCAGGAAAAAAGAGATCCCGCCTTTTTTGATGGTTTTGGAGGAAGCACACCAGTTCATTCCTGAACGAGCAGGGAAGGAAACTGCTCTCGCACGGAGCATTCTCCAGACAATTGCACGAGAGGGACGAAAGTTTGGCGCCTGCCTGTGCCTGATTTCCCAGAGGCCAATCCAGTTGTCCACAACGGTCCTTTCCCAGTGCAATTCCCACATTATTTTGCGCATCACAAACCCGTATGACTTGAAGCACATTGGGCAGAGCTGTGAGGGTCTGGACAGCCGGAGCGAGGAAATGATTTCCGGCTTAAAGGTCGGGGAAGCGTTAATAATCGGCGAAGCAACAGGCTTTCCGCTGTTTTTCAAGGTAAGGGAAAGAAAATCCCCTGAATCCTCGCATGAAATTCCCCTCGAGCTTGCGGCACGGGAATTCGAGGAAAAAAGCACTGAAAAGAAAAGGGAAGCAAAGCAGTTCCTGGGCGAGTGATGTTTGAATGAAGTGCCCTAACTGCCATTCGGTTTTGAAAAAAGTTTTCACAGAGGTTAAAGGGTCAAAGCAAAAAGAAGTGAGCTTTAAGTGCCCTAAATGCTACCCGGCTGACTTATGACCCAAAGCCTTCAACCGGAACCGTTAAAAAAAATCGTAAAATTGGTTCCCGCTAAAAAAAGCGTTCACAGCCCAAGTTTCCTTAACCTTTTTTGCGGGTCTTCTTCAATGTATTCCTTGAACATTTCGTCAAGCCTTTTGTCCGCGATGTTTTCAAGAACGTCCTCTTCTTTTTCCAGCAGGTCAAGCTTTTGCCTGACCGCGTCCCTCACTGCCTCCGTGCGCGACGCGTAAAAGCCCTTCTTCACGAGTGCGTCAATCCTCTTAATGTCTTTCCTGGAAAAATGAATCAGTATGGGAGTAGTCTGAGCCATCCAA
The DNA here is from genome assembly GCA_964442255.1 of uncultured archaeon. Lineage (GTDB taxonomy): Archaea > Iainarchaeota > Iainarchaeia > Iainarchaeales > 1-14-0-10-31-34 > CAYTYC01. Next base: position 40,945 of record CAYTYC010000009.1, on the reverse strand, counting down.
AAACCCCATATAATTACGCAGCAATAATTAATAACGGTTTCTTTGAAATCACAGGAAATGTGCCCCTCCGAAAAGGCTTTATAAGCCGGAATTTCCTCTTATACTATGCCTCAAAAAGTCTTCCTTTCAGGAACAGGCTTGGCTCCGCAGGCTCCCCTTTTCCGGGGGGTTGAGGGGAGCGCTGCGAAGAGGCATTCCCTCCAAAAAAACCGCGAATTCCGTTCCATGGACTTCCAGCCTTTGTGGCCAAAGCTTTTCTCCAAAAGCCTTTACAACCTGGGAACAGATTCATTGAACTGCTTATGCTGCAGACCTCACAATCTCACAGCATCCAATGTCCTTCCCTCTTCGGTCGTGGAAATTGAAGTGCTTTGCGACGGGCTTTACTTTGAGCCTGTTTCAAAAGAATTCTCTGAAAGCTTTCACTCTGCCAAAGAGTTCAAGGACAAAAGGTTAAGGAAGCAGGCTGAATGGGGAACCCAGCTCCTCCCCATCGGCCCCCTTAACTCAGGGGAAAGGCTTTCCCTTCCCCTTTTGGAAGCCAGGCAATTGCTTGAACAGGAAAAGGCCAGGCTAATTGAGCCAAGGTTTTTGCGCTGGTTTTGCACAAAAAAGGAATCCTCCCTGTCCAGGCAGTTAACCGGACTACTGGAAACTTTGCGTTCAATTGACTCCGAATTAAGGGAACTGGAAAAATCATGCATTCAAAAATTCCGGCTTTTTTACAGGAGCGAGCTTGAAAAAAACCCGCGTTACACTGAACTCCTAAAGCTGCGCTCGCATTTGGAGAAAGCCTATCTCACTTTTCCCTCCCGCTTCACCAACCCGTCTTCAGAGCTTTTTTCCCCTGATTTGGCTGTAGCCTTTCTTTCAATCCAAAGGCAGTTTTTAAGGAAATTCCGAGACTTCTGCGAATCCAGGGGAGTGAGGGTTCATGTTGACTCCAATTCCAGGGCCTTTGTGAGAACTTCTTCACCCGTTTCCCTTGCATGGGACTTTTCAGTGTCCGAATTCCCCCAAAAAACGGAATAGCCCGTGAAATGCAGGTTTTTAATTCTTTCCATCCACATTTCAGTAAATACTTTTTTTTTAGTGTTCCCAATGGCGAATTTAACTCGGTTTGAAAGGACGCGAATAATTAGCGCGAGGGCTTTGCAGCTCTCTTTGGGGGCTCCGCCCATGGTTAAGGCCCCAAAGGAAACCTCAATGCTTGATTTGGCGTCATTGGAGCTGGAAAAAGACGTTCTTCCCCTGGCGGTAATAAGGCGTTACCCTGACGGAAGGGAAGAAAAGCTCAGCATTTAATGGTGAAAAAAAATGGGTAAAGCGGTTCCAAGGGGGATTAAAACAAGGGCAGTTTTTTTGATGGAGGAATTTCCTGACAAGTTCTCCAAAGACTTTGAACACAACAAAAATGTTTTGGAGGAAGTGGGCGCCAAATTCTTTAAAGTCACCCGCAACCTGATTGCAGGCTATATCACCAGAAAGGTAAAAGAAAAGGAAGCCAACTAAATTTCAGCCCTTTTTGAAATTGTTGCCCCGTCCGTTTCCTTGTTTCTTTCAAGCGTGTACAGGCTTGAGGACGCGCTTTTCTCCATTTCCGGGTCGTGGGTTATGATGAAAATCTGCTCCACCAGTTCAGGCAAATGGCTTTTCATCATTTCACTCAGTGAATCCACTGCGTTTTTGTCCAGATTATGCGTGGGCTCGTCCAAAATCAGCAGCCCCAGGTTCCGGGTAAGCACAAGGGAAAAAGCAATCCGGATGCAGATTGCGGCCGCGCTCCTTTCGCCTCCGCTTAAAATTCCTTCCACCCTCACCCACTTTCCCTTCCTGTCGCGGACCTTCAGCTCATAGCTTCCTTCCTCCACAACCATTTTCGCGGAAGAGAAGTCTTTGTAGGGGTAAACCCTTTCCCACACGTCGGCCATTGCCTCGTTCACCGCCTCAACCAATTGTTTCCTTAACTGCGCCTGTGTTGCTGAAAGCGCTTCCGCGAAAACCCCCAGCCCCTCCAGGGCGTTTTCCCGTTCCCCCAAAAAGTTTTCCTCTTTCTCTATTTCCATGCGCGTCTTCTCCAATGCCTTCAAGCTGTCCCTTAAGGCTGAAACAAATTCTTTCACTGAAAAAATTTCTTTCTCTATTCCTTTCACTTTTTCTTCCGCCCTGTATTTTGCCTCCATTCTTTTCCCGTACTCTTTCTCGCTGAACTCCAGTTCCTTTAATTTCCTTTCCAGCCCCTTAAGCTCGTTTTTCAGGGCTGAAACCTCTTTTTCCCTGCTTTTGCATTGAATCAGTTTTTCCAGCTTTTTTCTTTCCCCGTCAATCCCTTTAATCCTTTCCTTTACTTCCCCACTGCTTTCCTTTTCCAGTTCCAGGGAAACCGTCCTTAAAAGCGCGTTTAATTCCCTTATTTCACGGCTTTTTTCCTCAATTCCTTTCCCTTTTTCCTTTGCCTCAACCAGTTTCCTGTTCTGTTCCCTTAATTCTTCGAAAAGCTTTTTCTTTTCCTCCAGCTCTTTTTTAATCCCTTTTTCCAGTTCCCGTTCCTTTATTCGCCTGGAGTTTTTTTCCTCCAGCCTTTTCCTTTTTTCCTTCAAAATGCTTTCTTTTTTCCCTTCCCCGAGCTCCGCTTCGCACACCGGGCACTTTGCCCCGCTTTCCTCCAGTTCCCTTAACTGTTTTTCCGTTTCCGTAATCCCCTGCTCAAGCGAGCGCCTTTCGTCCCTTGCCTTTCCGCATTCTTCTTCAAGCCTTTCAACCCCTTTTTCCGTTTCCATTATTTCTTTCACGCTTTCCTCAAACCGTTTCTCCAGATTTTCAAACGAGCCGATGTCCCCCATCACGGCTTTTTGGATTGATTCAATTTCTTTCTCCAACCCCTCTTTTCGTTCCATTAAAACGGCTTTTTCTTTTTCTTTTTCCGCAATCCATTCCGCCTTTTTTTCCGACTCCGCCTTTTTTCTTTCCAGGCGCTCCATTTTTCCGGCGAGCTCTTCAATTCCCGCCTTAAGCTCTTCCCCCGCCTCTTTCTCCGCGTCCCTCAAATCCTTTTCCACCCCCTCAATTCGTCCCTCCATTTTTCCAGTCAAATCCGAGAGAAGGCTGAATTCCTTTTTCTTTGACTCAATTTCCCGGAGCCTTTTTTCTTTTTCCTTTTTTTCCCCGGCCCACTCTTTGAGCTCTTTTTCCAGTGCCCTTAGCTTGACTTCCCTTTCCCCCAGGCTTTTCTTTTGTTTCTCCATTTCCCCCAGGGAAAACCGTTCCTTTAATTGATTCAGCCATTCGCCTTTCTGCCGGTTTTCTTTTTTCAGCCGGTTCTTCAGCTGCACAGCATTCCCTCTTGCGGTTTCATATTTTTCCAAGTCCAGCAGCTCGTCAAATTTTTCTTTCCTTTGCGAAGGGCTTAAGCGGAGGAAAAAGTCTATCTGGTTTTGCTCGCTGTACACGGCCCTGCTGAACAATTCGTAATTCATTTCCAGCAGTTCCTCAATCCTTTCCGTCACTTCACTTGGCTTTGGTCCGGCGATAAGCTCCCCGTTTTTTTTCAGTTTGGCTTCGTTCGCCTTTTTTCCCAGATTAATTGTTCTTTCCACGGCATATTCTTCCCCCGCAAAACCGAATTCCGCCTTCACTTTCGCTTTTTCCTCCTGCCCGGGGCGGTTCATCACAACCTCGTCCATTGAAACCCTGCGCGCGTTCAGCGCGGGAAAGGTTCCGAAAAGAGCAAAGCACAGGGCATCCATTACGCTGCTTTTTCCACTCCCCAAAACTCCCACAAGCACGTTTGTGCCCGGGCCGAACTCCAGCCTTGAATTCTTGTGGCTACGCCAGTTCTCCAGAGAAATTGACTTAATCATCTTACAAAAGAATTAGCCTCAAAAGAAATTTAATAACTGCACAGGGCAAACAACGAAACCGTTATGTATAATTCACAGTTCGAATTCCTCAATTAATCCCTTAAGCACGCCGTATTTCTCCAAAAACCTGAATCCCTTGTCAGTGAGCGAAACATATTTTCTTCTTTTCCTGTCTTCCCCCTCACGGATAAACCTTTTCTCCAGCAATTCCCTGTAGTATTCAGCAAAGCTTTGTGAAGAGATGTTTGTGTACCGGAGCAAGGGAGTGGGCTTAATTGAATTGTCGTGTTCCCGCACTATTCCCAGAATGGAGTAAATGATTTCAAGCCTGCTTCTTTTCGGCATTCGGCAACCTCTTTTGCACCCTTGCAAAAATTGAAACAAAAACCCCTGCGGAAAGGATGTAGAGAACTGTTTTCAGCTCAGGGGGGAGAAGCACGCGGCTGAAGGCAAACAAATTAACAATCCAAAAGAACGCAAGAAGCACATATGTCGCCTTTGTCTGGGAAAAGCCGCCTTTCCCTTTCGCTTTCCAGGGGGATGTCAAAACAGCAAAAATTATTCCCACAAGCGCCAGAACCTGCAGGCTTACAAGAAGGTTGTATGAGCCCGTGAAAAAAACCAGCAAGGAAGAGACAATCGCCAGTCCGTGCAAAAGATAGTTTGTTTTTTCAACATCTGCCTTGATTTTCCTGCTTAAAACGCTCATTGCAAGGGAAAGTATTGCCATTGTGCTGAAGTATCCCGCAAACAAAAGGCTGAATTCGCTTGCCCCAAAAAACCCTCCCCTGAACCGTATTTCCATTAATTCCCCTGAAAGCATGAAAAAAACAATCACAAGCCGGAAAAAGTATGCAAGCGAAAAGTACAGGAAAATGTTCCTGAAATGAAAAAGCCCCGGGTGTTTTGAAAGGGAGTACACTTCCCTTGTGCGGAAATAAATGTAAAGGCAAATTCCCGCCACCACCAGAAAGTAGGTGAGCTCAAGCAAAAGGAACTCGGTTGAAAAGCCGAAGAGCTGGCCCCTCATTTGGGGGCCCATTTGCGCGTACATTTGCGGCGGCATCCAATAACTTCTTGCGCGGAACGCTATAAAAAATTTGTGGACGCAAAATGCACATTTTCACTCCTTCTTGCTTTTAAATGAAAAAAACCGCATTTACTGTGGATGCTGCAATCCATTAAAAGGAGGTGAAAACAGTGAAAAAAAAATTTTTGGCAATTCCCGCAATAGCCTTATGCGCTTTGATGGTTTCCGGCGCCTATGCCTTCGGCGGTTTTGGTGCCGGGGGCAATGAAGCGGCAAAGGAAGCATTGGAGAACAAGGACTACGGTGCATTCGTTTCAGCGGTTTCAGAAAATTTCAGGGAAAGGTTTACAGAGGAAAAATTCACGCAGGCGGCTGAACGCTTCCAGTTAAGGCAGGGGGAAATGCAGGCAATTGAAGACGGAGACTACGGCGCATGGGCTGAAGCAATTGAATCCCGGCCCGGAATAACCGACTTCATTACGGAAGAAAACTTCGGCGACTTTGCCGCAATGCATAATGCAAGGCAGGAAGGCGACTTTGAAACAGCACAGGCGCTTGCTGAAGAGCTCGGCTTAAGCCAGTTTCAAGGCAAGGGCTTCGGCAAAGGCCCGGGAATGGGCGGAATGAATGGAATGCACCGCATGGGCGGACACCCCCTTAAAGGAATGCCGTGCACGGGCTGACCCTGCTTTAAAGGCAACCATCGGGGCTTCCGAAAGGGAGCCCTGCTCCCCCTTTTTTTTGAAAAAAAGAAAGTGGACTATTGGTGCACATTGTTTATTAAGCGGAAATTTGTGTAAGTAACCCAGAAGGTGTTTAAAATAAGCGAACCGGTTCTGGAGCTGAAAGACGTCTGGAAAATCTACAAAATGGACGAGGTGGAGGTGCCCGCGGTTAAAGGCGTGAGCCTGAAAATAAATGAAGGCGATTTTGCCGCAGTTGTCGGCGCTTCGGGATCCGGAAAATCGACGTTAATGGGCATTGCGGGAGCATTAGACAATCCAACCAAAGGAACGGTTTACTTGGACGGAAATGAAATAACCTCGCTCCCGGAATCAGGCCTTGCGCGCATTAGGGGGAAGAAAATAGGGTTTGTTTTCCAGATGTTCAACCTCTACCCCACACTGAATGTTTTTGAAAACATTGCCTTGCCGATGCGGATACACGAATTCGGCGAAAAAGAAATCCGGGAAAAAGTGAAGGAACTCGTTAACCTTGTTGGCTTGGGGCACAGGGCAAAACACCTTCCGGCACAGCTTTCCGGCGGGGAAAGGTAGAGGGTGGCGATTGCGAGGGCTCTTTCCGCCAATCCTTCAATGGTTTTGGCTGACGAGCCCACCGGAAACCTTGACTCAAAGACAAGCCGGGGGATAATGGAATTGCTTGCGGATTTGCATAACAAAGAAGGGAAGACCGTTGTTGTAGTCACCCACGAGCAGGATATTGCGGGCTACGCGGAAAGGACCATTGAATTAAAGGACGGAGAAATCGTTTACGACGGAAAAAACCACGGGAGGAGAAACTAAAATGAATAAAACAATTGCATTGCTTTTGGCCGTGATATTTGTCTTGGCCTGCACCACGGTTTTTTTTTCTTTAACCAACCCGCGTTTTTTTCCAGGGGAAGGGCAAAGGCCTTTCGGGGACTTCGGCGGCTTCAGCGGCTTTCAGGACAACAACGCTTTCCTTGACAACGTGAAAGAACAGCTCGGGCTTCCAGGCGACGCAACGGAAGCCGGGATAAAGGCCGCGCTTGGATTGCCTGAAGATGCAACCCAGCAGCAAATGGCGGACGCTTTAAGGGAAAAAGGAATAATTTTCAGGAGGAACCAGAATGAATAAGGAAATAATTGTTTCAGTTCTTGCGCTCTTCTTTGCCGGCGCAATATTTTTTCACCCCGTGGAGGCCGCAATTCCGCCTGACCCGGCGTTTTTGATTGACGTAACCGCGACAAGTTTTCTGCCCTCAACAATCCATGCAGGCGACACAGTCAGCATGGCGGTTGACATAAAAAACAAGGGAATTACGACATCAATTGAAAGCCTTTCAGCAGAGCTTGATTTGGGAAACCAGTTTGAGGCAATTGACGTTGAAGACAGCATTTCACAAATAAAGCCCGGAGCAACCAAAACACTTGTGTTCAAGTTCATGGTGAAAGAGGAAACATTTCCAGGCCATTACCCCGTGTTTTTGGCAATGAATTACCCAAGGGCAGGGGAAACCGCAACAGAAAGCCAAAGCATTTTGGTTTCAGTTTCCGCCACCGAAAAAAACATTGACGTGACGCTTGAGCCAAGGGTAATAAACCCGGGAAACCAGACAGGGGTGTTTTTCGCCCTCAAAAACGTCGGCGGAACCTCTGTTTCAAACATCTCCTTTTCATGGGAGGAAGCAAACGACTTGGTTCTGCCGGTCGGCTCGGACAACAAAAGATACATTTCCATTTTGCAGCCAAACGAGGAAAAAAAAGTTTCCTATACTGTTGCGGCTGACCCGAATATTGAGCCCGGAATTTACCCTCTGGACATAACAATGAAATTCATTGACGTTAACGGAACAAAAACCCAGGCCTCGCAGATTGGGCTGATTGTCGGCGGCACAACAGATTTTGAGGTCAGCGCCGAAATTCTTTCATCCGGGCAGCTTTCAATCAGCATCGCGAATGTCGGCTCAAACAATGCGGGCGCGGTTGTTGTAAGGGTTCCTGAGCAGCCAGGAATTTCTGTCAGCGGAAGCAATACCGCCATACTCGGAAACCTCAACAAAGGCGACTTCACTTTGGCAAACTTTCAGGCAAGGACAACAGGCTTTTCCGCGGCAGCTTCAACCGCAACCGGTTTCAGGCAAAGGATGGCGGCACAGCCTGGCACAACTGCGGCGCAGTCTGATGCAACGGACGCCGCAACAGCAAGGGCAACCGCAAACTCCCTGCTTGTTGAAATAGATTACACCGACACAACAGGGGAAAGGCAGTCGGTGCAAAAGGAAACTTCCCTGACTCCTGCTGCAACCACAACAGACGGCACAACTTCAACAACCATGGGATTCAGGAACAGGCAGGCAAACACCTACGGCTTCATTCCCTGGATTTTGCTTGCGGTTTTTTTGGGCGGCGCAGCCGCATTCAACAAATACAGGGCAGGAAACAGGGACTGGAAAAAACTCGCAAAACTCCTTGCAATAATCGCGGTCTTGTTCCTTGCGGTGATTTTCCTGTTCGGTTCAGACCTGATTGCAGCGGCTGTTGTTTCGGTAATTTCAGCAATTCTGCTTGCATGGTTTTTCGGGCTGGCCCGTTTTTTCAGGAAACAAAAGAAGTGACTGAAAGTGAAGCTTAAGGATTCCGTGAAACTGTCAGTCAACAGCATAATGAACAGAAGGCTGCGCTCCTGGCTGACCCTTCTCGGGATAATAATAGGCGTTGCGGCGGTTGTCGCAATAATTTCAATCGGTGAAGGCGCGCAGGCAAGCGTAACGGAAAGGCTTTCGGGTTTGGGCGCGGACATAATAACAGTTTCCCCTGGTTTTGAGCGCACAATGGGCTTTGGCGGGGGCTTTAGGATGGAACGAGGCATTCCGGAAAGAGTTTCCGGAAGTTCAGCGGAAAATGAACCCGCTTTGACTAAAATGGATGCAACCGTTATCCGCGGAAACCCGAATATTTTGTGCGTTAATGAAATAGTTTCCGGGAGAGGCGGGCTTGTGTTTATCGCGGAAAAAACCAATGTAAGCGTTGAAGGCGTTAACCCGAACACATGGCAGGAAACCTCGAACCTTGAACTTGCCTCAGGCAGGTTCCTCACCCCAAGCGATTCAGCCGCAATAGTGATAAGCGGAAGGCTGGCAAACAGCACATTCAAGCAGCCCATTACTTTGGGCAGGCGGATTACAATTGAAGACAAACCATTCACTGTTGTGGGAATTCTTGAGGAAAGCGGGGAAGGCCCAAGTTTTGGGGGAGGCGGAGGGGGAAATGTTTACATGAACTACACTTCAGCCTGGGAAGTTACCGGCGTGGAAAAAAACACGTTTTCCTCAATCCAGCTGAAAGCAGCCAGCGCAGAGCTTGTTGAGCAAGTAACTGAAGAAATAAAGCAGGACTTAATGCTTTCAAGAAAGGTAACCAGCGACAGCCAGGATTTCACTGTAACTTCCTCCCAGGCAATGCAGGAACAGATAACCGCTACAACCGAAACGCTGACTCTTTTTCTGGCTGCAATTGCGGCGGTTTCACTTTTGGTTGGGGCAGTGGGAATAGCGAACAGCATGTTCACTTCCGTGCTTGAAAAAACCCGTGAAATCGGAATACTGAAGGCGCTGGGCTCAACCAACAATGAGATACTGCGCCTTTTTGTAATTGAATCCGGCTTGTTTGGGTTGGTTGGAGGAATTATTGGGGTGATAATCGGAGCGCTTGCCTCCCTTGCATTATCCGGTTTGGGAATACTGGCTTTGCCAATGGTGCGTGGCGGCTTAAACACTTTTGTGTCTCCGCAACTCGTTATAATCGCAATTGTTTTGTCCACTGCAATCGGAATCGTTTCAGGAATCCTTCCCGCGCGCGCGGCAGCAAAACTCAAGCCGGTTGAAGCACTTAGATACGAGTGAAATACTTAAAAAGGGCTTTAACAAACAATATTTTCGATGCCTTCCTCTTGCCCGCAAAATTATAACTCAAAGGTTCTCGTTGAATTGTGGACTGATTTCATTGACTGGGAAAAGCGCAGGAAAGGGGAGAAAGGCTTTCTCGTAAAACAGCTGAAAAAATTCAACTGCCGTAAAGTGTTTGACGCCTGCTTCGGGGATGGGGCGGACTCAATTTACCTGATAAAAGAAGGCTTTGACGTTGCAAGCAACGACCTTGACCGCGTGTTCATAGAAAAGGCATTAAAAAATGCGGAGGCTGCTGGCGTAAGACTCAACGTAAGCGAAATTGACTGGCTTGACTTGGATAAGCATTTTAAAAAAGAGAGTTTTGATGCAATATTGTGTTTGGGAAACTCCTTAACCTGTTTGTTTGAGAGAAGGGAACAGCTTAAGGCGCTCAAAAACTTTCAAGGGCTGCTCAGAAAAGGCGGAATCCTGGTAATTGACGAAAGAAACTACCCGGAAATACTTGAAAAAAGAAAGGAAATCCTTGAAGAAGGAAAATTTTCCTACAGCGGAAAATTCGTTTACTGCGGAGACAAAGTCCACGGAAAGCCGGTTGAAATAAGCGAAAACAAAATAAAAATGCCGTACAGGGATGAACGCACAGGAAAAGCAGGGCACCTGATTCTTTACCCCTTCAAAAGAAACGAACTCAGGGTCCTGCTGAAAGAGGCCGGCTTCAAAAAGATTGAGAAATTCTCTGATTACCAGAAAGAGAAAAATAGTTCAGCCGACTTTTACCAGTACCTCTGCCTAAAATAATAAATTCACAAAAGGGTTGTGCCTTCAACTTCAACCTGCCCGACGCCTTTTAAATCAGTCAATGCCTTTTCCGCCTTCGGCATTGCCCCTTCCTCTTTGTCGGGAACAACAATTGCCACCTTAAATGTGCTCATCCCGAAAGCCAGTGGCTCTTTCCTTATTTCCCTGACCTCAAAACCGCTTAACCCCTTAAGCCGTTCCTCCACTGAATCAACTTCCTCAGGGCTTTCCGGAAAAACCTTGAAAATCACCATTGCCTTGCCCATTTTCTTTCACCTTAAGGCCCCTCAAAACCGCATTCCCCGCATTTATATGGCTTGGATGTGCCCCTGCAGTGCCCGCACCTCACAATATTCTCTTTTTCGCATTCAGGGCACTTGAATTCAACAAAATCCCGTGTAACTTCCTTTTTGCATGTGGTGCAACGCTTCAAATCCATCACTCCAATGATTTAAATATTTTGGTTGACTTAATTATTTTGCTTTGCATAGCCTTTTAAATCTTAAGCGGACCCGTCTGCTAGCCAGGATAGGCGACGGAGCTTCGGACTCCGGGACGTGGGTTCAAATCCCACCGGGTCCATTTGCCGGCTTCTGCCGGCAGTGCAGGGAGCCATGCTAGCGCATGGCTGTTGCTCGTTTCGCCTCGCGGTTGCCGGCTTCTGCCGGCAGTGCAGGGAGCCATGCTAGCGCATGGCTGTTGCTCG
>CAYTYC010000009.1:0-29836 GCA_964442255.1 uncultured archaeon | reverse complement strand
GCTAGCGCATGGCTGTTGCTCGTTTCGCCTCGCGGTTGCCGGCTTCTGCCGGCAGGGGAGTATGCCATCTTCGATGGCACTGGCTCGGCTTTCGCCTCGCGTTTGCTGTTGTTGCCGGCAGTGCAGGGAGCCATGCTAGCGCATGGCTGTTGCTCGCGCTGATGCGCTCGCATTTGCCCATTCCGTAGGGCAGTACAGTTTTTATCCGGCAGTGACGAGATACGTAAACCCATTGCTTCGCCATGGGTTATAAATATGAAAATCAGTAATCCGCGAATTCCTCTTTTCCCTTCAAATAGAAAGTGAAGAATTCCGCAAAAGGCCTGCTTTTTTTGTAGAATTCCAGCAACTCTTTTTCGTTCAAGACCTTTGCCCTGCTTAAAGCCTTTTTAATTTCCTTCCCGCTTTTCACGCGCTCATTTTTGATGAAATCCTTCAGCAGTGTAAACGCGTTCCAGTATTTCCTTTTTTTTTCCACAACCCATCTTCCGTTTTCAATTCTCGGGCCGGAGGAAAGGCTTTTGTTTGCCCCAAAAAACTTTGCGGAATTCTCCAAATCAGTTACCTCGGGGCCAAAATGCTTGTGCACCCGCTGAATTTTCGCGTTCTCCAGCTCCAAAACCACGCACATGAATTTTTGCTCGTCGCTCCATTCCTCTGCCCTCTGAACCCTGAAATCGTTTAACTCCAGTTTTTTCCCCATTTTTCTCCTTAACCTCTTTAACTGCCCCCATATCACATCCAGGTGAACCTTTTTCGGAACCCGCATTCTTACGGCAACAATTTCCTTGTTTCCCAACTCCTTTCTCACCTTTTGAATGCCCCAGGGCTTCACTTTTTTTCCGAAAAAAAAGTGCCTGGATGGCTTCCCCAAAAACGCGTTTGCCGCGGCAACAAACCTGCTGAACTGGTTGAAGCTTAACGCGGACGCAACGTTCCTGTTCCTGTCAGTGGGGTCAACAATGATGAGGTGGTGCCCAAACCTTTTCCTCGCCTGCTGTTCGGTGTAGTGCTTCTTTAAGTCAATCACTTCCCCTTTCCTCCATTTGCCCACATTCTTCAGGGCATTCAGAAAGCTTCCGTAATTCACTATCAGCAGCTCGGTTATATAGCCCGGAAAGCTTTCGCATTTGATGTCCGCCCCGTAGCATTTAATGCCCTTCAAAAACTGCCTTAACAGCCTCACCTCGTCTTTTTGCCTTTCCTTAAGGTTTTCCTCCAAAAATTTTGTGTGGAAAGGCGTCCTGTCCACCGCGGACTTTAATTCAGAGGCCTTTTCCACTTTGTATGAGGGCACAATTTCCACATCAAACCCCTTGTATTTTCCCCGGACATAAGGGTGTTCGGAGTATGCTTCCTCCCATTCAAAGCCCCGCAAAACTTTTTTCCCGATTTTCAGCCCTTCCTCCGCAAACTCTTCCCTTGAAAGGCGGCGCGGAAACATCACAAACAAGTCAATGTCGTTGTCGCCCTTCAAATGCGTGTCCCTTGCGATTGACCCCGCCAAAACCACTTCCAAATGCCTTCCTTCGGCTTTCCTTATTTTTTGGGTGAGCTCTGCTATGGTTTTTTCCTGCCTTTCCTTTTCTTTTTTTGGGGGCCTGACTTTTTTCAGCACGGATGAAAGAAGCGTTTTCATTCCAGCCATTCCAAGTATATTAGAAAAGATTAAATATAAGGGTTTTGTTTTTAATTTGGGGGCAAAAAAATGCCTGAAGAAAACGAAATGCAGTCCAAGGGAAACGTGGTTGAATCCGGGGGCAGGATAAAGATTTTTGACGGCTACCCCTTCTATCTTTACGGCGTTTCCGAACCCAAATTCTCCGAAGAAGAGAAAAACCTTTTGGAGGCGCTGAAAGGCGTTGTGTTCAAGAAGCTCCATGCCTCCGACATTTCCTCAAAAGTAAAGGCAACTGTCCCAAAAAAATTCTGTTCCGCCTTCAACGAACAGGTTGTCCGCATCATCCAGTCCAGCGAAGCGCTGAGAAAACTGCCTGACACCGAAACATTGAGCGCGGTGAAAATAAACCTCCTTGCGCTCGTGAAAGAGCACCTTTCATTCGTGAAAAGCCCGGAGGCCGTTGCAACCTCTTTTGTTGACAGCACAATCGGATACGGCTACCTTTCCGAGCCATTGCGCGACCCGGATTTGGAGGAAGTGATGGTTAACGGCTTTTACAAGCCGGTTTTTGTTTTCCACAAAAAATACGGGATGTGCGAAACAAATCTGGATGTGGAAAAAAGCCTTTTCATCCCCAATTTGGTTCACAGGATTGCGGCAACAGCGGACAAGAAAATTGATTCCACAGCGCCGCTGCTTGACGCGCGCCTTCCTGACGGCTCCCGCGCAAACGCCACGGTCCCTTACGCAACCCCCGCCGGGCCAAGCCTCACGATCCGGAAGTTCACGGTTGTCCCGTTGAGCATTGTGCAGATGATTGAAAACAACACTTTAACCCCGGAAGTTGCGGCTTTTTTGTGGGCGATGACCGAAGGACTGAACATTGAGCCAATGAACATGATCATTTCCGGAGGGGCGGGAAGCGGAAAAACAACTTCCTTGAATGCCCTTGCCTCTTTCATCCGTTACAGCGACAGAATTGTTTCAATTGAGGACACCCTGGAGCTGGCTTTGGGAAAAAGGCAGAACTGGATTCAAATGGAGGCCAAGCCGCCGACACGCGAATTGCCTGAAGTTACAATGGATGAATTGCTGAAAAACTCTTTGAGGATGCGCCCGGACAGGATTATTGTGGGGGAGGTGAGGGGAAAGGAAGCCCAAACCATGTTTGTTGCGATGGATGTCGGCCACAGGGGCTGCTTTGGGACTCTGCATTCAAACAACGGAAGAGAGCTTCTATTAAGGCTGAAGGCCAGTCCCATGGACGTGCCTGAAGTAATGATTCCATTGTTGAATTTGATTATAATGCAGCACCGCATGTACATCCGCGGGCAGGGAATAATCAGGAGAATTGTGCAGATTTCCGAAATCGGGAGAATGGAAAACAAGCCCCTGTTGGGCGACTTGTTCCAGTGGGACCCGGAAAAAGACGAACTGCGGAGAACTGACATCCCTTCCCGCGTTGAGGAAATGCTTGCGGAGAAGACAATGAACTCCAAAAAGGATTTGCACAAGGAAATGCGGGTAAGGCAGAGAATCCTTGAATGGATGCTTGCAAAAGGAATAAAGGCAACACCGGATGTTGAGAAAATAATCCAGCAATACTACTACGACCCAAACGCTTTGCTGGAAAAAATTTCCGCGGACCTGTAAAACGGCTGCAGAAACAGCCGATTGCCCCAAAACCGTTGATTTTAAGGCATTAACACTATGTAATACATACGGCGATGATGAGGTTGTCCTCGCAAAAAGCGCAGTTGTTAGCACCAGTGTTTGGAGCATTGCCATATGAAGAAATTTGGGTTTTATGCAAACTATTTTTCCAGTTTAAGGGACTTTTTCAATTAACCCACAAACATGAATTTTGTCCGAAAAATTGACGGCTGTCCGAAAAGACGGACGGGCAGCCGCACCGGAAATTCTGCAAAATATTCATTATTACTCTTTTATTGTTATTACTCACCCATTTTTAAATGTTTTTGAGTAATAACTATTCATGGCGTATGTGGCAAAGCAGCGTAAGGGAGAAAAAACATATTATTACCTGGTGGAGAATATCTCCTTGGGCGGCGGCAGGAGAAAGCAGTTAAGGGATTATATCGGAAACCAAATGCCTTCTGAAACAAAATTGCAGGTTTTGACGGCAAAATTTGAGGAAAAAGTTGAAGCAGAAAAGCTAAAGCTGCACGGCCACCATTACTTGGCGAACGAGGAAATAAAGGAAATTGATGAAATAAACAATGAATTCTGGCAGAGATACGGCAAGCAAAACAAGACAGTGCAAGAACAGTTTGACCAGAATTTCGTAATGGCATTCGTCTACAACACTAATTCGATTGAAGGCAGCACTTTAAGCCCGAAAGAAGTCGAACTATTGCTAAGCGAAGACATTGCGCCAAACAAGCCATTGGATGACGTGCTGGAAGCAAAGGCAGCACAAAAAACACTGGCATTCATAAAGCAAACAAAAGAAGAACTGTCAGAACAATTGCTTCACAAAATCCACGAAATGTACTTCAAGGACACAAAGCCAAAAATTGCCGGCCAATACAAAACGCATCAAAACAGCGTGAGGGGCTCGCATTTTGAAACAACTCCCACAAGGCTTGTAATTCCGGACATGAAAAACTACTTCAAAGAATATGCCAGGCTAAAGAAAGAATTGCATCCGCTAGAATTAGCCGCTTGGACGCACTGGAAATTTGTAAGAATTCACCCATTCCAAGACGGAAACGGCAGGACGGCAAGAATCATAATGAACCATGTTTTGCACAAAAACGGTTACGCAATGATTGACATCAAAACAAAAGAAAAACAGCAATACTTTAATGCTTTGGAAAAATGCCACTACAACAACAATGCACGAAACCTTGCAATCAGGTTGACAAGAAGATTCAAAAAACAATACAAAAATGCGTTAAAGGGCTGAATAAATGAAGCAAAAAACAAAAATCGCAATAACTGCAATTGCCTTATTCCTGCTTTTACTCGCCTGGGCTCCTTGGCCAAACAACCAGGAAATTCGCGACAAGGTTTTTCAGGAAAGGGCTCACACAGATGGAACAATAGACAAGCAAACAGGCGAATTAATCTGCGACTACAAAGTTCACTGGCTTCCCTTTGGCAGGCATGTTGCAAGCTGCGAAGGCAGCTACTTTGCAGCGTTCTGGGGTCAAATGCTTTAAAGCACTTCAAAACCATTAATTTTAACACATAAGCTCTATGCATTTTTGTTGGCGAGGATAAGGTGAAAACCAATATTGGAAGGTGTTAGCGACACCTTGCTGAATTAAGGCCCAATGCAAAGGCTTAAATATAAATTGCACAGTATAATATGCAAATAACATAAGAATTTGATTGACATGTCTGCTATTTTATTTAAAAGGCCAGTTGTGGATGAAATCCTGAACTATCTGGATTCAAAACACGCAATAGTTGTTTATGGTGCAAGGCAGGTTGGAAAAACAAGCGTGTTAAAATATTTGATGAATAACTACTTGAAAGAAAACACTTTTTACTTTGATTTGGAACATCAAGATTTACTTGATTTGTGCAACCGCGGGGATAAAGCAGTTTATAATTATCTTCTGCAAAAGGGGGCTGATGAAAAAAAGAAAATTTACTTAATAGTAGATGAAATACAGTACTTGGAAAATCCGAGTAAATTTATTAAAATTTTACACGACCATTACTCCAACATAAAGTTGCTGGTGTCAGGCTCATCAACCCTTGAAATCAGGAAAAAGTTCAAGGAAAGCCTTGTTGGAAGAACAATTGTGTTTGAGCTTTATCCTTTAAGTTTTGAAGAATTTTTGGCTTTCAAAGGCAAAAAATACAGGCTTCTAAAAGAAAACTCTGAAGCAATAAATAATGAACTTATTTTACTTGCTCAAGAGTTTATCAAATTTGGGGGATACCCCTCAATTGTTCTTGAGCCAGCAGAAGAAAAAAAGCAAACTTTTTTGTTTCAGATTATTAGCACTTATATAAAGAAAGACATAAGAGATATCGGCAATATTAGGAATGTTTCAACCTTCAATAAACTTGTTGAAATCTTTGCATCGCAGTCAGGACAACTGCTGAATATTTCTGAATTGGCAAACACACTTGACATTAGCCGGGAAACAGTGGTTGATTATCTTGATTTGCTTGAAAATACTTTTGTTATAAAAAGGATTACGCCGTTTCATAAGAACCTGCGAAGCGAGCTATCAAAAAATCCAAAAGTTTTTCTCCTCGATACTGGCTTGATGCATTTGATTTGGCTGAAAGAATTTCCAAAAATTATTTTCGGGCAGAGCTTTGAAACATTTGTATTTCTGGAATTACTGAAAGCAGGCAAAAAAATACATTTCTGGAGAACAACAAACAAACAAGAAATTGACTTCATCCTTCCTGAAAAGAAAGTATATGCAATTGAAGCAAAATACAACTTCGAAAAAGCTGACGCCAAAAACCTGAAATTTTTTGCAGAACAGTATAATAGCAAAAATATGATAGTTGGATTAAATGGAAAAAAGAAAGGGAAATATGCCTGGGAATTAATAAAAGAGCTTGAAAATCCCAAGGGAAATTGAAATGGGAACAACAACGATTTATACAAGACATGCTGATTTAAAATTTCCGTTAGACAAAATGACAAAAAAGGAATTGAAAGAATTAAGTGAGTTATCGTCCTGCCAAGAAAAAAATTGGCTTAGAGGCTGGGCAACCCCGCTTGAATTACACAACGGCAATGTTTATGTTCTCGTGTGGTGGCAGGGAAAATTAATGAAACCCGAAAAGGCGCCAGAAAACTTAGGTAAAAAATATTGCGACAAATATAAAGGAGAAGAACTAAACGAATACGAATGGACAGCGCTAAAAAGATTTATGCAAAGAGAAATAGGGGCCCCTGATAAAGAATTTAAAAAACGCATAAGAAAGAAGAATTCAAAAAACAAGAAGTATGGCAAAAAATTTGGATACAGAACAAGCTGAGTGAAAATATGCAAAAGAAAATTGTCGGAGTGTTAGGCGGAATGGGCCCAGAGTCTACAGCCATCTTTTACCAAGAATTGATTGTGCAGTGCCAGAAACAATATGGCGCACAGTATGATGAAGATTACCCTGAGATTTTTATCTACAATCTTCCAATCCCTGATGTAGTTGAGGGACTGAAAAAACCGGGTGAAACATTAAAAGTTCTTGTTAAAGGAGCCAAAAAATTAGAATCCATTGGGGTTGATTTTATTGTAATGCCGTGCAATACTGCCAACTACTTTTATGATGGGGTTAAGAAGGAGCTTTCAATTCCATTTTTAAGTATTGTAGAAGAAACCGCAAAAAAGGTAAAATCAAGGAGTTACGGAAAAGTCGGGCTTCTTGCCACGGAAACAACTATAACCTGCAAGATATATGAAAAAGACTTTGATAACTATGGAATTAAACTAGTTATCCCCAACGAGCAAAAAGCAGTAAATAACATTATTTTGAATATTTTAGCCGGCAAAAAGTTGAAGAATGATAAAAAAGAACTGAAAAGGATTATTGGAAAATTGAAGAACGGCGGTGCAGATGCAATAATTCTTGGTTGTACGGATATTCCTGTTTTATTAAAAAAGAATGGGGTGGGTATTGAAATATTTGATACAGTAGAAGTCTTAGCTGAAGCTACAATAAAATATGCAATAAATAGGGAGTAAGCCTCCCAGTATATTATCTTTTAATGTTGTTAACACCCACTCATAACGGCAATGCCGGGGTGAAAACCAATATTGGAAGGTGTTAATGACATAAAGAGGGATTAAGACCTCTTTACTGTTATTTACCGATATCTTCAAGGTCAAACATCAAAAATCCTTTTTTTCTCAGTTTTTGTTTTTCTCTAATTTTTTTTGCAATCAAACCAAGTTTTAAGTTTTGGGGTTTCTTATGCAAATAGTTTGTTTTCTTTTCAAGTTCAGTTAATACTTTTAGTGCTTTTTTGTATGATAAATCAGCCCATTTAAATTCAAAAGCAAAACTTTCTTTTCTCTTTTTGGCAATCAAGTCAATTTCATAAACATTTTCGCCTTTTTTTGCATCCTTGATCTTTCCCCATTGTCTTTTAGTTTCCTTTAACTCCAATTTTTTAATCAAAAATTCTTTTGCTACTTCTTCGAATGCTTTTCCGTAAAATGAATCCAAATTTTCTTTCAGTTTCTTAATAAATTCTGGTTTTCTTGAAACATAATCTGAGTAGTTCTTGTAAATTTGTGAAAACCAGTACTGCATTAAAGGATGCTTAATTTTGTAGATGCCCCGTTTTCCTTCAAAAGGCATTTCAAACTCAATTAACTCAAAATAATCCTTTAATTCTTTAACCTGTCTGGTGATGGAAGTTGGACTTGTGTTTAAAGTACCTGCAATTAACGACAAAGTATTATTGCCGGTGGCAATGGCTTCAAGAATAGAATAATATACTCCACTCCTGCCTCCAAATTCCTGTGAAAGAATGCCGTTAACCTCGTCTTCTAATGGCGCATTTTGAGCAAACAAAAGCGAATCCAAGATTTCTTCTGCCTTTTTCCCCAGCAAACCAAAATCTTCAATTGCAACAAAATATTTGGGGCAACCCCCAAAAACACAATAAATTTTTATTAAGTCTTCTTTGTCTAATTTCAATTCTTTGCTTAATTCAAGGCAAGAACTCAAGCTTAAAGGCTCAAGTTTGAAACCCCTTTTAATTCTTCCATACAAAGGTTCTTTGGAATTTTTGAATAATTTTTTCATTAAACCAATCAAAGAACCGGAAAGAATAATCAAGCCTTGTTTGTTTTCATTCAAGTCAATATTTTTTTGCATTATTCCAAAAACAGCAGGTTCAACAAAACTAAAATTCTGGAACTCGTCAAAAACAACCGGCGACATCTTTCTCTTAATTAAAATTTCAAAAAATTTGTCCCACGAATTAATAGTTTCCAATTCTCCCAAAACCATTGATTTTCTCAAAATGCCCTGAAATTCATCTAAAAGATCAGCAGAAGTTTTGTTCTTATTGACAAAAAAATAATGTCCTTTATTTTCAAGAAACTCAAGCAACAGCCTTGTCTTGCCAACCCTTCTTAAACCATAAAGCGCTACCAAAAACAGCTTTTTCACTGAAAGGGCCTTTATTTCTACCAGCTCTTTCAGCTCAGTTTCCCTATTAACAAACTTCAAATATATTCACCTACTGAATAATTCAATAACTGAATATATATTTAAATATATTGTTTGACTGCAAAACACATCTTTCTATTAGTAATGGAAAGAAGTTTCCATTAAAATTAGGCAAATATTAAAATATCTTGCCCAAAAAAACTACTGTTAAAAGGCAAATGGGCAGGCCTGAAAAGAAAGCTGCCGCCAAAAGGCAGGAGATGAGAAATTTGCGGAATGACAAACCACATACATATAACGCCAGTTATTTTTTTGAGTGTAGGTAATGGCATTCATAGATTTTAATACTGGTTTAATTACGTTGCTCTTGTTTGGAGCGGCTATGCTTTTGATTACTTGGTTTTTTACAAGACATAAAGGTTTGTCTACTGATGATTTTATTCCGTGTCAGGCGGTTTAATACCCCGGCTTTCATGCCGATTGTTTTTTCTTGAGTTGATTCCGTTTGTTTATGGAAATTTCATAAATGACACTAATTTGATTGTGGGAAGCGCAATATTAATTGTAGTTGTAAACTTAATTGTATGCTGGCTATTCAGAAAAAAGTAAACAATATGTAAAGAGCCCTTACTTTCGCTTAATATTTGGCATTACATTAGTTTATTTTGCAAGTGTTTCAGTTATCTTTAATTTGAGTTATGGTAGCAGGTCTTAATTTTTAATATGTTGGTAACCCCTTCCATTATTGGCAATGCCGGGGTCACAGCCTGAATCCAAAAAGCTTTTTGTACTCGGGCCCTTTTGGTGCCAGAACTGATTCCATCAAATCAACTGATTCAGCCCTGAAGCCCCGGGAAAATTCTTTTTTCTTCAGCCCCTCAACCAGTTCCCTGAACCTGGCTCTGTCCATCCTTTTGTTCCTTGCGATGGTCAAATGCGCGTGAAACCGTTCCTTCAGCCCAAGGGCTTCATTCAGCTTTCCCGCAATTTCCTCCAGTTCTTTCCCGCCTTTTTTCACGCCAATCCATAAAACCCTTCCCCCAAACTCCCCGATTCCATTTAACTCGGCTTCAAATTTCCCTGGAAAAGAAAGTTTCCCGATTTTTCCTTCAATTTCCTTCACTTTTTCCGCAGGCACGTAACCCAAAAAAGCGAGCGTAATGTGCAGGTTTTCCTTTTCAACCTTTTTCAGCCCTTCCCCTTTTATCTGGCTTAAAACATTTTCCGCAATTTCTTCCCTCACTTCCTCCGGAACATTCACCGCAAAAAAAATTCTCTTCATTTTTCCTTCTGCGTCCATTCCTTTTCACTTCAGCGCTTTCCTGAACTCCTTTTCCAGCCTTTTGAGCGCAATAAAATTTTTTTCCAGCTTTTCGTTCGCCTTTCCCAAAAGAAAATCCAGGTACTCCCCTTCAACCAAGAGTTTTTTCCCTTTTTTCAACGGAATATGCATTCCCTGCGTTCCCTGCAGTTCCACAACAAATTTTCCCTCTTTTGCTGAAATGATTCCGCCCCTTTTCACCCCCGCGGAATGCATTGCGCCCAAAACCTTCCTGCACCCTTCAATTGTTTTCGCGCCCACATGCAAAATGAAGGGCTCCTGCTTCAGCCACAGCTCTCCCCGCGTTTCCTCTTTCATCGCCCCCAAAAACTCTTTTTCCTTCGCTTTCCTGTGCCACCGCCTGTGAAAATACGCCTCTTTTTTGTCCTCGCCTTTTGGCAGCCCAAGCAAAAGAATTCTCCCGGAACAGGATGAGGACGTGAAAAAGTTTTTTGTTCCCGCAATGAATTCCAGGAGCGGAAGCATTTTTTCATCCGCCTTTCCCTCGCACACCGCCTTCTCCATTGTTTCCCTGTGCCTTTCTTTAACCATCTTAAATCTTGCCGGGCCTTTATCAGAACCTGCTGTTCCGCCGAAGGCGGGGGATTTTTTGCTCAAGCTTTTTTTTGAAAAAGCTTGTCCGGTTCCTCCCTTAAGTTTCACTTTAACTGTATTCTTTTCCATTCCAGCTCTTCCCCCAGCTCAATCAGCACCGCGTTCCCCCACTTGAGCGGGCCTATGTTCACGCAGACTGTTTCCTTCAATTTCATTTCCCCTTTTGCCTCGTGGCAGTGCCCAAAGAAAGCGTAAGCCGGCCTTTTTTCCTCAACCAGTTTCCTTACCCCCACGCTTCCGATGTGCTTTCCTGTTGAAGTCTTGTCAAGCAGCGTGTTCACTGGGGGGGAGTGCGTGAAGAGGATTGTCCTTTCAGGCTCCACTATAAGTTTTTCCGCGCCCTTAAAGATTTCTTCCGCCGAAAAAATCGTTTCCCCCGGCGCATTTTCTGCCCCTCCGAACCCAACCAAAGCCCAGCCCTCCGCTGTCCGCACTTTTCCGTGAAGGGAAATGTTTTTTTCCTCCAGGAAATCCAAAACACTTTTTTGGTCCACGTTTCCGGGTATAACGAGAATATTGCCGAAGCCAAATGCTTTCACAATTTCCTTTGCGTCTTCCCTGTTCCCGAAATGCGTTAAATCCCCGCACACAACTATCAGCCCGAGTTCACTGAATTTAACCTGTTCTTTCAGCGCCTTTACCGCGCTTTTATGGGAATGCACGTCTGCCACAGCCAAAACCTTCATTTTTCCACCTTTGCTTTAAAGGAACTTACTTTTTTTTATTTTTTTTCCATTTCCACCAATTTTTCATCACATGGGGCCATCGGGCTTCCATGGCATCCGTGGGAAACCCTATCTGGCGTGCCAATCCGTACAACTGCAAAAGCCGTTGAACTGCTTTTGGGGAATATTCCCTTTTCTGAAACCAATTGTCAAGTCTTCTCTTTCCGATTCCTGTGGCGGATTGAATTTCTTCTATGGAGCGCCTGTTTTCTTTCATCGCTAACGCCTTCTCAATGTCATCCAAGCTGCTGTTTTTTGCAGAGCCAAACAAGCGGGTCGGCACCTTTTTGATTTCCCTGTGCAGTTCTGCTTTTTGCGCATCACTCAGAAGGCCGGACTCCGCCAACCGCTTCAAGTCGTTTCCGGTAAAATAGATTTCTGCAAGGCCCCTGGTTTTGTGAACAGAAAATTTTGGCGCCATCCCCAATTCCGGGAAAAGCAATACCGCATTTTTGTGGGCCAGATTAACAGTGATTACAAAAAGCGGCATCTTATTGCGCCCTTCTGGGTTCCCGGCCTTCACATATCCTTTTGAAATCACTTGCCCCCTAAGATACTTTTGCATTTCTTCAATGCTTTTCAAATGCTTTAAGGGAACGGCTCTCCTTCTCACAGTAAGCGCCTCAAGCCTGTCAATAAATGCAGTGGAATTTACTGTTGCCCAGCCTTTTTTTGGCTCAGTCCACTTTACGCCAAGACGGCTAAGGGCAGCCAAAGCCTCAGAATATGCGGGTTCATTGTTTTGATTAATTGAAACTCTGTTGCTTCCCCGCTTCCACAGCTTCTTTGAATTATAAAGCGATGAAAGAAAAGCCAGGTCCGGGCCGAAAGTGGCACTGAATGGCTTGGTTGTTTTCCCGGGGGCTGCAGAGCTAATGGACCTTGGCCTTCTGTCCTTCCTAAGCATTTCCCCTAATGCAACGGGGTGCCTGTCGAGCCAATAACCTATTTCCCTTAAGGGGCGCCCCTTTTTTTTTAAGTGTTTGGCTTTCAGCCACTCCCGGTAATCTTCAAGCATATACTTAAGGTCTGCCCTGACATGAGATGCAGGCAGGCCTTCCCGGAGAAGCCTGTTGGCTCTGTTAATCCTTGCTTCTTTGAACCTTTCGTCCTTTAATGCTTCATGCAACAGCCCTTTTCTTGGTTTTGGGATAATTTCACCTTTAGTTTAAAATGCTTTTTCTACAGAATAATAATGGTGGCAAAATTGAAAAGGCTTTTAGTTTTATTCCTTGTATCCGCTTTCCTTTCCCCGGTTTCCGCGGACATTTCCCTCCTCAAGCCAACTGAAGCAATTCTGCAGGGCGGCGAAACAATTGAATTGGGGGGCGTTTCCGGGGGGGAAACAATTGAATTCCTTGTTTCCCGGGAAACAGGCTCGGAACTGGAATGGGACGGAATCCACGCGGTAAGGGATTCCCTGCCAAGGAACTGGCTTCAGTCCGGGCAGGAAACATTTTCCCGCACAGTCAAGGTGAATGTGTTTGTTCCGTTGAACGCGGAAGAGGGAAGCAGGAGAATAAAGTTCCGGGTTTTTGACTCCTCGCAGCCGGAAAGGGACAAAGAATTTTTTGCGGTCGTGTTCGTTAAAGGCAATCTGGTGTCAGCCGCCCTTCACCCTTTTTCCCGGGAAGTAACCCTCGGGGAAAAAGCCCACTACAGGTTAAGCGTTTTAAACAGCTCAATCGCCTCCCACACTGTTTACCTTCACTCCTCTTTGCCTTCCTACTGGTTTGAGCCCCGGAAAGTTTCCCTTGCGCCAAAAGAATTAAAGGAAATTGACCTGGTGGTTGAGCCCAGGGTTTACGGTCAAAGAAATTTTTCTTTCCGCATTTCTTCCGCCTTAAACAATTCCGCGTTGGGCTCCTTTTCCTCCGGGCTGACTGTCCTGCCGACACTTAAATCCAAGTACGAGGCGGGCTTTTACGGCTTCCCTTTTTTCACCCCAAACCTTTTTCCCTTTTATCTCTTTAACTCCTTTTTTTCTTTGCTTGTCCCTTAAGGTGAAAACAATTTGCCTTTACGCGAATACTGCCTTGAAGTATTGAAGTCAATCCGTTCCGGAAAAATTGCCTCAAAAGACGAACTGAATGCACTTAAAAACCGCCTCGCAAAAAAGCACGGAATAAAAAAGCTGCCCACCAACCCGACAATTTTAGAATTTGCGGAAAAAAAAACTCCCCTGCTCCTTTCCCTCCTCACACTAAAACCGGTGCGCAGCGCAAGCGGAATGGCCGTAGTTGCGGTGATGGTAAAGCCGCACAAGTGCCCCGGAAAATGCGTTTACTGCCCTGACCCTGTGGACAGGGCTGTTCCAAAAAGCTACACCGGGCTGGAGCCGGCAACAATGAGGGGATTAGCAAACGATTTTGATTCATTCACCCAAACCCGAAACCGCCTCTCCCAGCTCCATGCCACGGGCCATTCCACTGAAAAAACCCACCTCATCATAATGGGCGGAACTTTTCTTTCCACTTCCCCTTCTTACCAGAAAAAATTTGTGAAAGGCTGTCTGGAGGGATTGACTGGAAGAAAAACTTCTTCGCTTGAACGCGCCAAAATTCTTGCGGAAAAAGCCGAAAACCGCTTAATCGGTTTGACGGTTGAAACGCGCCCGGACTTTTGCGGAAAAAAGGAAGTCAACCGAATGCTTTCCTTTGGCGCAACCCGGGTGGAGTTGGGGGTGCAGACAATTTACGATGAAATTTACGGGAAAATTAACCGCGGGCACACAGTAAAGGATGTGGTGAACGCAACATTCCTCCTAAAGGACTCGGCTTTCAAGGTGTGCTACCACATGATGCCCGGCCTTCCCTATTCAAACAAAAGAAAGGACCTGAAAGCCTTTAAGGAAATTTTTTCCAACCCTGATTTTAAGCCGGACATGCTGAAAATTTATCCCTGCCTGGTTACGGAAAACTCCCGGCTAAAAGAATGGGTTGAAAACGGGGCCTTTAAGCCGCTCTCCGACAAAAAGGCGGCCTCCCTGATTGCGGAAGCCAAACAGTTTTTTCCCCGGTGGGTGAGGGTAATGAGGGTTCAAAGGGACATTCCCGCGAAAGCAATTTCTTTTGGGGTAAAAAAAAGCAATCTCCGCGAACTGGTGCACGAGGAGCTCAGAAAAAAGGGCCTGAAATGCAATTGCATCCGCTGCAGGGAAGTCGGCCTCCGGGAATCCGGGAAAGCTTCACTGGATGACGCGGTTTACTTAACTGAAACTTATTCCGCCTCCAATGGAACCGAGCACTTCATTTCATTGGAGGACAAGAAAAATGGGCTGCTTTATGGCTTTTGCAGGCTGAGGGTTCCGGAAAAGCCTTTCCGGAAGGAACTGAAAAACTCCGCCTTAATCCGCGAACTCCATGTTTTCTCGCATTCCCTTCCCCTCGGAAAAAAGCCTTCCGAAGGCGAATTCCAGCACCGCGGAATAGGCCAAAGGCTGCTGAAAATTGCGGAAGAAAAAGCCAGGGAAAGCCCCTGCTGCCTCAAGAGCAGAAAAATAGTTGTTTTAAGCGGAATAGGCGTTAAACCCTACTATAAACGCTTTGGATTCCGTGTTTCAGGGCCTTACATGGTGAAAAAAGTAGCCTAAGTGCCCTTATTCTTTGCTTTTTCCCGAGCCTTGCCTTATATAAATATATATTATAATATAATGCCTAAGATTAAACGGTTTTTTCAGGAGGTCAAATTTATGGGAAAATCTTTTATGGCAGTGCTTGGCGTTGGAAAAGGCACTTGGGGGCATGTCGCCAGGCTTATTGCCGACGAGGAATGGGACAACATTGTGCTGGTTTCCAATGACTGGGGCAAGGAAAACTTCACTCCCTCAAAGGAATGCAACTGGATTATTGTGAACAACCGCGCGCCTTTTGATGTTTTGGTGAAGGAAATGAAGGACAAGCTCCCTGACGGAAACATCGCTTTAAGCCTTGTTTCAGGGAACGGAAAAGAGCACATGGCGTTGATTGCCGCATTAAAGGAAGCAAACAAGGCCTTTGAAATTGTCACCCTGACAGGTGACGGGGTTAAATACTTCTAAAAAACTTTTTAGGAAACCTTGTAAACGCTTCGCGTCGTTAAAAAACCTTGCGGTTTTTTTGACGCGTCGGAAACCTGCAGGTTTCCAACGTTACGGGGCCTCGCAAAACCAAAGGTTTTGCAAGGAAGTTTTATCAAAAAAGTAAAGGTATTTGGATGCTTGAATTGTTTTTGCTTTCCTTGGTTTTGCTTTTCGCCTTGCTTGCGGCTGTTCTCTTCCATTTGTACAGCAGGCTTAAGGCCGAGCTGACGGAATTGAAATTCCTTAAGTCCAGCCAGTCCGTGAAGTACGGAAAGCTTACGGAACAGTGGCTTCCGCTTTCCAGGGATTTTCCGTTTTCCAGCGAAAACTTCCGTTTTATTGGCTCTCCGGTTGACGGAATCGCCTTCGAGCCGGACAAAATCGTAATATGCGAGTTCAAGGCCTCAACCTCTTCCTTAAACGAAAAGCAGAAAAGAGTCCGTGCGCTGGTGAAAGCCAAGAGGGTTGAATGGTTTGAGGCAAGGGTGGAATAGGCAACTTTTAAATATATCCAAAACCTTTTCTTCCGTATGCGTTCACTCCCCTTACTAACAGTATTGCTCCTTGCAGTTTTTTTGTTTGGCTGCACTCTGCCCATTGAACAGGAAACCGCAAAAATGGAGGTGGCTTTTTCTTCTTCCGGCTCCTTCACCCAGAAAAGCATAACTGAAGGAAAGCTGGTGGAAGGGGTTGCGGACGAATGGGAAGGCGACTGCACTGAAAAGTTTTCCGCCGAAATCGGCCGGCTGCTTGTTTTAATGAATTTATCAAAATCCGAATCTTCCCCTGATTCCGCGCTTGGAGAAACAACTGACGCGGAAGAATTCATTAAAATTTATTTAAAAAACCTCAGTTGCAGTTTTTCAAGGCAGGAAACCAGGGGAACGCTTACCTTTGAGAACACGCTTTCCTTTGAGGACGTGCAAAGGCTTTCCAAACTCCTGGGGGAAATGGAGTCCGCCCCTGAAACCCGGCAGTTAAACAAATTGTCGGCCTCAAATGAAAACAGCGTTTTTGAGTTCACTGTCCCAATCAGCGCAACAACCGGCTCCGCTTTGGTTGATGAACTAAAGGTAAAGGTTGAAGGCGAATTAATTGAGCTTTCCCCCTCCGGCTACACTGAGGAAAACGGGCAATATGTTTACTCTTCCGGGGCACTGCGGGGAAAGGAAACCCTTCACATTAAATACCGCCCCGTGGCCTTCACGTTTTTCCAGGACTTCTGGATGTTTTTGCCCCTGCTTTTAATTGCGGTCTTTGTTTTCGCTGTCCTCATTCACTATGCCTTCAAGCACCGTCCGCCCCCCGCACGCAAGGATTTCAGGGAAAAAAAAGAGAAATTCACCAAACAGCTTTCTTTGCCTTCCCTTCAGCCAAAAAAAACAAAGGCAATTTACGTTGACTTTGTGCAGGAATACTTCAAAAGGGGATACTCCGTACAGCAGATAAGGAACGCGCTTTTGAAGGGCGGGGTTTCAAAAGAGGAAACAGAGCAGGCAATCAGTGAGGCGTTAAAGGGAAAAATGGTTTAATGTCTTATGGCTGAAAAAAATTACCAAAGAAGATGTTCTTCGAAGATTGCGCAACAACGAATATCTGGAGGGCGGTCTTATTGACCATGCGGCCTTTAGGAAAGATTTGGAGCGCATAAACCTTGATTTGAGTGGTTTGAATTTATTGCATCTCCGAATAGTACACTTTAATTTGAGTAATGTAAATTTGCGTGGTGCGCATTTGGCCGGCGCAGATTTGAGGCATGTGAATTTTAGTGGAGCTGATTTGAATGAGGTGGTTTTGAATTTTGCGTCGCTGGAGCGCGCGAATTTTAGTGGGGCTGTTTTGAGGTCTGCGAGTTTAGAAAACGCGGATTTATCGCGTGCGGATTTTAGTAATGCTGATTTGCGTGGCGCTAATTTGAGGCACGCAAGGTTAACCGGCTCCAGGGGGGTTGAAGCCGATATCACTGGAATTAGAGTTTCCAGTAAGCGTATTCTTCAAGCACTTTCTTTGGCTGTTCAGCCAAAAGGGATTGAAAGGCTTAAAGCGGCCAAAAGTTTTTGTTGAAGGCAGGGATAAAAAAAAGCGAAGACAGATAAATCAACGTATGACTCACTGAAAAAAAGAATAGCCGCACACAGAAAATGAGTTTTCAGTTCTTTTGCTTTTTTTATTCAACCGCAAACCTCAAAAACGCAATGCCTCCCCCGAATCCGTCCAGTTTTTTTCCGGCGTCATGCGAGGAGGAAAGCACGTGCACTTTTGCGCCTGTTTCCTCCGCTTTCCCCAGCAGTTCCTCAACATCATTCCGTTTTTCCAAAAGAAGCTTGTCGCTCACCATTAATTCCCCCACGGCGCCTTTTTCAACGGCTTCCTTCAATTCCTTTAGGCCGTATGCGGTAAGCCCTGTGCCTTTATAGATTTCCGCCAGAGCCTTTTCCATTAACTTGTTTTCTTCCAGAATCAAGCTCTGCTCAAAGAATTTTTCCATTTGCTGAGAGGCAAGCAGTTCATTCAATCCCGTTATTCCCACGGAGTTAGTGGAGGCATAAAAAGCGTTGAGCTTCACGCCTTTTTCCTGCAAATATTTTTTGAAATTGTTTTTCGTGAACCCCGGGCCGGCAACAACGGTTTTCGGCGCATTCAGTTCCCTGACTTTTTCAGTTATTTCAGTGAAATATTTTCCTTCCCTGCCTTTTTCCCCTTCCATTCTTTTCCCCTGCTTTCCGCTTTTAATGTTTGCCTTCCCCTCTGCCCCGAATTCCTTCAGCAAGGCAATTGTTGCCTCTTCGTCGTCCAACACAACCAGCGCGGTTTCCTCTGCCCTTGAAGCCTTCACCGCCTTTTCCAGCCTTTCAATCTGGTGTCCTTTCAGTTTTTTCTTTTTGATTGAAATTTTCTTGTTTAATTCCACTTCCACGGAGTGGAATGCGCCAGCATCAAAGAATTCTTCCGGCTTTAATTCCACCAGCTTTCCCGAAACACGCAGCTGATGCGCGTGCTCGTGGAACTCAATCTTTTCCGCTTCCACTGTGGCTGAAACAGTAATCTTTTGCGCGCTTCTCCCCTCTTCCCCCTTGATTTTTCGTTCGCTTTTTCCTTTCACCAAATCCGAGGGCTCAATGATTCTTTCCAGATGCCACAAATCAGTGAGGGTTTGCGGCACTACCTCAAGATACTGCTCTTTCCTGTCCACTTTCAGCACTTTCATTCAAAAAGTAGAAAGGAAAAATCAATTTAAAGGATGATAGTTTTTTTTGGGTATTTTTATTAACTCTTTCGTGCATGGTTTTTGTCATGGTAACTTATCCGGCTGTCGATAAAATTGTTGAATTCAATTCACTTGCTTTGAATGTGATTAGGGTAAAAAAGGCGGATTCAGCCAAGGTTTTAAGTAGAGGGAAGATTTCGGGGGTTCTTGATTCCTGTAAGAAAACCAAAGGAACACCCCATGATAAGGCGGTTGTCTTGCTTAAAGGCCGGGTTCAGGGGCATCCCTTTGCAAGCGGAAACAGGCGAACAGCTTTCATTGCAATGAAATATTTTCTTGTGATGGACAAGGGAAGGCTTTGCATTGCAGATGACCCCAAAAACGCCAGGGTAATGCCTGGCATAAGGGAAGGATATTGTTCTGATAAAGAGATAAAGGAGTGGATAAAGAATGGAAAAATCAGGGAATTCAAAAGACAGGCTGCGTTATAAAATTGTTGCAAGGGAACTGGAAGAATTCAGCAGGCTTGTGAAGGGACACAAAAAACTTTTAACAGCTATCGGGAAATTGTAGGTATTCGCTTCACACAGTCTTTTTAATAAACAGGGGACCTGAAATGCCGAGAATTGCAGTAATTGATTACGACCGCTGTTCCCCCAAAAAATGCGGGGGTTGGCTCTGTATTAGGAGCTGCCCCGTAAACAGAACCGGAAAGGAATGCATTGTCCGGCGGGAGGAAGACAAAAAGCCCCTGATTTCCGAAACCCTTTGCACCGGATGCGGAATCTGCGTCCACAAGTGCCCTTTTTCAGCAATCCGGATAATCAACCTTCCATCCGAACTCGATACGCCAGTGCACCGGTTCGGAGAAAACGGCTTCCGTTTGTATGGCTTGCCTTACCCGAAGGAAGGCCCTGTTATTGGGCTGGTGGGCGCGAACGGAACAGGGAAAAGCACTGCCTTAAAGATTCTTTCAAATGAATTAACCCCAAACCTCGGGAATTTGGGGAAAAAGGCTTCCTTGGATGAAGTGGTGCACTTCTTTAAGGGAAAAGAATTGATGAATTTCTTTGAAAAGCTTAAGGAAAAAAAAATTTCCGTTGCTGTAAAACCGCAGAACGTTAACCTGATTCCTGAAACATTCAGGGGAAAAGTGAAAAGCCTTCTGGAAAAAGTGGATGAAACCGGGAAACTGGAAAAAATTGTCTCTGAACTGGAACTCCGGAACGTTTTGGACAACGATATTTCAAATGTTTCCGGAGGCGAACTGCAGAGGATTGCAATCGCCGCCACGCTCCTCAAAAAAGCGGAACTCTATTTTTTTGACGAGCCCAGCTCTTACCTGGACATAAGGCAGCGCCTGAAAATCGCTTCCCTGCTTTCCTCGCTTGCACAGGAAAAGGTTTCAGTTTTGGTTGTGGAACACGATTTGGCTGTTTTGGATTACTTAAGCGATTACGTTCACGTTTTGTATGGAACCCCCGCAGCTTACGGCGTTGTGAGCGGGGTGAAGAGCGTGAGGAACGGGTTAAACGAATTCCTTGCAGGCTTTTTGAAGGAAGAAAACATAAGGTTCAGGGAAAAAGAGATTTCCTTTGAGGCCAAGCCCCCTTCTTCCCCGCAAAAAAGGAAGCCCTTAATTTCTTACCCTGCGCTGGAAAAAAAGTTTGAAAACTTTTCGCTTTCAGTTGAATCCGCGGAACTCTTTAAGGCGGAAACCCTCGGAATCCTTGGGCCGAATGCAACGGGAAAAACGACTTTCGTTAAAATGCTTGCCTCCGAATTTGCCCCAGACAACACCGAACTTTCCCTCGGCTTAAAGGTTTCCTGCAAATCCCAGTACCTGAAGGCGGCGGAAGGCGTTTCCGTGCAGGAATTGTTTGCGCAGGAAAAACTGAACCGCGAAATAATGGAATCCGAAATTGAAAGGAGGCTGAAGCTCAGGCCCCTGATGGACCAGCAGCTTTCCTCCTTGAGCGGGGGACAGCTGCAAAAAGTTGCAATCGCTTTGGCGTTGTCCCGTGAAGCGGATTTGTTTCTTTTGGATGAGCCCTCCGCTTTCCTGGATGTGGAGGAAAGGTTAAGGGCAGCGGATGCAATCCGTGCCGTGGTGGAGAAAACCGACAAAACCGCCTTGGTTGTGGATCACGACATTTTGTTCATTGACTATATTTCCGACAGGCTGATGGTTTTTGAGGGAGAGCCGGGAAGAAAAGGGATTGGAAGGAAGCCAAAGGACATGAGGGAGGGAATGAATTCTTTTTTGAGGCAGATGAATGTTTCTTTCCGCAGGGACCCTGAATCCAGGCGGCCGAGGGCAAACAAGCCTTCTTCCCTGAAGGACCGCGAACAGAAAGAGAAAGGGGAATTCTTTTACACCGGGTGAATTTATGGCTTCCCTTACCGCAATCCGTTCCCTGCAAAACGAAAACGTTTTTCCAATGCTTTTGGAGTCCCTAAATTTTTTGAAGCACCGCGGGAACTCATCTTTTCTGGTTTCGGTTGGGGGTGAAACCCTTGTTTCTTC
Source organism: uncultured archaeon (assembly GCA_964442255.1). Lineage (GTDB taxonomy): Archaea > Iainarchaeota > Iainarchaeia > Iainarchaeales > 1-14-0-10-31-34 > CAYTYC01. The sequence goes on along the minus strand of CAYTYC010000009.1, from coordinate 8,637 downwards.
TTCATTGAAAAAGCTTGCCCAAAAAACTGTTGAAGGGACTGTTGGAATGGCTTTTTCCTCCAAAGGGGATGTTCCTGTGAAAAGCTTTTTCTTGGACGGGGAATTCTTTTCACTTCCCCCTTCAACAGACCTGTTCAACGCAACTCCCCCGCAGCTCAAAAATTTTCTTCTTTCCTCGGACGGCGAATTCACTTTAATGCAGAGAAAGCAGAACTCTTTTTCCGTGCTCCGCGATTTGCTTGGCTCAAAGCCTTTGTGGTTTGGCTCCAATTCTTCTTTTCACGCGTTTTCCTCAGAATACGCCCCGCTTTCAATTTTGAACATCCAGTTTCCCTCCATGCTTCCCCCTGCACACAAACTTTTGCTTACTTCAGACGGATTTAAAACCCAAAAAATCGCTTCCTGGGATGACTTCAAAAAAACCCTTCCGCGTAAAACTTCTCCCGCGCTTTTAACCCAAAGCTTTAAGGATGCGGTGAAAAAGCGCTCCATGGGGCTGAAAAAAGCGGGAGTGTTTTTTTCGGGGGGAGTTGATTCAACCACTGTTGCGTTGGAGCTGCAAAACCATGTGAAGGAAGCCAGGCTTTTTTCAATCGGATTGCCGGACTCGCATGACCTGCAAAATTCAAGGGATGCAGCCAAAGAACTTGGACTGGATTTAATTGAGGTTGAGCCCGACTTAAAAAACCTGAAAAACACTGTCCTTGAAACAATGAAGGCTCTCGGCTTCTTTGATGAAATGCAGCTCCAGATTGGTGTGCCGGAATTTTTGCTGTGCAAAAAAGCCGCTGAACTTGGCTTTGAAAATGTTTTCACCGGCCAGGGCTCGGATGAAGTTTTTTGCGGCTACTCTTCTTTCAGGTCAACACTCCGATCCCGCGGGGAAAAGGCCGTGGAACAGGAAAGCTGGAACTGCCTTGCAAACATGTGGTGCAGGAATTTGTTCCGCGGGGACAAAATTTCCTCGCATTTTGGAATTTCGCTTAAAGCACCTTTCCTTGATTCAGAGTTTTTGAGGAACGCAATGCGTTTTCCTGTGAATGAAAAAATCCTTTCCCCTTCCGATGAATTAAGGAAGCGCCCGCTCCGCGGCATGGCGCTTTCGCTTGGCGTCCCAAAGCAAATCGCGTTCCGGAAAAAGAAAGCCATTCAATATGGTTCAGGCCTTTCAAAAGAAGTCTCAAGGCTTTTGGCTTAGCCTGGCATTGGAATAATCGGGCACTGCCCTCTCCTGTTTTTGCAGATGTCTGCCCCGGGGCAGCCTCCCCTTTTACAGGGAACCCTTGATTGCATTGGCGAAAACCAGTTGCTGCAGCTTCCCCCAGCCGAGCAGGCCCTTACGCTGTAATAGTATCTTATCCCCGGAGTTAACCCTGAGTCCATGTAATACAGCCATCCCCCGCCGGCGGAAATGCCTGAAACCGGGGTATAGGTTGGATTTAGTGCGGGGTTGTTTGGGTCAACGTTTGAGGTTGTTCTAACAATTTCATAGTATGCCGCTTCTCCCACAAAAGTCCACAGAACCTTTAATTCCCCGATTTCCGTGTCCGCCCTTGAAACCTCCACATTTGTCGGGGCAGGGGGTGCGGCGGTTGCAACGGAAAGCTGCACTTCAATTTTATTTGACTGCTTGTCTGTAACTGTTATCTGGCAGTCCCCTCCGCCAGTGTCAGCCCAGCTTACTTCCTTCCTGAACTGGATTTTGTCTGAAAACCAGGTTGTCTGCCTTTCAAGCGCTGAAACCTCCTGAACAAAAGAGCAGTTCAAGTCAAATTCAATATCAATTTTGAGGGGGGTGGCATTGGGGGCAGTAATTGTGTTCTTTTTTATTGTGCAGTCCAGGTCGTTTCCCTTCATTCCCTCAAGCAGCCCTTCGCTTAATGAAAAGTAATCTGTTATCTTGTTTTCAAGGTCTGCGTGCACATGGGTTAAACTGCTGCAGCTTCCGTCCACTTTTTCTATTGCGTAGTCGCTTGCCGCGTCCGCGGCTGTTTTGTCCAGCACGTAACGCATTTTTTGGTGGAAGTTGCTTAGCTCGTAGAATTTTTCGGTGTGGGTTTCCGTTTTTTCCGTGAACTGCTGTGACTGGATGAAGTTGTATGAAGCCATTATCAATACCAGCGCAAGGAACCCGAGCGTTGCGGCGTAAACCCCTTTCTGCTTCATTCAACCCCCTTGCATATTCTTGTCTGGAATTTGTCAGTGCTCCAGTCAATGTATTGCTGTGCTGCCTGCTTGCTTAATCCCCCTAATTCGGGGTCATAGTTTACGTTGAAGTCGCAGTAATAGAATTTTTTTCCGCCGGTGAACTGCCCGGTTACCCTCCAGTCAACGTGATAGCCTTCCAGTGAATCTTTTTCCGGAACATAAAACCATGCCATTGACCTGTCCATTGTTTCGCTTTTGATTGATTCAATGTTTTGCGTGCTTAACTCAATTGCAGAATAATAAAACAGCATAAAGCTTAACGCTCCCACAATAAGGGAAACCGCCATCACCGAGTCAATTGTTAAAACAAACCCTTTTTTCACGGTCCTGCCTCCTTCCACACGTAAAGCGTTGCCTCTGCCTCAATCAGGTTGCAGGCCCTTCCGTGCATGCAGTCTTCCAGTTCGCTTTTTGGAACCTTGTAATTTGCGTTGTATACCACGACCTTTCTTTTTGCACTGTAATAGCTTTTGTCGTTTGGAACGGTCGTGATGTCCCCGCAGTCGGTTTCAATGGTAAGTGCTGGATTCACGTCAATTGCGCATTCGTAACCTGTCTGCGGCAGCCCAAGAAATTTTTTGTACGCAACTTTTTCGTCATCTGCCGGCCTGTTGTCCCATGAGTAGCCTTGTAGTGTTCCTGTTCCCCGTGTAAGGCAGTTGTTGAGGTAACCCACTTCAACAGGGTTTGTTGGGTCGGTTTGGTTGTCGACAATTTCGCATACAATTGCCGGGCTGCTCACCAAAAGGTCTGCGGCGGTTTCCCCGATTTTCTTTAATTCCGTCCTGTTCTGCTCTTCTTTCAGCGCGTAAGCGTGCACTTCAAAGAACTGCATTAAAATCCCGAACGCCAATACAACCAGAATCATTGAAACCAAAAAATCCAGTGAAAAAATCTGCCCTTTCCTCATCACGGACCACCAAACGTTAACTCAATTTTTTCCCCGCATCCCTGCGCTATTGGGGAGTTTTGAAAATCGCCCGCAAAGGGGCTTGAAAAAGTGTATCCTTCGGTTACCTGAAAAGTTGAGCCGTCTTTTTTCTCCAAATCGTGTGAAACGCTCACAGTCACTGTGTCGTTTACTGAATCCCCTCTGATGCTTATGCTGCAGTCCTGCCCCGCGGGCTTATCCGAAAGGAAAATGAAGGGAACATAGAATTCAATTGCCCCCTGGCTTATTGGGTTAGGGGGATCTGCCGCATCCAGGTAATAATGCGAGCCCATCAGATTTATCCGGCTCATCGTGTCCAATGCAATGTTTTTCACCTGCGCGCGTGCAGAGATTTCGTTGTTGGTGTCAATGAAGTTGTCGTAAACCGGCTGAAACATTGTGACAAACAGCAGCACAGCCAGGATTGTCAGCATGACGTCAATGCTCAGCATTGCCTTTGAATTCATTGTAATTCAATAGGGCTTTCCTTTATTTAAAATTTTGGATTCCCCTTTATTGTATGGCTGACTGGGAGAAGTATTGGGGAAAATACCGGGTTACGGAAGCCAAAAAATTCTATGTTCTGAGGAGGGAAGGCGAAATAAAGAAAGCGCTGTCTCTTTTGAGGAAGCCAAGCCCGCGGATTCTTGAGGCCGGCTGCGGCTTTGGGTTTAATGTCAGACGGCTTACCCGGGAAAATAGTTGCTTTGCTTTGGACATAAGCAAAAAAGCGATTGGCGTTGTTAAAAAAGAAGTCCCTTCTTCGCTTGTCGGCGATATTCAAAGAATGCCTTTTAAGGACGGTTCCTTTGATTTGGTTTTTAATGCAGGCGTGATTGAACACTTTGAATCCTCAGAAACCGCCTTGAAGGAAATGGTTCGCGTTTTGGATAAGGGAGGGCTGCTTTTGGTTTTGGTTCCGGGGAGATTTAACTTATGGCACCTGTACAAGAAACTGAAAGGCAGGAATTGGCATGCGGGGTTCGAGAAAAGCTATTCACTCAAAGACTTAAAAAAAGAGGTTTCCTCGGCTGGCGCGGAAATTGTTTTTTCAGGCGGATTTGACTCTTTGACTCTGAAAGGCTCTTTTTTGAGGGCGTTCAGGATAAAACTTCCGGTCAATACGGATTGGGGTTTTGCTCACCAGGAAGTATTCGTTTGCGCCAAAAAGGATTAGGCCCCAAATCTCTTCAGCCTGTTCATTAAATCCAGCAGCACTGTCATCAAGTCAATGGAGTAAATCCTTCCCATTGTGCCTTTTGAAACAGAAATTTCATTGAATCCTTTTGTTCCGTTTGCCCTTACCTCTGGCCCTGAAATCAGTATTGGAACTGGGTCTCCGCTGTGGCCTTTCACGCAGCACGGAGTTGAATGGTCTGCGGTCACAACCAGAAAATGGTTTCCTTTCGCAAGAACCGGAATGCAGCGGTCGATTGCCTCAAAAAACTTTGCCTTTAATTTGTAGTCCCCGTCTTCCCCCGCTTCATCTGTTTCCTTTACGTGCACGAACACAAAGTCTTTTTCTTTCAGCAGTTCAACGGCTTTTTTGAACTTGCTTTTCAAATTTTCTTCAAACACCTTTAAATCAGGGTAATTGTACGGCTTTTTATTGTATTCTGCCAGCTCCATTCCCACAAACCTTGCAACCCCGTTGTAAAGAGGATAATCCGCAAGGCATACAGCCCTTAATCCGTATCTTTCCTCAAAGCTTGGCGCTGAGGAAAAAGAGCTTGCCCCGCGCAGGAGAATAAAGTTTGCCTCCGGCTTTCCTTTCTTTTTCCTTTCCGCATTAAGGGGATGTTCTTCTAAAACCTTTTGTGCCTTTGAAATGAACTCATTTGCAAGCGCAGCGGTTTTTTTTGAGGCTGAATCCTTTCCTTTAGCCTTTAACGGCGCGGAGTTTTCTTCTTTTGGGTCTGTGTCCTCAACCTTTTCACCCAGCCTTTCCCCTTTAAGCAGGAGCACTCCCCTGTATTCTTTCACGTATCCAAACCTTGCCTTTGCTTTTTTCACTTCCACTTTTTCCAGTGCCTTGCATAATTTTTTTCCTTCCATTTCATTCAGCCTTCCTGCTCTCCTGTCTGCAATCTTTCCGTTTTTGAGTGTCGCGAAATTCACCCTGAATGCCACTTCCCCTTTCTCCAGTTTTATTCCCGCCCCAAACGCGCTTAAAACCCCCCTGCCCTTGTAGAACCGTTCAGGCGGATAGCCGAAGAGCGCGAGGTGCGCGTTTCCGCTTCCCGGCCTTACCCCCGGGCTTAATGGATCAAGCAATCCGGTCATGCCTTTTCCCGCGAGCTTATCCAAATTAGGTGTGCGGGCTTTCTGAAGAGGCGTTTTTGGCCATTTTTCGCATTGCCTGTCTCCCGCGCCGTCCAATACAAGCAGTATTGCCTTTGTTTCCGTGTTTTTGTTTACTATCAGGCCTTCTTCAAGCATGCACTCAATTTTTAGCGGCTTTCTTATTTAAAGTTTTGCTGTTTACATTTTTTTTTGCGGAAGATGGTTGAAATGGATTCAGGGGTTTGCGTTGTGGGCTTGGGGGAGATTGGGGGAGAGGTTTTCCGTTCCCTGAAAAAATCCCCTGAACTGGAGGTTTTTGGCTCAGACAAGGACAGGGAAAGGGCGTCAGCCGAAGGATGCTCAACTTCTCTCCAGAAGGCTGAAGTGTATTTTGTCTGCGTTTACTCAACCCAACAGGTTTTGGATGTTGTAAAGGAAATTTCTTTGCTTGCGGAAAACCCTCTCCTTGTAATTGAGGCAACCGTTTTTCCGGGCACCGTCAAAAAAATTGAAGAGATTTTTTCCGGAAAGCCTTTTTCTTTGGTTTTGTTTCCGCACCGCTTTAATCCCGGGGACAGCGAACACCATGTCTTTAACTTGTGGAGGGTTGCAGGCGCCTTAAACCAGGAATCCGAAGCGAGGTTCAAAGAATTCATTTCCCTTTTCACGGATAAAATTCATTTCACTTCCATTGAAACCGCGGAATTGTGCAAGCCTTTGGAAAACGCTTTGCGCTTTATTGAGATTGCTGTTGCAGAGGACCTGAAACTTGAATGTGAAAAGAAGGGAATTGATTTTGAAAAGCTGAGGGAAGCCGTGAACACGAAATGGAACATTGACTTAAAGGAAGCCAGGGATGGAATCAATGGAAAGTGCCTTCCAAAGGACGCCAAGATTACCGCGGATTTTTTTAGGGGGTTTGAATCTTTGAGCAAGTCTATTAAATTGGATGAAGAATACAAAAAGCGCTTAAAGAAGTAGCCTATTCCACCACTTCAAATTCTATTTCTTTTCCTTCCGAATTGTAGCATTTCAGGCTTTCTGGTGTGAAGGGGTAGGCGGCAATGAAGTGCACTTTTCCCATTCTGCTGAAAAGCCTTAAGTCCGCTTTTGACGGGCGAAAGTTTGGGGAAGGGTGCGAGTGGATGGAGCCGGCAATGGATGAATCAAACGGAATCGAGTAATTGTACAAAAAGGAGTGCCTTTTTCCGTAAACCGCGGGCAAAACCACCAGCTCTGAAATAACGCCTTCTTCATCCACTCCTAATAGAGCAAGGAATTCGTTCGGGTAAGTGCTTTTCGCTGCGGAAAGGATTGATTCAACTGTTTCTTTTTTTATTTTTACCATTTTATCTTACTCTGTTATTTCAAATAACCCTACCCATGTTCTGCTTCCACCAAGAAACTTGCTGCATTTGTTTGTGTCCAGTGATTTCTGAAAGTCTTGCCCGAATTCAGGGGGCAAGTGCACAGGTATTTTGTCTGGGCGCGAGTATATGACCCATTTGATTTCATTATCTTTCAGAAAATCGCATGCTGGGGTATAGTATTCCATCGAGCTAGTTAAGTCGTAGTAGGTTACTTTCTCTAGACCCAAGATTATTGGTCCGCTGTTTGCAACATACACTACACTTGAAGGGTCGTTTGGAACTGTGCTTGTGAGTGTCCCATAGAAGCCTTCTTTGTCAATTTCAGCAGGCATGAAAAAGGCGTCTTTTGTGTAGGTTGTTAGGTCGAAAAGGGTAAGCAATAGCACAAAAATAATGCTTGCAGTGAGAAAGTGCTTTCTTACGCTGCGGATTTTTTCTAAAACCAGTTCCAAATTTATTCCTGCGCTAAGGGCAATCAAACCCAAAACAGGGGCAAAGTATCTTGGAAATCCTGCAAGCCTTGGTTGAGCCGCGACAATGCTTGTGGCTATAACGAAAACCCAGAATGAGATCGTACCCAAAGTGGAAATTCTTGTTGGACCCCTTTTTTTTAGCAGGAGAGCAAGCGGCACAAAGCCAAGGACAATCAAAAAGAAGTAATTTGAGGTGGAAAACAGGATAACCAAGTAGTTGAATACTGTGCTAAAGTTTATCGCCGCATTTTGAAGAAAGCCTTGGGCGGGAAGTTCAGCGTATGTTTTTAGGTAGGACAGGCTGAAACCCATATAAAATTTTTGCGCAAAGAATACAACAGTAGTTAAGGCTGTTGTGAGCAGAAATAAAACACTTTTTCGGTATTTTTTTTCGAATAACAAGAAGATTATTAAGCCAGAGACTAGGATTATTCCCGTAATTTTTGTGAGAATGGTTAATCCGGCGAAAAACCCCGCCAGATAAAGGTATCCCCTTTGTGATTCTTCAATGTGTTTAAAAAGAAAAAGAATTGAGGAAAAAAAAGCAAAACAAAGAAAAATGTCCACGTTTGCGCTTAGGCTTGCTGCAAACACAAGCCCGCTAAGCATCCAAAAAAGCGTTGGTAAGAGTGTTTTTTGTTTTACGCTTTTTGTTATAAAGTAAAGGGAGATCCCCGCGAGTATTAACGATAAGGGGCTTAACAATTCCCAAAAGGGAATCACAAAAAACATTTTAAGCGTTCCTGCAAATGAGTGGAACAGCAGGGGGGCTTGGTTTGAGGTGAATTCGTAGAGGTTTTTTGGGTTGTTGTAGAGCGTTTTTTGCCCGTTTTCCGCAAATTCGTTTATTGCGGGCACGTGAAAAACATAGTCATCGTGGTAAATTGCGGGAAGATATGAAATCGCATAGGCTCCCGCAAAAATAACTAAGAGGAAGGGCACTAAAACAAGCCAAAAGTAAGGGGATTTATTTTGCATGCTTTTCTTGTTTACCAATTTGAGGTATCCATAGAAGTCTTTCCTTAATTTAATCAGGAGAACAAAAAGGATGCCAAAGTAGGCCCATGCTAATTCGGGCGTTACCTTGGTGAAAAAGGAAATAGTGTAGAAGATGAATGCACTTATTCCCACTGAGATGACTATTGAGTACACCGTTCTTTCCCAGAACTCCAGTCCTAGTCTTTTAGTTACAATAAAACCCGGAACAAAAAGGATTAATAAGAATAATAGCACTTCAAGCAATTTGTTCCCCTACTTTTTCCCCCATCTGAACTCAATTCAAAGAGTGTGAAAAACCTTTTAAACGCAGTGAGTTTTTTTTAACAACCCAAAGAAATCCGCTGCCTTCAGGCAGCGGTCTGCGGATTTCTTC
>CAYTYC010000008.1:27302-53972 GCA_964442255.1 uncultured archaeon | reverse complement strand
CATGGTTGCCAGTCACTTTCTACAATACCATGGTTGCCAGTCACTTTCTACAATATCATGTGCGCCAAATGGAATTCTATTTCAGAGTTGCCGAGCCTGTAGCTTACCTTCATGGGCGCGTCGGTTTTCAGCTGCAGCTTAACTTTGGAGTCGGGGTCGGCTTCCTTCAAAAGGTTGGAGAAAAAATTCAGCGAATATTTGCTTACAACCTCTTTGTTGGACCTGACTTCAACGTTTTTGGTTTGCTTTGCAAGGGTTTTCATTGTTCCCTGGCTTCCCCGGGCCTCAATTGAAAGAGAGCCTTCCTTCACGCGCAAAACAACGGAAGAGCCGAACAATGAGGCGTCCTTCAGGGCCTCCTTTAAAATGCGTGCCTTTATCGTGATTTCCGCCTCAAACTCCGCGGACGGAATCGTGACCTCGTCCTCGGAAACGTCTATCAACGGAAGATTAAAGCTTCTTTCCAGTTCCCCAAAAAAGAGGAGACGCATTTCGGAGTCATTCAGGTCAAGGGAAAGCCTGTCCTCGGGGAGCGAGCGCTGCATTATCTTGTTCAATTCCACCAAATCCAGGCCGATAAAAGAGGGCTCCAGGTCAAATTTTTCAAATGAAGCCTTGGGCATCCGGAAATTCACCAAAACAATCTGGCTCGGGTCAATTGCCTTCAGGCTCACCCCGTTGTCGTTGAAGCGGAAATTGCCTTCAGAAATAAAGGTGGAGATTGCGCCCACTGCCTTGCTTAAGTGCCCGACATTCTTTAATTCAATCAACTGTTTCAGCCCCCCTGAACAAATTAATGGGATAATAGATTTAAATTCATTTGCCCCAAAACTCTTCACATGGCCTCAAAGGTTTGGTTTTTCGGGGAACCCTTTTTAGGCAACCTGGATAAGGCACTGGAAAAACTGAAAGCAGGAAAACGGTTCGGGAAAGGGGAAAAAATTGCGGTAAAACTGCACATGGGGGAATACGGCAACCTGAATTACATCCGCCCCCCCGTCGCGGGAAGGATTGCTTCATTCCTGAAGAGCCTTGGATGCGGGGTGTTTGTATTCGATTCACTGACAGCCTACCATGCAAACAGGCACACCAAAGAAGATTATTTGGAAACCGCAAGGAAAAACGGGTTCACAAAAGAGACAATGGGCTGCGAGGTTGTGATAGGGAATGAGGGCAGGAAAGTGAAGGGAAAGTCCATGGAATACGAGGTCTGCAGGGAACTGGATGAAGCGGACGGAATGGTTGTCCTTTCCCACGGAAAAGGCCACATTGCCGCGGGTTTCGGGGGCGGGATAAAAAACCTTGGGATGGGGGGATTGAGCAGGGAAAGCAAGTGGGACGTGCACTGCGCGGCCCAGCCGGAAGTTGACAGGGAAAAGTGCGTTGGCTGCGGCCTGTGCACCGAATACTGCAATTTCGGCTGCAATGAAGTGAAAAACGGAAAGATTTCAATAAATTATAAATGCTGTTACGGGTGCGGGAGATGCGTGGAGCAGTGCCCGCAAAATGCGCTCAATCCGAAAGCCGGATGGTTTGGCGAGGTGCTTGCAGACGCGGCCGGCGCGGTTATCGGCACCTTCAAAAAAGGAAAAATCCTGTACATCAATTATTTGACTGACATCACGCCCTTATGCGACTGCGCCCTTGCCCCCGGAAAAAAAATGGTGAAAGACACCGGAATGCTTGCCTCGGATGACCCAGCCGCAATCGACCAGGCGTCAATCGACTTAATCAACAAGGCGTTCGGGGAAAACTGGTTCTCGCACCTCAAATACGTTTCCCCGGAAAAGCAGACCGAGTTCCTGGAAAAAAAGGGGCTGGGCTCAAGAAAGTATTCCCTGGAGGGGTTGAATGGAAGTCCAGTTGAAGCATAGCGCCAGGCTTTTGTCCCCAAGGGTAACCGCCCTGATTACCTCAATGGACGAAAAAGGGAGGGTAAACGCAGCGCCTTACTCTTTTGTGTACCCGATTTCGTTTGAGCCGGCGATGCTTATTGCCGGGATAGCGCACGGAAAACTGACGCTGGAAAACATAAAAAAAACAAAGGAATTTGTGGTGAACATTGTTTCAGAGGATTTCGCGCAAAAAGCTTTGGAGTGCGAGAAAAAATACGGGGATTTTAAGGAGAGAATAAAGAAAAGCGGCCTCACGCTGAAGGAAAGCGCAAAGGTAAAGGTTCCCAAATTGAATGAATCAAAAAGCGTGCTGGAATGCAGGCTGCAGGAAGCCGTGGAAGTAAGGGAATGCGACCACGTGATTGTGGTAGGAAAAATTGTGCACGCGGAATGCGAACACATGCAAGGAAATTCCCCCAAACTGGATGAACTGGATTATTTGATGCATGCAATGGGCTCCGAGTTCAGGGAAGTGGGAAAAAAAGTTTTGCTGGAAAGAAAAAAGTGAAGTGCTATTTGTGCCGCATCGTGAGGAGGGAAAAAATTATTCCAACCCCAAGCGCGGTGGAAAGGGCGGAAAGCCAGTTAATGCTTCCCTGCAAAAAAAACTGCACGGGAACATTAACCGCAAAGGCAATCAGCCCTGCGATTGCGCCCGCAATAAAATATGCAAGCTGCAAGTCAATCCCTCTTTTTTTTGGTTAAAACAAGGAAGCTTGCAAGCCAGCCGAAAACAAACAAGGGAAGAAGGTTTAATGCAAAAAATTCCGGGGAAATTGCTTCGGAAATCGCGAAAAAAGTTGACGCCGCAACCGCCCCCCAAACTACGGTCAACGCGAGTGTGCGGAGGCCTTTTCCCCTGAATTCAAACATTTTTAATCAAAAAGATAAAGGGTGAGCCGGTATTTTAATGTTTCGCTTTTGCGTGCGGAAGGCCTGGAAAAAATGACTGCTCTCCTGCCTGAAGGCCGGGGCATCTGATTTTTCATTTGGTAAAGTCAATAAAAAAAAATAAAAAAAAATAAAGAAAGAGGGAAAAAAGGCGTTACTTTTTTCCTAGCTTGCCGAAAAAGCTGTCGAACGCCGGCTGGTTTTTTGCCGCAGCTTTGCTTACAGAGTCTTTCAACCCGAGCCCAAGAGCCAAGCCAACCGCCAAACCGAAGGCCAGGATAACGGCCTGCAGCAGCAAAGTAAGCAGCTGAATTAATACTTCAACGTTCGCTCCCGGCAGGAAGAAAGGCAACGCTATGATTATGGCAATGTAAGCAAGGAGTGCCCTTATTCCGAAAGCCACCTGCCCTGAAAGGAACCTCTTTTCGCTCCTGATAATGTTTGTCAGGTACTTTGAAACAAAGAGGAATGCGACAACTATCACCAGTCCCTTGGTCAGGCTGACAATGTAGCCCAAAAGCCCGCCGAGCAGTTCGGTGAAAAAAGCCACCTGCACTACCTGCACCGCGGCGCCAAGGAAAGCAATGACAATTGAAACCTTAACCAAAAGCAAAATAAGGCCTGTCAGCGTGAAGCCGCCAAGCGCGCCCTGAAGGTTTCTGTTTTTGACCCATTCCTCCAGGCGTATTCCCTGAAGGGCTTTCAGTATTATGCTGTTCACAATCTTCGCAACCAGGTAACCGATGATAAGGAATATGAGCACCAGCACCAGGCCGACAATGAAATCCATTGCGCCGAAGAGAAGATTGTTCACGTAAAGCGTAAGGTCGTTCGTTAAAGCTCCTGTATCAAGCGCCATTAAGCGTACACCTCCTGTCAAATAAGTTGAGTAAAAGAGGTACAAACTAATATTTAAAGGTTGATGGTTGAAGGGCTTAAAAAAAGCGAATTAAGGGAAAATATTGAGTATCGGGCGGAAAAATTTTTTCAGCGCAAAAAAGGAGAAAAAAGAAAAAAACGCGGTCATCGCAAGCGTTGCGTAAAACATGAATTCAATTCCTTCCAAAGGGAGAGGCGGATGGGTGAAAAAGAAAAGGTAGTCGGGAACGTCAAACAAAAAGAAAAAAAGCAGCGCGGCGGGAAGAAACCACGCCTTCACCCGGACTTTTCCAGGCAAGGCGAACTGCTCAAGGAACAAAAAAATGTGCGCAACGAAAAGCGCTCCGTACATTAACGCGGTTTGCGGGGAAAAATAAAAGGAACTGTAAAAAGCCAAAACAAAAACTGTCCAAAAGCCGTACTTTAATCCGCCAGCGAATGAAAGAAAATAGAAAAAATTCCAGCGCTTTCCGAGCCTCAAAAACAAGAGGCTTAACGCAAAAGTCAATGCAAACAGCGGGCAGTCTGGAATGAAAATCCAGAGAAAAGGGGAGGCTGAAAGGAGCTGAAGCGGGTAAAAAAGGGTTATCCCATAAAGGAAGCCGGCAATGTTCAGGAAAAAAACAGGCCAGAAAAGTGTTTCCCTGAAATTCATTCAAAAAATTCAATGAAAAACATTAATTAAAGATATTACCTGCCCGTTTTTCTTCTTCCCGGGCTTTTTCTGCGGTTTCCCTTTCGGCGGGTTGTTTCAATTAACAAAGGGGCATGATTCGCGTTTGGAATTATTCAGCATCAATCTGGGCTTTCTGCAGTTTTCCGGAGAAATCAATGTAGCAGGCCTTTATTTCCGTAAACTCTTTCACCGCTTCAGTGCCGGCTTCCCTGAAGCCGTTTCCTGTTCCCTTTGTTCCCCCAAATGGAAGGTGCACTTCCGCGCCGATTGTGGATGCATTAACATACCCCACCCCTGTGTCAAGCTTTTCAATTGCCTTGAATGCGTTGAACAAGTTTTCAGTGTAAATTGCGCTGCTTAACCCGTACTTTGAATTGTTTGCCTTGGAGACTGCGTCACCAAAGTCCTTTGCCTCAATCACCGAAACAACGGGGCCAAAAATTTCTTCCTGCGCGATTACCGCGTTTTCGTCAACATCAGAAAAAATTGTGGGCTCAAAGAAAAAGCCCTTTTTCAATCCCTTTGGGTGAACGATTTTTCCGCCGGTTAAAAGTTTTGCCTCTGTTTTTCCGATTTCCGCGTAATGCTCGATTCTTTCCAGCTGTGCGCGGTTGATTACGGGGCCGACATCTGTCTTTGGATTCAAGCCGTTTCCGAGCTTCAGGCGCTTGGTTGCCGCAACCAGTTTCTTCAAAAGCTTTGCTTTAATTTTCCTGTGCACTATCACCCTGCTTGCGGCGGTGCACCTTTGCCCGGAAGTTCCAAAGCCGCCCCAGATTATTCCATCCAAGGCCAGGTCAAGCTTTGCGTCATCCATCACAATAAGCGGGTTTTTTCCCCCCAACTCCAGTGAAACATGCTTTACGTCCTTTGCTGCCTGTGACATTATCAGGGAACCGGTTTCCTTTGAGCCCGTGAAAGAGATTGCCGAAACTTTTTTGCTGTGCACAAGCGCCTGGCCTGCTTCTTCCCCCGAGCCCGTGACCATGTTAAAAACGCCTTTCGGGAGACCGCTTTCATGCAGAATTTTAACCATTTCGGATGCAAGGACTGGGGTGTCCTCAGCCGGCTTGAATACCGCGGTGTTGCCTGCAACCAATGCAGGCATTGCCTTCCAGCAGGGAATTGCAATTGGAAAATTCCAGGGGGCAATCATTCCCACAACCCCAAGAGGCCGGCGGATTGTGAAGCAAAACTTGTCTTTCAGTTCAGAGGGCGTTGTTTCCCCGAAAAGCCTTCTGCCTTCGCCTGCCGCGTAAAGCGTGATGTCAATTGCTTCCTGCACGTCCCCGCGCGCTTCAGGCAAAACCTTTCCCATTTCCCTTGTAAGCAGTCTGGAAAGGGATTCCTTTCTTTTCTGCATTAAGTCAGCGGCCTTCAATAAAATTTTTGCCCTTTGGGGCGCGGGTGTTGAACTCCAGGGCTCAAATGCTTTTTCCGCAGCGTCAACCGCCTTTTTCACGTCCTCTTTTGACCCCAATTCGCTTGCTCCAATGGATTCGCCTGTTGCGGGGTTAAGGTTTTTCAGCCTGTCTCCCGTGGAAGAGGAAAGCCATTTTCCGTTAATAAAGAGTTTCACATTTTGTTTCATGTGCGCCCTATACAATAAGGGCGTTCAGAATTTAAAGATTTGGAAAAAACTTAAAGAGAAAAAGAAAGTAAGGGGGGATTTTATTCCCCTAAAGCGCCGTTGATTGCTTCCTCGAATACGCTGAAAGGCTGCGCGCCTGAAATGAGTTCGCCGTTAATGAAGAAAGCCGGCGTTCCCCTCACCCCGATGCTTGCGCCGTAATCGAAGTCGTCCTTTACAGCCTGCCCGTGCTTTCCCGAGTCAAGGCAGGAACTGAATTCCTCTGAATCCATGCCAAGGTCTTCCGCGTGCTGCTTCAATGAATCCACGTCCAGCGCATCCTGGTTTTCATAAAGTGTGTCATGGTAGTCCCAAAAGCTTCCCTGGTCTGCCGCACAGCGTGCGGCTTCAGAAGCCTTTTGCGCGTACTGGTGGAAACCCAAAGGGAAGTCCCTGTAAACAAAACGTATTGTCCCTTCCTTTGCAAGTTCCTTCAGTTTTGGGATTGCCGCTTCCCAGCTTGGGTCCCTTGCCTTAAGCTGTGCAACCAACTCCTCATGGCTTCCGAATGCGGCCCCGCAATAAGGGCACTGGAAGTCTGAAAACTCCACTACCGTTACCTTTGCGTCTTCAGGGCCGATTGAGGCCACGCCTTTTGCCAGCTCCGCCAAATTTATCTGCGGTGCTTCTGGCTCCGGTTCAGGCCCTGGTTCAGGCCCTAATTCAGGCTCAGGCTGCACCTGCGGTTCAGGCTGCGCATTGCCTTCCAAATCTGCCGCCTTTAAGCCAACCAAAGCGGTGTTAATGTTTTGGTTTATTGAGCTTACCCCCCAAAAAACAGCCCCAACGATTACCAAAGTGTAAATCATTAAGCCGAATGCAAAATACCTTTGAGTCTCTTTCACTGTCAAAAACCTCCTTAAATTAACTCCTTCACGGAAAAGAATTTAAATGCATGTATTTGGTTAAATTCAGGCCTTTGCAAGCTCTGAATCAATCAGGTTTTTGAAGTACGGGAAATCCCTTGCGCCCACGACCCTGGTTCCGTTAACGAAAAAAGTGGGGGTTCCCTGAACGCCGAATGCTTCCCCTTCCTCCCGGTCCTTTAAGGCTGCCTGCGCGTATTTCCCTGAATCAATGCAGGAACTGAATTTTTCTTCATTAAGCCCCAGCTCCAACGCGTAGTCTTTTATGAAGTCCGGGTGAATTAAGGGGGCGCGTTCAAACAAAATGGAAAACATTTCAAAGAATTTTCCCTGTTCTTCGGCGCATTTTGCCGCCTCAAACCCTTTCGTTGTCTGCAGGGGAAAAGACCTGAACACATGCTTCACTTTCCCTGAATCAATGAATTCTTTCCGGATTAAGGGAAAAGTGTTTTCATGGAAATCCCGGCAGTGCCCGCACAAAAAATCCGAAAACTCCACCACCACAACCGGCGCACCGGCTTCACCCAAAAAAGGCGAGTTTCCGGCAAGCCTTTCGTTGCCGATTTTTTCCGGCTGAAAAAAAAGAATTGCCGCGGCAGCCAAAACAATTGCCGCCACGGTTACCGCAATCCATTTCTTATTGAATGTTGTTTTCTTTTCTTTTCCGCTTTCCCTTAAATCCTTTCCTGACATAAAACCCGCCCTTTAATGCACCTGTTCATCCAGCTTCCGGTTGCGGTAGTTAATCCACTTTTCCAGGTCTTCCCCGACTCGTTTCCGCTTTCTCTTCATTTCTTCAATTCCCCTTACGCTCCAGTTCCTTTCTTTGCCCCATTTTGTGTATATGGGCGCTTCCGAGTGGTCAACCAAAAAACCAAGGACCGGAACGTATTCGAAAACACGGGTTTTTTTAAGCGGGCTGTTAAAGTGCCCCAAAACCAGCCTTCCCCTCGGCCACTGGCCTTCCGGCTCCCCGTGCCTTGTAAACTGGTCCTCCGGGTTAACCACCTCTTTCCTTTGCGGAAGAGGCGATTTGCCTTTTCTGCCGCCTATAGCCCAGGAAAGCCATTCCCTCTGCATCATGAGGTTTGCAATCATCACATTCGGGTCAACAGGCCTGCCGCGTCCCTCTGTTGGAAAGCCTTTTTCCCTGCCGCCCTTCACATAAACCGCAAATCTTTTTCCCTTGTGCAGTTCTCCCGAAGCCCTTGCGGTAGCCATTTTAATTCAGCTCCTTTTACTCGTTTACTCGGTTTCAATTCTCGGGGCAAGGAAATAGCTTAAAGAGGCTTTTCCGATGGAATAGCTTAACTCCAGGGGGGCATCCGATTTAAGCCTTAACTCAACTTCCGTGTCCGGGGAAGCGCCCTTAATCATGTCGGAAAGGTAGTCCAGGGGAAACATTGAATGGCAGGAACTTTTTGCGTTGAATTCCAGCAGGCTCTTTTTTCCTTCCTCAGTTATGTTGTGGGTTTCGCCTTTGGAGGAAGAAGCCTTGATGAAGAAGTGCTTGGCTTCAACTCCAAGCATCACGTGGCTGCTTACAAGCTTTGCGTCCTTCAAAGCGTCCTGCAAAACTTCAGCCTGCAGTTTCAGCTCTGCGTCAAACTCCAGATTCGGGTTCGGAACCTCTGAAGAGGAAACGTCGATTAATGGAATTGAAAACTTTCGTGAGCTGCCGCCTTTAAGGGTTAAAACAATTTTTGAGTCCCTGGGCTGGAAACTCATTTCAAGAGAGTCCTGCGCCTTTGCCCTGCCCATCACCTGGCTCAAGTAATCCAGGTCCAGTCCAAGCTTTTGGCCGCTTTCAATTGAAAATTCTTTGAAGGCCTCTTTTGGCATGTGAAAGGAAACCAGGGAAATCTGGCTGGGGTCCGTTGCCTTAAGCGAAAGGCCTTCCCCTGAAACCAGAAAATCGGCTTCATCCACCAAAACAGAGATTGCCTCCACTGCCTTCTTGAATTCAACCGCGTTTTCAACCGTTATTTTGGGCATGCTAATTAATTGGTTTTACGCAAAACTTAAAAAACCGAGAGAACTCAGCCCCGAAAAAGGGAAGGAAGCTCGTCAAAAATCAGGAGCTTAATCCAGCCAATGAAGGGAACCCTGAAAAGCGCTTTTCCCTTTATTTCGGATTCCTTTACCGGGTAAGAGCTTATTTTCACCAATTCGTCCTGGTCAATCAGCGGGTTTCTCACTGAATCGCCTTTGGTGAGGAAATAGTATCCGTCGCCTGCCTTGATTTTTGCGACAGCCCGGTGGATTATGTCCTTTTGCCCGGTGGGCGAATAAAAAACGATTATGTCGCCTTTGGTTGTCACGTTAACCGACTGGCCTGTTCCGCGGAAATTTATTTTGGTTGCCCTGAATTTTGCCGGATTCAAATTCGGGGCGTCAGGGGAACGGTAAAAAAACGAGCACGGCATCGCTTCTTTCAGTGAATCATGGGCGCAGACTGTTGAGCCGATTTCATCGAATTCCACTCCCTTTAAAGTGGGCGCATTCAATTCAACTAAGGGCGCGGAAATGTCTTTTCCTTCCGTTCCCTGCAATACAATCACGTCCCCGCGGTAGTAAACCGGTTCCATTGAGCCGCTTAAAACGATTACCATCGGATAAGAGGTTCCAAGCAGGAAGCCGAGAAAAGAGTAAAGCAGGAACGCAAAAAAAAGCGCGGAAACAATGTACACTGCCCAGTCAATTCCTTCGTGCACCGCCCCCGGCTGTTTTGGGTGGGCTTTTCTCAGCGCAATCTCCACGTAAGTGAAGGGGTCAAGCCATTTCAGAAAAAAAAATTTTTCCTTTACGCCCATTCAACCGCCTTTCTCATTATTTTTCTCCGTTAACGCCCTTTGGATGTTACGCCTGAAGCAATGAGGTGCGCAAGCCTTAAGGGCTCGGGCAAAGAAGAGTACAGCAACGTTTTCTTAATGATTTTCCCTGCCTCTTCCTTTTGGCAGCCGGCGCACTGGAACCGCATGGAACGGAATTTCCTTATTTTGGGCGCGGATTCAATCAGCTTAATGCGTTTTTTGCTTTGCGGAAGTTTTTGCAAAGCCTTTCTGATTTTTTTTAAGTCCGGTTTTTTTTTGAAGCACACTATCACAGGCCTTTGAAGCCCTTCGCTTAATTTTTCAACGTCAACAATGTTGAAGCCCGCAAAATTTATTCCATGGAGAAGCACGGCCTTTATTTGCCGGTCAAATTTTGATTTTTTCACCATTTCCAGTATTTTTTTTCCCGCATCAGTTCCGTCAACCTTCACCGTGCAGGAAATTATTCCCTCCACCCGGTTGTCAAGCCTGCTTACAACCCCCGCCAAAAGCGAGTTCTTTGATTTGCGGGGAAAGAAAACGCCGTCGTCGATTGCGGCTATCCTCATTAACGGCTTGAATTTCATTTAAGCGCCCGGAAAACTATTTGAGTGCCTTTGAAACGGCTTTCCTGAATTCGTCCAAATCCGAGTCAATGCGTTTGCCTGCGTCGGTTAAAGCCTTTTTCGCGGTTTTTCCCTTTGTTTTCACCGCAAACCTTGCGTCTTTTCCAAGGGGATGCTCGAGCCTGTAGGACACAAAGTCCACGGATGAATCCTTCAGGAGGGCGTTTTTAAGGAGGTTTGGGAAAGTGTGCCTCTGCCCCTTTAAAACGAATTCCGCGTGGTTTGCGCTTTTCTCCAATACTTCCATTTCCATTAAAACTCACTTCCTTTTTTTATTTTAAAACATAGTCGGCTGAAGTTTTTCTTTTTTCGTTTGATCCGCATTTAAGGCATTTCAGCTCTTTTCCGTGCTGGTTCAGGGGGTTCCTGCATTTTGAGCAGAATGCCTTTAAAACCCCGTACTCGGGGAAGGCGGTTGAAAGCTCTATGGAAAAAGTGGTTACTTCAACGACCTTTGCCTTTATTATGTCGCCTGCCTTGAATTCATCGCGCAGGCTTTTCACGTAATCCCTGCTGACCCTTGAAACCATGAGGGTCGCGGAAGGCATGTGAGGAATCACTTCTTTTCCGTTTTTTTCCGCAAACAGCGCCTCAACCAAAACCATTGAATCCTTCACCAGCTTAACCCTTCCGTAAAGCACGCTTCCAATGGTTAGCCTTGAAATTTCGCGGGTTTTTTCCCTTACTTCAACTTCCCGCCTGTCTTCATTGAATTCGGTTTCCCCCACTTTAGAGGAGTAAATGTTTCCTTCCCCGTCTTCCAAAGTGTTTTTTCCCGGGGAAAACTCCTCTTCAACGGTGAGGAATTCGCCTGGAACCACGACAACCTTTTTTGACATTTAAAACACTTTCCTTTTTAAACTGCCCTAAAAACAGATAAATATTAGTTGGATTAAGAAATATATATAAATGTGACAGTGGAAAGGGAAAAGGCATGGTTTTGGACGAAATTCTCCCCTCCTGGTTCGCGAAAAAGCATCCAATCGTATTGCTTGCTGCAAGCTTTGTTTTGGCTTCCGCGGGAATATGGATTGCGCTTTACACTTTTCCTTCCAGCGCCTCTGTTTTAAGCCTGGCTTTTTTGACAATCGCCTTCATGCCTTTGATTCACCGCATTATTGTGGAAGAGGAAATGGAGGACCGCTTTGCGCCTGAGTCAAGCGCATCCTTTTTCCAGAGGCATTGGGATGTGATAAAGGTTTACGCTTTCCTTTTCATCGGGCTGATTGTCGCGTACAGTTTCTGGTATGCTGTAATGCCCCCGGAAATGCAGTCAAAAGTTTTTTTGGAGCAGAACAGGACTGTTGACAGGATTCATGGTTTAAGGGAAGAAATGGAGCTGCCTTCCTCGGGCGCGGCAACAGGCCTTGCTTCCGGCTGCGGGGAAAACGCTTTCTGCTGGTTTGAGCTCATTTTCTTCAACAACGCTTTCGTGTTGTTTTTGGCTGTGGTGTTTTCATTTGTTTGGGGCGCCGGGGCAGTGTTTTTGCTGAGCTGGAATGCCTCTGTGCTTGCAACCGTAATCGGAAGGGATGTCATGGAAAAAATCGGCGGATACGCTTTCCTTGGCCCGACCGGCTTTGCGGTTGCATACGGGCACGGGCTCTACAATGCTTTGGGCTTTCTTCCCCACGGTTTGCCGGAAATAATGGCTTATTTTATTGGCGCAATCGCCGGGGGAATAATAAGCGTGGCGGTAAGCAAGAGAATGCGGAAAAAGCGCGAGCTGCAAACGGTTTTCGCTGACGCGGGAATGATGATTGCGGTCGCGGTCGGGTTATTGTTTGCCGCGGCATGGATTGAGGCCTATCTTATTGCGATGGGGTAAAAAAAACAATTTTTTGAAAAAAAAAACCGCGTTATTTTTTCTTCTTTTTTGCCTGCGCCTTGAGGAAGGCCTTTATGGCTTCATCGTAGCCCTGCACCTTGCTTAAGTCAAAGCCCTTTTTTTCCAGGCCGGAGTGAAGCTTTCCGCCGATTGCCTCCGCCAAGCGGCTGACTTCAACCGGAAAAATTATTTTGGTTGCCTTTCCGTCAGCCATTTTTTCAAGCGCCCTCACATAATAATAGCTTAAAGCCCTTTCATCCAGTTCCCTTGCCGCCTCCTTCACTGCAAGGATTTCCCGTTTGTGGGCATCCGCTCCTTCAAATCGGGCAAGCTTTTCCTGCACCGCGGCTTTTTGTCCGTGCATTGCACTCAACACGGTTTCCGGAATGTCCACGTCCTTCAATTCAACCGCTTCCACATGGATTCCCCAGTCCTTGGAAATCTTTTCCAGGCCTTTCTTGAGTTTCTCGTTTATTTCCTCTATTTTGCCTATCACGTCAAACATGTTTATTCCCCCCACTATGTCCCTCATGGAGGAAACCACGAACAAAATGGACGCCTTCCTGTAGTCCCGGATTTCAATCACGGAATTCACCACGCTTTGCGGGGCGCGGTCAACGCTCAAGTAAAGCACTGCGTCAACCCTTATTTCAATTCCATCCGCGGTAATCACGTCCTGGGTGGGGATGTCAATTGTCTGCGTCCGCAAATCAACCAAAGAATAAGATTCAATCAATGGCACAAGAAAGGCCCACCCCGGGCCCCCAACGCGCTTCACTTTCCCGAAACGAAAAATCACTGCCCTTTCATAGTCCTTAAGGAAGACAATGAAGTCAAAGCGCCAGATAATGAACAGGAAAACCGCTATCACCAGAATGGAAAGAAAGTTTTGCACGAAAATTGAGGCATTAATTAAGACAGTGAAAAAAAGGGCTGCCACTAAAACAACCAAGGCAATGAACACCACCGTCTTCATCTGGCTTGAAATCAAGCAGGCACCCCTAAAAATTAATCCAGGCTAAGTATTAAATATTATCTTCTTTAAATATAGGTAGGGTTTTTTATGGCGGAAAAGAAGCAGAAAATCACCACAAAAAGCATTTTGGTGGTCTGCGTTGACAGGGACAACGATTTGGGGAGAAAAGCGGGGACAAAGGGCCCCGTGTTGGGAAGAAACAGTAACCTGAACGCTGCAGCAAAGCTTGCCGTGGCAGACCCCGGGGAAAGCGACGCGAACGCGATTTTTGGCGCTGTAAAAAAATTCGACCAAATCAGCAAAATTTACACGCAGGTGGAGGTCGCCACCCTTACCGGATACGGAAAAGACGGTTTCCGTTCGGACAATGAAGTGAACCGCCAATTGGATGACGTGCTGGAAAAATTTCCCGCCGACGCCTTTGTTTTGGTGAGCGACGGGGCAGAAGACGACCAAATAATTCCCGTACTGCAGTCAAGGAAACCGGTTATTTCAAAAGAGGTAATCTATGTAAAGCAGGCGAAAGAGGTTGAGTCCACTTATTACACAATCAAGGAGGCCTTAAAGGACCCCTTTGTTTCAAGGATTGTTTTCGGGGTTCCGGGAATACTTCTTTTGCTGTTCTTTGCGCTGGGAACCTGGAGCTTTCAGCTCATTTCCCTTGTGTTCGGTGCATACCTTTTGCTTAAAGGCTTCGGGATAGAGGAAAAGTTTTTGGGCCTCTTCAGGGAACTTTCTTCCACAATTTCCATTCAAAGGCTGAGCTTTCCGTTTTATTTGGGAAGCCTTTTCATCCTGGTTTTCGGGCTGATTTCCGGCTACAGCAAATTCGTTTCAACAATGGAGCCCGACCTTTTGATCAGGTCGGTTCAGGCCGCGCAGGCGACATTCCTTTTCTTTGTGCTGACCGCATTGAGCTTCATAATCGGGAGAAGCATTGACGCGGTGCACCTGAAAAAGGCGTTCCATTTGAGAAAATATTTTTTGAGTGCGGTAAGCGTGCTGCTGGTCTGGTTTATTTTGGATTCCGGAACACAGGTGATTACAAGGCAGTATGACTTGAATTTCTTTTTGCTCAGCATGCTGTTCAGCTTCATTGTGCTGCTCGCGGCTTACAGGATAAGCGGCGTATTTGACGTGAGAAAGCGCATCACCAGGCTCCTGGTTGGTTTGCCTGTTTACTCGGCGGAAGGCGCCTGGATGGGGAAAGTGGAAAACATAAGCAAGGCCGGCAAATCCATTGAATACAGGGACAACAAAACCAAGGAAACCGTGAGGCTTGCAAGAAAAAATTTCAGGCTAAGGAAAGGCAGGGTCCTGCTTACTTGAACTGTTTTGATTCAAAATGGCTTTGTTTGAATGAACGCTGAACAGGCTCAGGAAAAAAAAATCAGTTAACCGACTTCAAAACCTTTTTCTTCAGCACTGAAGGAAGCTCCAATCCAAGGAGCTTTCCAAGGTTTTTCAATAGCCGGCTCCTGCCCGGAGTTTTTTCAAACGCGTTCTCCAAAACCTCTGTGAGCGTGCCGACAGGAATCACGTTGATTTTTTTGAGTTCCTTAGGCGGAAGAATGATGTCCTGGAGGTTTGCCTTCGGGACAATCACTTCCTTAAAGCCGGCTTTTATTGCCGCCGCAACCTTTGCGGTGACCCCGCCCACGGGAAGGACCTTTCCCCTTACGCTTAAACTGCCGGTCATTGCAAGCGACTGTTTGACAGGAATTTTTTCCATTGCAGATATCACCGCGGCTGCAACGGAAATTGAAGCCGAATCGCCTTCCACGCCGTGGTAGGTTTGAAGGAACTGGATGTGCATGTCGTATCTTGAAACGTCTTTTCCGCTCAGCTTTTTAAGGAGCGCGGAAACGTTTTGCACGGCTTCCTTCGCGATTTTCCCGAGTTTTCCTGTTGCAATAAGCTTTCCTTCGGAGGCGCTTTGAGCCGGCGCAACCTCGGCTTCAATCGGCAGAACCATTCCCGCGTCCCCGTCCCCGGAAACAGCCAGGCCATTTACCCTTCCGATTATTGCGCCCTTGTTTACGTAAACCTCGTAATCCTTTTTTTCGTCAATAATTATTCCAAGCATCTGCTGTTCCAGGGTGCGGGCGGACATTTTGGCCTCAAACACGTCCTCTTCCTGCACAAGCCGGTGGCCTTTTTCCTTTGCGATGTCCCCGGCTGCCCGCACCAGTCCGCCCAGGTCACGGAGTTTCAGTGTGAGGCGGTTTTTCCTGCCGGCCCTTCTCCTTGCCTCAAAAATTATTTCCTCAACCGCTTCCTTTGAAAAGTGCGGAATTTTTTTGTCTTTTGTGACTTCCTGCGCAACGAATTGCACGATTTTTTCCCTGTTTTCAGGGGTGTCAGGCATGTCAACGTTCATGTAAACCTCGTAGCCGTAACCGCGGATTCTGCTCCTCAAGGCGGGGTGCACTTTTTGCAGGTCCTCGTAGTTTCCCGCGGCAACCAAAACAAAGTCACAGGGCACCGGGTCTGTGCGGGTCATGGCCCCGGAGCTCAGCTCGCTTTGGCCCGTGATGGAATACTTTTTTTCCTGCATCGCAGTCAAGAGTTCCTGCTGGGATTTTTGTGTGAGGGAAGAAATTTCATCCAAAAACAATACCCCCCCGTTTGTGCGGTGAACCATTCCCGGCTCAACACGGAGGTGCGCCGGGGTGCCGAGGCCGCCTGAATTGTGAACCAAGACGTCTTCAACAAAAATGTTGCCTGTTTCCGTGGTTACATTGTATACGTAGCCCTTGAATTCCCTGGATGTTTTGCCTGAAACCGCGGTGTTTTCAGTTTTTCTCTTCATACTCAAATGATTTAAATAAAAGATTAAATAGTTATGTTTTCTCTTAAGCCTTTGTGTTCTATCGCCCCCTTCAACTCATTTTGGAGTCTTCTCTTTTTGTCGTGTGAGTATCTTAAAGGAAACCGTTTATCAAACTCACATATTTTATGGAAATGCGTTTGGAAGAATATCCGATAACAACAACTAGTGTGCCCGTCTTTTCGTTGGGTTATCTTGCCTGTTTCTTTCCTGAGGTTTGGCGTGCAGGTTAATCCAACAGAGGCACAGAGTTTTTTAAACGCCTTGAGAAATGCGCGGGGTTCTTGTTCAAACGCATCTATTTTGCTTAATCCGAATGAAAAGTTTGTGAAACGCTTTGTCCAAGTCCAGCGCTTGTCTCCGCAAAAAACCGGGACTGAAACTTCTGAAGAAAGCAAGCCATCCAAGAAAGCTATTTTGTGGCTTCTGGGCAAATCAAAGACATATTTCGGTAAAGAATAGTTTGAAGCAACTTTGTCCCCAACCGGCGCACCCAAAGCAATAAAGAACCGGATAACGCTTCTATCAAAAGTTCTGATGTTATGCGAGTGCCCGTATTCGCCTCCCTCCGTTAAATTCATTTTGCCTGAAATAAAGGGAAACACTTCAAGCAAGTCTTTTTTCCATAAGTCAATGTCTTCCTTTATGGAGGAAATGAAAGCCATTGTGTTAAGCCTTCTGTCAATTCCTCCATCGCCGAACAATGTTCCGAGAAGTCTCAAAACAGTTTTGCAGTGTTTGTGGTCAGCAGAAAATGGGAGAACATCTCCTCCCTCAAGTTTTTTGGCCGCCTTCAAAGCCAATGGAACCGCGTTTTTCTTTCCTTTTGTGTGCCACCACCTTGTTCTTCCCTGAGGAATTCCCAAAAGTTTTGCACATCTTTTATAGCCAAAAGAAGGATTCTCTTCAATCAACAGCCTGTACTCCCCGTATTTCTCGCAGGAGAGCTGTTCTTTTTTTGAATACGTGTTAAGTATGTCTTGTTCGCTGACCAGCACCCAACCCCTCACATTGCACTATTGTTTTTTGGTTTTTAACTCGCTTTTGGAGGGGGGCACATTTCCTGTGAAGGAAGAAAGAGAAGGATTCATTTGAATCCCTCCTCAATGAATTCCCGCAAAATCCACATTTGCCTTCCGTCCAGTTCTTCCGGACAGGATTCAGCCAGTTCTTTAATATACAGCGGGTGACATTAGTTTTTGGACATTTATTGTCACCCGATAGATAGCAAATGACCATTTTTTGGCTAAATATTTATGTCATTTGCTATACTTTATTTCCTCCTCACCGGGCGTATTATCCCGAATTAATGTCCTTCGTAAAATAGCTTCTGGGCACCCAAAAGTTATGAAGAAACTGAATCAGCGCAAAATCAGGTGAGACCAAAAGTAGAGAGTTTCAATTAAAAATCCTGGCTATCTCATGCTTCACTAATTTAATCAGCCCGTCTTTTTCGGAGACTTTTTCCGCTTCCTTTGTTCCCTGGGCTGTGTCAATTTTGTGTTCAGGCGTGAGGGAAACTGTTTTGGCGCCAACCTTTAAGTCAACCATTTTTCCCTCAAAGGGCTGCCTGTTAAGTGAAAGAATTCTGGACACAACAACCTTGCCGTCCTTGTAACCCAAAGTGAAAACCTTTTCCTCCGGAGGCAGCATTATTGCTTCATAGCCTTTCTCATTTCTTATAATCTCTTTTCCGTATTTTTCATGCATCTCATCCCAAAGCTCTGCAAAAGGCTTTTCCTCAAAGTTTTCCCCATTCTGAACAAGGAGCGAGTTAAAGCCAGAATGGCACTGGAGCGGGTCATGCCTCACGTCCCCGAGCAATGCGCCTGCCCTTGCGCCTGTGCCTTCAATGAATGGCGCGGTTTTCTTCCCGGAATTGTCAACCAAAAGTTTCGGGCTTTGCCCGGAGGCCTTGCTCCTGAACTGGGTGCCAAGCGCAAACCCCACAACCAAAAAACCGCCTAAAATCAGTGTGGCTGCGTAGATGATGTCGGAAATCCAGCCAAGCTGCCAGATTACCATGCTTAAAATAAACCAGCCCAATGGAAGGATGAAGCCGAGCAGGCGGGTGTTGTTTTCCTGTGCCTGCGCGTCAGTCCTGGTCTGCTGGACGATTTTTTTTCCTTCACCCGCCTTCACTGTCCTCACTTTTGGGTTGTTGGGGTCGGATTCATTCGGGTAAACAAGCAAATCATTCAACTGGCTTAAGGGAAGGATTTCCGCCATTGCCTGCGCAAGCATTGATTTTCCCGTTCCGGGAGTGCAGATAAGCAGCACGTTTCTTTTTTGCGCGGCGGCTTTTCGGGTTATTTCCACGGCCTTTTCCTGCCCCACCACCTGGTCAATCAGCTTTTTGGGCACCTTTAATTCGGCGGTTGAATCGAATTCGCCTGAAGGAAGGCTTTCCCGCGCTTTTTTATTTTCTTTCATATTAGAATGCTTATAAAATTAAGTATTTAAAAGAACTTGGTTTAAGTTAGGAAAGTCTGGTGCAAATGCGGAGAATTTTGAAAGCGATCAAATCCGGTGCCGTAAAATTAATGGGTTTTTTCAGGCGCACGCCAATGGAAAAGCAAATCCTTTTGGAGCTTCGTTCGCCAGGGCTTCAAAAAGCAATAATAACCGCATATGGGAACAGGAAAAAAGAACCCGGCTTCAGGTCGAAGGAAGGCGAAAAATTAAATGAATATGTTGAGAGGATGATTATGGAGGCATTAACTAAACAGCATCCAAAGCGATGGTCTGAAGTGCTGCTTGCGGCAAAAGGAAACACT
Organism: uncultured archaeon; assembly: GCA_964442255.1. Classification (GTDB taxonomy): domain Archaea; phylum Iainarchaeota; class Iainarchaeia; order Iainarchaeales; family 1-14-0-10-31-34; genus CAYTYC01. The sequence continues at coordinate 35,285 of CAYTYC010000008.1, read as the reverse complement.
TACAACTGTCAAGAAATCGCGGAACTTGCGGACAGGATAATCCGGGAAATAAACCGCATGGCGGAGGAAAAAAAATGAAGCTGACTTTTTTGGGGACAGGCGCTTCCACTCCCTCAAAGGAAAGAAACCTTTCAAGCGTGAACCTGAACTTCAACGGATTCAACTATTTGTTTGACTGCCCTGAGGGAACCCAAAGGCAGATGATGCACGCAAAGGTATCCTACCTGAAGATTTCGCACATTTTTTTGAGCCACTTTCACGGAGACCACATTCTCGGGCTGCCGGGTTTGCTTGCCACGATGAGCATGCACCAAAGGGACTATCCCCTAAAGGTTTTCGGGCCAAAGGGAGTGAAAGAAAAGGTTAAGCAGGCGCTTGAGTTAAGCATGTTAAATGTGAACTTTGAAATTCTTGCAAAAGAGGTCAAGGAAGGTTTGGTAGAAGAGAGGGAAACCTTCAATGTAACCGCTTTCAAGGCAAAGCATGAGGTTCCCTGTTACGGCTACGTGTTCAAGGAAAAGGATTCACTGGGAAAATTCAACAGGAAAAAGGCGCTGGAATTAGGCATTCCCGAGGGGCCTTTGTTCAGCAGGCTCCAGAAAGGCGAAAAAGTGAAAGTCAAAGGAAAAACTTTTTCCCCGGAAATGGTTTTGGATGCAGGCAAGAAAAAAATCGGCAAAAAGGTTTCAATTGTGCCTGACACGCTTCCATTGAACAGCTGCATTAAATTCATCCACGAATCGGACGTATTGGTGCACGAGTCCACTTTTTTGGAGGAACACAGGGCAAGGGCAAAGCAGACCTTCCATTCAACCGCAAAACAGGCCGCGGAAATCGCGAAAAAAGCGGAATGCGGGAAACTTTTTTTGACGCATTTGAGCGCAAGGCAGAAGGATTCCCAGAAATTCGAGAACGAGGCGCGCACAGTTTTTGCTGAAAGCACGGTGGCAGAGGATTTAATGCAGGTTGAAGTGAAATGAATGCATTGAAATTAATTGCGGCAATACTTGTTTGCCAGCTTGCAGGAGTGATAGGAAGTGTGTTCACTTCCCCCGCAATCCCCGGATGGTATGCTTCACTCCAAAAGCCTTTTTTTGCGCCTCCAAACTGGGTTTTTGCGCCGGTGTGGATTACGCTGTACACTCTGATGGGGCTGGCGCTCTACCTTGTGTGGGAAAAAGGGCTGAACACGGAAAAGGTTAAGCCCGCAGCAGGGGTTTTCTTTTTGCAGCTTGGGTTAAATGCGTTGTGGTCTGTTTTGTTTTTTGGGCTGAGAAACCCTTTCCTCGCGTTCGCTGAAATAATTGTTTTGTGGATTTCAATTCTCGCAGCAACCATTCTTTTTTACAGGGTTTCAAAAAAAGCAGCTTATTTGATGCTCCCGTATTTGGCGTGGGTCAGCATTGCCTCCGCATTGAATTACGGGATATGGGCCCTGAATTAGGGAAATGGCGTCCTCCCCGCACTGAAGTGCGGGGTTTTCCTGATACGGGCGTCAATTTTCCGTCAACGGCGAAGCCGCATGGCGTAAGCCGCTTGCCGAAGGCGGCCCTTTTTGATCAAACTTTTTGGAAAAAAGTTTGTTTTGATGAAACTTTTTTGAAAAGTTTCTAAAACTTGAAGTTATGGCTTTGCCCGGGTTTTAATATTACCGGAAGGGTTTTCAGGATGGATTTGTCAATGCGTTCCCTGAATTCTTCGGGATTGCATTTGATTTGCTCAAATGTGTTGTAATGCATGGGCACAACGTAATCAGGCTTAAGTGATTTTGTCGCGCGCACCCCGTCCACGCAGTCCATTGTGAACTTTCCGCCAATGGGAAGCAAAGCCACGTTTGCCCTGATTTTGGAGAAATTGTCGGTTAAGGAGGCGTCTCCGGCGTGGAAAATTTTTTCTTTGCCTTCGTCAAGCAAAAAGCCAAGGGGGTAAAAGGAATGCGGATGGTGCACCGCAACGGCCTCAATGTTGACTTTCATGAGGCCGAGCTTGTCCCCTGCATTCACTGGCTTAAGGCGGTTTGATGGAAGGGAAAGCTTTTGCAGAACGCTTTCATGGGAGACAACCATTGCGTTGTCCCTGGAGGCAATCTCCTCAATTGTTTCCTTTTCAAAGTGGTCAAAGTGTTCATGCGTCACCAGTATTAAGGCGATGCCACGGAGGTCTTTTCCCTTAAAGGGGGACGCCTCCATTCTTTTCCCGTCTTCCGGGCTTTTCAGGAAAGGGTCCACAAGGACGTTTGCGCTGGGAAAACTTATCTTGAATCCCGAGTGCCCAAGGTAAAGGATTTCCACCATCTTCAATCTCCGGTTACCAATAGGTAATCCTGGAATTTAAGCTTTTTCCTGCAGCACACAAGCAAAAAGAAAAACAATAAATAGGGTTCAGCACAATTTATATGGGAGAAATAAAATGAACAAAACCCCCGTTATCGCGGTTGCGCTGATTTTCTTTGCGTCCTTTGCTTGCGGGTTTGAAATAGTGAGGCACGAAATTGGAATAAACGTGACGCCGGACGGCTCGGCGGATGTTTCAGAGGATTACTTCATAAGGTTTTCGGATGTGGAGGACAGGAACACCTTCAATTCGCAGGCGGAAATAAACGGATCAAGCCTTGCGGCATGGGAGGCATACAATGAAGGGATAAGCGTGCACATAGGGAACAGGAAAACCGCTGAAAACAAAACAGTTTCAGTGAACCGGACAGGGCAGTATTATGTGCGGCTGAACTATGATACGGCGGCTGGGGGAAGCGTTTTTTTGCCGGAGGACGCCCCAAGGACAACCAACATGAACATCAACCCAACGGCATTCAATGAATTCATTTCAGCGGGAAACCTTATTGTCCCGGACAACACTTCCATAGAGTTTTCGTTTCCCGCAAACGCCTCAATCCAGGAGCCCTTCACTCCCGGAAGGTGGGTTGAGGGAAACATAATTGAATGGCCTCCCGGGACGGTTGCAACCGGGCTTAGGCTGACTGCCTCCATCCCGAAGCCCATTGCCGGGCCGGTGGACACAAGCAGGTTTTTGCTGGAGTTGCTGCAAAGCAGGGAGCTTGCAGTGGTCATAGTTTCGCTGGCGGTTCTTGCGCTCATTGCTTACTCCAAAAGGCAAAGCATTTCCGCGAGAATTGAAAACTATATAGTGGAGCACTCAAAAATTGAGGCAGAACAGGAAGAAGACATTGACATTGAAATAGACTGAAGGCTATTTTTTTCCGTTGCTTTTCCAGTAAAGGTAACCCAAATAAATTAGTATCGCCGGCCAGAACACGGAAAAAAACCAGCTGAAAAAACTGTACACGTACTCCAAAAACGCCCACAACCCGTAGCTAAAAATGCTTGTAAGAAAGTCTTCCGCAAAATCCGGGAAAATGGAGCCGCTTGCCCCAACCGACTGGAAGAGGAAAATCACCCCAACAAACACGACAACTGTTGCAAAAAACCAGTGGCCCATACAAAGTTACTTATACATAAGCTTTTTTAAGTTCAGTGCTCAATTCGTTCCCTGAAAATTGAGTCAAACTCCAGCCCCAAATACAGGCACATTTTCTGTAAGTGAATGTCGTCTGTGAGCAAAGGCTTTTTGATGCCCATCGCCAAAGCCAGAACAGAGAAATCCGCTTTGGAAAGCTTTCTGTCCAGTTTAAGCCTTTTTGCCTCTGAAACCGCCTTTTGGAGGGCTTCTTCCGGTGGAGCCCTTAACTCCAGCTGCCCCTGCCTTAAGCCGGCTTCAGCCAGCTGCCTGCTCCTCAAATCCTTTATTTCATCCAATACTTCATTTGTTGTGAAATACTTTTCTTCATCCGAAAAAGAGAAATTAAAGTTGTTCAATATAACCGGAGAATCCATCACAAATTCCTGCATGCAAAAGGAAAAGTATTATTAAAGGCTTTTTAAGTAATTGTTTGTGAGGATTATGCCGAGGAAAACTCCGAAAAAACACAGGGAAGGGCTGTTCAACCCGAGAAAAAAAAGGTCACGCCCAAACAGAGGGTGGTTTGGAACAACCCACCAGGACAAGACCAGGGAATCGCATCTGGGAAAAAAAATGGATGATCTAAGGGAAGAAATAGGGTTAAAGAGGATAAAATCAAAAAAGAGACACCGGATGGAAAGGTAATGTATGATGGGGTGAAAAAAGATGCGGGAAAAGCAGGATTCAAAAAAAGCGGGCTCACAACGTTTCCCTCAAAACACACGGGCGGAAAGCCGAGCAGAAGGAGATGGGCAGGAGTTAATGTGACACACCGTAAAAAAAATAGGGCTTGAAAGAAAGTTAAATAAATCAAAAAATAAAGGATAAGTGGAGAAAATTAAATGGATGTGAAAAAAATCGCTTCGGAGTTAAGCGAAATTGAAAGAAAAACGCTTTCCGCATTGGAAGAGAAAGAGCTGCCGCTGCAGGAGTTAAGCGAAAAAAGCGGTGTTGACCTGGATAGTGTGCGGAGGGCGGTGCAGTGGCTGAAAGAAAAAGGGTTATGCAATCTGCGCACTGAAAAAAGCGAACGGATTTCGCTTGGAGAAAAAGGAATGAAAGCGCTTGAGGAAGGAATGCCTGAAAGAAGGCTGTTAAAAGAGCTTGAAGAAAAAGGAGGCACAGGACTAAAAGAAATAAGGGGCCTCTCCCCAAAGGAACTGAACGCGGTGCTGGGGCCGATGAACAACCAGGCGCTAATCATAATGCAAAAGGACAAAGAAAAGGTAACCATAAAAGTTAACCCGGAAAAAAGCTTTCCGGAAAAAACAGATGAAGAAAAATTGCTGGAAAAAATTTCCGGGCTGGAGTTAGGGTCCGAAAAACTGGACAAGGAAGAAAAAAAGGTTTTAAAGTCCCTGAACAAAAGGCCGGACTTCATTAAAGTGAAGGACGTAAGCAAGGGGTTTGCTTCGGTTACGGAACTGGGAAAACAGGCAAGGGAAATAAAGGTCGGGAAAAGAAGCTATAATCTGGCTGACCCGGTTCCAAGGATTTTCATCGGAAAAAGGCAGCCATACATCCAGTTTTTGAACCAGGTGAAAAGGCGGCTCACCGAACTTGGGTTCAGGGAAATGCCGGCCCCTCTGATTGTGCAGGAATTCTACAATTTTGACGTGCTGTTTCAGCCGCAAAACCATCCTGCAAGGGACTGGACTGAAAGCTATCAGCTCAAGCAGCCCAAAAAAGGAAGGCTTCCGGGCAAAAAAATTGTGAACGCAATTAAAGCCGCGCACGAAAACGGCGGGAAAAGCAGTTCCAAAGGCTGGGGATACAGGTGGAGCGAAGAAATTGCTTCAAGGCTTATGCCTGCGGCGCATGGAACGGCGCACAGCGCAAGGCAGCTTGTGCAGGGAGTGGAGGTTCCGGGAAAATATTTTTCAGTCGCACGTTGCTTTCGCCCTGATGTGGTGGACGCAAGCCATTTAATCGAGTTTAATCAATTAGAGGGTTTTATTGTCGGGGAATACAGTTTCAGGCATTTGCTTGGGTTATTGGAGAGTTTTGCGGCAGAGATTGCGGGGGCTGAAAAAGTGAAGTTTTTCCCGGACTACTATCCGTTCACCGAGCCCTCGGTTCAGCTCAGCGCGTTGCACCCTGAATTGGGGTGGGTGGAATTCGGGGGCGCGGGAATCTTCAGGCCGGAAATAATGGAAAACCTTGGGATAAAGGGAAGGGCGCTTGCGTGGGGTTTGGGCGTGGACAGGCTGGCAATGTTCAAGCTTGGGATAAAGGACATAAGGCAGCTGTTCAGCCAGGATTTGGACTGGCTGAGGAACGCGGAAACGGTGAGAGAATAATGCCTACAGTTGAGCTTTCATTAAAGGATTTCTCCCAATTGCTGGGAAAAAATGTTTCCCTTGCGGAGTTCAAAGAATTGGTGCTTTTCGCAAAGGGAGAAGTGGATGCCGTGGAAGGAGACCTGGTTAAAGTTGATGTGAAAGACACGAACAGGCCTGATTTGTGGAGCGCGGAAGGGATTGCACGCGAGATAAAAGGGCAGATTGGGAAAGAAAAAGGAATTCCAAAATACGGCGTAAAGAAAAGCGGGGCAAAGGCTTCCGTGGACTTGAAGCTGAAAGGGATAAGGCCGAAGGCCGCGTACGCGGTTGTGAAGAACGTGAAAGTGAATGATGAGCTCATAAGGCAAATGGTTCAATTGCAGGAAAAAATCTGCCTGACGTTTGGAAGGAAAAGGAAAGAGGTTGCGGTTGGAATATTTGACTTTGACAAAGTGCATGGGAATGTAAAGTATTTTGCCGCAGAGCCTTCAACTGAATTCATTCCGCTGGATTTTTCTTCCCCAATGGGCTTAAGGGAAATTATGTTGAAGCACCCGAAAGGAAAAGAGTACGGGAAGCTGATTGAAGGCTTTGAAAAGTTTCCGTTGCTTGTGGACGAAAAAAACGAAGTTCTTTCCCTTCCCCCAATAATTAACTCGGCGGGAAGCGGAAAAATAACGGAAAAAACAGGAAACTTGTTTATTGACGTTACAGGCTTCCGGCAGGAGCTGATTAATTCCGCTTTGGAGATAGTGTGCATGGCTTTGGCGGACAGGGGCGGAAAAATTGAGTCAGTGGAAGTAAGCTATGGAAAAAAGAAAATTAATACGCCTGAATTTAAGACAGGAAAAATTTCCGTGAACTTAAAGGAAATCGGGGAAATAACGGGAATGGAATTAAAGAAAAAAGAATTGGAAAGTTTGTGCGCAAAGAAAAGAATGAAGGGGAGAGTGCAGGGAAAAAAGCTTTTAACTGAATTTCCTTCTTACAGGAACGACATCCTTCACCCGGTGGATGTGGTGGAAGACCTGCTTATTGCAATGGACTACAATAAAATCAGGCCCCTGGAAGTGAAGGACTTTACTCCCGGAAAAGAAAGGAAAGAGGCAAAGGAACTGGATTTGTTGCGGGAAACCTGTGTGGGCATGGGCTTGCAGGAGGTGCTGACTTTTGTGCTTTCCTCAAGGGAAAGCCAGGAAACAAAAATCGGGCTGAAGGAAGAAGAGTTTGTGGAGATTGAAAACCCTGTTTCAGCGAACTGGGCTTTGCTCAGGAAACATGTTTTCCCTGATTTGCTTGATTTTTTGGCGAAAAACAAGCATTCAGCCTGCCCGCAAAGGATTTTTGAGCTGGGGAAAACGGTTGAACTGGACGCGGAAAGCGAGACAGGGGTGAAGGAAAAAAACACGCTGTGCATTGCGTTAAGCGGCTCTAAAACAGGCATAAACGAGGTGCGCTCCGCCTTGGATGCAGTCGCATTGGCTTTCGGGCTGAAGGTTTCGCTGAAAAAAGCCTCGCACCCGGCATTCAAGGAAGGGCGGTGCGCCGAGGTTTCAGTCGGGAACAAAAAGGGAATTTTAGGCGAAGTAAGCGAAAAGGTTTTGCAGAACTTCGGGCTGGAGCAAAAGGTTTCGGTTCTTGAGGCAGAAATCTGACTATTTTTTCACGAACCCCCCCAGGCTGGTTTGGCTGTTATCAGGTTCTTAGGGTTTTCTTCTCCTTCTTCTTGGTTTTGTTGATTCTGTCAAAATCCTTTCATCAAAGGGCACTTCAGTAAGGGCATGCCTTTTTTCTGCAGAAAAATAACCAATCAAATCATATTTTATTTGGTCTTTAATAAGCTTGGGCAAATCGGCTTTTTTGTCCCACTTACTCAAAGCAACAAAAAAAGCAAGGTCCGCAGTTCCCTGAACATCGCCAAAATCAGTTCTTCCCCTAAACCTTCTCACTGATTCATCAATTATCTTAACATGCTTTTCATACAAGTTATTTCTTTCTGTTTTACTTAAAAGATTCAGCACAGGCAAATATTCAACACGCCTTGATTCTCCAAAAACATTCGCCCGGCGTGAAGCAGCACCCTTCAAAGCCCTCTCACGCCTCTGCCCAGCAGACATAGACGCCTCCCTCTTCAAAGCCCTCTCACGCCTCTGCCCAGCAGACATAGACGCCTCCCTCTTCAAAGCCCTCTCACGCCTCTTCTCAACAGACATAGAAGCCTCCC
>CAYTYC010000008.1:0-27202 GCA_964442255.1 uncultured archaeon | reverse complement strand
AGAAGCCTCCCTCTTCAAAGCCCTCTCACGCCTCTGCCCAGCAGACATAGACGCAGCACCCTTCAAAGCCCTCTCACGCCTCTGCCCAGCAGACATAGACGCAGCACCCTTCAAAGCCCTCTCACGCCTGCCAGAAGACGATAAAACAGCATTTCTTTTTTTCCACAATAACTCGCTTATTCTTTCAGGGGACGTGGCTTCTTTTTTTGGAAAAATTTGGCTCAGATAAACATTAATTGTTGACTTGGGAATGCCGTATTTTTTAGCCAGTTCTGCAATGATTTCCTGCCTCGGGGTTCCCTGCTTTAACCGCTGGGCCATTTTCAAAAAATAAACCGGCAAAAACCTTTTCCCCACAAAAAAAACCATCCTTTCAAATTAAAGCCAAAATTCTCATTAAACCCCTCAATACCTATTTTTTCACGAACCCCCCCAGGCTTGTCTGGCCTTTATCCGGTTCGGCAGGATGTGCAGGAGTTTCCGGTTCTTCTTCCTGTGCCTGTTGTTCAAAAACCGAAGGGTTTTTCTTTTTTGCAATGAACTCTTTTTTTATTTGCTGCGCTTCAGTGAAAATGCTTTGGACCTTTTTTGTGTTTGGTTTCGTGTCAAGCAGGAAAGCTATTTCATTTTCATTCAGGCCAAAGCGCGCGGAAAAGTTTTCCGCAAAAACTTTGTCACTAAAATATTGCTTAAGGAAAGGAAAATCCGTTGAAATTATTTTCTTTGAGCCTGAATGCGTTTTTTCCTTTATTTTACCGGCAAGCCCTTTCTTCAAATTCCTCACGCCCCTGCTGCGGGAAAGCCTGCTTAAAAGCCCCGGAAACCTGTACTTAATCCAGCCGTGGTAGTCCTGGCTTCGGCTCATCGCAACCCCCGCAGTCATAAGGTCCATGCTGTAGCGCAGAAAGCCCCAGTGCTGCCTGCGCATAATCCTTCCATTGAAGATGTCCGCCCTGCTCAGCTTTTCAAAGGCTGAGGCAGTGTCTTCTGGTTCAGTGAAATGCACGGGAATGTTTTCCTCAACCCAGTTTGAAAGCATTTGCGGATCCAAATCTGTTCTAAACCTTGGCTTTCTTGCCTCCCCGAAGTTTGTTGCCTTAAATGTTTTTTCCAGGACACTAAAAATGTTTTCAGCCCTTTCCCGGTAGGCAAGTGATTCCACGCTTTCCATCGTGAGTTTTTGCCCCAATGCAAGGGTCTGCAAGTCCATTAGCGCAGAGCGGAAGTCCCCGCCGGAATTTTTTGCAAGGAGCTTCACGGCTTCTTCCTCAAACGCGAGTCCTTCCTTTTCGCATATTTCCCTCAAGCGCTTTGCAATACTTAAATAATTTATTTTCTTGAACTGCATTAATTCGCAGCCGTATTTTAGTGTGTCAAGTTTTCTTTCACCGTAAATGTTGTTTGCGGTCAAAATAACCGGCTGCCGGGTTTCCCTCAAAATTACGTTTATTGCGCCTGCCCCTCCCCTGTCACGGGACTGCAAACCGTCAACCTCGTCAATCAGCACCAGGCGCTTTGTTCCTGTGAAACTTGAATTTAGGGCGGCGGCTGAAACAACCTTTTCAATTATGTCCTTTGAGCGGTAGTCCGAAGCATTTACTTCAAACACGTCCCAGCCCAGGTGCTTTGAGAGAACGTAAACCAAACAGGTTTTTCCTATTCCCGGGGGGCCAAAAAAAAGCAGCGGCTTTTGGCGGTTTCCTTTTTCCCAGTTCTTTGCCCAGGCCAGGGTTTTGTCCACTATTTCCACGTTTCCAACGAATTCCTCCGGGGAAGAAGGAAAAAATTTTTCAGTGAAAAGCCCGGCCATATTAAAGCCTTGGAAGAAAAGTGTTTAAAGGCGGAGTGCGTTATTTTAAGCTGGTGAAAACCTTGCAGAAGGAGACAAAGAAAAAGCTTTCAGGCATACTCCTTTTGGCCCTAAAAACTGAAGCAATTCTCGCGTTTCTCTTCTTTGCAGTGTTTCTGGCTTCCGGGTTCACCAGCGGCACGCCCTTGTTTGAAACCTTTTTTGGCGCGGTTCTGCTTACATTGATTCTTGCGGGCATTTTATTCCCTTTCGTCTTTTTTGCATTAATTGTTTCATGGGCATTCAGCCGGATGCTGTCAAACCGGCTGAAGTTTTTCTTTGACAAGCCGCTGCTTTTTTCTTTTGGTTTTGTTGCAAACCTTTTGCTGCTCTTTTTTCTTAACTGGAAAGGGTTTGAGGAACACATTCTCCCCTGGCTTTGGATGTGGGTTTCTTCCGCGGTTGTTTTGGTTGCTTTTGGATTGTTTATAAGGGAAGACAAAAAAAGCGGGGGAGAAATAATTCAGACGCGTTTAAAAATTTTAAGAAAGAGAAATTCAGGGAACCGGGGACTGGCAATTTTGGGTTTGGCTCTCGTGGTTTTGGGGGCATTAATTTCCTTCGCTGCACTGCTGATGCTTACCTACCTGGATTTCAGCCTTTTAATTGAGTTTCTGAACAGCCTTGTCTTAAGCCAGGCATATGGCTTCATGGCGGCCTTTATTGCATGAATTTTATGGATTTTAATTAAAATTCTTCCCCTAGAGAGATTAATGGGGTTCAATTGATTATCGGAGTTGTGGGCAAGCCAAACTGCGGGAAAAGCACTTTTTTCAGCGCAGCCACCCTGGTTGACGCGGAGATAGCCAATTACCCTTTCACCACAGTAAAGGCAAACCAGGGGACAAGCTATGTGAAGGCAAAGTGCCCGCACCCGGAGAAAGGGGAGAAATGCGACCCCGTTAACAGCAAATGCATGAAAGGCGAAAGGCTTGTGCCCATAAGGCTGATTGATGTTGCCGGGCTGGTGAAAGACGCGCACCTTGGAAAGGGGTTGGGAAACCAGTTCATGAATGATTTGATGCAGGCATCCGCATTGATTCACGTGGTTGACGCAAGCGGGGGAACAGATGAAGAGGGAAAGCCTGTGGAAAAGCTTTCCCATGACCCGGCGGAAGACGTAAAGTTTTTGGAGAAAGAGCTTTCGCACTGGATTAAGGGGGTTTTAACAAAAAACTGGGAAAAAATTTCCAAACAGGCTTCGCATGAGGAAAAGGGGCCAAGCGGAGTTCTGGCGGAACAGTTAAGCGGGCTGGGAATAAAGGAGGAGGAAATAAAATCGGTTTTGAAAGAAGCCGGGCTTTCTTCAAAGCCAGCTGACTGGGGTGAAGAGGAAGTGCTGAATTTCAGCGAACTGATCAGGAAAAAAAGCAAGCCAATCCTGATTGCGGCAAACAAGGTGGACGTTGAAGGCACACAGGAAAACGTGGAAAAACTCAGGGAAGCGTTTCCAGAAAACATTGTTATTCCGTGTTCCGCCGAATCGGAGTTGGCTTTAAGAAAGGCGGAAAAAAGCGGGGCAATTGAATACATTCCCGGGGGAAAAGAATTCAGCATACTGAAGGGGGATTTGCCTGAAAAACAAAGGCATGCGCTGGAATTCATCTCAAAAGTAATGGAAAAAAACTCTGGAACAGGCGTGCAGGAGGCAATAAACAAAACGGCTTTTGAATTGCTGGACTTGATTGTTGTTTACCCTGTGCAGGACAGCCACAAGTGGGCCTCTGGCAAAGGCCACCGATTACCGGATGCCTACTTATTGAAAAACGGCTCAACTGCTTTGGATTTGGCTTTCAAAATCCACGGCGACTTTGGAAAACGGTTTTTGGGCGCAGTTGACTGCCGTTCACAGCAAAAAATAGGGAAAGACCACGAACTGAAGGACAGGGATGTAGTGAAGATAATTTTAAGCCCTTAACCAGTTCCCCTTATTTTTCCTTTAATGGTTCCGGTTCCCATTAATTTTTTCTTTTCCTTAAGCGCTTCCTTTGAGGGAAACATTTCTTCCTTGGGCTCATTTGCAAGGTTTTTTTCCTCTTTCAGTACTGCGTGCATTATTGCGCTTAATTCAATGTCCTTTCTTTTCAGCCTGCTTAACGCGTAAAAGTAGGCGTTGATTATTGCGTCCAAATCCAGTTTGCGCTTGAAACCCATTCGGGCGATTTCCTCGAAGTACAGTTTCACCAGCCTGTACGCGACCTCCTCATCGGGAAGATTTGGGAAAGCGGCTGGAACCGTTTTTTTCCGGGCTTTTCGTTTGGCTTTCTTTTTGGGCATAAACTAAGAATTGGCTGAATCATTTAATATTCTTAACGCGGATTCACATTTTCCTTAGCCTTGCGATGCGGTCATCTATGTTGGGATGGGTTGCGAAAAGGCTTTTCATCCACAGCTTTTGGCCCTTCAATGGGTTGGCAATGTACAAGTGGGCCGTGGCTTTGTTTGCCGCCTCCAATGGTTCCTTGTCCGCCTTTATTTTTTCCAGCGCGGAAGCAAGGCCCTGCGGATAACGGGAAAGCATTGAGCCGGAGGCGTCCGCCAAATACTCTCGTTTCCTGCTGATGGCAAACTTAATGAGCTGCGCAATTATTGGAGTCAAAACCGCAAGAAGGATTGCGACCACAAGAATTATCAGGGTAAGCTGGCCTGCTTCCCTTCCTCCCCTGCTCCGCGCCATTCCGCCGAACCAGAACATGCGCAGCATTACGTCGCTTAACAATACAGCGATTCCAACCAAAACCGCGGCAATGGTCATTACTTTTATGTCCTGGTTTTTAATGTGCGACATTTCATGAGCTATAACGCCCTGAAGTTCCTCGCGGTTCATTTTCTGCAGCAGGCCGGTTGTGCAGCAGATTACGCTGTGTTCCGGGTCACGGCCGGTGGCGAAAGCGTTCAAGGCGGTGTCCTCAATCACGTAAAGCCTTGGTTTTGGAATGCCTCCGGCAATCGCCATTTCCTCCGCAACGTTATGGAAGACGCGGTGTTTTTGCGGGTCCGCGGGCTTTGCTTTGGAAATCTTCAGCACAATTTTGTCGGAATTGTAGTAGGAGTAAAGAATGTAGGCGATTGCGATTAACACGAAAATGGGGACAAAAAAAAATGCGCCCCCAATGAACAGGTAGTCGAAAACAAATCCCAGCGCAAGAATAAAGAAAAAGAAGACAATGAAGAGAAAGTAAGTCATTCTCTTGTTTGCCGCAATCTCTTCATAGAAAGACATTTTCCTGCCCCCTTTTATGCAAGGTCAGAGAAGTCAGCTTTCACCGGCTTTTTCTCTGCTTCCGGAACCTCAAAGTACTCGCGTGGCTTCTTCATTCCAAACATTCCCGCAACAATGTTTGACGGGAACTGCGCAATCATTGTGTTCCAGTTCATTACGCTGTCGTTATAGAATTGTCTTGCGTAAGAGATTTTGTTTTCTGTTGCGGAGAACTCTTCCTGGAGTTTTGCAAAGTTTTCGCTTGCCTTTAACTGCGGATAGTTTTCCGCCACAGCAAAGATTGTTTTCAGTGCTCCTGCAAGCATGTTGTTTCCGTCAGCACTTTCTTTGGGCGTTTTTGCCTTCATTATTGCTGTACGAGCGTTTGTAACTTCAGTCAAAACTTTTCTTTCAAACCTTGCATAACCTTTCACTGTTTCAATGAGATTTGGAATCAGGTCAGCCCTTCGCTTTAACTGGACGTCAATTTGCGCCCAGGCGTTGTTTACCCTTTTCTGCAGTGCAACCAGTGAATTGTAGATAACTATGAGGATTATTCCAAGCAATACGATTATTCCCAGTACAACCAATCCGCCGATAAACAATAGGTCCATCAAAAAACCTCCTATAATTCCATAAACAAAGCAGCTTTTAAATCATTTGCCTTCAAAGAAAGGATAAGATGCCACAGACCCCGACTGAAAAAGAGCTGATTAAAAAATACCCTGAAAAAAAGCTCCCTGAATTCTATAAACGGCTGCCAACTGAGGCCATTTCACCTGATCCCTGCTTCAATTGCCTTAAAGAAACAGAAATAACTGTTCAAAAGGGAGGCTGGCAGGAACTTCCTGAACCGCTAAAATACTGGTATGAAATGGCTGACGCGGAAAGCAGGGAACTCAAAAAATTCCTTGAAGAAAAAAAGCCAAAAAGGGTTCTGGAAGTGGGTTTTGGGGGTGGCAGAATAATTAACACTCTTTTGAGCGCAAGGCACCCAAAAAAAGTTTTCGCAGTTGAAAAAAACAAAAAGATGTTTGAAACAATTAAGCCTTTTTTTGAATCCCGAAAAGAAGTCCACCTATTTAATGAAGATGCACTGGACTTTATTAAAAAAAGTGAAGAGTTTGATTTGACGGTTTGCATGATGAATACCCTGAGCCAAATTAGCGGGGAGACCTTCAAAGAGATTGCAAAGAAATCAAAGCATTTTATTTTTACAGTTTATGACAAATCCGCCTATAAACTGAGAGCTAAAATATATAAATCAAAAGGACACAAAAATTTTGAGTTAAAGGATTGCACTTACTGTTTCCAAGACCCTTGGGTGAAAGGACTGGAATCAAAAAGTTATAGCCTAAAAGAACTGGAAGACATTTGTAAAATAACCGGGAAGCATTACTCAATAAAAAAGATTTCCAAACTTCTTTTTTTAGTTCACTTGTCCAAAGAATAAAAATTATTTTCCTCTCAACGCTTCTTGCACGGTTTCTTTCCCTGCTTTCAAGGAAATTTTACGGGTTTTGCCTTTCATTCCTTCCACCACCTTCTCGGCTTCAATCAGCCCGCGGGAAGAAAGGCCGGAGAGGGCGGAAGAAAAATGCCGAAGGGAAACCTTTTTGCCGGATTTTTGGGAGTAAAGCCTGTGCAGTTCTCCGGTGGAAAATTCCCCCCCTTCCAGCAGCAGTTTCAGGATTTTTTTTTCCATTTCGCCCAGGAAAGGAACCGATTTTTTTGCGGGCGTGTCGGAAAGGCGCCCCATGGCTTTTTTCACGTGCAAAGAAGAAACGGTTTCCGCGTTCTCCTTTTCCGCAAGCCTTCCCGCCTTAAGCAACAGCTCTATCGCAATCCTTGCGTCCCCGCCTGTTTTGGCCGCGTGGGCTGCCGCAAGATCAAGGGACTCTTTTTCCAGCGCTCCGGGAAAAAACGCGTTTTCAGCGCGCTCATTCAGGATGTCCTTCAATTGCTTAACCGTGTAAGGCTCGAACAGAATTTTTTCTTCAACCAGACTGCTTTTCACCCTTGGATCAAGCCTTGCGGCAAGCGAAAAATCGTTTGAAATTATTATCAGCCCCACGCGGTTCTCCTGGAATTCGGACATCCTGAGCAAATCATACAAAACCCCTGAGCCGTCCGCATTCCTCAGCAGCTGGTCCACTTCATCCAGCACAACAATCGGAACGGCGTTGGATTTTTTCAGGCATTCAAGCAGGCGGGAAAATGTTTCATCCCCGGCCAGGCCGCGCCTCGGGAGGGGAACGCCCAGGGCATTCACTATTTTTATCAGGACACTGGAACGGGTGTTGAATTCAAAGCAGTTCACGTAAATTTTTTTCGCCCTCCCCGTGAATTCCTCCAGCTGGTTCACCACAAATTTTGCGCAAACGGTTTTTCCCGTCCCGGAGGGGCCGAGCAAAACAACGTTAGAGGGCTTTTTTCCGGATGCAACCGGCTTGAAGGCAAAAACCATTGACTCAATTTCGGGGTCGCGGTGCGGAAGCCTTTCCGGAATGAATTCGGGGTAAAGGATTCTTTCGTCGCTGAAAAGCTCGTTAACCTTCCCGGTTTTTTTGAAAATGTTTGCAGGCATCAATAAGGAAAAACCGGCAACAGAATTAAAGGATATTGTGGAAGCAATCACCGAAAAAAAGGGAAAAAGTATTTATATAAAAAATATATAAATAATATAAAGCGTGTTTGCGGAAAAATCACAGGAAATGTGCCCCCCCGAAAAGGTTTAGTATGCGGGGGGAGTAGCTTTTTGAGAGGTGGTGAAATGAAGTCAATGAGAAAACCCGAACTGTATGGGATGATGCTGGAGGATTTGGAGTTCCACAAGGAAAAAATTTTTTCCCTGATGGGTGTTTCAGAGGATTCAGGGGAAATGATGAATGCCTTGATTGATTTGCTTGGGGCGATTGACTCAAAGAAAAAGTACACTGAACCGGCGGAAATGGTTTACGCGTAGTGCTAGCGGATTATCCCTGCAAAAACGGAAACCTTACTCCGCCTCCTTTAACTCCCTGTAATCCATTATTTCTCCGTGCACTGAAAGGGTGAACTCAAAGGGGTCGCCGTTTATTTTGGCGACCGCCCTCCATTTTTTTCCTTTCGGCTCAATCTTCAATACCTCTATTTCGTTGTCTTTTCCCAATTCAACTGAAACCTGCTCAAGAAAAGAATTCAGTGCTTTTATGGAGGCCTGCTTTTTTTCCATTGCCACCTTTTTTATTGACTCCTCCATTTCGCGTTTTTTCCTTTCCTTCACCAGCCTTTTGACTATTGCGTCTTTCTCCACTTTTTCAGCAAAGCCGTCGGCTTTTTCGCTTAAGTCAGCCGCTGTTTCTTTTTCCTTTTCCCCTTTGTCCTGCACCGCCATGCCTGAAAAGGTTTTTTCCCCCTCCGCTTCCTTTGCCTCTTGTTTCAGCAGAATTTCTTTCCTTAATTCCATGGGCCGGGTGTGCCAGCTTTCAATAAGCCCTTTTTCTTTCATTGAAATTGCGGGCCTGTCAAGGGAAGCGTTGTCCAGTATTTCCCTGAAAGAGGGGCTGTTTGCGAGGACAAACTCCATGGTTTCCTCTTCCGGGGCATCCGCTTCAACCCGCTTGAAGAAGTTCACCACCCCAAAACACAGGACAAACGGGGAAATGAAAGAAGAGTAAACGAAGAGGGAAAGAATGAAAAAAATGACGGAATAGAATTGCGGGAAAAAGAGAAGTGGTTCAGGGAACGGGGGGAAAAAAAAATGGCTGGAAAAGAAAATTCCGGCAAACAAAAGATAACTGAAAAAGACCGCCTTAATGCTTCCCAAAAGGATTTGCCTGTGCCTCTGCGCAAACAACGCCATCCCGTCCCTGGCTCCGCTGAATTCATCCACATCATCGTTTATCATTATGTAGGCAACAATCATTTCAACAACCGAGCCCAAAGCAGACATAAGGACGATTGTGAATTTTGAAAGCGTGCGCTTTAGAAATGGAGGCGCAGGGAGGCTTTTGGAGAAAAGGTTTTTTTCAAACTCCCTTGCGGCTTGGTTCGCTTCCTTTTCAATGAACCTCAGCTTCCTGAAGGAACCGAACCTTTCCCTTGCTTTTCTTTGCCCAAAGGAAAGCTGGGCCTTTATTGACGGGATTTCCCTGTTTTTCAGTGTCTCAGATATTACGGCAATGTGGATTGACTTGATGTAAAAGAGGATGAAGTGCCTGAAGGCATGCCACGCCATAAGAAACAAAACGAATGCCGCAAGAAACGGAATCCTGTAGTCTATTTCCGCAAAAAAATGGGAGTAACGAAAAACAAGGTAAAAAAGAATGAATGAAAGCATTGCAAAAAAGGCGTTGGACACAAGCCTTGCCAGGATAAACGGGTATGTTTTGAAGTAAGCCCGAAAGGCTTTCCCAAAGTTCGGCATTTTTCTTCACCCTCAGTTTTTGCTTCCCATGAAAAGTGAAACCGCTATCCCGGTTATGACCGCAACAACAGAATTTGTTTGAAAGTAGTCAAGGGAAAAAAGAGCGGAAAAAGGGATTTCCGCCCAAAAGTGCCCCAAAATAATGGAAAGGAATATGGCAAAGGACAAAGCAACCCCTAAGTGCAGCACGGCAAGCTTGTAATTGTGGTAGGTTGCGCGGATGAACAGGAAGGCCGCAACCAGAAATAAGGCAAAAAAAGTCAGGCCCACTTGCACATTGGGGGGCGAAACGGTTACAGCCGTGAACACACCCAATTCCGCAACAACCACATAGCTTAAAACCGCGAGAAGGCTGCGGTCGTTCCTCAGGTGGTCAAAAAAATTGAAGGGAGCGGGCTGTTTGCTGTAGCCCTGTTTTGTCATCATCCCCGGCTGCTGCACCTGTGTCGGGGTGAACGGGATTTGGGAGCGCACCTTTTCAATTACGCTCATTCCTTCCCTGACTTTTTTTCTTTCCTCTTCCTCTTTCGCCAATTCTTCCGCGCCCTTGCTCCAGTGCCCGTGGAAAGACAAAATCACGGTTATTATCGCAATCAGCCCCAAAAGAGCCCCAACCGCGCCCACAATGAGCACAGAAGTTGCGGTGCCTTCGGCAAGCAAAGCGTTTCCGTATTTTGCCATGAAAAAGTAAAAGGAGAAGGCGATTATTATCAGCAAAAAAAGGCGCTTGATTAAGCCGTAAACCCATGAAGAAACCTTGAACAGCACAACAAAAATTATCAGCGCAATTACCCCAAAAACCGCTATCGCGGTGGGTTCTCCCTGCATAACCTGCTCCAGGAGAGTGGAAAAATAGGCTTTCGTTGAGCCAAAGGTTTCCCAGCCCTTTGCAAGAAATGCGTTTAAGCCCTGTTCAGCCATTTTTTTTGCACCAAAAACCCTGTCACTCAATAATATGTTTTTAAACAATATAAATTTTACCTAAGAAAATAAGTGCTTTTTTAAACCACTTCCACAGGGAATTTTTAGTGATGAACAAGGTTGACACCGCTTTTTCAAAGTTAGGGGATTACCTAACCGACACCATCCGGAGGTTTGTGTCATTCATCTTCCTGCTTTTTTTCCTGGGAGCGGTTTTTGGACTCGTGCTGGGTTCAATGGACCCGCTTTTTTTGCTTCTTCCCCTTTTGGCGGGGGTTCTCGCTTACTACAGCCGGGCATTTTCAATATTTGTTTTGGTTGGATTCCTTTTGGTTGTGTTCCTTTAAAGGTGTTTTAAATGGCTGAAGTGACGCTTTCAACAAACGAGTTCCGGGCACTGAGCTCAGACAAAAGGGTGCAAATAATAAAGCTGTTGAAGGAAAGGAACCACACCCTCACGGAAATCTCGAAAAAGCTGAAGTTAAGTTCCCCGACAATCAAGCAGCACCTGGAGATGCTCGTGGAATCGGATTTGATTGAATTAAGGGACGAGGGAAGGAAATGGAAATATTATTCGCTTACACGGAAGGGAAAAAATTTGCTTGAACCGGACACAACAAACATTCTTGTGCTCGTGGCATCAAGCGGAATAGCGTTAATCGCGGTAATCGCGTTGTTTGCCGGGTTTTTCGGGGGAATCGCCCCTTCACAGACCCCCGCATCCGCTGGCGAGATGCTTCCGTTAAGCGAATTCGGTGTTGCGCCAACAGCAGGGGAAGCCATGGAAAAAACACCTGATGAAGTGCCTTCAGAGGCAACGCCTTTGGATGAAACCCCGCCTGATGCGGGGCCCGCGGACGGAGAGACAGAAAAGGAGCCGGAAACCGGTTCAGGCGGAACGGATGGCGGCGGAATGCCTCCCTGCGGAAGCGCCGGTTCCGGAATGAAAACCTCTGACGCAAACCGCTCTGAAGGAACAGGGGATGAAAACTGCATGGAAACTGAAGACGCAAACTCTTCATCGGAATTTAAGGAAGAAACAGGTGACACGGGCAGGGAACTGCGGAAAAACATGGAAACAGGTTCAGGCGGGCAAGGCGAAACAACGCTTGAAACAAAAAGGGAAAGAATACCGCTTTACTCGGGAATGCGGGATTCAGAAGGAAAAGGTGAATCCGGAAAATTCCCTTTTTGGGGCGCAACCGCTTTGCTTTCTTCCGCGGTGTTTTTTTCTCTGGCAGCCGGATTCATGCTCGGGAGAACTGGAAAAATCAGGGTAAAATGACTGCTCCCCTGCCTGAATGCAGCGGATTTCTTTGGGTTGTTAAACAATCGCCTTCAGGGGCGGGGCATTAAACCGCCTAAACTACGGCGGGTTAAAGCCCCCTGGGTTTTTTTTTCCCGTAAACGGCCTGCAAAAACCCCGATTCATCCGCGCATTAAAATGGGCGGGGTTCCCGGAAGGGGTTTCTAACGCGGGATAATTTTAGGCTATTGACGATTGAAACTGCTTTTAAAAAAAACCCTTTTCAGTTCCTTTCATGGGCAGGATGCGGGGTTTTTCAAGCGCGTTGATTGTGCTGTTTTTTCTTTCCGCAAGCCTTGCGCTGTCCAAATCATTGCTTGACGCAAAGTCAGGAATGCTTGAAAGCAGAAATCTTCTGCTGGAAATGGAGAACGCAAACCTTGCCCGGAGCCTTATGGAGGAAAATCTGGACCTGCTGGTGGAAAAAACTTTGAGAAAGGAAATGGCGGCAGGCAACCGGAACCCGGATAAGCTCAAGAAACTGCTTGACAAAAAAATTGAAGGCTATCTGAAGGAAGTGCAGGAATTCTACGGCAACGAGTTTGAAACCGGGTTTGGTGTCGAGTTTTTGGGCTACCCTTTCCCAAAAAGTGTTTCCCAGGCGCTGAAGGAAAACTCCAAGGTTCACGTGGTTTCCCTGAAAAACTTTCATTTCGGCGAATTCAATTACACGGGGGGAGCAAGCAAAAGCGAAACAATTTCCGCGGAAATCCTGGGAAAAAAAAATTCAACAAAGTTTCTCATTCCCGCGGGATACAGCGCAAGGGTTTTGGTGGTGGGGGCGTGAAAAAAGGTTTCAACCGAAAGTTTTTTTTTGTGACGCTTTTCCGCAGGGGTTTAAGCCAAAGCAGGTTTTTTGCGGAGCAAAAAGGGTTTGGAACCCTGGAACTGCTTTTCGCATTGCTTGGGTTTCTGCTGTTCACTTCATTTCTTGTTTCCCCAATGGCGGCATTCAAGGAAAATGCAAAGGAAGCGGGGGAAAGCCTTAAAGCGGAAAGCGATGCAATTGAATGCGTTTCCGCGGTTGAGGGGCTTTACGCGAACAGCGCGGAGGAAGTGAAAGGGGTTTTTTCCTGCACCGCAAAGGAGGGGGAAATGGAAGTCAAGGGAAAGAAAGTGAAAACCTTTGTTCCCTCCTTGCAGGGGGCGGGAAAAGGGAAAAAACTGCTTGTAAAAAACGCGGAGCACTATGGTGGGTGAATGGAAAAAGGGATTGTTTTGAGTTTGGATTTGGTTTGGGCGGGAATAATCATTTTTTCAACGGTGTTTCTTTTTTTGTGGCATTTTGGGTCTGGAATTGAAGAACAGGAAAATTCTTTGAGGATGGCGAAACTCAGGGAAAAGGCGCTTATGGCAACGGATTCAATGGTGAAAAACGGGGAAGGCTTTGGGCTCGGTGAAATGGATTTGGAAAAGAAAAGGGTGAAAGCCAATTTCCTGGATTTGGGTAAACTCAAAACAGCGGAGCTTTCGGGGCTCGGGGTGAAAAAGGTTTCAATTTTCATTGGGGGAAAGGAGTTCAAGGAAATGGATGAAGGGGCGGAAGGAAACTGTTTTTCCGTGGAAAGGCTTGTGCTTGTTAAGGGAACGCCTTCGCCTTCAAAGGGCCTGCTTAGGGTGGTTTTCTGTGGGTAAGGGGTTTTGTTTTTCTTTGGATGCCGCGCTGGGATTTCTTTCAGTTGTTTTTCTTGTTTCCGTTTTTTCTTTTCCGAAAACCCCGGAATTCGATTCAGTTGTTGTGCTGCAAAAGGCGGATGATCTGCTGAAGGTGTGGGTTGCTGAAGACGAGTGGCAGGAAACTGAGTTGATTAAAGATTTTCAGATGTTTTTTCCTTTGCAGGGCGGGGAACTCTTTATTGGGGGAAAAAAACTTGTTTTGCGGGAAAGCTCTTCAAAGAAAAGGGCAGTTGTTGCGCGCGGATTCAGGCTGGACTGGAACGGAAAAATGGAGGAAATCAGGCTAAAGGTGTTTTACTGAAATTGCCCCTTTTTCTTTCCGCACCAATAATTGGTTTTCTTTTTTCGGATGGGGAAAAAGTTTTTTCATTTGCACCGCGTAATTCAATTCAAAGCAGATTTCCTTGGATTTTTTGAGTTCAGCGGAATGCAGACTTACGCATAACCCTTCTTGGTTCGCTTCAATTTCCCATTTGCTTAACGGCTTAACTTCAAGAATTCTCTGTGTTCCCTCCCCCAAAATAGCGGTTTCCTCTATTGCGGAAACCAGTTCCCGCCCGAATTCCTTTGCTTTCATGGTTTCCGCGGCAAACCATCCCGCGTTCTGAAGCTTTTCCAGCACGGGCACAAAAAATGCAAGAAACATTAAAAGCGCGGCGAGAACGATAAGGTATTCAAGGGAAACCTGTCCTTTGCGCAACTTTTCACCTAAACTGCGGCGGGTTAAAGCCCGCCGAATTTTTTTTCCCGTAAACGGCCTGACGGAAACAATTCATTCGCCCATTGAAACAGGCGGGATTCCCGGAAGGGGTTTCTAAATGTCGCCTATTTTATCGAAGATTTTGTCCGCCTTTTGGTCAAAAACTTTTGCGCCTTTTGCGCCTGTTTTCTGGAGCTGGGTTACAAGCAGCAACCCCAAAGCCACGAGCGCGGCCAAAACAATTATCATTTCAATTGAAATCTGCGCCTTTTCGGAAAACATATTTAAGTTGCGGGAAGGGAGGGAATTTAAATGGTTTCATTCGTTGAAAAGCGAAACACAATTGTCCTGTTTATCCCGGCATTTTACCAAGTTTTTAAAGCTTAAGGCTTCCAATATTTTATCCGGAAGTGAAATAAATGGACGCAAGGGAAAGAAACCAGATACTGCTTTCATGGATTGTTTTGGGGATAGCCTTTGCCATAGTGCTTTCCCGGGGCGCATTGTTTGCGGGAGACTTTTTCGTTTACGGAATGGCCTTGGCGATTTCGCTTATTGCGGTAGGGGCTGGTTTTATTTTCCATGAACTGGCGCACAGGCAGGTTTCAAGGCATTTTGGCGCACACGCGGAATTCAGGGCATGGAATTTTGGGTTAATGCTTGCGTTGTTTTCTTCTTTTTTGGGATTCATTTTTGCTGCGCCCGGCGCGGTGTACATTTACAAGCAGTATCTTTCAAGAAGGCAGAACGGATTGATTTCAATCGCCGGGCCTTTGACAAACATAGGGGTTGCGCTGTTTTTCCTTGTCTTGTTTGTTTTGGTTGCCGTCTCCGGAATGATGTCTGAATCATTCCTTTCCGCCTTGCAGCAAAGCCCTAACCCGATTCTGGCTGTTTCCTCGATAGCAAACCTTTTTGACTTTGTTTTTATCCTTTCATTTATAGGGTCCTACGTAAATTTTTTCCTTGCGTTCTTCAACCTTCTCCCGATTCCGCCCCTGGACGGAAGCAAGGTAATCGCGTGGAATGTTTTCGCCTGGCTTGCCGCAATAGGGTTTGCGGGCGCAATGGTTTTCTTTGTTCTTTAAAACCCGTTTACACGCCTCTTCTCAATTTAGCCCTAACTTTAGGGCGCATATCCAAAGCCTTCTTCGAAAGCCTCATTGGCTCATTAAGCGACCTTAAATCCTGCCTAACGCGTGATCTCGCGAAAGTGAATAGCCTGTGCAAAGTAGGCGTGTAATGAATTTTTCCACTACTGGTTCTTAGCTCCATTAACTGGTGGGCCCCTCTAGCTCCCAACTTATAGAATGCTTGCCAGTATTCCTCGTGCCCTAGCCGAATTTTACTAAAATTTATCACAAACACGTCTCCGCTTGCGCTGGCAGGCGCCGCCTTAAATATCGATTTAGCATGGACTTTTTTTTGAGCCCAGCCTTGTCATCTATTTCCGTTCTGCTAATTTCTCCAGGCAAACCATTCCAAACACGGGAAAATATTGATAAGACAACTGAAGGAATTCTCGTTGAGGAAGGGCCGAGAGAATAAAACACGCGGCCCCCTTTGGAGTCTGCGCTTAATCTCAAATCCCCCAACACATATTCAGGCCCGGTTACATTAATTCCGACCCTTAGTTGCATAACTTTACCGCTTGAGCCCACCTGCTTGCCCCCCTACAAACCAATAAAACAAAAAGTTTTTTAACCATCCCAGGCAGCTGAATTCCGCAGAGCCAAGCCAGGCACATAAATAGCTGCTTTTTATGCCGCAGCCAAGAACAAGTTGGGCGCCTACTCCGCCTTCAACCCGGGGATGCCAGAAAAATGCTTCTTATTTAGCGTGACAAGTTCGCAGCCGTTGGCAACAGCAATTGCGGCAATAAACAAATCACTAATTGGCACCATTTTCCCCTTTGAAGCAAGGGCTGCCTGAATGGAACTTGCCTTTTCAGCAGCTTCCAAGTCAAATGGGAGAAGAACCAACCCATTAAGCAGGTTAAGCACTTCCTTAACATTTTCCTGCACTCTGCCTGACCTTTTTGCCCCATAAAGTAATTCAAAAGCAGTTATAGCCGAAACGGATAAAGCATGCTCTTGGTCTAATTCATTCACTTGCCTCTTTACTGCCTCATCCCCCCGCAACAGAAACACCAAAAAATCAGTGTCAAAGCACTTCATTCCAAGTCCTTTCCCCAATGCTTCCACATTTTATCTAGTTCCTTTCTTGATTTGCCCCACTCCCCCTTAGAAACAGCCCATTTCCCAAAAGAATCACTAAGCTTTTTTTTCCTTGAAACGAGTTTGTCCAATACATCTGAGAAACTCTCCCCCCTATGCTTAGCGTGGAGGAGTTTAGTATAGACCTCTGTCCTGATGGAAAGTGTCTTAGTGCTCATGCACATATATGTGTACACAGGCATATATAAATTTATCCCACGTAACTCGGTTTAAATGAAGAGTACTGTTCCCGGAATTCCTCGTATGCCTGCTCCGTGTCCTTTGTGATTGACGGAAAGATTTTTTTGATTGCCTCGTCAAAGTGCTTTTTGCTCACGGCCTGCGGCCTCATTTTGCTTTCCTTTAACGCAATCAACGCAGACTCTCTTACAAGGCCTTCAATGTCTGCCCCGCTGAATCCTTCTGTTTTTTTCGCCAACTCCCCCAAATCAACGCCTTTTTCAAGAGGAACTCCTTTTGTGTGCACCTTGAAAATCGCCAACCGCGCTTTTTCATCAGGGGAAGAAACCCTGATCAGCTTATCCATTCTTCCGGGGCGGAGCAGGCTTGGGTCAATTAAATCAGGGCGGTTTGTGGCTGCGATAAACACGACATCCTTCATTTCCTCTATTCCGTCCAATTCAGTTAACAACTGGTTTACAACCCTTTCACTTACGCCGGAATCATGGCTTCCGCCGCGTGAAGAAGCAATTGAATCAATTTCGTCAAAAAAAACAATAACCGGGCTTACCTGCCTTGCGCGCCTGAAAACTTTTCTGATTCCCCTCTCGCTTTCCCCGACGAATTTGCTTATAAGCTCCGGCCCTTTAACTGTAATGAAGTTTGCTTCGCTTTCCGTTGCAACCGCCTTGGCCAAAAGGGTTTTGCCTGTTCCGGAAGGCCCAAACAATAAAACTCCGCGGGGAGGGGTAATGCCCATTTTCCTGAATGCCTGCGGGTTCCTTAACGGCCATTCAATTGCCTGAGCCAACTCCTCTTTCACTTCCCCCAGTCCGCCGATGTCCGCCCACTTAATAGTTGGAACCTCAACCATCACTTCCCTTAAAGCAGAGGGCTGCACTTCCTTTAATCCTTCCTGAAAATCTTTTTTGTTTACTTCCAGGGATTCCAGCACCTCTGTTGGAATTGTGTCCTCTTCAAGGTTTATTTTTGGGAGATACCTCCGCAAAGCTTTCATCGCGGATTCCTTTGCAAGCGCAGCCAAATCCGCGCCCACAAAGCCATGGGTGATTGAAGCAAACTTTTCCAGGTCAACGTCTTTTGCAAGGGGCATTCCCCTCGTGTGAATGTAAAGGATTTCCTTTCTTCCCCTTTTGTCCGGCACCCCGATCTCTATCTCGCGGTCAAACCTTCCCGGGCGCCTCAACGCCTCATCCAATGAATTTAACCGGTTTGTTGCGGCGATTACAATAACGTTTCCCCTTGCCTCCAAACCGTCCATCAATGAAAGCAGCTGCGCCACAACCCTTCTTTCAACCTCCCCAATAACTTCCTCCCTTTTGGGGGCGATTGCGTCCAGTTCGTCGATGAAAATAATGCTTGGGGCGTTTTCCTCGGCTTCCTTGAACATTTGCCGAATTCGTTCCTCCGCTTCCCCGACAAACTTGCTCATTATTGCGGGGGCGTTAACTGAAATGAAGTGCGCCGCGGTTTCGTTTGCGACGGCTTTGGCCAAAAGGGTTTTTCCAGTTCCCGGGGGACCATAAAGGAGAACCCCTTTTGGGGGGTCTATTCCGAGCTTGCGGAATAGTTCAGGGTGGCGCATCGGGAGCTCAATCATTTCCCTTACCTTTTGCACTTGTTCATCCAATCCGCCGATGTCCTCGTAGGCTATCCTGCCTATCGCTTCAACTGCCTCCTTAACCGGCTCTTCCCTTAAAACGAATTGCGTGAAGTCCGTGACCTTCACAGTTCCCCGGGGGTTTGTGTCAACCACCGAGTAAATGAACCCGGAGCCGAAAACCGAAATCCACACGTTGTCGCCTTTGGTAATCGGCCTTCCAATGAACGTTTTTTTGAGTATGCGGTCATAGCCTGAAGCAATTATTCTCACTTCCTGTGTGGGCGCGAGGACAACCTTTTTTGCCTCCTTGTAGTCGGCCCTCCTTACCTTAACCTTTTCGCCCAAACTCACCCCCGCATTGTGCCTTATGAGGTTGTCCATCCGCACAATTCCCCTTCCTTCATCCTCCTGGCGGGCGGGCCAGATTATTGCGGCGGTTTTCTTGCTTCCCTCAATTTCCACTATGTCGCCGGAAGTAATCCCCAGCGCTTGCTTGGAAACCCTGTCAAGCGTGACAATGTTCCTGCCCACATGGCTTGGATCAGGGTCCTGGACCTTAAGAATCAATTCTTTTTTCTCGTTTTCAGGCATTTTTTTTTTCCTCAAATAAGGCTCTCCGATAAAACTAATATAAATTTATTCTATCCCAATGCCGCCGTTTGGAAGCATTGAAAGCAATTCATCCAAATCCACGGTTTTCCCTGTTTTTTTTTCAAGACGCGCCTTAAGGCTCTTTGCGGCTTCGCCTTTCTTCATTTTCCCCTGCTTAAGCCTGAAGACGATTTTGGAGTGTTTTTTGGCTGCGGAAATCGGGGCGCAGATTATTTGCAGCGAGATGTTTTCCCCTTTCACCCCAACAGCCAAATCAAGGGGGGTTTTTTTGAACCAGTTTCTTTTCCCGTGAATCATGAACGCCCCCGCCCCCAGGGATTCACCGGATGGAGCGGATTTGCTTACCTGCCCCGGGGAAACCGAGTACACATCCGCTGAACTTAATCCTTCCCTCCATGCATTGGAATAGGAGGCAGCAAATCTCGCCGCCTCTTCCAGGGTTTTTTTGCCCGGTTTTTTTGGCGAAGGCTTTTTTTGGGGGCTTTTTTCCATAATGTTTTCCGCTGTTTTAAGCACACAGTGCGGCGCACCGTAAATTTCCGCGTGAAAATACAAATCACTTTTCCCCATGTGCTTTTTCACTATTTCCTCATTGCTTTGCGTGTCCCTTCCGCCCAAAACCAAAAAGCCTTCACTGGAGTGAAACCAGCGGAATTTTTCAAACCACTTTTTTTTCCTTTTTTTTGCAGGCTCCGCGGCCTTGAATCCGGTTTCCTTTTTCTTTTCCATTTCCGAAAGTTTTTTTTCCGAATCCTTCAGCGCTTTTTCCAGCCCTTTCAGCTTTTTTTTGGCCTTTTTGCCCCTTTCAAAGCAGTCGTTCGCGTTTTCCGTAAGCGACTTCCTCAAATCAAGCTGCAGCTTCACTCCAACCCCTTTTTTTTCTTTATTATTTCGATAATGCTTTTTGTCCGTGACTCCGCCTTGTACAATGGGTCGGTTGAGTAAAAAATTTCCCTGTCCCTTATTAGCTTGAAGAGGCCGGGAATTTTTTCGTAATAGGTTTTCTGCGTGTTCTCGTGGAAGGACTCAATGTCCTCATAGAAATGGCGGGCAACGACATTCAGGTTTCCGGAGCCGATTACCGCGGACGCGCGGTAGGTGTGGGGGTCTTTTTCCACTGCCTTCACGTATTTGGTGAAGAGCTCTTTTTCGCTGAAATCCATTTGCAGCAGTTCGATTGCCTCAAGTTTTAGCCCAAAGGTCCTGAAATTAATCCTCGGGCCAAAACCATGGAGCAGGCCTTGCTCAGTGAGAAAATCCAGGGAACTTTTGATTGTGGATTTATGGTAAGATGTGTATTTCTGGATTTGGCGGATGTTCGGGACAATGGAACGTTTTTTGAGCAAAGCCTCAATTATTTTCAGCCTCACCTCGTCATCAATTTGCATCTGCACAGCCATTTTAAACCATTTAAATGGCGCACCAAAAAAGATTTAAGTGTTACTTTTTGGACAGCATAAAGCGGATAATTAATAAATAAAGGGAAGCCGTATCTTTTATTGAAATAGCATTAGGAGGGAACACATAAACTACACAAAAAATAAGCAAAAAATAAAAGGAGAGGAAAGGGGATAGGCTCACCGGGTTAAAACGGTAAAAAAAACAAAAAAAGTTAGGTCCCCTTTCCTCCCATAAACTGATTCTTGTTCAATACAATTTTAAAGCCCAAGAAACGAATATCTTGTATGCGCAGAGTTCCAAGACCCCCCCAAAACGAACGCTTGCTGAGCGAGTCGCAAAGGTAAAAACAAAAGGGGACAATGAAAACCGAATTACTTTGCCTGCAAAAGACATTGCAGAAAAATATGACATCCTTCCACGGCTAAAGCAATGGGTTTCCCTGAATTCGTTGAGGCTGTCTTTTTCCGTTAAAGGCGAAGCCGCATGGCGTAAGCCACTTGCCGAAGGCAGTTTTTTGGCCAAACTTTTTTTTTTCAAAAAGTTTGTTTTGGTGAAACTTTTTCTTAAAAAGTTTTTTGGGAAGAAATCCGCAAACCGCTGCCTGAAGGCAGCGGATTTCTTTGGGTTGTTAAGTTTAATCCGATGGGAATGCACCGTTCAAGGGAAGAGCACGAAACTGCAATGACTAGTTCAAGATTGGTTGGGATGCACGCGCTGGAACTTGCTTGCCTTCCGATAATGAACACAGAAAAAGAAAGAACCGCCTTTTCTTCGCTTCTCAAATCCTTTTACCGAAAAACAGCCGGACCCGAAGAGCATATAAGCACCAGGAAGATTGAATACTCTAAACTGCGGCGGATTAAAGCATGCCGGTTTTTTTTTCCCGTAAACGGCCTGCAAAAACCCCGATTCATCCGTGCATTGAAACAGGCGGGATTCCCGGAAGGGGTTTCTAAAGAAGACCTCAAAAACATTAGACTGTTAAAGGATAAAGTAGACCAAGCCGACGATGCATTCAGAGAATTAAAGCCCTTTTTTGATAAACGGAATGACTGGTGGATAGAAGAATCAAGGAGCATGACGGCACCAAAAGAAACTCTACTAACCCTTCACAACCTTGTAAAAGGAAGCTGTGTGGCTTACGCTTTCCTCAGTTGGATCGTAAAGGGTTCCAGAAAATAAGAAAACCTGTTCCAATGTATTCGCAAGAAACCGTTACCCCCTCCAATAAGGAATTTTTTTTCTTACGACTGTGGCTCTTTTGATTGTTTGGAACTGGCTTTTTCTGTTTTCTTCTTCCAATCTTTCTTTGATTCACAATCTATATTGATGCACATAGAATATCGGAAACCTCGGCCCACAACTTTAAACATTGGCATTTTACAAGTCTCGCATTCTTCCCCCGTAAAGGTTATTGAGCCCTTTTGGGGCAAAGGAAAAGTGGTCGTGCATTTGGGGTAATTGCTGCATCCGAGAAAACGCTTGTTGTTCCTGCTCATCCTCACCAAAAGCATTCCGCCGCAGTTCGGCGCAGGGCATTTCCCGGCAATGGAGTCCTGGCGCATTGCCGCCCTTAACTCTTTTCCGATTGAATCCTTGTTCTTCACCAATTCATCCAATATTTCCAGCAAAAGGTTTCTTGAATCCTTTACAACCTCTTCCTTTGATTTCTTGCCTGCCGCAATCAAATCCATTTCCTTCTCCAAATCGGCTGTCATCTTCGGCTTCACAACTTTTTCGGAATACTTTTCAAGGGAATCAATCACCGCAAACGCAATTTTATTCGGCTCCAGGGCTTTCAGCCCGGAAATGTATTTCCTGTAATAGAGTTTGGTTAGAATTTCGGATCTGGTGCTTTTTGTGCCAAGGTTCACCTGCTCCATTAACTTGATTAAGCTTCCCTGGGAGTAGCGCGCAGGGGGCTGGGTTTTCTTTTCCTGCAGCTCAAGGTCAACCAGCTTAACTTCATTGCCTTTCTTCAGCGGAGGAAGAATCACTTCCGCGAGCACAGAGTAAGGGTAGAACTCCTTCCACCCTTTTTCTTTTATCAGCTGCCCTTTCGCCACATACGGCTCTGAATTCAAGCCAATTTCAACGGAAAGGTTTTCCGTCACCGCGTCCCGCGCAAGGGTTGCAAAAAACCGTCTCACAACAAGCTCATAGATTTTCCATTCCCTTGGGGAAAGCTTTTCCTTTTGCACCGGGGTAACGGGGTGAATCGGGGGATGGTCTTTTGTTTCCTTTCCCCTGCTCGGCTTCAGTTCCCCTAAAGCAAAAATTTTTTCAGCCAGGGAGTAAAATTCCTTCACGTGCATCAGGTTATTCAAAATCTCGCTTAAATCCAGGTTTTTCGGGTAAACGGAGTTGTCTGTGCGCGGATAGGAAATGAATCCCTTCATATATAACCCTTCCGCAACATTCATTGCTTCCCCTGCGGAAAACCCTATTGCGGTGGCGGCGCGCAAAAACTGTGTTGTGTTGAACGGAAACGGCTTTTTCAGTACGCGCTCTGTCCTTCTTACATTCACTACCCTTCCTTTTTCCGCCTTTTTTCCAAGCGCCTTGTCGGCCTCCGCCTTCTCCCAAAACCTTCCCTTTTTATGGAATGCCTCAAAACTTTTGGAGTCCTTTTCAAACTCAGCCTTCAGCTCCCAGTACTTTTTTTCATTGAACGCCAGCCTTTCCTTTTCCCTGTCCACAATTATGGCCAACGTGGGTGACTGAACCCTTCCAACCGACAAATACTCCCTTCCAAGCCTTCCGGAAACCAGTGAAAGAAACCGGGTTAAAACCGCGCCCCAAATCAGGTCAATTTCCCTTCTCGCGTCAGCGGAGTCAGCGAAATGGTAGTCCACTTTACCGAGCCTTTCAAACGCCTGCTCAATGTCTTGGGGGGTAATGGCGGAAAAATTCGCCCTTTTCACCGGAATTTTCCGGTTTTTTTCGGTCAGGAAGCGCAAAGCCTCAACCCCAATCGCTTCCCCTTCGCGGTCAGAGTCGGTTGCAACAATTATTTCATCCGCCTCTGAAGCCTTTTTTTTAAGCAAAGAAATTATCTGTTTTTCTTTTCCCACATAATCCACTTCCGTGGAAGCCAGCCTCTTTAAGTCTGTTCCAACCCAGTAAGAAAACTTTTTGGGAAAATCCACGTCCACGATGTGGCCTTTCAGCGGCACCACCTCAAACTCTTCGCCTTTCCTGGAGAAAGAGAAAAGCGGGGCGCGCATTTCGCCTGAAGCTGAAACGCTGCCGTCGGCCAGAATTGAGGCAATTCTCTTCCCCGCAATCGCTTTCTCGGTTACAACCAGTTTCATTCCAAACCCGCTCTGGTGTTTTTTGCCGTTAGGCTTTTTTGTTAAAACTCCTTGCAAACAAATGGTTTGCGAGGCATCGTAACGTTGGAAACCTGCAGGTTTCCGACGCGTCAAAAAACCGCAATGTTTTTTAACGACGCGAAGCGTTTACAATGTTTTTTTAAAAGGTTTTCTGGCGCAAAAAGCATTTAAACAGTGAATGCGTTCACCTTTTATGCCTGTGATGAATATTTTGACCCAGGTTGCGCTTGTGCTCGTGGCGGGAATAGTGCTCAAGGCGGTTGGGGACAAAATCCGTGTGCCGTACATTGTTCTCCTGATTTTGGCGGGAACATTTCTGGCAACATACGGCTGGGTTAACCTGGATTCCCTTCAGCCGCTTCCCGAACTCATCCGCACCCTTGCGCTCATTATAATCGTGTTCAATGCCTCGTTTTACATCAACCTCCGGGACATAAGGAAAGAGTCAAGGACAATTGTCGGGCTTGCAACCTTCGGCGTTCTGATAACCGCAAGCATCATCGCGCTGACGACCTTTCAGCTCCTGTACATTCCCGTGATTGCCGCGGCATTTATTGGGGCGCTTTTGAGCGGAACAGACCCGGCAGTGATTTCTTCAAGCGAAAAAAAGGCAAGAAGCAAGGTGCTGACCATTTTGAGGGCGGAAAGCATTTTCAACCAGCCGCTCACAATAATTATCCCGCTTTTCCTCCTTGACATGGTGCTTTCCCCGGAGCTGGCATTGCTTAATGTCCCGATGTTTTTTGTCCTGCTTTTCATGGGCTTTTTGTTCGGTTTGATCGGGTATTTTGTGGGGCAGGAAATACTGAATGCGGCAAAAGGAAAGCACGAGGAAATAATTGCGCTGGTTATTGTGCTCCTTGTGTATGTGCTGGCGGAAAATTTATATGGCTCCGGAATCCTCGCGGTCGCAACCTGCTCCCTTCTACTCACAAGCTCAAAGATTCCGGGAAAGCGTTCCCTCGGCGAATTCAACAAGGAATTGGCGTTCCTTTTCACCGTGCTGGTGTTCCTTTTCCTGGGGGCGGAATTCACTTTCGGGGAGCTTGCAATAACCCGTGCCGAAATTTTTGCCGTAATTGTGGCGCTGTTTTTGGGGCGGCTGATTTCCACTTTAATTGTGCTGTTCAAATCGGACTTGACTTTCAGGGAAAGGCTGACTGTGGGGCTGGTTTCCCCTAAAGGCATTGCCCCCGCGGCACTGGCTCCGTTGATTCTCGCGACGGGAATAGTGGGCTCAGAGGTGGTTGTGAAGCTTGTGTTCTATGCAATAATTTTAAGCATCTTTTTTTCCCTGCTTTTCATGAGCCTTTTGGTTGAAAAAGAGGAAAAAGAAAAAAAGCCGGTGAAAGAGCAGTTAAGGGAAATGAAGGAAAAAAGGGAAAAAGAGAAAGGGAACGCGGTTTAGGCGTTTCCGCCGGAAAAAAAAAATTCATTAAAACTACGGCGGGTTAAAGCCCCCAAATTTTTTTTCCCTGACGGAAACAATTCATCCGCCCATTAAAATGGGCGGGGTTCCCGGAAAGGGGTTTTTAAAACCTTTTCTGGAAGGACTGGGAGGGAAGGGAAACGCTTTTCTTTAATTCGCTTAAAACGACCTGCGTTTTCATGTCTATGACTCCGTCAATCACCCCAATCTGGCTAATGACTTTTTCCGCGGAACTCAAGTCCGGCACAATCAGCTTTGCAAGCAAATTGTATTCCCCCAAAACATGGTACAACTCCTGCACGTAATCCATTGAATCCAGTTTCTTGAACAGTTCACGGTTTTTTCCCGCTTCAGTCCGCACCTGAATGAAAACAGGGTTTTCAAAGCCCAAGGCCCTTAAGTTAAGGTCCGCGCCCACCTTTTTCAGCACGCCTTTCCTGAACAAAGAATCAAAACGCTTTTTAATCGCGACATCAGTAAGCCTGACTTCCTTTGCGATTGAGCTGAAAGAAGTCCTGCCGTCCTCCAAAAGCCGCTCAATGATTTTGTGGTCAATTTTGTCCAATTCCACCCTGTCAGGCATAATACATTATTCTAAGCATAGTTGATTTAAAAGTTTGTTTTCTGAAAAAAAGAATTCGCTTTTTGCCTGAAAACACGTGCAAGAGGTTGGCTTTTTGTTTTAAACCTCGTGCTTCAGGAGCCCAAACTTTCCCATGTACGCGCGGGTCTTCAGGATTTCAATGAACGGAAGCACGAACACAAGCAAAAGAAGCAAGGACACATACCTTCCCATAAAGTGAAAGAAGTCAAACGCGAATTCAATGAAGGGAAGCAGCGCAACCAGTGCAACGCCTAAAGCAAAAATCTTTAAAACCGAGGCGGGCTCATGCAGAAAAAACTCAAACCCGTTTTTTATGCAGTTTAAAACAGGCGCCTCGTCCACGACAATGGACTGGGGCACAAAAAAGAAGAACAAAGAAACAATGAACAACACAGCTGCCATCCCCTCCACCGGGGCGCCGAAAAAGGCGGCAATGGAGGCGAAAAGGAAAAGGAGCAAGGTAAACAACAGGAAGAACGCGAACAATGCGAAGCCGAACCTGTGCAGTTTTTCGCTCAAGTAATAGTCTATTCTCACCTTTGAAAGGTTTTTTCTGACATTAAAGATAATGAATGAAACAAAAATCGAGTAAAACAAAAGGAAGACAACCACTGCCAAGAGCTGCAGCGCAAGCATTGCTGTCGCCCCGCTCAATAAGGTGTATTCCGCGAAAATTGTTCCGGCAGTCACGTAAACGTTTTCAAACAAAAGGAAAAAAAACACGAAAACAAGCAAAACCCCGAAAGCGAGGCTGAACCTGAAGTGCTTCAAATATTCCTTGAACGAGTTCCTGACAAGCCCTTTCGCCATAAAACCATTATTCCTCTAATTTCTTTTAAACCCCTCGCTCAGGCCAGAAAAAAATATATAAAGAACCCAGGACTACGTCTAATTATGGGAAAAAAATGGTGGGAAGACAAAAACGGCTTCTTTGGGGGATTCTACCTGGAAGGGGACAACTCCCTGGAAGGATATCAAAGTTTACCTCAAACACTGGAGGAACGGACACAAAAAGAAGTTGAAGGGGCAATTTCCATTCTTAAACTCAAAAAAGGCCAAAAAATCCTTGATGTGCCGTGTGGCTATGGCAGGCACGCAATCGCACTGGCGAAAAAAGGCTTCAAGGTTACCGGTGTGGACCTAAACCCGGTTCACCTGAAAAAAGCAAAAAACGATGCAAAAGAAAAAGGCGTTAAAGTTGAATGGAAAAAAGAGAACATGCTTAAGCTGAAATACAAAGAAGAATTCGACGCATGCATTAACCTGTTTTACTCATTCGGCTTTTTTGATAAAGACTCTGAAAACTTCAAGGCGCTGGAAAACATTTTCCGTTCTCTGAAAAAAGGCGGGAAATTTCTTTTTCACACCGACGTAAACCTCCAAAGGGTCTTGAAAGGAAAACACAAGTTCGAGGAAATCCGCCACCTAAAATCCGGAAACAAATTGACAATAGTTGAAAGCTACAGCCCGGAAAACAAGAGAATGAATGGCAGTTGGACCATCCTAAAAAAAGACGGAAAAAAAACAAAGAAAAACTATTCAATGAGGGTTTACTCAAAAGAAGAATTCATTGAATTATGCAAAAACACCGGATTCAAAAATACGGCCGCTTACGGCTACTGGAGCACTGAACCCTACACTGAAAAATCAGAGGACATGATAATTGTCGCGGAAAAATAAACCCTAAATTAGTTCCCCGAAAAGGTAAGTGGGCTCTGCCCCGGTTATGCGGACTTTA
>CAYTYC010000007.1:27243-54741 GCA_964442255.1 uncultured archaeon | reverse complement strand
GGGGCATTTGTTTCAGGGCAAACAGGCTGGACTCCTTTTTCCTTCACTGTGCAGGCGAACACTGAAGACAGGCGGTTGCGGGTGTATTGCATGAATGAAACACTGTGGGGGGTTTCAGGGAATGCATGGTGTGACAGCCTTTCAGTTAAGCCCGTAAGTTCAGGAACAGACTCCGGAGGCCATGTTCCGGCTGATGAAACTGAAAAGCAGGTGAAGGAGGTCGTATTCATCTAATTCGACAAACGCAAAAGACATGTTCCGGCTGATGAAACTGAAAAGCAGGTGAAGGAGCTGAAAGTTAAATTAAGCTGATTTTTTCAGCAAAAATGGAAGCCGCAAAAGGCTTTCCTTTCTTCCAAATCTTTTTCATTTGTCCAAATATTTTGCCTGTTGTCTGCTCCACACCCTGTTCGGGGTTTTTTTCAGCCATTTCGCGTAAAAGTCCACGAACTCCATTCGCTGTTTGCGGTTTCTTTCCTTTTCTTCTTCCAGTTCTTTGAAATCTTTTTCCGTGAGCTTTAATCCTTTTTCCATAAAACTTTCCCCGCCTCTTTTTCAACCCTTAACTCTCTAATCTGCCTCTTAAGCAAACCAATGTCCAAATCTTCTTTAAAAACCTTGTAAAGGTGCCTTGCGTCCTCAAAGTCCTTGTCGCTTCCGAGGCTTAACTTGAACGCAATCTGAAGCTCAATTTCTGAAGTGAAAAGCCTTTCCCTGTTAAGCAGAACCTCAACCTTGTGCTCAAGGGAATAGCGGTTGTATTTGGTTTTCGGGAATTTCAGCTCAAAATTCGGCTGAATCATTCCCTTTTCGGCAAACCTTACCGCAACCATTTCTTTCAGGTAATCCCTGTAAGCGTCTTCCGGCTTTGAGGTGTTGAGGCACTCAAATCCCTGTTTTTCCAGTTCTTTCCAGAATTTCCTGAACTTTTCCAAAGGCATTTCCTCAATGAATAAATCCACGTCCTCCGTGTTCCGGCTTCTCCCGAAGAGAATGGCGATGTAACCCGAAATTATCACGTAATCTATTTCCAGTTTTCCCAGTATTTTCACGAACCTTAAAACCAGTTTGTCCAGGTTTGAAAGCCGCCTTTCAAACAAAATCTTGTTTCCCTTGAACTCAAATTCCATAAATATTTAATGCCTTCAAACCTAATTTAACTGTTTTGAGTTTGAAAAGCAAAGCTTTTTGCGGGTTCAATTCCATTTAAAAAATTTCCCTTCACTATCTTCTTTCACATGGCTTTAATGGATTTCCCTCCTGTCTGCGACCCTGAGAAATGCCTTTACTGCGGTGCCTGCGTTTCAGTCTGCCCTGCGCTTGCATTGGAACTGCAGGAAACCAGGGTAAAGGTATTCCCCGAAAAATGCATTAAATGCATGGCCTGCATTAAAATCTGCCCTGTGGGGGCGATGAGTGAAGCAAAAAAGGTGCCCAAATGAAGGAATTTGACGTTATTGTGGTTGGAGCGGGCCCGGGTGGAATTTCCACCGCAACGAAAACAGCTTCCCTTGGCCTGAAAACCCTTGTGCTTGAAAAAGACCAGGAAATAGGCGCTCCGGTAAGGTGCGGGGAAGGCCTTGGGTTAGGGCATTTGAAGCGCATGGGCATTGAGCCCAAAAAAAGCTGGGCTGTGCAGAAAATTTTTGGGGCAATGCTTTACTCGCCTTCCGGAAAAAAAATTGAAGTCCGCAGCGATGATGTCGCGGGGCACATTATTGAAAGAAAAATCTTTGAAAA
The DNA here is from genome assembly GCA_964442255.1 of uncultured archaeon. Taxonomy (GTDB): domain Archaea; phylum Iainarchaeota; class Iainarchaeia; order Iainarchaeales; family 1-14-0-10-31-34; genus CAYTYC01. The sequence continues at coordinate 53,001 of CAYTYC010000007.1, read as the reverse complement.
AGAGCTTGCTCGCGAGGCCGCAGGAAAGGGCGCAAAATTCCGGGTCAAAACAACTGTAACTGATTTAATAAAAGAAAACGGGAAAATTGCCGGCGTAAAAGCCCTTCACCTTGGCGAGGAACAGGAGTTCAGGGCAAATGTTGTTGTTGGCGCGGACGGGGTGGAAAGCCAGACCGCACAGAAAGCCGGATTAAAAACTTTCAATACGCTTTACCACATTGACTCCGGCTTCCAGTATGAAATGGCCGGCATTGACATTGAATACCCGGACTTGATTAACTTGTATTTTGGCGAAAAAATCGCGCCCAGGGGCTATGTCTGGATTTTTCCGAAAGGCGAGGACTGCGGAAACGTTGGAATCGGAATTGCGGCGGACAACCCGCTTACGGCGAAAAGCTATCTGGACCGCTGGATTGAATCCCGCCCGAAAATTTCCAGGGGCTCTGTAATTGAAATGAATGGCGGCGCTGTTCCTGTTGGAGGCTTCATGGACAAGCTCACTCTGGACGGTTTTTTGGTGGTTGGCGACGCCGCACACCAGGTCAACCCAATCCACGGGGGCGGAATGGGCTTGGCGTATGAGGCTGGCCAGATTGCGGGGCAGGTGATAAAGGACGCGCACGAGAAAGGCGATTTCTCCGACGCAATGCTAAGCAATTACACAGCCGAATGGGAAACCGTGCGGGGAAAAAAACTGAAAAATGTTTTGAAGAAGCGCCAGATGTTTGAGAAAATGACTGACAAAGACTTTGAAACCCTTGCTTCCTCGGTTACCGGGGACGACATAATGAAGCTTGCCTCCGAAGAGTTGATGGAAAGCGCCAAAATTGTCTCAAAAAAACTCGTGAAGCACCCTGGTTTGGTGAAGGTTCTTTTAAAGTATTTAAAATAAAAAAAAGGGAAAAAGGAATTGAATCCTTTTTTACGGCAAGCCGATTGTGTTTGAGTTTGTGTCACCGTACTGGTTTTCTGCAAAAACATAGTATGAATAAGTTGTGTTTGAGTCGGTTATGTTAAAGTCGTCATATGTTCTTTCGGTCATTGGCCCCACAATTACTGCGTAATTTGGTGCACTTATCGGCCCTTTCCTGTAAACTGTGTATTTTATTGGTGCTGTTCCTTTGCTTTCTGTCCAGAAAAGTTCGTTAAATAGTGTGTTTTCGTCGTGGTGTATTCCGTTTAGGTCAAACGCTGAAGGCGCTTTACCTGGTGCGGGGACATAGACTTTTGCTTGGTTGCTGTAGTCACTCTTTCCATAACTGTTCTTTGCTTTTACCGCGTAGTAGTAATTTTGGGCTCCTTCTACTGTGTTGTCGGTGTAGAATGCGCTTGAGGTTGACCCGATTTTATTGTAGTTTGTTGTTGAACCTGTCGTATTCCTGAAGACATCATAGCTTATTGGTGGTTCGCCAGTACTTGGATTCCAGTTCAGGTCCACCGCCAATTCGTTTCCGTCAGCCAATTCCACAAACAAGTTGGTTGGCGCTGTTGGAGGCTTTCCGCTTGCACCGCCCCCTCCCCCGTCTCCGTCGCTTTTTATTTTCAGGTCGCTTGCCGCCCCTGTTGTTTCTTCCGGCATCACGCACCCAACCAAAAGCGCCGCACACGCGCTTAAAAAAATCAATCCAAGACCCAATTTATTCAATTTTATTACCTCCTTTTAAATGAAAAAAGTTCCTTACTTTGCTGTTATCCATTAGTTTTCCATTATATTTAAATCTTCCCCTTTCCTTACCTTATTCCATGGAATTGCCGAACATTTCCTTCTCTTACCTCGTTGCAGAGCTCTCTCCTCTTTTGGAAGGCGCCTACGTAAACAAAGTCCAGGAATTAGGCAATGACAGGATAAAGTTCAAGGTCCGCACAAGGGCGGGAACAAAAAACCTTATTCTCACGCTCCGGGCCCCTTACTTCACGCAATTCAAGTTGGAGGCCAGGCAGACAACCTCCGGCTACGCCGCTTTCCTTCGCAAAAGAATTGAGGGAAAAAAAATTCTTTCATTTTTCCAGCACAAAGCAGACCGGATTGCGGTATTGGAATTCCCGGACTGTTTTCTCATAATGGAGCTTTTCGCTAAAGGAAATTTTGTTCTCACTGACAAGGGAATGCGCGTGCTTTCAGCCTACCGGAAAGAGCAGTGGAGTGACCGCGAGACCAGAAAAGGCTCTGAATACCGGTTTCCTTCTTCGGGAAAGCTTTCCCCGTTGAATGCAATTCCTGAAGAGCTGCAAAAAGCCTTTTTTGATTCAAAAAAAGATTTAATCCGCTCCCTTGTCGCTGCAGTCAATCTTTCCCCCCCAGTCGCGGAGCAAATCCTTTCAGATTTGGGCCTGGAGAAAAGCCTTTCCCCCCAAACCCTCTCCAACCCGCAGCTCAATGGGCTGGCCAAAAAAATGAAAGCCTATTACTCCGTGGATTTGAAGAAAGCCAGTCCCCTGCTTTACGGTGAAACCCTTTTCCCTTTCCCTCTTTCCGTCTTCGGAAAACCGGAAAAATCTTTTCCCTCAGTGAATGACGCGGTTGATGAGCTGCTTTCAAAGCCGTTTCTTTCGGAAAAAACCGCTGAAACAGAAAAAAAGTTCAATAAAAATACTGAAGCCCTGCGCAGGAGTTTGGAAGACCAACTAAATGCGCGGGAAAAACTGGAAAACCAGAGCAGGGAAAACATGAAAAAAGGCGAATTCATTTACGCGCATTTCAATGAGCTTCAGCAGATAATGGATGCCGCCAAAAACCTCCGCACAGAAGGAAAAAAAGAGGTTATGTATAAGATGAATTTGCTTGCCTCAAAAGGCAACACCATGGCTAAAAAGGTTTCCCTTTCAGGAAAAAACAGGCTGGAAATTGATTTCCCTGATTAATGCGCGGAAGACGGAATTTCCCGTTCGTCCACAATAAAGACATCGCTTACAGCGGTGACCGCCGAGTAAGGGATGTGCAGCAGCCTGTCCTTATGGCTTCCGCCTTTGGCTATTTTGCTGTCCCTGTCCAGTTCAACCAAAAGGGTTTCAATTTCCCCGGTATTCTCGTTTATCAGCAAATCCGACAGTTTTCCTACCTCGTCTCCCCTGTTTGTTATAACCCTTTTTGTTGCCAGCTGCCTTGCAATCGTGTACTTATACATTCTTTTTCACCCCTGAAAATATTGTATCTATAAAAGTGCCTTCTAATATATAAATTTACCTCAAAAAACCTAATTCTACATAAAGGATTTAAGCCTTTTCCGCCCTTTTTCCCTTATGCTTTCACCTGAAAACTACTGGCCTGATGAAGTGACCGCAAAGCTCAGGCGCCAGCATTACGCATTGTTCGGCCATTCTGCGGTTAAATTGTGCCATTACACCAAGTCCTCCCTCACCGGGAACAAGGCCTGCTATAAGCAGAAATTTTACGGCATTAACTCCCACCGCTGCCTTCAAATGACTCCCCTCACAACATATTGCGGGCAGAAATGCATTTTCTGCTGGCGCCCGCACATCCCGCTCAAGGAAAAAATTGAGCCAAAGGGAGACCCAAAGGAAATAGCGGAACTCTCAATTGAAATGCAGAGAAAGCTTCTCTCCGGCTACGGCGCATTGAAAGAACAAATCGGCGAAAAAAAGCTTTTGGAAGCGAACTCCCCGAACAATGTTGCAATCTCCCTTTCAGGCGAACCCACTTTTTACCCTTTCCTTTCCGAACTGATAGATGAATACAAAAAGCGCAATTTTTCCACGTTCCTGGTTTCAAACGGCCTGAACCCTGAAGCTTTGGAAAATATTTCCCTGCCCACGCAGCTTTACCTTTCTTTGGAGGCAGTGGATGAAGCAACGCACAAGCGGTTGAATGCCCCAATAATTAAGGGTTCCTGGGAGAAATTCAACCGCTCTCTGGAGCTGATGCCTTCCCTTTCCACGAGAAAAGTAATCAGGGTAACAGCAATCGGGAAAATGAATATGGAAAAAGAAAAACAGTTCGCGGAGTTAATACAAAAAGCCGGGCCCGATTTTGTGGAGGTAAAGGGGTATGTTTGGGTTGGTGAAAGCAGGAAACGCTTAAAGGAAGAGAACATGCCTTTTCACTCCTCTGTGAAAGACTTTGCAGTTAAAATTAATAACCACTTAAACTATACTTTACTGGATGAAAGCCCGGGTTCGAGGGTGGTATTGCTTTCATCCGGAAAAAAGAAACCGTTGACTGAGTGATTGCATGCCGAAAAGAAAAAAATATGATGACGACATTGATTTGGGGGATGAAGATTATGGTGGTGCGCCCCGGGGAAAGTTTTCCAAAAAGGGGTTTGGTTTTGGAAGCTTTTCCTTAAGCAAATTGTTTCTTTTGTTTGTGTTCATTGTTGGATTGATTGCGGGCTTTTACCTGACGCATTACTTTATTGAGCCCCGGCTTGACCGGGGGTTGCGCGGGGAACTGGCTGAATGCATAATTAAGGAGAAGCTCCAGGGAGAGCAATTAGATTCTTACCTTGAATGCATGCAGGAAAAAGGCGTTGACCCCCGGGAATGCTCCGTTTAGGGATTGATTTGCCTAAAAAAAGAAGAATGCGAAGGACTCCCGCGGATGAAGCCGGGGAAATGTTAAACAGGGCGAAAAGAGGGAGGGCAAAGAAGGCAGGTAAGGAGGCTTTATTGGATAAAAGCCTGAAGGCTAAGGCGTGTTACCCCGGAATTGGCAAAACTGTGAAAGAAACTAGTCAGGGGGTTTATTCTTTTACTGAACATATCCCTGAATTTTTTAGGGGGGAAAGCGGTGGCAGTCGCCTTTAAATTGGATTCTGCTCTTGAGCCGAAAATGGATTCTGTTAAAATCAATGGAAAGCCTCCTGATGAAGTTATAATGGAGCAACACGCAAAAGAACCCAAACGTGTGAAAGAAATTAAAGACCGCTTAAGGACTGAGATCTATCGGGCGCTGAATTATTCCTGGCCCGGGCTTTCCTGCTCAACTTTTCCTTCCGGCTCTTTTTCCTTGAATATTTGCGCCTGAAACCGGCACACACTTGTTTCTTTTTCTTTCCAGCAGCTTTTTTCCATTCCTGCCTTTGCGCAGGCGTTCTCCAGAAATTCCGTGGAATTCCATTTCCATTCCGGCGCCACCTGCGGCAACAGCAATCCCGACACTCCCGCCTTCCTTACAATCAATCCGTCCCTTCCAATTTCAATTTTTTCCGGCAGCCCTTCTTTTCCGCACCTTAATTCTTCAGGGACAGTGAGCACGGAAACTTCCGCCAAAATTTTTTCCAGTTCTTCCGCCTTCAATGGAATAAACCTCGGGTCCCTGAATGCCGCGCTTACCGCGGCCTCAATCACGGCATTCCATAACGGCTTCACTGCCTCGGGAAAGCCGATGCAGCCCCTTAACTCTTTTTCCGGGTACTTGTGCAGTGTGACAAACACCCCGCGTTCCCCGCTGAATTCCGTGGGTGCAGAGTCTTCCAAAAACTGCCCTGTGTGCAGAAAATAGGCTATTGCCTTTCTCGCAAGCTTCACAAGCCTTTCCCCCTGCCCCGCACTTAAAAGTTCATGCACAGGTTAAATAAGTGTGAGAGGGTTTTTATTTTTAGGGAGTGCTTGAATTGCCAAGGAAAAAAAGCGGGGATACTGCAAAGTGGAGAGATGCTTGGGCAAAGATGCAGCGTGCAAGGGAATGGGCTGAAAGAAGCCGTTCAATCCCCCGCGAAAGGCTGGACAGGGAGAGGAGAAAGGCGGTGAAGGAAACCTACCCCGGGGTAAGAATGGGCGCCGTAAAGTTTGTTGAAACTAACCGTTATGGGCAGGACGTTTACTCTTTTCAGTCTTATTTGCTGCTTGGAAGGCGTAGTGTGAGGATAAGGGTGAGGTTTGTTTTTGATGATCGGCTTGTTCCCCGCATTGGGGCGTCCAAAATAAACGGGCTGCATTTTAGGGACTTTGTTTTGGGAAAATCAGGAAGGCTCTATCCTGATGAAATGGTTGCGGAAGAATTGAGGGGAATTTTTTTCAGGAAACTCGGGTTTGGCGAAACCAGGAAACCTCACTAACGTATTTGGATTAAATCGGAATCGCTATCTTGATTTCATTAAATTCTGTTTGCGGAACAAGCTTTTTCCGTTTTTCTTTGGATTTTTTTAATTCAAGAAAACCAAGGCCCTCCAAAAGGTGAACGTCCCTGTTCACGTTTTCTGTTTCCCTTCCAAGGAGCTTGGCTAAAGCGTAGATTGATGCCGGTTTTTTTCTTCTCACTGCATGCAAAAGCTCAAGCCTTTTTAAGGTAAGCGTTTTCTTCACTTCTTCCAGATTATGGAATGAAACAGAGCGAACGCCCTTCTTTGGAAATTTTCCTTTCTCTATATTCTTAATTCTCGCTTCTGCTTCTTTGAAAAAATCCCCCCGGGACTGAATTTTAATCTCGATTTCTTTCGCCTTAATCATCTTGTTTCACTCCGTGATTTTTTCATGATTTTATCGCATTCTTTCCTGAACCGCTTTAGCAGTTCGCTCAGCTTAACAGGCTTTACCTTGGTTTTCTTTCCCTGAAAGATGAAGTAGGACTGCTTGTTGTTGAAGAAGTCGTTGATTAACAGGCTTTACCTTGGTTTTCTTTCCCTGAAAGATGAAGTAGGACTGCTTGTTGTTGAAGAAGTCGTTGATTAACAGGCTTTACCTTGGTTTTCTTTCCCTGAAAGTGCCTGTGATGGCTTTCCAGCAGGCTGTGGTCGTATCCCGGAACTCTTTTCTCTTTGTGTATGAGCGCTAAACTGTACCTGATTCTTTCCGGCATTTTCCTGGATCCCGGAACCCTGAAAACCCTGATTACGACAATGAAGTCGCCTTTCTTCAGCTTCTGGTCAACCGACAGCCTGGCTATATATGTAATACCTCAACACCTATTTAATAAAAAGTTTTCTTCGTCGATTCCCAAAGGGGTTCGCTTATCCACGTAGAAAACTTTTTTTAATGCTTTTTTCCCGCGTTCCACTTGGATGAAGTTTTTCCATTTTATCCCGCTGTTGTTTGCTTTTCTTTTTTTCTCCGGCTGCCTGGTGGGAGAGGAGGAGGTGGAAGATGCGAGGAGAGCCTGCATGGTGTTAACCTCGCACTCTTCCTCCAGCATTCCGGAATGCTACAGCCAGGGGGAATGCACGGAAAAAGTGGAGAAAAACTTTTTTTCCTTTAACCAAAAAGTGTTTTCAAATGAAGTCAGGCTGAAACTGCATTCCTTCAAAAACCACCTGGCTTCCTCCTGGCTTTATTACCATAAATCCCTGCAAACCGCCCAAAAGCTCAACCTTGCATGCAGCACTGAAGACTATTCTTCCCTTCCCGCGCTCACAAACGAGTTGCATTTTTTTCTTTCCCGTGTCGTGGAGGAAATCGATTACTTGAGCGAGGACTCTTTTTCCGCAATTGCTTTGCAAAAAAACTTTTTGGTTGAAGAGGAAACCGAAAAAATCAAGGAGGAAAAAGTGTTTGATGACCTGATTCTTTTAAGCCAGAACCTCAACGATTTGGCTTCCTCAGACACTGAATCGGATTCCTTTGTTTCCTTTTACCTTCGGCGCGTTGAGGAACTGAATTCCCGGCTGCTTCTTGCAGGCTTTGAGCCGGTTTACCTCCGCAAAGCCACTTTGGTTAATGTAATTGACTTTTATGATGAGGACCTCCTTCAGCAGCTCCCTGAAACGCATTTTTTTATTCCAATGCTGAAAAACACTTATCTGAAAATTTTTTCCCTTGTCGCCGGAAACTTTAACATGGTGCGTTCGCTGGAGGCATTGAATGCGATGCCGTCCTTCAGCCTTTTTGACTCCTTTAACTCCTTTATTGGAACGGATTCCTCTGTTGCAGCGGAGTTCGGCTCCTTTTTCCATTATTCTTCCCTGCACCTGGATGAAGTCCGTTCTTCCAAAGGGGCCCTCCGAAAGGAAATTGCTTTTCTTTTGGCTGAAGCCGGACAAAAAGTTGACTCAATTGACCCCGATTTTTACTCGCACTTTGACCAGAATTTTTTGTTTTCCCTGCGGGAAAGCCTTTCCAGTGATTCAAGCATTGCCGCAGCAAAGTTTGATTCAGTTGAGCTGAGCTCTTTTCACCCGAAAGCGGCGGATGAACTGTTTTTCCTTGAACAGCGGTTCACTGAATTAAATTCCAGGGCTTTTTTGGATGAAATTTCCTTGGGTGAAGAGTTAAGCGAACTCAAAAGCCTTTCCGCGGAGCTTGCCCTCTTCATTGAAAAAACCGATTTCTTTGGAAACACTGTCATTGAGGATGTCCGGGCCCTGTGCAACGCAAGAGTTAACCAGATTGAAAATGATTTGGACGGAATCCAATTTGATTTTCACTCCCCAACCGAACTAAAGGACTTGCGTGCATTGATTGAAGCAAAGGTTTTTTCTTTTAAGTCCGCTGAACCAAAAGAAAAACTTCTTTTATGCAAGGAAGTTAACCAATTTTTCTCTGAATTCAATGAAGGGAGACAAAACTCCGAAATTTTGCACGGCACTCTGAATTCCCAGTTCGCTGAATGCATGGATTTTTTGGGGAAAATGTTTTCACTGCGCAGTGACTTAACACTTTTCCAAAACCAGTTTTCCTCCCTTAAATATGCCAAAAACAGCGCCCCACTGGACTATGCCACTTTAAACAACTGCTTAAACCTCCAAAAACAGGTGCAGGGATTCATTCACTCGCAGCCGGAAATCCTGTTCCTTGAAGGCAAATTTGGTGAATTATCCTCCCTAACCTCCTCCATTAACGCCTCTTCTGCCCATTTTCCGGAAATTTTTTCCTCTTCTCAGCTGGATTCACTTAATTCGCGATTCAAAAAGTTGGATGACCACTTTGCAGGGACACATTTGAGTTTGAATGAATCCATTGGAATAACCTCTGATTTAAGTGAATCAGTTTCCGGCCTGCATTCCGATGCACTTGAACTTTACAGGGAGGCGCTCATTAAGCACTTTAAGGAAAACTTTGAGTTTAAGGCCCTCACCCCTGAGCATGTTGAATTCAATAAGCCGTTTTCCGCGACTGCTTTGCTTTCCTTTCAAAACCCTTTTAACTTTTCTTTTGCTTCCCCTCTTTCTTTTTCCCTTCCATTAATTGTTCCGGATTTCAATTATTTCGCTTCTTCCCCGAATGTTTTGAATGTTTCCAGAAAAGATGGAGAACTTTTTGTTGATTTGAACAATGTGCCTCTTTCCGGCACATGGATTGAATTTAATTTTCCGGAAGCCGGGCTTTTCCCTGACGAAGAAATTGAGCTGCTTTACCTGGACCAGTTTAAGGCGTTTGTAAAAAAAACGCTTTCCTTTAGTTCCCCCTTTAAGCTCAATTCCTTGAATATTGTGCAACCTCTTTTGAATCCTCTTGAGCCCTTTGAATTGATTGCCGTGTTTAATGGAAAGGAAATCCCTTCCTTTCTTTCGGGGGGAAAAGCTTTTTTTGAGCTTCAAAAGATTGGGGGGAGCGGGAAAGTTGAATTGTTTTTCTCTGTTTCCGGGCCAATCGCGGCTTCAGTGAATTTAACTGAATCCAGACAGCTTGACCAGAACACATTTTCCATGATTTACTCAATCAAAGTAACCAACCGGCTTCCAGTTAAAGCTGAAAAAGTTTCCTTAAAGCTTCCGTTTGATTTGAATTCAGGGCTGGTGGAGGAGTTCGAGTTAACTGACTCCAGGGGAAAGAAAATTAAAACAACCCCCCTCAAAAACAATTCTTTTTCCTTTGGGGTTTCCGGGCTCCTCCCAAACCAAAGCATTTCCCTGAATTTTTTCCTTAAAGTAAGGGACTTCAGCGCTTTCTGGAATAAAACCTTCCGGGATCTGGAAGAAGGGTTAAGTGAACTGAAGTTCAGTGAATTCGCTGAGGTGAGGGAAAAAGCCGTGGGAATTGAGGAAAGGCTTTTGGAGCTTGAAAGCCAAACCGATTTTTCTTCCATTTCTTCCGCAAAAGCAATTTCTTCTTTGGGGAATGAAACCGCTTTTCTTTCCGCCCGTTCCCTGGAACTTCTCGCCCAAAAGGATTCCTTTTTTGAGCTCCGTGAAAGGCTCCTGAAACTGGCTGAAGAGTCAGCATCTTTCCTTGAAAAAGCCGATGAATTTGGCTTTCCCGGGGCTTTTTCCCTGCGCGATTCCCTGGATGGGGCGTCGGAAAAATTGAATGAAGCGGAATCCCGTTTTTCAGCGGAAGAATTCGGGAAAGCCAATGAAGCGCTTTTTGCGGGCATTTCTTCCTTAGAGCCGGCGCCTGATTTAAGCCAGGCAATTTCCTCAAAGGCGGAAAGCGTTTGGAGTGAATTCCGTTCCCTTCAGGAACCCGTTTCTTTTTTGGGATTTTCCGGAAACCTTTCAATTGGAAAAAAAATTCCGCAAACCCGTGAATCCCTTTTGTCTTTCATTTCATCCGGAAACCTTTTGCAGGCGGGGAATTCATTGATGCGGCTTGAACAGGAAACAAGGGACTTCAATTCCGCGGCCTTCACTGCAAAGCAGTCATTCAATGAAAAGGTGAACGGAAAGATTCTGGGGCTTGGGGAAACCATTTCCTCCCCGCAATTAATGGAAAGCATTTCCCTGCTTAAGGAAATTTTTTCCGTGGAAGAAATTCCTGAAAAATATTTTCCCCCCATTGGCGCGGAAAGGGTGAAGGCAATTGAACTCAAGCTTGGCTCAATTCCTTCCCTTTCCCTTCAAAAACAGGTTGAAGAATTCCGGAAAGCGTTTAAGGAAGGCGAAACGGAAAAGGCGTTCATGCTTGCGCAGAAAATAGATAAGCCCCTTTCCGATGCGCTTTCCGAAGCAAACGCACTCCAAAATGAGGCGTCCAACGCCTTAAGCAAGCTTAAGGAGGACGCGGCCTTTTTCCTGTCCCGTGCGGAAGAGGTTTCAGGCACTGACCCGGGGAATGAAGAGCTTTACTTTTTCTTTTCCAGCGCAAGGAAGCGGTTTGAGGAAGGCGGTTTCCTTGAGTCAATTGCTTTTTCGGAGAAGGCCGCAGGGCTTTTTTTTGCTTCCCCGCCTGAAGCCTTTAGTGTGCCTGCAGCCGCATTTCCCCTTGCCTTGCTTGCCGCCGCAGCCCTTTTTTACAGGCTTTACGGAAAAAAATTAAGGAAAAAAGAACCCAAACCCAGGCCGGTTCCTTCCCTTAGAAAATAAGTTTTTTATGCGGAGGGGGGCGGAGAAGGCCTTTTTTCCCTGGTGCTGAAGTACAAATACGAATATATTCCGAGCCCAATTAAAAGCATTACAACCCCGATTAATATTCCCGCCCCTATTCCGGGTTCTTCAACAATTATTTCCACCGGGCTGCACTGCACTGTGCTTGCGTTTTGGTCCAGGTAATCCAGTGAACAGCTCAGGGAATATTTTCCGGGCCTTGCAGCGGAAAAAGTGAATTCTTTTCCAAAGCTTTCCTTTGCCCCTATCACTTCGATTGTTTCCTTTTTTTCGCCCGCAATATTCAGGCCCCCGCTTTCCCTTATTTTTAGCTTTACGTTGTACTGCGGGCCTGGCCCCTCGTTTTTCACGAGGATTGTTGCGCTTACTTTTTCCAGGGTTTTAATTTTTCCTTTTTCCAGCAAAACAATTGGCTTGAGCTTTTGCCCAAATCCCTGCACAACTATTTCCGGGTAATTGCTTTCAAGCGAAATCTTTTCCCCAAAAACGTTTTCCACTTCCGCTATTGCATTCGGAAGCCCGCGGGTTCCCTCTTCGTCAACCCTTATGAAGTATTCCAGCCTCACTTCTTTCCCGGCCCCCAAAATTCCTTCGTCCCTTGTTTTTCCCTCCAATATTGTGATGTCCGGCCTTTCCCGGGAGGGGTTTTGCGCAAAGATTTTGTAAGGGCTTTCTTCGCTTCCCGAGTTCCTTAAAATGACCTCAACCTTCACGGGGTTTCCTGTTGTAACCCTCCATTCCGCGGTGTTTTTCGTGAAATCGTTTTTCCCGAAAAAAGGCGCAAGATATGTGCCGATTTTCGAGTCCTCCCTTACCATTATTTTTGTGGTTGAGCTTGACGTTTTCATGCAAATAGTTAACTCGTTTTTTTCCTTTAGTTCCGCGTTTTGCAGCCTTGCCCTCGCCCAGCCTTCCTTGAAGTCTTTTGCCGCAAGCTCTTCCACGGCCTCTTCCCCGCCATTCAGGTAAACGCTTATTGAAGCGGTTCCTGTTGAGGTCGGAAAAAAATTCGCGTGAAGGGAAAGGTATGTGTAATGGCTTTCCTCTGCCGGCCCTAAATCCATGGAGAAAATTATTTGCCTGCAGCTTTCCTGGCTTGCCCCCTTTACCCCAAAGCCTTCATAGCCCAAATCAGTGAAGTTTCTTTCCTTCAGCGTTTCCCCTGAGGCCAGGGGCGCCAAAACCAGAAAAACCAGCAATCCGAAGAGTTTCCTCATTTCAGCCCTCTTTGCTTTAATTCTTTCAGAACCTTTTCCACTGTTTCTTTCACTGTTTTTCCGCAGTGGACTTCAATTAATTTTTCTTTCCCATAGTTCCTTAAAGCATATTTCTTGCAGTAGTCAATCCCTTCGCACATCACGTTGTCCTGCACCTTTTCCTCGCTGTATCCCCTTCCCCTCAACCGTGCCTCCACTTTTTCGGGTTTTTCCCTTAAAACCACTATTGCGTCCGCCTTCAGCTTGATTTCGCAGAGTGTGTGCCCCTCCAAAATCAGGCCCCCCTTTTTATGTAGAATTTGTTTCAGGGCTTTCCTGAATTCATCCAGGGGGATTGCGTATTCCCCTTCCTCAAACCCGCCGATTTTTTCCTTGAGCGCAACGTGCCTTTCATTCAATGCCTTCAGCTTCAGCCTCTTTCGCAGCGCTTCAGCCACGCTTGTTTTTCCCACTCCGGGGGTTCCGGTGATGATAAGCCGCATGGTAAAAAGATAATTGGATGGAAACAGTTTAGAAGCTTAGGGGAACCAAAAAGCGGTTCCGCGGCTGAAGGCCTGCTTTTTTTGCGGGAGGCGCCGGACTTCTGTACGGCAATAAAAAGAGGGGCTGCATTAAAGGGGTTTAAGGGCTTTTATTAGGGGTGATTTTTGTTCTTGAATAAAGCGATTTCTCCGTCGCTTTTCTTCATGCCCTTGCATTCCAGGGCATTGCAGAGCCTTTGCGCGACGTTTAAGGCGAGCTTATCGCTTTTATTCAAGGTGAGCCTTTCCCTTGAGCTTATGTACTCAACCATTTTTTTGGCACCCTTTAATGCAACACTAACAATAGGACTATTGTATTTAAATATCTTTCGGTAAAAAAACGCTTTTTTGGGCTTTTTTTTATGTATACCCCCTTTAAGGGGTTTTTTTACCGAAATAGAGCCCTATACGGGCTTATTTTTTTATGTATATTTATTTTTTTTATGTATTTTTGGAAAAAATTTTTTTCCGCAAAAAACGGGGTTATGTATAATTGCCTTTTGTGCCCGTATTTTCCTTTAAAAGCAGGTTTTCACTTCAGCCTGACCGCATCCAGGTTTCTGAGCGAAACAGCGTTCACCCTGAATTTTTGTGAAAGGTATCTGGAGAACTCCAGGGTATTGCTTTTTTCCCCGTGGTTTACCAGAATCCTTTTTGGCTTGGGGTTCAGGTTTCTTACATAATTAACCAGCTGGTTTTTGTCCGAGTGCCCGGAAAATCCGTCCACTGTTTCAACCCGCATTTTTATGTTCAGCGCCCGGGTTTTCCCGTTTTCCTGCATTGGAATCTCCCTTAATCCCTGCTGGATTCTTCGCCCCAAAGAGCCTTCGCCCTGGTAGCCCACAAAAATTAGCGTATTGTTTGCGTCCCCTGCCAGCTTGTACAGGTATTGCACTGATGGCCCGCCGGTAAGCATTCCGGCTGAAGCAAGTATTACTGCGCCTTTTTCCGCGGTGACCTCTTCCCTGCTGCTTGCGTCGGCTGTCTGAAAAATTTCCGAAGTGAATGGGGAATCGTTTGTCAGCACTCTTCTTTGCACCCCTTTGCGCAGATACTCCGGATATGCGGTGTGGATTGCGCTTGCCTCTTTTGTCATTCCGTCAATGAACACTTTTCCTTCAATTACCCCGCGCCGGTAGTATTCCTCCAAAACAAGCAGAAGCTCCTGTGCCCTTCCCACGGAGAAAACAGGAACCAAAACGTTTCCGTCGTTTTCCATTGTTTCCTTTATTATTTGTATGAGCTTGTCTTCAGCGTGCTGCCTGTCAGGCATTATGTCGTCTTTTCCCCCGTAAGTTGACTCAATTATCAGCGTTTCAAGCCTCGGATACTTTAAGTCCACGTTGTTGAAGAGCCTTGTGAAGCCGAACTTCAAGTCCGAGCTGTACACCAAATTGTGCCCGCCTTCCCCCATGTGGAGGTGAACTGAAGCAGAGCCCAGGATGTGCGCCGCATTGTGAAGGGTAAGCCTCATGTCAGGCGCTATGTCCGTTACCTCCCTGTACTCGCGGGGAATGCAGTATTTCACGCATTCCTTTACGTCCCTTTCAGTGTACGCGGGGTCCTTGCCTTCCTTCACCAAAACGTCCACGTAGTCAAACTGCAGCAGCGCCATTAAGTCCCGGGTGGGAGGCGTGCAGTACACCGGCCCGCGGTATCCGCTTTTGAACAGGTAAGGCACAAATCCGCTGTGGTCAAGGTGCGCGTGGCTCACCACAACCGCGTCAAGCTGATCCACCGGAAACCTCAATGCATCCAGGTAAGGGTAGGCCTTGTCAGGGTTTGCCACATTGATTCCGCAGTCCAGTAAAACCTTTGTTTCAGGGGTTTCAACCAGCACGCAGCTTCTTCCAACCTGCCTGAATCCCCCTAAACCCGTAACCCTCACCCAGCCGTTTCCGTTTAATCCGACTTCTCTGTAAATTTTTCTCGCGGTTTCCTGAAGGATTTTTTTTCTTTCCGCGCTGTGCTTGTGCAAATGCCTCCTAAGCCCTTTCAGTATTTCCGAGGGCGAGGTTGGGGAGCGCAAAATGCGGGGTGTCCAGCCGGTTCTGATTATTATTTGCTTTGAGGTTTCCCCGCCTTTCCCTATCACCAGCCCCGGTTTTATCGCCTCTATCACCACCTCACTGAATGAGGGGTTGAAGTAAATGTCCTTTACTTCAGCTTCCTCCGGCACGATTTCCTTTATTTCCCTGAGCGCCTTTTCCTCTTCCTGCAGCAGTGACTTGTCTGTTCGGATGTTTACCCGTTTCTTTAATTCAAAGGCGATTTTTGCCACAAAGTTTTCGTTTTCAAAAAAGATTTTCGGGTTCTTTGTGTAAACCGCCACTTCCGGGCCTTCCATGTCCACGTTTGTTATTTCCGCTTCCTTTGGAAGGGCTGAGTTGATTACTTCCTTGACTTCCTTTATTATTTCCATTTGCTTTAACCCTTTGGCAGAATAAAAAAATTTTTTTGCGGTGAGCTTTTTTTTTTGCCGCTGCCGGAAGACTTCAAAAAACCCTGTTTTTAAATGTAATTTTTCACTTCTTCTTCCCCGAGCTGCCTTACCCCGCCCGAGTCTATCACCATTACGGAAACGCTTTTTCCGCCGGAGTAAACGTCCCTCTTTTTTCCGGCCATGATTGCCTTTACCGCAACCCTTGTCCCTTCTTCTGTGCTCATTCCTTCCCTGAACTGCTGGTCCAGTACGCTCATTGCAAACTCTGTTCCAGAGCCTGAAACCGCAAATTTGTTTCTTTCCAGCAGCCCCCCGTCCGGAACCAGTTCAAACAGCTCGGGCTTGTTGTTTACTCCCCCGATAATGAACTGCACTATGAAGGGAAAGTACCTGTTGGAGCTTAAAACGTTGGATAAGAGTGTTGCCGCGGCCTTTACGCTCATTTTTGTTTCCCTTTCAATTTCAAACAATCTTGCCTGGCTTTTCAGGTAGCGCACCACCATTAAGCTGTCCCCCACGCTTCCCGCGTTTGTGACAGCGATGTTGTCCGTGATTTTGTACAGCTTCGGGCTCTCCTCATCGTAGGCAATGTGCCCCATTGAGGCGCGCATGTCCGCAGCCAAAACAACAGAATCCTTTGTGATGACCCCGACAGTTGTTGTGCCTGTTTTAAGCGATTTCTCCATTTAAAGCACCAAAAAATTCCTCAAAAAATAGCTCTCTCTGGCTACTAATACTGCCTAAGCAAATCCTTTTAAAGCTTTAACCTGCCGCGTCATCTTGCTTGGGACCTTCTTTGGGGCTTCTTCTGCGGGAAGCCCCGCTTTTTGTGGACTTCCAGCCCAAAAGTTCCTCCCCTCACGCCTTTTGCTCCAGTCCAACCCACTTTAAAGTAAGCGTTTCTTCCAAGCGTTCTTGTGCCGGCAAATGATGCCTGCCTTTTTTTAGGGCCGTAAGAGGCATCCAAAGCCAAAGTTTTGCCTTCGGCTGAAAGCCCTGCAACCAAACCATGTTCTTTTGCAACTCTTGCAGTGGCTGCCCCAAAAAATGTTTTCCCCCCTTTTTGGATGCCCAAATTTTAGCCCAATAAGCGGGGCTTCCTCTCTTGCAATATTCTGGAGAACACTCAAGCCAAGCTTTCCAATATCTTTTGTTGCCGCAACTGAAACCCCTACAACTGTGCCCTGCATGTTCAAAGCCAATGCAACAGTTCCAAAAGGGGTTTTTCTGGCTACGCCTGCACCCAAGAACACTGGTTCTTCCGGCTTAAATGATTTTCCCATCAGAAAGTATCCGCCAGTTTTCTTTCCTCTTGCGCCGTAAACCTGCGACCAAAGCGAAAATCTTCGTTTGCCTGCTGTTATCCAGTGATAGCTCTCTGGTTTGGTGTGTTGCACCACGTAGGTTTCCGCATAAGCAGGGCTCCATCCTGCGCGGAGCCTTGCATCGTGGTCCGGCAATTCAGCTGCGTGGGCTGGAGCCAAAGCCAGCGCACCTGCGATAATTCCACTAGCTATAATGCTTGCGCGCCTTTTTTTTCCCATTAAACATTTGTTGCCGTATGTGGTATATATATATATGTCGCCCAAGAAGCAGCACAGTTTTCTGTGCCCAAAACTGCTGAAGCCTGAGCCAAAATTTTTGAGTCAATGGATTGGGCTCACTTTCTGCCGTACAATTCGCTTCTGTGCTTTATTTTTATTTTGCCCATCCTGAAGCCTTTGTCCATTAAGCTGAGCTGCCTGCCCATTGCCTTTTTTCTTTCACTGTTGTTCAATGAGCGCATGCTGTTTCAGCCCCAGAAAATCCACTGGAAGAAGCCTATCACATAGACTTCCAGGTATGCCCCCAGAAAAAGGAAAAACACCGAGCCAAAGAACACGATTATTGCCTGGAACACGACCTGCTTAAACCTTGTGCCCAGAATCTTTTCTTTTGCGATTGCGATTGACGCAATGCTTCCTGAAATTGCCGCAAAAAAGTATGCCATCGCCTCTGCCGCGGTGTGCGGGAGAACAACCAGCATTATCAACGCAAAGTATGTGAAGGGCTCGGCCCCAAGCGCAGAGCCCATTTCAACTGCCCTTGACGCGAACGCTATCCCCCAAACCGAGGCATTCCAGGTGATTATAAAGGTTGCGCCAAAACCGTACACCAATGCAATCAAAAAGCACACAAACATCACCCACAAATTGTTTTCAATTATCGCAATAAAGAACGCCTCTTTTGCCCCCATTGCAGCGGCTTTCCCTGTTGCCGAGCCCTGGATTGAGTTTTTTTGTTCCGGAAAAAGCTTTACTGTAACATCTTCAGGGTAAACCAGCGTGAGCGTGGAGAACACCATGAATATTCCGAAGAAAGAGAAGAAGTATACTTTAATGAGCTTTCCGTATTCGCTCCACACAGCCTTTAAGGTCAGCTTTTCCCCCCTAACCCTGTATTCCCTTAATCTTATTCCATGCGATTTCACTGTCTTTTCGGTTGAGCCCGTCATTGCCGCCTTTTCCGTCATTTTCTTTATGAACGGCATCATCGCAAGGGAAGTGAAAAAAACCGCGACAATTCCAGCGTTCACCGGGAAAATAGTGTAAGCAATCGCTATCCCCGGAATTGCCGCGGCCATCCCAAAAAAAAATGCGTTGAACGGCTTTTCCTCCAGCTTCAGGAATCCCATTGCAGTTTCAAACACCATGCTAAAGAAAAGGTTAAGGTTATTTAAATTTGTTTAGGGTAAAGGTTCGGCGCAGAAATGCCTGTTTTTGTTTATAAATGCCCACAAGCCGTATTGGCAGTAAACGCGGATTTAACAACCCAAGGAAATCCGCTGCCTTCAGGGGCGCAGTCATTTTTCCTTTTCTTTTGGCTTTGCGGGATTTGCGTATTCTTCAATGAATTTTACCGCTTCAATTCCTTTCACGCCGTCCATTAAAATCCTTGCAACCAAGGGCTTCAGTTTGAGGGAGGATTCCGCAAATTTTCCGGGAATGTATATTTCCGCCTCGTTTCCCTTTAACTCCACTTTTCCTTCTGTTTCTTCAATGAAGGGAAAGTATTTTCCATAAAGTGCTTCAACTTTTTCTTTTTTTCCCTTAAGCTCTTTGACTATTTTAACCTCGTATTCCAGTGTTTTTCCCGCCAAATCATGGTTAAAGTCTACCCTCACCCTTCCCCCTGAAACTGTCTGCACCCTTCCCCTTTGTTCGTTCATTTCCACAATCATTCCGGGGTGGGGCTGCATTTTTCTTGCCTTGAATTCCTTTAGCGGAACCACGACAACCAGGTCTTTTCTTCTTTCCCCGAACCCTTTTTCCGGCGGAATCTTCACAACCGTTTTCTCGTTTTCCTTCATTTCCTTTAACGCTTCATCCATTCCCCTGATTACTTCCCCTTTTCCAACCATTACCGGAATCGGCCTGTAAACCCCTTTTTCTTTGGCTATTCCCGCCTTTTCCGCCTCTTCTTTGGAGGTTGTGTCAAAAATTTTCCCTGTGTTCAGCTCTTTTCCGGTGAATTCAATTAACGCCAGGCTTCCTTCCTTCATTTCCCGCACCCATTTTTATTAATTTCCTAAAAGAAAAGCTTATTAAACACTGGGTGAAAAAAAAGTGAAGCCTTCAACAATCGGGGTAATATTTGTTTCAATTGTGATGCTTGGCTCTATTTTGGGTTATGCCGCCTTGTTTGCCGGCGACTCTCCGCCTTCCCGGCCCCAGTTTCCGCCTTCGGATGGAACTGTGGACGACGGCACTTTGGTTAACTTTGTCAGCGAAAACCCCGTGAAGGCGGTGGTTTTCCAGCTTAACCCCGTCCTATTTGTTTCCGCAAAAACCCGGGAGCCTGAACTGAATAAAATAGATGAAATCCTTTATTCCGTGGTCGGGGTAATCCGCCTGAACTCAAGGTATGCGGAGATAACCGGCCCGACAATCGGGTCTTCTTTGACTTATATTTCGGAAATAAGGTTTGATGATTCCAGGGAAGCGGAGGAACTTGTTTCAGAAATTGAGTCCGCTTCTTCCGGTGTGCTGGAAAACTTTGAGGTGTACCGCCTTGCGTTTACCACGGTAAAAGGCGAAATAAGCTTTGTCAACCCTGACCTCAACTTTTCACTGAACAAGGAGCTTGAAGACCCTTTGGTTGAAACCGTTGTATACCCTGACACAACCGCGGGAGAGGAAATTGAGGTGCAGCTGAACGCCTATTTTGCCGGAAAAACTTTGCAGGGAATTGACGCTTATGAATACAGGGACACTTCCATCCGCTCCCTTTCCTTCACCGAATCCTTTTCCATTGAGTCCCTTAAGGGGTCCCTTGTTGCGGGCGCAAGGGAAATTTCTTTTTCGGAGTTCATTTCTTTTGATGAACTGGAGCAAAAGCTTCTTGAACTGGAGGCAGTTTCCGGGGCTGAAGTAACGGGAAGCGTTCCCCCGGACTCCTTTACTTTGGGCATTTCTTTTTCCCCTTCCGAAACATTTGAGGAAGACTTGAATGCGCTGCTTTCCGCTTCCCCTGAAATTTCTTCCTTTGAATTGTTTTCTTCCGGCGAAGGTTTTTCCGCTGAAGTCAAATTCAGTGAAAAGGAAGACTTTTCCTCAATTAAGGAATTCCTTTCCGCTGAAATCCCGCGCCTTGGTTTGGGGGAAGGGGATTTTTCTTTCACCGAATCAACCGGCTCTTACTCGGCTGACCTGAATTTTTCAGGCTCCTCCATCCAGACAGCGGAAAGGGTTGAAGGGCTTTTTTCTTTGCTTTCTTTTCCGGAGCCGGAAATTTTCCAGGCCGGCATAGTGCTGCTTGAAACAATTTTTGACGGGCAAACAGGGAAAGAATTGCCGCTTGAAGACCGGGAAGTTGAGGTTTTGCTTTTCCCAGGCCATTCAGTCGGGGAAGAAGTTGAACTGGAGTTCACTGCCTTTGTGCAGGCAGGGAAAATACTGTTTGTTTCAGCTTCAGAGTCTGAATCCGCCTAACCCTGTTATGTGGCTTTATTGAAAATCTCCCTTCCGGCGGGAATTTCCAACAAACAGCCACAATCGCCGATTTAACGGCTTTTACAGGGGTTTTGCCGATTGCATCAAAAGAAAAACCCGGTTAAACCGGCTTTTTCAATGAAACCCTGTTATGTTTAATCTATTTAAACCCTTTCCGCTTACTTTTTTCAGGAGGTGCACTTAAAATGGCTTTTTGGACTGTTGCCCAAACCCTGCTGGTTACGCAGGTTGTGACAATCAGCTTGCTGGTTTTGGTTCTTTTCAGGATAACCAAAATCCACAACTATAAGATTCAGCGCTGAAGCATTTTTTTTATTTTTTTTTATTTTTTTAATTTTGAGATAGCTTCGGCCAAATCCCCGCCGCTGCCCTTAAGCGCATTTTCCGATTTTTCCCTGCTTGCTCCGCTTTGTTCCATAACCATTTTCACGTCCTCTTCCGGCGGTCCCCTGCTTTCTTCCCTTGCCTCTCCCATCACCTGATAGGTTTTTTGCCCCTGCATGTCTATTGCGGTTACGCTGGGGTTTTCTATCACCAGTTTTTTGCCCTTTAATTCAAATATCACTCTTTCCGCCTCCAGTTCCTCTGACTTTATTCCAAACTGCTTCATGGCCCTTTGAATCTGTGCCGGGTTGATTTTTCCCATTCCAGGAAACATTTTTTTTGCACCTCCTATAATTCAAATGCTTCAGGCAAAAGTTCCCTTATTCCTTTCGCCCGGAATTTTCCTTTTAAATCAGCAATTATTACCCTGATGTCTTTTTTTTTCGCGAATTCCGCGAGCGCCTGCCTGCATTCGCCGCATGGAGCTGCCCCATTTTCCCTGTCCGAAACAACTGCAATCGCGGTGAATTCCTTTTTTCCGTCGGCTACTGCACAGCCTATTGCGTTTCTTTCCGCGCACATTGTTGTTCCGTAGGAGGCGTTTTCCACATTGCATCCCCGGTAAACTTTTCCGTTTGAACTCAAGACCGCTGCCCCGACCTTAAAACCCGAGTAAGGGGCATAGGCGTTTTCTCTTGCTTTTTTTGCCTCTTCAACCAGTTTCTTTTCATCCATTCTTTTCCCACAAAATTTATTAACCTGTTCGTCTTTTTAACCTATTAGGATTATGCCCAAGGACGTCATTTCTTCTTTTGAAAAATTTTTGTCCCTTTACCCGCAGTTAAGGGATTCCGGGGAAAAAAGCGAGCGCTCGGAGGCGTTAAAAAAGTATTTCGCCCACGGCGGGATAATTTCAGTGAGCGGAGAGGCATCCAACGGCTGGCCGAGGCTTATTTACCCTTCCCCTTTGCGCATCAGCCAGCAGATTGATGAATTATCCAGGGCGAAAGGGCTTTTTTCCAAAAAGAAAGGCGACTGGAAGAATGAGCACTTCCATGCAAGCATTTACAACACAGTGAACAACGTCAAAAAATTGAAGGATGCATTGTACTGGAAGCATTTGATTAAGTTTGCGGTGAACCCGGATTACAGGGCTGACGCCTCAAAAGTAAGGCTTCCCGTCCACCTTGTCCCCGACAAGCGCTGGAGGCCAATGGTTTGCATGTTTGTTAATGACCTGGATTACAGGAAGCAGCTCACTGAAACATTTGAGTCTTCAATCGTCTACAAAAAGGACAAAAAGCTCGCCAAATACGCCGACCAGCTGCAGGAATTCAGGAAGGGCTTGAGCGAAAACAAGATGGGCTCGCTTCAAAAAAAGATTGAGGGGCTTGAATCCCGGATAAAGTGTTTCCAGGAAATCCTGAAGTGGGCAAAATCAAAATAAGCTTTTTTTTTATTCTGAAGAGTTTTCGTCCCCTGTTTCCCCTTCTTCCCATCTGGGCGTGCACACCTGGAACACATCATCCCCGGTGCATTCCCCGTTCAAATCGCATTCGCCTGGCCCGTAAACTGCTTCGCAGCTTTCGTCCGCATTGCATTCGTTTTCCCCTTTTCCGTAGCATTCGTCCAGTTCTCCCCAGCCGCCGTAGTCTGAAACCGGGCATTGCTGTATTGCGCATTCCCCTTCAATGCACACTTCAACCTGAACGCTTAACTGCAGGTATTCCCTGGAAAACTCAAGCACGAATTCTTTTTCTTCCCCGAATCCGAGTGAAGGCATTTCCTCCGTAAACGCCTCCTCCCCCGCGTTTATCTGCGCCTCTGTTTTTCCGTAATCCTTCAGCCCCACTACGCCCATTATTGCGTCCTTTGTTGTGCACTCCATTCCGATGAACGCGAAGCCTTTTTCCGGCCGCACCTCTTCTTCCCCCGTGTCCAGCTCCAGGCTTTTCAGCCTTATGTCGTAGCTCATCAATTCGGTTGGCTCTTCTTTTACGGCGGATTCCCCGTAAATGTCCATTTTGTATTCCAGGCTTAAGCCGGTGTTTTCTTCCTTGCAGTCGGTTACCTCTATTTTTGAAATCATTCCTTCTTCCGGAAGCGTTTCCCCGCGGGCCTCGCTTTCTTTCCTCATGAGCTCATCCACCGCTTTCTTGTCAAATGTTGTCCTGAACTCAAAGCAGTTTTTTTCCTGGACCTCTTTTTTGCCCAAATATTCCACTTCCACGCCCTCGTACAGCTTTGGATTGAAGTTGTAGAAATCCTGTGCCTCCATTATTCCGCCCGAGTAATCAATTTCCGCGCAGTTCATTCCGCTTAAGCTGGTTTCCGCGCACATCACCGCTTTTTTGCCCTGAAAGTATGTTGAGGTTTCGCTTTCCATTCCCATGTATTCTGAAATGCTTTTTATTCTGGTTTTTTCGCCGGATTTCACTACCTCCAAATCCGATTCAATGCTTCCGAACAGCCCGGCCTCGAGAACCATTTTGTATGTTGCCTTGAAGTTTTCCGTTGCCAAAACCTTTGCGTTGAGCTCCGCGTAGGCTTTTTCAGGGTCAGCCTTTATCTGCGCTTCATCCGGTGCCTCCCCTGCCGGAA
This sequence comes from uncultured archaeon, assembly GCA_964442255.1. Taxonomy (GTDB): domain Archaea; phylum Iainarchaeota; class Iainarchaeia; order Iainarchaeales; family 1-14-0-10-31-34; genus CAYTYC01. Next base: position 29,748 of record CAYTYC010000007.1, on the reverse strand, counting down.
TGCCCGTGCACCCGAAAAACAGCACTGCCGCAACAACCAGAACAAGCCAGGCTTTCATGCCATTCAATTAAGTTAAGATGATTATTTAAACTTTGGTTTTTTTTTTGCGAGCGAAGCGAGCAGATCTGCTGCCAAACGTAGCGAGGCAGCAGGGCACTGGCGTCAACCGACAGTGGCGGTTGACAGGAAATGTGCCCCCCCTCCAAAGAAATATAGCCGTTTTCCTTATTCTTTTTTTCAGGGGGTGAAAAAATGAGCGTTCCTTTAAAGAAGTTTAACTCCGGCCCAGTGCAGGTCAGCGTCTGGGAAAACGAATCCAAAAAAGGCGAAGGCTCTTTCCACAATGTTTCCATTGACAAGCGTTACAAGGACAAGAACGACGAATGGAAGTCCACGAATTCATTGAACGTGAACGAAATCCCGAAAGCGGTTTTGGCACTGCAGGAAGCCTACCGCTACCTTGCATTGAAAGAGTGATTGGATGGAAAGAATTTATGCGGATGCCAATATTTTCCTTGATTACCTGGAGAACAGAACAGACAACATCCGATCTTTGGGCGAATTCGCTTTCCAGCTGTTCAGGAGAACGCTTGAATGCGAGTTTTTCATTGTTTCCTCGGATTGGGTTCTGGAAGAACTTAAAGCTTCAGTGCAGGGTTTAACAGTGCTGAATGTTCTTTTGCGGGATTTGAGGGAAACCGGAAAAATTGAAGTGCTTGAACGGACTGAAAGCGAGGCAAAAGAAGCAAAGAAACTTTCAAAAAACTGGACCGATGCCCTGCACGCGCTCATCGCAAAGAGAGGCAAAGCAGAGTTTATAGTGACGCGCGACACAAAGCATTTTTTGGAGTTCTCTGATTTACTTGAACCCAAACTCCCCGAGGATCTTTGATGGATTATTCTTTACCCATTTCTCGGCTCGCTTGTCCAGTTCCTTCTCGTCCAAGCGCTTTACTTTTCCTTTTCCAAGGTTTTCTTTTAACCGCTTTATTGCCTCGGTTTTCATTTTTTCATCCGCTTTTTCCCTTGCCGCGTCATTCAAAAACTCTGTCCTGGACTTGTAGTTTCCGTGCTGAACAAAATAGTCTATGTTTTTTACAAGCGCGCTTTTCATCCTTAAATGAATCATTTCAGTCTGCATATATCATCTGTATACACGACAGCTTTTAACCGTTTGGTTAAGGATTTTAAATCATCTGAACTGGTTTTCTTTATGGAAGCAGAAAAACAGGTTTTGTCGCTTTCGGGAGTGCCTTCCTTTAACCCGGTGCAGAAGGCTTTCCTGAAAAAGGGCTGGAAGGAAAAAAACATTGTGGTGAGCGCGCCCACTGCCTCCGGAAAAACGCTTTGCGCAGAGCTTTCCGCCCTGAACTGCATTCTGAATAAATCCAAGAAAGTGCTTTACGCCTGCCCTCTCCGCGCGCTTGCCTCCGAGCACTTCACGGAATTCAAGAGAAAGTACTCAAAGGAATTGAACATACGCTGCACGATTTCCACCGGCGACTTTGATTCAGGCTCAAGGCACCTGAAAAACTTTGACGCAATCTTTTCCACCTATGAAAAGGTCGACTCCCTTTTGAGGCACAACGCGGAATGGCTGAATTCGGTTGGTTTGCTTGTGATTGATGAAATTCACGAGATTGATTCGGGGAGAGGCCCGACAATTGAAATCCTTTCAACCAAACTCCGGCTGATGAACCCTTCAATGCAAATCCTTGCGTTAAGTGCCACAATCCCTAACGCAAAAGAGCTTGCGGAATGGCTGAACGCCGAGTTGGTCCTTTCGGATTACCGCCCTGTGAAACTGCATGAAGGAATTTACTTTAACTCTGAAATTGATTTTCACAAAAGAAAGGAACCAGTAAGCTCCAAGGAGGAGGCCCTTCCCTCCTTAATTGAAGACACCTTAAAGAAAAACAAGCAGGCACTTGTTTTCTGCAACACGCGCAAGAACTCCATTTCCGCGGCGAAAAAGCTCTCAAATCTGGTGGAGAAAAATCTTTTGGAAAAGGAAAAAGATTTTTTGCTCAGGAAATCTGCTGAAGCGGAGAACGCGCTGGGTTCCCCGACTGAACAGTGCAGAACCCTTTCCTCCCTGATAAAAAAAGGGGTGGCGTTCCATAATGCCGCGCTTGTTTCCGGGCAGAGGGGAATTATTGAAGATTTATTCAGAAGCCATTACCTGAAAGTTCTTACAGCTACAACTACGGTTTCCAGTGGGCTAAATTTGCCGGCGTTCCGCGTGCTTGTCCCTTCCCTTTACCGCTTCACAGCCTACGGAATGCAGCGCATTCCTGTCCGCGAATACAAGCAGTTTGCCGGAAGGGCTGGAAGGCCGCAGTACGATTCTTCGGGGGAAGCAATCCTTTTCGCAAGAAACGAGCTGGAGAAGGAGGAACTGTTTGATGAATACGTTTTCGCCGGCCCTGAACCTGTTTCCTCTCAGTTAGGCTTTGAGCCTGTTCTCAGAACGCATGTCCTTTCCGCCATTGCCTCTGAATTTGT
>CAYTYC010000007.1:0-27233 GCA_964442255.1 uncultured archaeon | reverse complement strand
CTGGCTGCACTTGAAAAGTTTTTCTCGAAAACCTTTTTCTTCCACCTGAACCGCGGTTCCTCTGTTTTGATGGAAAAAATGAGCCTCATTCTCCGCGAACTGGAGGAAATGGATTTCATTTCCTCTGATGAAAAAAAGTTTAAGGCCACCCCGCTCGGCAAAAGGGTTTCCGAACTGTACCTTGACCCTGAAAGCGGATACAAGATTCTCCAGTTTCTTAGAAGAAAGGAGCCCGAAGAGCTTTCCGCGCTGTATCTCCTTAACGACCTTCACGAGCTCCGCCCCCTTCCTTCAGTGCCGAAAAGCCGGGAGCCAGAGCTCTGGGAACAGATGAAGGAATCCTCATCACTTCTTCCGGTTGATGTTGAAGAGGAAATGTTTTTTGACACCGAACTTTTGAGGAAGTTTTCGGCTTCGCTTTTGTTTCAGGACTGGATTAACGAGTCCTCGGAGGAACACCTGTCCAAGGCGTACAATGTCCAGCCCGGAATTTTGCAGGCAAAACTCAGGATTGTGGACTGGCTGGCTTACTGCTGTTTTGAGCTCGCAAGGCTGATTGAAAAAAAGCCTGCGCTTCCCTTTTTTTACAAGCTCCGCAAGCGCCTGAAGTACGGCGTAACCGAGGAACTCTTAATCCTGACCGAGTTCCGCGGAATCGGGAGGGTGAGGGCAAGGAAACTCTTTAACGCAAAGCTTCAGTCAATTGCGTCCCTGAAAAAAATTCCGCTGAAAGACCTTTCCTTAATCCTCGGCCCAAAGGTTGCGGTTAATGTGAAGGAACAGCTCGGGGAAAAGGTTGCAAAGGAGTCCATAACAAAGCTTTCCCCTGCCCAAAAGAATCAGTCCAGTTTGGATAAATTTTGAATTTTCAGGGAAGCGGTAACCCGCCGAATTGTTCTGTTGTGTAGGTTACTTTAAGGAAAGAGTTTTCTTTTTGGAATGAAAAGCACCCTTTCACTCCGCCGTCACAGGAGTTTGTGTGAATGCATTGCCCTGAACTGATTTCTGTTTCATATTTTTTTCCTTCCCTTTTGGTGCAAAGTCCAGGGTGTTCTATTCCCCCCACAACCGAATCAGGGTATTCCACTTCAATTGTTTTTTTGTCAATTATCCCCAAAAGCCTTATTTCGGCTTTTTCCGTTGTTGGGGGAAATTCCAGGGTAAAGCTTTCCCCTATTGGCATTGTTTTTCCTTCAAACACTATGCCTTCCAAACCCTCTGTTATTGGTTCTCCTTGTTTGCTTTGTTTTTCTTCTGTGCTGCATCCGCTGAACAGGATTAACCCTAAAAAAATCCCCAGAACCAGCCCCAAGGCAAACCCAATAATCGCATAGCCGTGTTTCATTCGGTTAGATGTTGTTTTCAATCCTTATTAAAGTTTTTCTTGGCTGTTTTTTTGCCTCTTCTAGCCCACAGTAAACTATATATAGTCTAATCCAATTATTTAATGGGTTTTAGATGTTCAGGCTCCTGCTTTCACTATTGTTTGCTTTAATGATTTCTTTCGGCGTTTCCGCCGCATACATTGAAGGCTTGGCTGAAGGGACTGCGACACAGAAACCAGGCCCAACCGGTGATGTAATCATTTTCGAGATTGCCGGAAGAAACGCAACAATGCAGCCCGGAGCCTGGGTTCTGCGCCCTGTTGCGGGAGACAGGCCTGACGGCGGCGGCTGGGGCGAAGAGCCCGGGGCAGGCACTGGAACCAGTGAGGAAACCGGAAAAAGATTCTGGCTCAAAATAACCGCTAATTCTGTTCTGAAAAACTATGTTGACCCTTCTTCGGTTCAGGAAACTTCGGAAGAAGAAGCGCCTGAAGAAGGCGCATTTGAAGCGCAGGAAAAAGAACCTGAAGGATTTTTTGTGATAGAGTTTGCACGATTCTGCAGGGGGAAAAATTGTGGCGGAACCGGTGGAACCGATGCGCCGGATGAGCCAACCGAACCTGACGGAACTGATGTGCCTGATTCAGGCTCAAGCCCTGCCCCGGAAACAAATGCAGGCACAGCCCCTGAATCCGGGATAATTATTCAGGGCTTTGAAAAGGTTTTCCTTGGCTCAGGCTCAATTGAAGTGACCGGGAACAGGGTTCCATTGAAAATTGAGGCCGAAACAGTTGAATGCACAGGCTACTTTTCCTTAAGGAACCTCGGCTCTGACGGATTGAATGGAACAAACCGGGACGTTAACTCGGAAACAGGGCAGTTGCTTTCAAACGCCTCCCACGGGGCGGACGGGAAAGATTCCGGGCCAATTGAAGTTGACGCAAACCTGAAGCTTTTAAGCGGCTGCAGCCTTTCAATCCTTTCAAAAGCAGGTGACGGCGGAAACGGCGGAAACCAGTGCGATGCGGGAGGAGGATGCGAAAACTTTCTTCCTGAAGGAGGAAACGGAGGCAATGCCGGAGCAATAACAATTTTGGATGCTGACAATTCCTCTGGCTCCATTTTTTCAGTTAAATCACTTGGAGGGGGCGAAGGAACCGGCGGAGAGCCAAGGCGCTATTACATTGAACGCATTGACGGCAGCCCCGGAACAAGGGGAAATATTGTGCTTGCCCGCAATTCTTACACTGGGCTGCTTCCTGCGGCAATTGAGGGCGCGGAAATTGAAGTAAACGCTCCTGCGGAATCAGACAATCCAGTATTTAATTCAACAATTAAAAGCTCTTCCGCTGTTGTTTTCCGTTCCTGCACTTATTCCCTGGATTCTTTGAACCTTTCCGCGGAAAAATTCAGGTTTTTTGTCCGCGACCCCTACAGATTCAATGAGGAATTGCTCCCTTTAATTGAATCAGGCTCAGTTTCCGCTACAGTCCTTCCGGGTTCTTTTTCCCCGGCCGGCACAACCGGTTGCCCTGCAGCCCCCTTAAGTGAAGAGCCGATTCCGGTGGTTTTTTCTTTTTTCTCTTATTCGGTTGATGCGGAGCGAAACCCGGTTGAAACCAGGCTAAATGATTTTTCGTTTTCAGGTTCAGGGATTGAAAAGCAGGTTTTGCTTGACAGCAAAACGTCTTCCAACGGGCTGATAAATTTGTCTTTTGCCTTGTTTCCCGTTAATTCTTCTTTTCCTTTTTTTTTCCCCTTTGATGCAATAAAGGCACTGAATGTTTTGGCTGGAAATTCTTATGCTGCCGAAATGGTTTTGGAGGCACAGTCGGAAAGCTCCCCCAGAAGCTATCCATTTAAACCGTGATTTGAAATGAAAAAAAAATTTTTTGCACTGGCTTTTTTCCTGCTGCTTTTTTCTTCAGCCTCTGCTTCTGCTTTGAGAAACCCTTTTGAGGGCTCAATTGATGTCAATGAGGAGGCCGGCTGCCTTATTGAGTTTGAATCTCCGGTGACCGAACTCCCTGAGCCAGTTGAAGGAAAATCCTTCCTGAAGGTTGTTGAAATTCCCGCTGATTCGGTTTGCGTTGCGGAATCTTCAGTGATTAAAGTGGCTGATGGATTTTCTTCCAGCCTCCCTAACACCCTTGTCCGCCTTTCAATTAAAGGCATGCTGAAAAACGCCCCGGAAAAAGACCTTGTTTTTGACGAAAGCATTGGGGAAATTTTTTTGGAAGGAGGCATAATTGAAACAAAAAACGATGAAGCCTATCTTAAGTGGGATGAAGTAAGCGGCTTGTGGGGCAATGCAAACGAGAGAAATTGCAGCGGGTGTTACGGGGGAACTGCTCAAAATATTTCCTTTAATGCCCCTTTAATTGTGGAGGGAGGAGGAAGCATACTGGCGAATGGTGCGGACGGAAAAGCTGGCAGAGGTATTGGCACCAAAAGCAGGCGTGCAGGTGACGGGGGCCACGGAGGCTTTGGCGGAAAAATTTCATTCAATGAAAAGGTTGAAGTGAGGAGCGGGGATTTTACGGTGAATAGTTTTGGCGGCAATGGAGGCCACGGAGCAGACGACGGAGCATCCGAGGGAGATTCGAAGAATGGCGGGGGCTATGGGGGGTTTGGAGGAAAAGCGGGGGAAATAGTTTTTGGCGGGTCACTTATTGTTTCTGGTGAAACTATGTTTGTATCATCTAAAGGCGGTTCTGGCGGTAACGGGGGCAACGGAGCAAACCAAACTAAAGGCCATGCCAATGATGATGGAGGCCACGCAGGGTCTGCGGGTTTTGGAGGGGATGTAACCGTAATTGGAAGCCTTGAGTTGGTTGCAGATGCTTCAGCCTTAATCATTCTTTCAGACGGCGGTGCTGGGGGAACGGGAGGAAAAGAAGGGGGAGGAGGCCATGCAACTAACGGCGGAAATGGGGGCAACGGCGGAGACGCAGGGCAAATTCAGATTAAAAGCATTGAAAACCCGGTAGGGGCGAAAATTTCCTTTTCCTCTTTTGGGGGCGAGAAAGGCTTGGCTGCCTTAAAGTATGAGGGCAAATTGGGAAAGTATGCTGTGGACGGGGTTGACGGGGAAAGCAAGGGCATCCTTTTAACCAGTTTCTCCGGTGCCGCGCCAAAGCTTGTGAGGGCAAAAAACTTTGAATTGAAGGACTCAAGCAGGGAACAGGAACTTCGCTTTCCGCATGAAACGGTTTTTGAATTAGAGGAAAGCCTTTTAATGGACACCTGCAAATTTTCGGCTGGCTCAACTGTTTTAGTCAAAGCCAAAAAAAGGTTCAAGACATTCAAAGGACCTGGAAGGGAGGATTACCCCCGAATAGTAGAGGAAATCCCTTTTGAAAGAACTGCTTCACTGACTTCCGGAGACCCCATTTCCGAAACCTCTTACTTTGGGTTTGATAAAGATTTTCTTGTAAGCTACCTGCGGGAGCCTTCATGTATTGGGCTTGAATACTTTTCCGGAAGCCTTCCCTTCACGGCGTTTGTGCGCGGCAGTTCCTCAAATGAACTTATAAGCGCGGAATTAAAGGTTGAAATATTTGACCCTGAAGGCAATTCAGCGGTTAAATCGTTTGATGGCGGCATTTTCACGGAGGAAGGAAAGCCTTTGTTCACTAAACTTGAATTTGTTGCGGAGGACAAGCTCCAGTGGCACAAGATTTACCTTGCAAGGGTGCAGGTCTCGGATGGAGTGAACACCGAAAACTTTGAATTTTATTTTTACACCTGGAAAAAGCAGGGGTTAGGCGGTGCATGAAATGAATCCAAGGGACTTTTATTTTTTCTTTGAGGACCGCTATTACGCTGCACTGGACAAAATAAACAAGTTCATTCCAGTCCACAAAATAATTGACCCAATTGACAGGGTTTTCCCTTCCTTTGTTTTGCTTCTCCTCCTTCTCCTTGCCTTGCTTTTGCTTTTCTTTTTCCCGTGGGGCGGAATAATTTTTCCGCAGGAAAACGGAACCCTTGTTTTAACGGTAATTGAAAAGGACCCGGATGAAAAGGTTTCAGGCCAGGCAGTGAAGATTACGGTGAATGAAGCCGGGCCGCTGGAAAAAACAACTGACAAGGACGGAAAAATTGTTTTGGAGAACTACCCGCTTGGAACAATGTTTTTGTTTGAGGTTTCCCGTGAAGGCTTTGCGGACTACCGGAAAGGCACTTCCTTGGAAGAAGAACTGCAGCACTTCAAAATAGAGCTCCTTGCCGGCGGGGGGGATGACCCGGGTGGAACGTACTGGACCGCAAAAAAAGTCCGTTTCAAGGACGAGGACGGATTCACAGTAACTGACGCGATAAAGGCCGAATTCGAGTGCTCTTCTTCAACAGGCGGAATTGAAGTGCTTTCCGGCTCAGGCTCCAACCCCCAATGGGTTTCCACAGGGCTTTTGAACATCAAATACGACAACCATTGCGGGGAAATCCTTGTTTCCGTGGATGAGACCAGCAAATTCAGGGAAATTGACAGGAAAAAGCTTGACGGCGAGATTGTAACCCTTTACCATAAATCCACTGGACCGGCGTACTTTGACGAGGTCTGCGATGATGGGGAAGATAATGACGGAGACGGCTGGGTGGACGAAGAGGACCCTGACTGCGATGTGAATGACCCTATTGAGCTGTGCTCCAATGGGGTGGATGACGACGGCGACGGTTTGATTGATGGGGACGATCCGGAGTGCCCTGCAGGGGAGGACACGGGAAGCGTGTTTGTAAGGGTTTTGGACGCAAACACTGAAGAGCCGGTGGAAAAAATTTTTGAGGTGCTGGTTTTCGAGGAAGGCATTGAAGATACGCCTGTCCATGAAATTAACACCGATTCCTACGGCGAAATAGACTTTGGGCTTGCAACCGGCTCCTACTACCTGTCGGTGAGCGACGCAAACGAAACTGATGAGTACTGGCCCGCGGAAAGCGAAGTGCTGGAGGTAAGGAAAAACGTCCCCACAATCTTCGAGGTGTTTGTGGAAAAAATTCCGCAAAATTGTGAGGGAGGGGTATGCGTCCCTGACGAAAATTACTTCATCAAGGTTCGGGTGTGGGATTCAATTACTGAAGAAGCCCTCACAGCCGATGAAATCCAGCTGAAGGACGCGAACGGCAGCTTAGTTGGGAAAGAGGAAAACGTTTCCTTCGCGAGCTTTGCAGTCCGGAAGGAAAGGGATTACCTGCTTGTTGCGATGAAGGAAGACTATTACCCTTTCGATGAAATTGAGTACTTCCATGCCGGGGCTGACGTGAACATTTTCCTTGACCCTGTGCCTGTTGAAATATGCGACAACGGTTTGGATGATGATGGTGACGGAAAAATTGACGAGGCGGACGAGGACTGCTGGTACAAAGAAATGTGCGGTGACGGAAAAGACAACGACGGCGACGGTTTGGTTGACCTGGATGACCCGGAATGCTGGGGAAAAGAAATATGCAACAACAACAGGGACGACGACGGCGACGGCTTAACTGATTTGGAGGACTTTGAGGACTGCAAGCCTCCCCCGACACCTCTCCCGGGAAAGGCCGTTGTGTCGGTTAAAAAATTCAATGAGGAAACAGGATTCGCGGAGCTTCCCCCCGGAGACACAAAGGTTTTCCTTTACTACGGCGCAAGTGAAGGGGAAAAAGCGAACAGGCTTGCGGGCTATGCCGCTGCAAAGCCAAGCCTGCTTTCGGGAATAGCGACAATTGAGGGGGTAAGGAAAGGCAATTATTATGCGGTTGCGCGAGCCAACTATTATGAGGGAAACTCCGCAACAAAATTAGTGGACGAAAACAAGTCCGCCCAGTACTCTGTTGCAATGCGCCTGAAAACAGGCGGCCTGAAACTGAATGTATTTGACTCGGAGTCAGGGATTGCCGTAAGCGGCATTGACGCAAACTTCTTTAACGCCTTCACCGGCGAACAGGTGTTCAATTACGGCTTCAATGAATTCGAGGACAGCTTCTTTTTTCCCGCGGGAGAAACAGGAACAGAGGTTTTCGCTGTCTTGTGGGCGGAGGGGTATGACGCAACCGCAACCGAAAAAATTCATGTCTCCAAGGGAATAACCGTGCAGAGGGAGGTCCTTTTGAGGCCTTCTTCGCTGGATGAAATCTTCACCGACCCTTACATCAAGCTTGTTGAAGTATTGGATGAATCCGACAGCCGTGTTTTAAACGGGGAATTTGAGTTAGGCAAGGCGTACAAGTTCAGGTTCCTGTCCTCTTTTGACCTTGACTCCGATCCGGCGTACATTGAATCGCATTTCCGCACAGGAAAGCCGGGCGCAATTGCGGATGATCCGCTTGTGATTACGCGTGTGGAGGCGCCCTTCAATGCGTCCGAACTGCGGTCAACCCACTTTTCCGCGGAGTACTCCTCCGCAAACCACCAGAACGACACGCAAACATCCAGGGCAACTTCCGCGGACCCCGCAAAATGGTCCCTTTTGTCTTGGGGCGGGTTGGGTGATAAAAGGGTGAGCTCTTTGATGGTTTCGGTTCAGGTCACGCTGAAGGAAGGGGTGCTGGATTTCAGCGGAATGCAGCTGCATTACCGCATGCTCATAATAGATGATTCTGAGGAAAACGTTTTCTTTGACCCAGGGGATTCTGCGGGCAGGAGCTTTAACGAATTCCTTTACTCCGGCGCAAGGGTTTACGCTTTGAAAATGAACTGCAACCAGGGCGGCAGTGAAGACGGGTTTTGTTTCACTGAATCCCTTTACTCCAAGGAAAATGTTCAGGGCTGCCAGCCCGAGGATTTCAGCACAGAGTCCTTTTCCCTGCATAAGGTGAAAATGGATTGCCTTTACGGCTGGAATTTTTCACTTAACAATTCCGCGGAAGACAATCCAGATTCAGCACTGAAGGTTTCAAACAAAACAGCTTCCGGCCTGGCTGCGGAGGACTTGGTTTTCAGGGACTACGGCTTCCTTTCCCCAAGTGAATCTGCTTCAGGCGAACTGACGGGAGGGGAGAGCACAACACCGGAATTTGCGTTTGATTTCCTTTCAGGATACTCTGTTGAAGGCAAAACCTCTTTCGCCCCTGTTTCCTTTGGGGAAGTTTCCGACAGAACTTCAGTCTGGCTTGATGTTTTGCCTGCAGTGGACGTGTTTTCCTCCTGCAAGGTTCCATTAAAGGTTCAGGGCGAGGCACAGCTTTACATCACAATTTCCCCGGCTGAACTGAATCCTTTTGAGCCATTTCAGATGACTGTGGCCGTGAAAGACGAATTCAACGAGCCGCTTAAGGAAATCCAAACCGAGTTCTGGGTTAATGGTGTGGTGTTTTCCCAGCCCGAAACAGGCGAAACTGGAATTGTGCAGCAAAACTTTGACTCAATGTGGCCCGCCTCCCAAGTGCTTGTCAGGGTTTTTGACCCCCGCACTTCAGGATGGTTTGAGAAGGCGTTCACAGTAAAGGACTCCTATCTTTTCGAGTACTGCCCCGAGCCCTTTGATTCCTGCCCTCCTTCGCTTGAATTCCTTGCGGAATACGATTTCACGGGCGTAAAGTCCAGGCAAATTCTGGTTGAAAACCTTTCTGCCGCAGAAATTTCAATTGAATCCCTTTCCCTTTCCTTTGACCGCAATCCGGAATCCCCCGCACTTTTGGAAGAGGAAGCGATGCTTGCCGTTCTCCAGGAGTTTGCGGAAACAGAAATTCCTGTGAACGGAACAGCGTTAATTGACCTGAACTTAATGCTTAACCTGGATGAAACCCTTTTATTGACCGAAAACAAAACCCGTTCCGGAACCCTGACAGTCAATGTTGCGTTCGGGGAAACAAAGGAACTCTCGGATGACTTCACTGTGCCTTTCACTGCAACAATTTTTGCGCGCCCGGATTCAGGCATAAGGGTTTCGGATTCATCCGAAACTGTTCTCACTGATGAAAACCCACTTGTTTTCTCTTTCTACCCGGGCATCCCTGAAGAGGCTTTAGAGAAAAAGAAAACCTTTAACCTCAAGCTTCTCTCAAAAAACATTTCCCCTTACCTGGAGGGATTAAACAGGAGCTTTGACGTTAACGTTTACTTGATTGATTTAAGTGAATCTTCCCCGGATGAACTGGACTGGCTTGCAATGTATTCTGTTCTCTCGGAAAGTGAAGGCACACCAATTTACAGCGGAAGGCTGAACAAGGCGGACATTGACGCACACTCCGGCTTGGATATTGAATTGCCTGCAATCCTTTCAGGGGAAGCCTTTGAGGCAGGCGAGTCTTCCTCAAAACTTTACCATTTAACTGTCTCAGTGAAGGATTCCTCTGCCCCGGAAGGGGAAGACATTTCTTTTGTTTCCGTTCCCTTCAGGGTTGAGATAACCAAGTTGGGGGACTTGATTGAGCTTTCGCCTGATGAACTGGAGTTCAGTTTTGTGCACTCTGAAGTGGAGAAAGGTGCGGGCGCGGATTCAGTTGCAAAACAGCTCACAGTGAAAAACATTTCCGATTACATGCTTGAAATTACAGTAACCCCTGCATTTGCCGACCCTTCCGGGCGGCTTGCCGAAGCCCTGGTTGATTACTTGGGCCCCCCCGTATTGGCTCCCGGAGAGGAAAGAAAACTGGAGGTTAAGCTTCCTTTAAGCCCCATTGGAAAAACATTTGGCGGTTCTGCCACGTTAAGGGGAAGCGTTGCGGTTGAATTTGAATTGCTGGAGGCTGCGGGCTTTAATGGCGAAAAATCCGTTCCAGCAAAGGCCGTCCTCACTCCGGGAGAAATCAGCATTTCCCCGGAAGGCTTTTCTTCGGTTTCCTGCCTTGGAATGGGCGCATTGAACAAGGAAGGAACAAACTTTGATGTCAGCTTCAGTATCGGCGGCTGCGGCACGGCGCTTGGCCCTGGGGACTGCCGTGACGGCGCAAACGCCCTTCCCCGGGTTGACTTCACTTGGGACTGGGATGAATTCGGCTTAAACTCCGACAATTTAACGGTTTGTGATGGAGGAAACGAAGACTTTATTTTTTGTGATTCCGCACAATTTTTAATGGCTGTTTCCCACAGGCTTGACGAATTCCATGAAACAGGCGATGAAAACCTGCTTTCCTTCAGCTCTTACCTGATTCAGGACGCAATGCCAAAGGAATTCTTTCTTGACTTTGCAGGGTGGACCAGCGGAACAGACTTTTTTGGCTCGCCAACTGTAATGAAAAGCGGAGGCGCATTATTCAACGCACTAATGGACGGAAAAGTGCGCCGTTACCCGTGGCAGCTGCCGGACGCAGGCCTTTACAGCGTTGAACTGGAGTTCTCCAGCGAAACCGCGAAGCAAAACTTCATTGAAGGCGAAGGGCTTGGGACAAGGGGGAAAATAAATATTGTCGTTGGGCTGCTTTCCCCTGCAGGAAACATTGAAGGCTTAACACAGTCTGTTTTTTATTACCTGCCCTTTGACGGGGAGATCGGTTTAAAGGGGGAGGAATTCACGCGCAAAGGCTATGGCTTAAGGTTTGCAAACAATTCCGGGCCACTGCCCCTGAATGAAAACTATCTGGCGCTTGACACAACCGGAGATGAGCCAGCGCAGGCCACCCTGATTTCAACCCGGTACACGGATTTGGAGACACTTAATTCGGAAAAGAGAGGCGTAATGCTGGATTTAAGGAGAAGCACTTCCGGGGCAACTCGCACGCTTGACTTTTTCCCTTCAACTCCCTCCCCCCTTCTCCTTGAGCTTAACCTTGAAGAAATCAGGGAAGAAAAAACGGCAGCAGTATTTTATTCGCTTTTGAAAGGAGAGGGAAGCTTTTCCGCTGGCAGCAGCCTTCTTTCCTGGCAGCTGCATGGCGCGGAGTGCAGGGACTTCAGCGGAGGAAGCGAAAGGGTGCTGCAGGATTTACTGACTTCTTCTGCGGATTCTTCCCTGTTTTCTTCGGAAAATGCTTCACTTGCGGGAACTGCATACAAGCTTCAATGGCTTTCCCCGCAGCTCACTGGATGGGAGTCGCTTTCTTCAGTCGCCTACATTTCTTCCCTTGAGCCAGGGGTGAAGCTGGAACTATTCCAGCCCAAAGAAGGGACTTCAGCCTTCAAAACCGTTGCCTTAAGGAATGCGGAAGGCGGCAGTGTGGAGCAAAGCGGAACAGTTGAATTGAATGGCTTCGGTTCCGGGGACACGGTGAACACGCTGCAGGACGTATTTGATTTGGTTAAAGCGGGTTACGCCTGCGTAAAGGATTCCGGAAACTCCTCTGTTTTCAGGTGGAATGAGGACGTTTTGATTGAAGAGCTCGGCGGAATCGAAACAACAGACTGCGCAAATTAATCAGGCAATCCTTAAACCCAGTTCTTTGTCTATTACCTGGTTTATTCCCCTTGCGTCAAAACCAAGTTTAATCAGCCTGGTTTGCCCCCTGATTCCTTTTCCTGAAGAGGTTGTGAGAAGTAATCCGTATGTTTCCAGCTCGCTGATGTACTGCCTGTACCATCTCGCGGTGACGACATCCTTTTGCATTCCCCTTGCAATCGCCTGGTATTTCTCGAAAATGTCCCCCGAATAAAACACCCCTTCCTCGCTTGCACCCGTAATTTTCCTCACCCCTCTCCTGCTTAAGGTGAGCTCCGCAACCGCCTTCAAAACCAGCTGCTGCTGTTCGGGAAGGGTTGAAACCATGTTAAAGATTATTTCCTCTTCCACCCTGCTTTTCGCTTTTTCCACCTCTTTTTCGGAAACCGTTCCCTTTTTTTCCTCGTCCGCCAGCTCCCCTGCACGCAGCAAAAGCATTACCGCTGTCCTTGCATCCCCGCTTTCCTTTGCTGAGTAAGCAGCGGCCAGACTCAATGCAGACTCATTCACAGAATTCTCCTTAAACCCCAGCTCCACCCTTTGCTTTAAAATTGCCTTCAGTTCTTCCGCATTGTACGGCGGAAACACCAGTTCTTTTTCGCACAAACTGCTTTTTGTTCTTGGGTCAAGCCTTTCCTTGAACATCAGGTTGTTTGAAATTCCCGCGATGCTCACCGAACCCTTTTCCAGTTCATCATTGCTCCGCGTAAGAGCGTACACAAGTTCATCAACGTCCTTCACCTTGTCAATTTCATCCAGCACAAGCACAAGGTGCCTTCCTTTGTTTGCATACTCCAAAAGCTTGTCGTGCACAAACCCGATGCTGAAGCCCAGAAAGTTTTGCCCCGGAAAATACTGTTTCACCGCCTTAATCATCACCTTGTATTTTGAGTTGTGGTTCCTGCAGTTTATGTAAGTCCGGTCAATGGGCGCACCGCCTTTTTCCACGACTTCCCCCAGTTGTTTCAGCACATTCTTCAGTGTCGCGGTTTTTCCTGTCCCCACTTTCCCGTAAACAAACAAATTGTCGGGCTTTTTTCCGTCCAAGGCCACGGCCAAAACCTTTCCAGTCTGCCTTATCTGCTTTTCCCTGAACGGCAGCTCTTCGGGAACGTAGTGCGGCATTATCATGTTTCGGTCCCGAAAAACAGAGGCCTTATGCATGTGTTCCTCGAATATGTTTTTTCCCATGGGAAAAATTTTTTTGCTGCATTACTTTAAAATAATGTTTTTGTTTGCTTTCCGAACCCGTCACCAATATGCTTAAAATAACCCTCTATGGAAAAATATTATATCTTAATTTTGGGGTGATACTGGAATGGCTTTTATGGAATCTTTATTCAGGAAAACCGACGAAATTGACATTGAGGAGTTTTTGAACAACCTGGACGTTGAAGAGGAGTCCATGTACGAGAACGCCGACGCCTACGTTAAGCCCATGACCCTCCACTCCGACACCGACACCGAAGCTGTGATGGAGGAGGCAAAGAAAGGCAATATCGTGCTTTTGAACATCTCTGACCTCGCAAAAAGGAATGCCTTGAAGTTGAGGGATTTGGTGAGCGGCATTAGGGGCGGAGTTGAGGAGATAAACGGCGACATCGCAAGGATTTCCCACGACAAGGTGCTTATTACTCCCGCAAATGTAAAGATTATTAAGAGAAGGGAATAATTCTTCCTTATGGGTTTTGAAAAACCTTTCCTCCGTGTTTCTTTTGGCGTGGAGGAAACGGTAAAGAAAATCGAGTCCATGCTGAGGGAAAGGCATTGGCGTAAATTTGAGGCGGCGGAGCTTTCCCTTTTCCTCAAGCCCTTTTTCTTTGTTTCCTTTTACGCTTACTCGGAAAAAAATGAAGCATCTTCCCCGATTGTTGACCGCACAGTTAAGGGAAAGGAATCCTTTGACCCAAATTCCGGGGAACTTGTTGAAGGGCTTCACGAAAAAATGGATGAATCCCTTCTCCGGGACCTCGCAAAAACAAAGCCAAAGTACGGCTTCAAAATCCTTGAGCACTCCCTTTCAAGCGGGAATGCGAAAGAGCTTGCGGTCCTGAAGATTTCCCAGAAGCATTCCATCCCGAAAGAAAAAATTGTCGTCACCGAATTCCGGGAAATCCTTTTTCCCCGATGGGTTTCTTATGTGACGGTTCAGGAAGGAACATACAGGCTTGTGTTCAGCGCATTGGATGGGGAACTGCTTGAATCCGATGAAGTGCCTTTCAGGGAAAAGGGCTGGCTTGAGGTTACGGCTGAGCTGATGCAGGAACTGAAGCGGCCCGGCGCTTGGGTGCATTACACAACGGAATCTTTTAAGCTCGGCTCAAAAGCGGCTTCCAAAACATCCAGGCCTGGAATCCCTTCCTTTTTCTTTTCCCCATACTGGCTTTTGGTTTTAATTCTTGTTGTCGTGCTGGTCGTGGTTGCGCTTGATTTTCTTGGAATCCTCAAGCTTTTTTGAACAAATTTTTACACGAATTCGTGGAGTTTTCTCTGTTCTTTTCCGTTTTCAAAGACCGAGTCCAGCTCTTTTTCAATCAGGTCAATCCTTTGCTTGAGGTAGTGGCTTAAATTGTATTCGTTGGTTATCTGCCTTGCAATCGCCAAATATTTTTTCACCGACCCTTCCGCTATGGTCAAAATAATGTTTCCCCCGCATTTCGTGCATTTCCCAACCAACGGAATGCGCCTGAATTTTGTGTTGCAGGCACTGCACCTGAAGGTCTGCCTTGAATATGCTCGCGTGTTTCCTATTATGTCCGGGATAAAATGTGAGAGCATTACCCTTTCCAGCGCGTCCTTTTTGTCCAATGCCCGTATCTTTGACTGCAGAACCGCCTGCGCCCTTATTTTTTCTTCCATTGTCGCAAGCTTGACGTAAGTGCTTTGCTTTGGCCCCAAATCAAATGAATCCGTTTCATGCGTGTAGTTCAGCCCGGTGTACTGCCCTTCTTTTCCCAGCTTGTCTTTCACCACTTCCACCATTTCAACTGCCGGCGGCGCAAACTCAAGTGTTTTCCTGTAAAATTCCGGGGGATACCGCTCTATGGCCTCCATTTCATAGACTTCCTTGTCTATTTCCAGGGGGTTAAGCACGGAAGTCAGCACCAGCGGCGCGTCCATTCTTCCTCCCCTGGAGGCACTCAAATAGTGCTCCGAGAAATTCAGCAGGGGGTCAAGCAAAAGCATTATGGAGTCCTGGTCTCCGTCGCACCTGGCTTGAAGCAGTTTGTTTCCCCACAATATTACTTTGGACTCAATTTCTGGCCGGCTGTCTATTTCCAGACAATACCTTGGTTTTTTGTCATACATTTTTTTTACGGACACAACTTTTTCTGGAACGTAATCTTTTTTTTGCCGCAATCCATTTTTTCCGGGAATTTTTAATGCCACGGGCACAAGATCCCCTGCAAGTGCTTCTTTTGCATTTTTTGCCTTTATTTTTCCTTCTTTCAGATAAATGAAGCGGTGGTTTGGGTCCATTACAAATTTCTTTTCTTTGTTGGTGGTTATTTTTATCCAGTGTCCTGGGGCGCGCCCTTTAAAGAAATGCGTTATCTTGCTTTTTTCCAGCCGGTTGTTTTCCGGGTTAATGCGGTATGCGAACAGGTTTCTGTGGTTTTCAATAATTTTTGTCCCATGCATGTCCGCGTTTATTAGCCTTTTCGGGTTTTCGGATATCTCTTTTTCCACCAGTTCTCCGATTCTTTTTATTTCCGTCTTTTTCTTTTCTTCATCCCACACAACCAGTCCGGTGGAAGGGTGCACGCAGTTTCTCCTTTTTGTCATTATGAAGTAAGGGTGGCCCCACCCGACTTTTGCCTTGCTGTAGCCTATTATTCTCCCGATTATTCCCGCGGAGGTGTGCGGAGCCAGCCCCACAACCAGTTCCCCGATTAAATCCTCCTTTTTTTCCGCGTTGTAAAAGGCCTTTCCGCCATAAAACCTTTCCAGCAGTTCATCCAGGAATTTGGAGACCCTCACCATCCATTCCCCCGCCCCTTCGTGCACTATTATGTCCTGGGGAAATATTTCCAGCACCTGCTCTTCCGAAGCAAGCTCTTTTCCGTCTTTGTCTTTGCTGTAGCCAAGTTCCTTCACTTTTTCAACACTTAACCCTATTTCCTTTGGCTTGAAGTGCGTTATCGGCGCATTCAAAAGCTCGTAGCGCATTGTGCCGTCCCTGAACACGTATAAATCGTGTTTCGCGCGCAGAATCCCTTTTTCCACCGGCTCCGGCTCTTTTCCCGCGTTAATCAGCCCCTTAACTCCTTTCACCAGTTCAGGCATTTTCGTGTTAAGCTTTTCCAGCGCCCCTTTAATTATTCCCTCCAGGTCTATTTCCTTTTCTTCGTTGTGTTTTCCTTTTCCCCCGCACACAGGGCATTTTTCTTCCTGCACTTTTCTTCCGCATTTGGTGCAGTTGAATATTTTAACTGTTTTTTTCCCGCACTTTGGGCAGAAAACAAAGGGCGAGGGCGAACCGCATTGCGGGCACTCAAATAACGCGATGTCCACCTTTATTTTTTTTTCCTGTTCCGCGTCCAGCGCCTTGTTTATGCTTCTTCTCGGCCCCCCGCTCAACCCGATTGGAAAAAGCACGTGCGGGTTGCCTTTCATTGTCCTTTCCCTTGCCGCCTCCGGCCTTCCCATCCTTGCGCCTATGAAAGTACCCGCCTTGTCCCTTATTTCAATTCCGCTTAACCTGCTTAAAACTTCCAGAACATTGCCGGTTTCGCCCGGCAGCGAGTCCTGCTTTCCTGCGGTTTCTGTGTGCCGGATTTTTGACGGCACCGGCTCGTCTTTCGCTTCGCCCCCTTCAAGTGCCCCAAAAGTTTTAAGGAAACTGTACGCAAACTCTTTTTCCACAACAATTTTTCCTTCCCTTAATTTGTGCGGCAGCCCGATATTTTCAAGCATTTCCTTGAGTGCAGGGTTTTCTTCAAACTCAACGGCCTTCACTTCCCTGTTTTCTTCAACCTTTTTCCCTTCCTTTACCCACTTCACCAATTCCTTTAATTCATTTGTTTTCAGTGCGGTGTAATAATGCAGGTAACGCGGGTGCAGCGGCACCCCGAATTTTTCGCTTAACTCCACCGCCTTTTTTCCGTCAATTTTTTCCCCGGTTTTCACGCCTTTTTCTTTTGCCTCCTGTTCCCACCATTCTTTTACATAAGGGCTCGGCATTAACGGGTGCGCGGTTTTCCTGAAGTCCCCCAGTGAAACAAGCATGTCACCCAAAAAAAGCAGTTCCTGCACGTGCGGCCTCACTTTTTCCGCTTCTTCCACTGAATTAACCCTCAGCACTTCCCCGTCCTTTAATTTCACTATGGGCCCGTTGATGGATGTGCAGGGAAAAAGCTGTGCGGCTTTTCCCGGCCTTTCAATCCTTATGTGCGTTCCCACCGCAATAAAGTCGTTCAGTAAAGACATTGTCGCGGGGTTAATCGCTTTTCCCATTATTGCGCTGTTCCTGCTTCTCCCATACCTCAGCCTGAAGCCCCCGTACCGCATTGGGTAAGCCAAAAGCGGCCTTCCTGCAGCAATCCTTTCCAGGTACTTTGGGTTGGGCTTTATTTCCACCTTTTTTTCCGTTGTCTTTTTCACTTTGATTATTTTTTCCAGCCAGCTCCAGTTCAGCCCCAGCAATTTTGCCCATTCCAGTATCACCATTGCTTTGAGTGCAACCCCTTCGCTTACCACCAGCCCCATTCCTCCGCGAATCCGGTTACTGGGAACTCTCTCCATGTCCCTGTAAACTGAAACCTCCCTTTCAACTGTCGGCACTCCGTTAATGCACACCGGGCACCCCCGGATGATTGTCCTGATTTCATTCTCTGAAACCATGTACTGCCTTGAGATTACCTCGTTCTGGTAAATGCTTATTTCCTCAACGTACCGCTCCACTTCTTCTTCCGTGGGCTTGTACCTGTCCAGTCCCAGCAGATTCCGCGCGTAGTCAGCCAGAATCAGCGGAATTACGGTTGAGCTTCCTCCCGCCGCCCTTATGGGTCCGGCGTAGTAAACGTCCACGTACCTGCTTCCGTCCGGGTTTTTGCTTACCGTTACCTTTGGAACCCCGTCAACCGGCGCAACAACAACTCCCTCGGTTTCCACCAGCAGCCCGACTTTTACCGCCTTTTCAATCCTTGCCTCCTCTCCCTCCAAATCCCCGAGGTTTCCTTCAACGATTTCTTTTGCCAGCCGGAAAATGATTTTCATCCTGTCCCCTTTCAGTTCCTTGAACAATTGCCTGTACCTTTCCGCAACCCCCTCCGGCCCCACAAGGGTTTCAATCCTTTCCGCCAGGTCTGCCGCAGGCACTGACTCAATTTCCGTGCTTAAATCCAGCCCTTTTTTCCTTGCAGTTTTCGCTATCCAGTATCTTTCGTCAACCTGTTTGGTTATTTTCCGGAAGTATTCCTTTATTTCCGGCTTTGCCAGGATTTCAGCTTCTTTCATTCCTTTCCCCTGCGCCTTTTTCTTCCGTTTCTTTCCTGTAAAAATAGTTTTCAATTATTTTGTTTGTTTTCATTTCATAAATTGAGGCTATTCCCGGGGTTGGGGTGTGCCCCTGCTGGACCTGAAAATCCGTCTGCAGCTGCCAGGTTCCGCAGCTCATGACCATTGTGCCGCGGTACGGCCCGTAGGAGTTGTGGTGCATTTCCCCGGCCAAAAAAATGTCGGGCTCTTCCCTTATAACCATGTAATCCATTTTTTCCGGAATATAGGGCCGTTTCATTCCGTAGCTTGGCATTAAGTCCCTTCTTTTAAGCAGCTCTATCATTGCCTCGTGCGGCCTTTTGTAGGAGAGGTTTGAAACGCTTGCATAAAGGTCGTGCATCGAGGGCCCGTGGTACATTAAACACTTTAATCCCTCAACCTCCACCCACCCCGGCGAACTTATGAAGTGAAAGTTTTTTAGCTTGTGCAGTTCCGGGAGAAACTCTTTTGGAATCGCGTTTTGGGGGTCGCTCCACCTCACGGCATCGTGCTGCCCCGGAATCATCACCACTTCAATGTATTCCGGCACTTCCACAAGCAGTTCGCTTAATGCCTCGTACTGCCCGTAAATGTCTTTTATCGCCAGCTCCTCGAGCTGGTTGGGGTAAACAGCTATTCCGTCGCAGACATCCCCTAAAATCATCAGATACTTTATTTTTCCCACTTTTTCCTTTTCTTTTTCGCTTCCCGTCATTCCCTTCAGCCAAAGCAGGAACCGCTTGAATTCTTCTTCCATGAAGAGCTTGCTTCCCACGTGAAAGTCGGAAACAGCAGCCAAACTTAAATTCCTTTCGCTTTTTTTGAACGGTTTTTGCGGAAGCTCGGGAAGCATTATTTCCCTGATTACAATCATTCCGTCCCTTATTTTTTTTCCCTTTACTCCCACCACATTGTCCGGGAGAATGCGTTTCGCGAATTCCACCAGCCTCTGGTCGTCCTTTGAGACAACCCCAATGCATTCTGCCTCCAAGTCCTCGAGTTTTAAGACCAGATTTTCGTTTTTGCTCGTGAATTTTTCCTGCACCATTCCAATGATTTCCACTTCTTTTCCCATTGGAACCGCCTTAAGCCTTTTGATTGGCTTTGCATTCAATGTGTTTCTCTGCTTCAGCACGCCTTCCAGCACCCGGAATTTGTCCCTGAACATTTGCACAAAGTCTTCGGCTTTTCCGCCGGAGTTCACGTGCTCCGGAAGGTTGAGCCGCCTTATTTCCCTTAAATCCGGTGCAACTTCTTTTGCCAAAGGCTTGAACCCTGTTCCGTGGATTTCAACCTCTTTGACTAATTCGATTTTGCTTTTTTTTTCGACTATTTTTCCTTCCACGGCGTCTTTGCTTAAAATGAAGTGCCCTTCTTCAAGCAGTTCGTCGATTATTTTCCGGTAGTCTTCCCTTTCCTTGAGCAGCGCGATTGCTTTGTTGTTCACTGCAGCGTTGTTTTTTGACGCGTACTCTATTATTTCTTTTTCCTTTCCGCCGCTTTCTTCCCCTTCTTCTGCGGCGCTTTTTCCGTTGGATTCTGTTTTTTCTTTTTCTTCAGCCATTCCGAGCCCTTATTTCACTTTTTCCTTGATTGCCTCCAGCTCGGAAATGATTTGCCATATTTCTGTTCGGGTGTGTGAGGGCATGTTGATGTCGTTGCTGATGTCGTCCAGCATGTACAATGCGGAGCTGATGTTTACGCTCAGCTCTTTTTCAGCTGATTCCAGCACTTTTTTCTTGGCTTCCTCCACTTTTCCCCTGATGTTTCTCGGCACCCCCCTGTCTTCCATAACCGCGTCCATTAATTCCGCGGCGGCCTCTAACTCTTCTTTCACCATGCAACCCCCTCCTTTAGCCTGAAACCAGAACCAGTATTTCCAATATTTTTAATCCATTCATTCAAACCACTTCCGAAAGCAGTTCAGCTTTCTTGATAACAATATGTGCCTGAACATTTTAAAAGTAAATATGCGGCTAGTGGAACAGTTTTTTTGCGCCTTTTGCAGTTTGCTTTGGTTTTTAAGCTTTTTCAGGCAATTTATTTTATGGTTTTCATGAAGACTTTTACTGCCGTTTTGCATAAAGATGAAGACATGTATGTTGCGGAATGCGTGGAGTTGGGGGTGGTTTCGCAGGGCAAAACAATTGATGAAGCTTTGGCCAATTTAAAGGAAGCCACTGAATTATACCTTGAGGATTTTCCGCTTAAACAGGAATCAAGACCTCTCATGACAACATTTGAGGTTAAATATGCAGGGGCTTAGGAAGCAAACCTTTAATCAATTCAAAACAGCCTGCGGCTAGTGGAAGAGTTTTTTTGCGCCTTTTGCGATTGTCTTGCCCAGCGGAGTCAGGCATATTTTTCCGTTTTTTGTTTTTGCCAGGTGCCTGAATTTCAGCCCTTCCCTTATTGTGCGGTTCATTTCAATTTTTTGGGGCCCTGAATCCAGCAATCCCAAGTACAGCTTGTCCGCTTCATCAGGCTTAACCCCGAATTCCTCTCCCAGGATTTTTTTCTGCGTTTTAGCCATAAAGGGGTAACCCTGCTTTCACTTTTAAATGCGTTGAAAGGGGGCTGATTTCCTGTGAAAATCCCCCGAGATTTAAAAGAAAATCTTTAATAACAACCTTGCCTATTCTATATGCATTAAAACCAAACGAATAGAGCGAAAAGAGTGAAAAAGAGTGCCGGTTATGTATAAGAAATTGTTTTTGGCTGCGTTTTTGGTTTTGTTTGCCGCTGATTCAGCTGCGGTTGAAACAATAGATTTGACTATTCTGGATGAGTTCCAAATTGACCAAAGCCAAGGCAATGTGCTTGATTCCTTTGATTTGGCTTTGGCTTCTGGCGGAAGCTTTTTGGTCGCGTGGAGTGAATATACTGCCACCCCCGGATACGAACAGAACATTGTTGGAAGGCTTTACGATTCATCCAATCAGCCTTCTCTCCAGTTCCAGATAAGCGAGTCACCAGGTCTGCGGTTTTTAAACCCTAAAGTAATTTTTGACTCCCAGGACAGACTGTTTGTTTTCTGGGAGGACACAGTTGAATACAAGCTCTATGCAAAGGTTTACGATTTTGATAGTCAAACCGGAAACTTAACCCAACTAATGGGTGAAACAGTTTTGATTGGCACTGGCTCAATAGGGGATTTTATGGGGTTTGATGATGCGGCTGTTGATGATTCCGGCAATATTTACCTGCTCTATACGAAATCCCATGGAGACAAGGTTTGCGGCCCTTCTAGGACCTACTATTCAACTTATTACCTTTCCATATTTTCTTTTGATGGCGCCTCTTTTTCACTGCTTACTCCTCCTGGCGAAATCCAGCTTACTGGAACAACGAATGATTTTCCTGCTTATGGCGGCATAACTCCTATGCCTTCTGGTGGGGTTGTTTTTACCGTAACCCATGATTACGGTTGTCCGGATTATTACACTAAAGAAGTGACTGCATCAATAATCGGGCTTGACGGCAGCGAAACAACTATTTCCCCTATTGATGGAATTAACCCTCTTACGGAAAGGTCTTTTGCTGCAGTAAACTCAGACGGGGTTATTGCCCTTGTGTGGGTCGGAAATGACCCTTTTAACGGGAATCCCAGGTACATACTGACAAGGAGGTTTGATACTGCCGGAAACCCCTTAGCTTTCCCGCTTGGAGAAATTGAACCAGTTGTTTCCGGTGGTTATCTCCGGGCGTCCCCCTATTCTAACGGTCCGTTTGTTCTGCCGACAGCTTCCAACGATTTCTTGATTAATTATTGGATGACTGAGCCCCTGCCCAACAGCCCGACCGGAACATCTTATTTGAGGCTGCTGACAGAGCAGGACGGAGGTCCTCCAAACGGCTTTTTTTCGGACAGCGTGTCTTTCCCTGATTCATTTAATACAGGCAGAAAAGTGGGCACCAACCGCGGGGACTTTACAAAAGACGCCTGGGCATTCAGGAACTCGGATGAACTGGTTACAGTTTACTCCAAGTATGTCCCTGTTGAAGGCGGCGCTGATTACTTTGAATTGTGGGCAACAGTTTATGGAGTAAATTACGTTACTAACAGGGCACCCGAAATTTCAAACATTGAATGCGACAGTGATGGGGCGGGCACTTGGGTTGCCTGTGATTCCTTGACTACTAGTGGTCAGCAAATTCATGCGATTAGGGCTGAATGCGTTGACCCGGATGCCCCGTCAAATGATGTTGCTTTTGTTAACTTTACCGTAAAGAGAGCCCCAGGCGAAAGCACAATTGTTTATACTGGCCCAGACATTGTTGCACCAGATGGAATGGGGAAGTGGGTTGACTCTGGCCCGGCATCTGATCCAATTTCTTTGGAGCCGGACCACTGGGTTGCGGAGGCTTACTGTGAAGACAATGCAGTCCCGCCCCGTGGCAGCACTCTGCAGGTGCCTTGGGAAGTAAGCTCAAGTGTTTTGTCAATTAATGTAATCAAACCAGACGGCGACACTGTGGATGATTCTTTGGGCGTTGAATGGAATGCCTCTGACAGTGGAGGCAATCCAATGACGTTTTATTTTTATTTGGACAATGACACGGTTTGGGGTAACTACAATGAAACAGACTTCCCGTTATTCCCCGAGGGGGGATATGCAGACGATTTTTCCGGGGACCCAAGTTATTCCTGTGCAATTGGCGGCCCGCCCGGAAGGGCAGCGGACTGCACTTTTAACACTACAAACTGCGCTGTTGGATTGTTTTGCAGTGATTTGCCTCCTGGAACCTATTATGTTGCCGGCTGGGCAAGCAGTAGCACAGGCAACGAGCTTGACTATTCCGGGCCATTTACTGTAAACCCTGCGCCTCCTTTGGGGGACTTAATCCGAATACTTGACTTTGAAGCTGTTCCGAGGGCAATTATTGGAAGGAGCGGGGAGCAAACTGAAGTTGGAGTTAAAGTGAAAAACGTTTCCGGCACAGACCTCTCCAACATTGTTATAGAGTTTTCCTTGGATGGAACTGTTTTTGACAGCTACAACGGAATTCTGCCGCAAGGCACAACCTTTACTTTTCCTGCAACCATAAATGTTGGCTCCACTTTAGAAGAATGGGAGAAAGGCGACCACAGGGTTGACGTTAAAGTCACCGCAATAGCCTATTCAATAACCGACACTGAAACCGTCCGCACCTACTTCACAATAACAGGCGAAAAGCTTTTGACTGTCCCCGGGCTTCCGGTTTACTTCCTTCCATTGCTGCTTTTGGCAGTGCTGTTTGTGCTGTGGAGGAAATAGTTTATTTTATGGCCCTAGGCAAAATGGATAATCGCTTGCCTTGCATTTGTATCCAGAGTCAAAGCAACATTTTGGGTAAGCGGTTTCGCAATGGCTGTTTGCGCCACAGTAACCGTTTAATGTTCCAAGAGGAATTCCTTGCGCGCTTCTGCTTGCGCTTTCATTTAAAACCCTGTCAAATGCCCAAATATTGTAATAAAATGTAGTGCCGTTTGTATTTGCCCCCGTAAAATCATCAAATGTTTTATCTGCCCCCGGCGTTTCCCCTGTTTGCTCATAAACAATATCTGCGGTTGGGTCATCTGAAGCCGAAGGATAACTGCCTGTTTTTCGCAAAATTTTTATTTTGTCAAAGTCTGAATCTCCAGGATTGGTCCAGTCTAATTTTATGGTGTCACTTGAAGACGGCTTGTCTGCGGCGCTAAATGCGGAGGGCGCGGCGGGAGCAACCAAATCAACAACGCATGTTCCGCTTGAACAAACTTCTTTTGACCCGGTGTCGCAAAAGATTTCTCCCGCATCACAGGCTTCCGCGAATCTGTCCCACGCTGTGCAAATCCTGTCGCCAGGGGAAGCGGTTCCATCAAAAGAGGCATCCGCAAGGCTTCCGCATTCGCTGTGGCACACATTGTCTGACACATAAGTACGATCCGCTTCACAAGTTTGACAAAAACTACTGGAATCGCATACGCCCCCTTCACATTCACTTCCATCAGCGCATGCCCGCCCGTCAGCAAGAAGTGCTGTCCCAAACCCGAGCCCTGTGCGGAGGCTTTCCCCTGCGCTTTCGGCTTTTGCTTCCGCGGTTTCCCCCGTGGCTTTTCCCGCAGGCCCTATTGAGGTCAGCAAACTGATGCTCACAACCGCGACAAGCACTGCCCCGCCAATCAACAGCAGGTACTCTAATGCGCCCTGCGCCCTTTTTTCCTGCACGCAAAAAATAACTTCTTTGGAATATAAAAATCTTTGCAGGGTGTAAAGCCTTTCCTTTCCCAGTATCCTTTAAATGCCTTTCTTTGGTTAAAATCTTAATTCTCTGTTTAGGGGCCAAAATAATGCGTTTGTACGGCAAAAACTACACCCGGTACATGTTCATTCCGTTAGCCTTATTTATAATCTTCCTGGCAATGATATTCGTTTTTCCCGGCATTCAAAGGGGAATGGACTTAACCGGGGGCACTTCTTACATTTTCACGGGTCTGGAGGAGGCACCGGAAGCAAAAGCAGTTGAACAGCATTTAATGCAAAACTTTAATTTATCGGATTTAAGGGTCACAACGGTTTCCTCTCCCCTTGGCTTCGGATTAAACATTGAGTTCGCGGAAAACCTGGAGCTGGCGGAAGCAAAAGCGGAACTGGATGAAGCGCGTGCATTGCTGGATTCTTCCCCTGAAGAGTCGGCTGAACGCTCCAAAAACGCGCTCTCCCTTTTGGCTCCTTTTGTTGAAGGCCTTCCTCCAGGCAACCCAAAGGATTTACTGGAGTTTGCGGATGAGGCATTCGGAAAGGCAAAGCAGGCGTTTGAAAAAAGCCTTCTCGCGGAACTGGAAGCCAATTTTCCTTTGGGAAACTCTTACTCTGTGCAGAGCGTTGAAGTCGGCCCCAGCTTAAGCGCAACCTTTTGGGAGAACGCGGTTTTTGTCGCAATTGTCGCATTCATTGCAGTTATTTTTGTGGTTTTCTTTTTCTTCCGTGAAATCATTCCCTCGGCGGCAATCATCGCCGCCGCGGTTTTTGACATTTCCGGCGCCCTTGCCCTGATGTCTTTAACAGGAATTCCCCTCTCCCTTTCCTCCATTCCCGCTCTCCTTATGCTTGTCGGCTACAGTGTTGACACGGACATAATGCTTACAACGCGTTTAATCAAGAGAAAAGAGCGTTCCCCGAAGGAAAGGACAACGGATTCAATGAAAACCGGTTTGACAATGACTTTCACGACAATTGCCGCCTTGAGCGCAATGATTGTGTTGGCGTTCTTTAACCAGATGACCGTAATTTTCTCAATCGCAGCCGTTTTATTGTTTGGTTTGCTTGCGGATTTAATCAGCACATGGCTCATGAATGCCCCCGTGCTTTTGTGGTATGTTGAAAAAAAGTCCAGGAGGCTGGTGGTTTGAGGCAGTTTTTCATGAATTTCCGGATTGCCCTGCTTCTTGCCCTTCTTTTGGGCGCGTTTCTCGTGATTTCAGTTAACGGATTAAAGTTTGGAATTGACTTCAAGGGCGGAACCCAGTTTCAGGTTCAGCTACAGGAACCCGCTAAAAATGCTAATGAACTCTCCCAGATTGTTTCCGTTTTTTCCAGGAGACTGGACTGGACCGGGCTGAAGGACACAAAGGTAACCAGTTTGGGTGATGAAGTAATCCTTGTCCAGATTGCGGAAACCGACCCGGAGCAGATTGACCTGATTGAATCGCGTTTGAGGCGCCAGGGAAAGTTTGAGGCAACCCTGGACGGAAACGTTCTCTTTACGGGAGATGAAATCGCGCACATCTTCAAGCAGGCCGACAAAGGCTACGGTTTCATACAGGAAGGGGACGGAATAATGTGGCGCCTGCCTTTCATGCTAAAGGATTCTGCTGCCGAAAGGTTCACCCGCATGACTTTCCATAAGTGCACTATTGTTTCACAGGACCCCGGTGCAGGAAAACAATATGAATGCGAGAAAACGTATTTTTTTATTGACCGCCCGGCTGACGCTGTTCTGGTGATTCCGCAGTCTGTTTTCTCTAATGACCGCGGTCTCCTTTTGCAGGGAAACCAGTTTTTGGGGATTCCCGCTGAAACAAGCATGGCTGAATTGTTGCAGAATTCGGGAATACCGCACTTCACTTTCACCGGAAGCCTGGAAGAGGCGCAGTTGCAGGGGCTTTCCGTTTTGGCTGAAGAAAACCCGAATGCGCTTGTTCCTTTGGGAACGAATGAAGAAGTAATCGCTGAACTGAAGGAACTTGGCTTTCAGGTAACCGAACGCGGGGTTGAGCCGGAAACCCCGTGGGTTTGGAAGGTTACGGGAATCCAGCAGGTCATTTCCTTAAGCGAGGACGTGACAGGCCTTGACCCTTTCGTGGAAAGCGTTGAGCAGGCTGAAAGGCATTCCGAGTTGGTTATCCGCGGCTTTGCCCCCGACCCGGAGCAGGCAATGAAGGAATTGAATGACTTGACTATTTTGCTTGAATCCGGTTCCCTTCCCATTCCTGTTAAGGAAATCAGCAGGGAAACCGTTTCACCCACTCTTGGAAAGGCGTTCCTGCAGAACGCGGCCTTAATGGGTTTTGTCGCGCTTTTGGTTGTCGTGCTGGTTATCTTCATCCGTTACAGGGTGTTGAAGCTTGTTTTTCCCATAATGTTTGCGGGGTTAAGCGAGGTTGTTTTGATTCTGGGATTTGCTTCCCTTATCAGCTGGAATTTGGACCTTGCCGCGGTTGCGGGAATAATTGCGGCGGTTGGAACAGGCGTTGACCACCAGATAATTATTTCCGATGAACTGGTGAGGGGAGTGAGAACGCAGACAGGCTCTTTTGCGGGAAGGCTGAAAAAGGCTTTTTTCATTATTTTTGCTGCCGCGGCAACAACAATCGCCACAATGGCGCCCATTATTTTGTTTGGCTTTGGCTTGGGAAAACTGGTGGGATTTGCAATCACCACCATTTCGGGTGTTTTGATTGGAATTTTCATCACCCGCCCGGCTTACGGGGAAATGGC
The DNA here is from genome assembly GCA_964442255.1 of uncultured archaeon. Taxonomy (GTDB): domain Archaea; phylum Iainarchaeota; class Iainarchaeia; order Iainarchaeales; family 1-14-0-10-31-34; genus CAYTYC01. The sequence continues at coordinate 170 of CAYTYC010000007.1, read as the reverse complement.
GAGAATGCTTTTAAGCAGGTAAACGCCGGAACAATTTCTTTTTTTTTTAACAACCCAAAGAAATCCGCTGCCTTCAGGCAGCGGTTTGCGGATTTCTTTCCGTAAAACTTTTTCCAAAAGTTTTATCAAAACAAACTTTTTTCCAAAAAGTTTGATCAAAAAGGGCCGCC
>CAYTYC010000006.1:45565-57177 GCA_964442255.1 uncultured archaeon | reverse complement strand
TTTTCAAAAAAGTTTCATCAAAACAAACTTTTTAAAAAAAAAGTTTGATTAAAAAACTGCCTTCGGCAAGTGGCTTACGCCATGCGGCTTCGCCTTTAACGGAAAAAGACAGCCTCAACGAATTCAGGGAAACCCACGGCTTTAGCCGTGGAAGGATGTCATAGTTATGTTTTTTGCGGGATGGCGGGGTTAAACTTCCCGGATGTCCCCGTTTTTTTTGTTCAGGCTGATAAAAATCTCCCCAAAAAATTCCTCCTGCAACAGGGAGATTTTGTCGTTTCCTGCAAGGAAAAGCAGCGGAATGAATGTGTTCACCATTTCATTCGGGTTTCTTTGATCCAAGAGCTTGGAGAACAGCACCAAACCCTGCGAATCCGCAAGCGCCTTCACCTTTTCATAAATGAGCTCAATTTTTTCCTCAATGTTTTCGTCAGGGAAAGGGATGTCAAACCTCAGCTCCTCTCCCCGGTAAGCGGGGTCCTTTCTTTTCTTGCTGGACTCCACCATCCTTTCAATCACGTCAACCAAAGAATCCAAAGTTACGCGGCCTTCCTTTAGCCTGCGCGGGTTCTGGAGCTCCGGGATAAATTCTTCAATGAACTTTTCCACTTCCTTTTGCTGCTCTTCCTCATCCAAAGAGGAAAGGCGCAGGAAACGCGCCTTTGTTTTCAGCAAAATCGCGGAAGCCAGAATTGCGTTTGCCGGCAGGCGGAGATCGGTTCCGCCCAGGGAATTGATTTTTTGGAGGTATTTATCCGCCAGCTCGCACACGTCAATGTCCCACGGGTCCATTTTCTCGCTTTCAACCAAATTCAGGAGAATGGTTTTCCACGCGGGCTGCTCAATCAAGTCAACCAGGTCAACAGGCCCGCTGAGGGCAGGGGATTCAGGCATTTCAATTAATGGGCTCAAACAGGTATTTAAGGCTTTTTATGTTTTTTTTTGGCGATTCAGATAGATTTAATAAAATTAAAGTCATATATAAATGGGTGAAAATTGAATGAAACGCGTTCCAACAGGAATTGAAGGCCTTGACCAGTTGATTCAGGGAGGGGTTCCACAGGGCTCAACCGCCCTTGTAAGCGGGGCTTCTGGAACTGGAAAAACGATTTTTGCGCTGCAGTACCTTTACGGCGGGGCATTAAAGCAGAACGAGCCCGGGCTGTATGTGACGCTTGAAACCAATTTAAAGAACATCACGTGGAACATGCAGAACTTCAACTGGGACATAAAAAAACTGCAGGAAAAGGATTTGTTCAAGATTTACAAGCTGCAGCTGAGCGGAAAAAAGCCGGAGCAGGTGGAAGAGCAAATTTACGAGGAACTGAAGGCAATCTCGGACATGGTTGAAAAAATCGGCGCAGTAAGGCTGGTGGTTGACTCCACAACAGCATTGGGAATCTGGATTCGCGAGCCCGGGGCGTTGAGGAGCACGATATACGAGTTCACGGATTATTTGAAGAATTTGAACTGCACCACTCTCCTCACCGCCGAAACCTCAACCAGGAGGGGCCAGTTCAGCGCCTTCGGCATTGAGGACTTCATTGCGGACTCAATTATCGCGCTTTACTTCACCCCCCCGCACCGTTCCCTGTTTGTGAGAAAAATGCGGGGCACGGACCATTCCACCAGCGTGCACCCATTTGAGATAAGCGACCAGGGAATCCTTGTGAGGGGAAGGGAAGAAATCCCGTGGGACAGCTTAAGGTAAAAAAGGAAAAAAAAATCCCCTCTTTTTATAAGATTTTGTTCTTTTTTCTTAGTTAAGAAAAAGCCAGGAAGGTGGAAGGAAAAATGGATTACGACGTGAAAGACTCTTCCCTTGCGCCCGCAGGAAAACTGAAAATTGAGTGGGCGGAAAGGCAGATGGATGTTTTAAGGCAGCTGAAGGCGCGGTTTGAAAAAGAAACGCCCCTGAAGGGAGTTAAAATTGCAGCCTGCCTGCACGTGACCTCGGAAACAGCAAACCTCATGCGGACGCTGGCTGCAGGGGGGGCTGAAGTAAGGCTTTGCGCATCCAACCCCTTAAGCACGCAGGACGAGGTTGCGGCCTCCCTGGTTAAGGACTACAATGTGCCGGTTTTCGCCGTTAAAGGCGAGGACAACAAAACATATTACGAGCATTTGAACAAGGCACTGGACTTAAAGCCTAATGTTTCAATGGACGACGGCGCGGATTTGGTGTCAGAGATTCATTCAAAGCGCACAGAGCTCTTGGACGGAATGTGGGGGGGCTCCGAGGAAACGACAACAGGGGTCATAAGGTTTAAGGCAATGGAAAAAAAAGGCGTTTTAAAGTACCCCATTATTGCGGTCAACGACTCCAAAACAAAGCATTTTTTTGACAACCGCTATGGAACCGGGCAGAGCACGATTGACGGGATACTGCGCGCAACAAACCTTTTGCTTGCAGGAAAAACAGTGGTTGTCGCCGGCTACGGCTGGTGCGGCAGGGGCTTTGCAACCAAGGCAAAGGGAATGGGCGCAAATGTTATTGTAACGGAGGTTGACCATCTGAAGGCAATTGAAGCCGTGATGGACGGATTCAATGTCGCGAGAATGGTTGACGTGGTGGACAAGGCAGACCTTATTGTCACGCTGACAGGGGACATTAATGTCGTGGATTCACAGCACTTCAGGAAAATGAAGGACGGATGCGTTGTCGCGAACTCAGGGCACTTTGACGTTGAAATAAACAAGAAAGCCTTGAAGGAATTGTCAGCTTCCGTTCGCGAAATCCGGCCTTTGGTGGAGGAATTCACTTTGGGGGGCGGAAAAAAAGTGTTCCTGCTTGCGGGCGGAAGGCTGGTTAACCTGGCGTGCGCGGAAGGCCACCCGGCTTCGGTAATGGACATGTCCTTCAGCAACCAGTCCAGGGCAGCGGAATTCATTTTCCAGAACAGGGGAAAGCTTGAAAACAAGGTTTACGTGCTTCCAAAGGAAGTTGACCAGGAAATTGCCTCCCTAAAGCTGGCCTCACTGGGAATCAAAATAGACGAACTCACTAAGGAACAGAAGGAATACCTTGAATCATGGGAAGTGGGTACTTAAGTGAGACGGATTGCTTCAACAAAAACATCTTCCCCTAATTCCCTGATGGAATGGCACAAGGCAAAAAGCCCTTTCAGGGTTGCATTCAATTTTATTGTGATTTATTCCAGCAGGTTTTGCCCAGGCCTTGCGCTAAAGCGGTTTTTATTGAGGAGAACCGGAATGAAGGTGGAAAAAAATGCTTCAATAGGGTTAATGGCGATGTTTGACGTTTTTTTTCCGGAGCTCATTACCCTAAAGGAAAACTGCATTATCGGGTTTAACTGCACAATCCTTTCCCACGAGTTTCTGGTGAAGGAATACAGGACAGGGAAAACGGTTATAGGAAAAAACGCGTTGCTTGGGGCGAATTCCACCGTGCTTGCGGGCGTTGAAATAGGGGACAACGCCGTTGTTTCCGCGATGTCCTTGGTTAACGGGGATGTAAGGGAAGGAAGCTTTGCCGGGGGAAACCCTGTTAAAGAGTTAAGCGGTAAATTATAGTGGTGAAAAAAAAATGGTTAGCCCGGAAAAACTGATTCAGTTTTCCGGCCTGGACGGGGTTGACTCCTTTGAAAAAGGCAAAATAATTTCCCTTTGCACCGACTTCGTGGAAAATGCCGTTAAAAAGTACAGGAACGTGGATTTCCTGCAGGTGCACTTCAAGCAGACGCGAAGCGAAGGGAACAGGGCATTGTTTGAGGTAAGCGTGCTTTTGGGCCTGAGCGGAAAAAAGTTTTCTTCCAGCGACTCAAACTGGATTGCCTCAAAGGGCGTGAGCGAGTGCATCCGGAAAATGGAAAAAGAACTGAAGCACAAATTCAGGGACTAGGCTTTTTTTTGGGAGCCGAACTGAAGTATTTTTTTTTCAACAACCTTTTGCACCTCTTCCCGCGGTTTCCCCAAAAAATGATAGGGCACAACCTCCCCCTTTTTCCTGCTGATTTCTTTTCCCAGTGTTTCGCTGAAGGCCTTCCTTAATTCCGTGTTAACGTTCACTTTCGCTATTCCCAGCGGGATTGCTTTCTTAAGTTGCGCCGGAGTTATTCCCGAGCCGCCGTGGAGCACAAGCGGAATGCGGGTTTTCTTTTTTATTTCAGCAAGCCTTTTGAAGTCCAGCTTCGGCGAGCCTTTCCACAGCCCGTGCACGTTTCCAATTGAAACAGCAAGGGCATTCACCCCGGTAAGCTCCACAAATTCTTTTGCTTCCTGCGGGTCGGTGAAAAATTCGGCGTTGACTTTTTCTTTTGCTGTATGGACTGAAGAGCCGCCTGAAATTATTCCCAGCTCGCCCTCCACCCAAACGCCTTTCCTTTTTGCAAGGGAAACCGTTTTTTTCGTGAGCTTCACGTTTTTGTTCCGCCCCAGGGAAGAGCCGTCAAAGTGCACGCAGGAATAGCCTGCATCAACGCATTTTTTTACCATGAAAATTGTTTTTCCGTGGTCAAGGTTTAACGCAACCGGAATTTTGTGCATGGAACCGAATGATTGCGCCGCAGCTGCCGCATTATCCATCCCAAAGTGCTTGAGCTCGTTTTCGGAGGTGCTTAAAATAAGGGGCGAGCGTTTTGCAAGGGCGCCCGCGGTTATGCCGTTGAATATTTCGATTGTGGAAAAATTGAACGAACCCACCGCATAGCCTTTTCTGAAGGCCTTTGGAAGAATCCTGTAACCGGAAACAAAAGCCATTTTGGACCTGTGAAAATTAAGGGCAAACCCATATTAAAGGCTATTCCCGGATGGCATCTGCCAACAGGGTCAAATTTGTTTAAGGCAAGCATAAAATTTTGTTTGCTTTTCTGGGCAAAAAACTAAAATAGGGTGCAGGGGTTTGCATTATTCAAAATCGGGTTGCGGGCCTTTATAAGCCCCGTTAGCGGTTATCCCGCCTGCCATAAAAAAGTTGCGGTTAAACCTGGAAACCCAAAGCCTTTCAGAACCTCACCAGTTCCCTGAAGTGGCTGAACCTTTCCTCTATTTCGTTTTTTGTCAGCCCGGAAAGCTTTCCCAGGGAAAATGATTCGGCGTTGAATGACGCCACGGTTGAGCCGTAAACAATCGCTTTTCTCAGGGACTTGTCGTCAAGTTTTCCATGCTGCACAAGGAATCCAATCAATGCGCCTGCAAAGCTGTCCCCCGCCCCAGTCGGGTCGGCGACGTTTTCAAGCGGGAAGCCGGGCATTGAAAAGTATCCTTCCTTTGAAACCATTATGCTTCCGTGCTCGCCTTTCTTTATTATCGCGTAATCCGAGTTAAGCCTGAGGATTTCCCTTGCGGCCTTAAGCAGGTTTGTGGTGCCAAACAATTCTCTGGCTTCCCCGTCGTTCATCAGCGCAAGGTCAACTTTTTCCACAGCCTCCAAAACCTTTTCCCTCTTGTTTTCAATCCAGTAATTCATTGTGTCGCTTACCACAAGTTTCGGCGACTCAATCTGGTCCAAAACCTTGAGCTGCAGTTCGGGGTCAATGTTTCCGAGGAAAACGTACTCCGCTTTCCTGAATTCATCCGGGATTTTCGGGCTGAAGGAAGCGAACACATTCAGTTCCGTGGAAAGGGTTTTCGCCACATTCAAGTCAAAACCGTATTTTCCCTTCCAGCGGAAGGTCTTTCCCTCAACTTTTTCCATGCCGGAAACATCCACTCCCTTTGAGGAAAGAAGCTTAACGTGCTTCTCCGGAAAATCCTTTCCCACCACCGCGACAATTCCGGGGGAGCAAAAATAGGAAGCAGCGATTGAGGCAAAGGTTGCGCTTCCGCCCAGCGCCTCCTCGGTCTTTCCGAAAGGCGTTTCAACGGAGTCAAGCGCGACGCTTCCCACTACCACCAATTCAATCATATTCCCTATTTTTTGCAGGGAAAGGTTTAATAAAGCTCATTTCCTTCAATAAAAAAATGATGGGAGTTTATGCGCTGGTTTTGCGGCTTGAGAAAACCAAGCGAATTGGAATAGGAAAAATGGGGGAATTCCTTTTTCCGGCTGGGCACTATGTTTACACCGGCTCTGCAATGAATTCGCTGGCGAAAAGGGTTGAAAGGCACCTGAAAAAGGAAAAGAAAATGCGCTGGAACATTGATTTTTTGCTTGAAAAGGCGGAAATTCTCGCGGCAAAAAAAATTGAAACAAAAAGAAGGGTTGAATGCGCTTTGAACAAAAAAATTTTTTCTTTGGATGGGGCTGAACTTGTGTGCAGGAAATTTGGTTCCCATGACTGCGGATGCAAAAGCCATTTGGCTTTTTTCAGGGGCAACCCGTTAAAAAAGCCTTCATTCAACAGGCTATTTAAGTGAAAAAAAAAATGGGTGCAGACCTTTCATTCGGGCCCGCGGGACTGACCCCTGCGTTCCTTCACTCAAAACACGGAAAAGATTCACTGGATTTCCCGGTTTACCTCCAAGAGCTTGGGCTGAACGCCTATGAAGTGCAGTTCACTTTTGGCGTGAAAATGGGGGAAAAGCACGCGGAAGGGCTCGGGAAAAACTCAAAAAAAGCAGGAATCAAATTAAGCGTTCATGCGCCGTATTACGCCGTCCTCACCTCCCTGAAAAAGGGGACTGTGGAGAAAAGCAGGCAGCATCTCCTGAAGTCCTTTAAAACCGCAAAAATTTTGGGCGCGCAGGAAGTGAACTTTCATCCCGGCTTTTATTCAGGAAACCCTGAAAAAGCGAAAAAACAGTTTATTGAAGAAATGCGTAAAGTGGAGGCGGAGGCGCGAAAGCTGAACGCAAAACAAACCTGCTTTTCTTTGGAGGTGACCGGAAAGAAAAGCGCCTTGGGTTCATTGGAGGATCTGATTGAATTGTGTTCGCAGCTGGAGTTAAGCAGGCCCTGCATTGACTGGGCGCATTTGCATGCGCGCACAGGGGGAAGCCTGAAAAGCAAGGAGGATTTTCTGGGAGTGCTGGAAAAGCTGGAGAAAGGCCTTGGAAAAAAGGCGGTAAAGGATTTGCACTCGCACCTTTACCCGATTAATTTCGGGGAAAAAGGGGAAAAAAGCCATTCAACCCTGCTTGAAAAAAAACCCGAACCGGATTACAGGCTTTTTTTGAAGGCTGCAAAGGAATTCGGATTAAAGGGAACGGTTATCTGCGAAAGCTCAGGAAGGCAGGACCTGGATGCAGTGGAAATGCGGAGGCAATGGGTCAAGGTTGCCGGGCCAATTCAATAAGGCTTTTCACTTCACCGTTTATTTCTTCAATCGGATTTTCCGCCTTTATTTCTTTCAGCAGGCCTTTTTTTTTGCAGTAGTCAATCAGCGGCCTGGTCTGCGTTTCGTATTCCGCGAGCCTTTTCTTTATTGCCTCCGGCTTGTCGTCCTCGCGCTGGTAAAGCCTTGAGCCGCATTTGCCGCACGTGTCTTCTTCCTTCGGGGGGTTGGTGAGGAGGTTGTAGACTTTTCCGCATTTCATGCACTGCCGTCTCGCGGAAAGCCTTTTTATCACGGTTTCATCCGAAACCGCGAAGTTGACGGCCAAATCAATTTTTTTTCCCTTTGATTCAAGGAATTCCTCCAGCAGCGTGGCCTGGAAGAATGTGCGGGGAAACCCGTCAAGAATAAACCCCTTTTCGCTTTCCGCTTCATTGAATGCCTTTTTCAGGAGCTCCATAACTGTTTCGTCCTTCACCAGTTCCCCTGATTCAACGGTTTCCCTTATTTCTTTTCCAAGGGAAGTTTCAGCCTTTATTTCAGCCCTTATCAGGTCGCCGGTGCTCAAATGCCTGAAGCCGAAGGACTCTTCCGCGGCTTTTGCGTAAGTGCCTTTTCCTGCGCCGGGTTTCCCCAAGAAAACAATGTTCACTTTTTTCACCGATTGAAAAAGGCTGGAAAACAATTAAATTGTTAATCCCACGGAAATTCAACGCATTCCGCGCATTCAATCAGGCAGTGGGGCTTTTTCCCCGCAACCGCAGCCTTTTCCACTTTTTTTGCGCCCCCGGAAAGCAAAACATTTTCCGCAAAATTCATTGTGTCCCCGCTTCTGCTGAAGTCATCCACAAGCAGGACTTTTTTTCCTGTGAACCCGAATTCAGCCTGCTTCATCAGCTTTGGCGCCACAAACCTTTTCTCCGGCTTTTTTCCCGGCTCATAGTATTGTATCCAGAGAATTGCAAGCTCTTTCTTGAGTGCATGCGCAAACAGGGCCGCGGGAATTATTCCGCCTTTCCCTATCCCGACAACCAGATCAATTGACGCGGGGCTAATTTCAGCTGCCTTAACTTTCCCGAAAATTTCCCCAAAGGAGATTTTTTTCCTTTTTTCCACGGGGTTTTTTTCCGGATTGCCTGAATTCATTTTTTCGCCCTGCCCTTCACCCTGAAGTCTATTGCCACCTGCACCACCGCGGGTGAAAAGCTCCTTACCTGTTTTTTCCTCAAAACCCTTAAGTTTTTTTTGGCTTCAGGCGCCGCGCGCCCGATGAGTTCAAGCGCCTCCCCGAAAGGGTCTTCTTTTGGGGAAAAAAAATAGAAGTGGACTGTCCCGCCCTCCGGCTTTATTGCCTGAATTGCTTCGGGAAGAAAGTGTTCCCCTCCCTTCGGCAAAGGCATCACAACCCTGTCGCATTTTCCCCTGAGTTTTTTGGGGGCAACTTTTTTCACGTCCCCTTCAATTACGGCAATTTTTTCCCCGCATTTATTCAACTCAACATTTTTTTTCATGTATTTCACGGCATGCGGGTTCAGCTCAACCGCGTAAGCCTTTTTCATGCGGGAGTTTTTGCAGAACACTATCGGAAAAGGCCCAACGCCCGCAAACAGGCACCCCACAATTTCCCCTTTTTTGATGAGCCCGTTTATCCTCAGCCTTTCATGCGAAAGCCTTGGGGAAAAAAACACTTTCCTTAAGTTGAATTCAAAAATGCATCCGCTTTCCCTGTAGCCCACAAACGTGTTCTTTTTTCCGGCAATAACCTTTACCGGCTGCACGCGGTATTTTCCGGAATGCTTTCCCGAGATTTTGCAGACTGTCTCAAAATGCGGATGGACTGAAAGAAGCGTTTCACCTATCTCTTTTTCCTTTTTTTCAAGCCCTCCCGGAATCTCCACAACCGCGACCGGGCCCATGGAATCAAAGGAGGTTATTGCATGGGGCAATTCTTTTTTCGTTAAAACCTTTTTCAGCGCGTCGCGGAAGTTTTTCGGCTTTCCTTTGGCGGGAGAAGCCCTTAAATTTTTTTCCCTGAAATTGAATTTTTTCCGGAAAAGGGAAAGGCTTCCTTTTTTTGCGGGAAGCAGGACATTTTCCCCTGATTTTTTTATCCGGGAGCCGAAGTCAAACAGCCCGGCCTCAATGAGGGCCTGGCGGAGGGATTCGGCTTTTTTCTTTTCAACTTCAAGGAAGCGCATAGAAAAAAACTTGGGCGAGCAGACTTTAAAGCTTTACTTACCTATTTAACGCTATGGTATTGGAGTTATGGCACGAGTTTTTCGCCCGCCCCATCCTGGAGTACAGCGGCTACAATGTCGTGAACACCCTTGTTTACGGCGCAGTCCTTTTGGGGGTGGCCTTTGGTTTGGTTTACCCTTTCTTCAAAAAAAGGGGAATAAACTTTGATTACGGGTTTTTTAAGGCGGTTCTCCCTTACATTATCCTGGGCTCAACATTCAGGATATTTGAGGAGGCAAATTCAAGCGTCTTCTTTTTCCAGCGCAGCGCGAATCCCCTTGAATTGGGCTTTTACATGGTTTCCCCGGGAATCTATGTCCTGATGGGGGTGCTTGCGATTATTTCCCTGTATGCCTCATTAAGGCTTGCGCCGAAAATAGGGATGAACCCACTCAGGATGTTTGGGCTGGCGGGGTGGGTTGCCGTGCTGCCTGTTGTTTTCTTCCAGCTCCTGCACCTGACCCGCCCGATTGAGTTTCTTTTTGTTTGGGTTGCCGTAGGGGTTATTGTTGCAGGGCTTTACCATGCATTCAGGCTGTTGAAGAAAAACGTCCTGAAGGAAAGGCTGAATGTGGCGGCGCTTGCCGCGCAGGCAACCGACGGGGTTGCAACCTTCACCGCCCTGGGCTTTTTTTCGTCCTACAGCGAACAGCACGTTGTCAGCAATTTCATTATCCAGAATTTTTCCCCCGCTGCATTCGTCGTGGTGAAGGTGGCGCTTGCGCTGCTCATCCTTTACTTTGTTGACAAAGAAATTGAGAGTTCTTCGCTCAGAAATTTCATAAAAATTTTCATCATAATCCTCGGCTTTGCGCCGGGAATAAGGGACGCCTTCAGCCTGGGGCTGACGACATTGGGCTAAAATAAAAAAAATAAAAAGAATTAGAAAAAGAAAGTAAAGGCAACAAAAATTTATTTATCTGCTTCTTCGCTTTCTTCTTGTGCTCTTGCTTCTTGAAGTGCTTTTCTTTCTTGTCGCTTTCTTTCTTGTTGAAGCCTTTCTTGTTGTTTTCCTTCCTGAAGTGCTTTTCTTTCTTGTCGCTTTCTTTCTTGTTGAAGCCTTTCTTGTTGTTTTCCTTCCTGAAGTGCTTTTCTTTCTTGTTGAAGCCTTTCTTGTTGAAGCTTTTTTTCTTCTTGCCATTTTGTTTCACCTCCTTTGCGCAAAAATGTTTTTGGAATTAAACAATTACTTGCTGTTTTTTATTTATAAACATTTGCTTTTTTGCGAGTTTTTTTGCGGTAAAAAACGAAAAAACTGTGAAAAAATAATTTTTTGCGTTCAAAAAAAAAGTTTTGCGCAAAAAAAATAACGCGGAAAAAAATTTTGCGGGCATAAAAAAACTTCTTGAAAAAACGGAACCAAATGATTTTTATTGGTTCTTTTCCAGAAAACTCTATTGAAATGTTTTGTTTGGTAGGGGCGGGGCTGAAGCCGACGCACCTCACGCTGGAGGGGCTTGAAAGGCTGAAGGAATGCGGAGAAGTTTTTCTGGAGTCCTACACCGGCCATTTTTCCGGGGGAAACCTGAAGGAGCTGGAGCGGCTGGCGGGGAAGAAAATACATTTATTATGTAGAAGTGAAGTGGAGGAAGAAGCCGGAAAACTCGCGGAAAAGGCCGTGAACCGCGATGTCTGCCTCCTTGTTTTCGGCTCCCCGCTGACTGCCACAACCCATATTTCCCTGCTTGAGGCGATGGAAGAAAAGGGGGTCAAGTGGAAGGTTGTCCCCGCGGTTTCCATAAAGGATTTTGTTCCATTGACCGGCCTGAATGACTACAATTTCGGCAGAAGCTGCACAATTGTAAGGCCGAAGGAAAATTTTTCACCCGAATCATTTTACAATGTCATTGAAAAAAACTTTTCGCTCGGCTTTCACACCTTCTGTTTTTTGGATCCCGGGGAAGAAAAAGACGAAGCGTTAAGCATTGAAGGTGCAATTGAATTGCTTGAGGGAATTGAAAAGAAAAAAGGGAAAAAAATTATTTCGGAAACCGTTTTGGCCGGAATTGCGCGCGCGGGCGCAAAGGACATGAAAATAAAGGCGGGAAGCGCTAAAGAATTGAAGAAAGAAGATTTTGGTTCAGCGCCGCATTCATTGCTTGTTTGCGGAAGGCTTAGTGAAAAGGAAATGGAACTGCTTAAGGTTTTCAGTGAATGGAATGGAAATGGAACTGCTTAAGGTTTTCAGTGAATGGAATG
>CAYTYC010000006.1:32126-45465 GCA_964442255.1 uncultured archaeon | reverse complement strand
GAAATGGAACTGCTTAAGGTTTTCAGTGAATGGAATGGAAATGGAACTGCTTAAGTTTTTCAGTGAATGGAATGGAAATGGAACTGCTTAAGTTTTTCAGTGAATGGAATGGAAATGGAACTGCTTAAGGTTTTCAGTGAATGGAATGGATGAGGTGAAGGAAGAGGCGTTCAAGTACAGGGACGTGACGCGGCTTGCGCTTGCAAAAATTGAAATTTTGGGCGGATTAAGCGAAAGGGACAAGAAAAACGCACAGGACTTCATTGAAATGTGCAGAAATTATGTTAAGGACGGCGAATTCTTCATATCAAAAGGCGATTTCCTGAAGGCTTTCGGATGCTTCAGTTACGCGCACGCGTGGCTTGACGCAGGGGTTAGGGCAGGCATTCTCGACGGGAAAGGGGACTCCAAGCTTTTCACCCTTAAAAAGTAACCCAAGCCCAGCTTCGCCAATTTTTTCATCAAGGCATTAAAGGGTTTCAAGGTAAGTTTTTAATACTTCAAGCGCCTTTTTCTATGGATTCAGATGGGCATATACGACAAGCAAAGAATTAAGCTTCCTTCCTTTAAGTTTGCGGGAGTGAAGGGAATTCCTGACCTGCACATTCCTTTGATGGCGCTTGCCATTTTGTTTGTGCTGGCGCTGTTTTTGGTGCAGGTTTTTTTCCTTTTCTCGCCCAAGGCGCTTGCTGTTTCCTTTGGCTCCAACCCGTTGGTTTTGAACAAGGATTCAAGCACAATGGCCGATGTGAGCGTCTTCAATATTGTCGGGGAAGACGTAAGCAAAGCCGTTGTTTCACTGCATTCAGTTGATGAAAGGGCCTTCATTGTTTTTCCTCCTGAAAAGGATTTGGGCGTGCTGGCAAAGCACGGCTATAAGCGCACCGAGTTTGTTGTGCGGGCAAACCCCGCCGCAGGCGTTCCGAAAGGGGATTACGCTTTTGTTGCGGAAGTTAATCTGGATGGAAGAGTGTTTGAGGAAAGGGTTAACCTGAAAGTCGAATAATCAGATAATCAGCGTTCTACCTCAAAATCCGCGTACTGTTTCTGGGCTTTTCCCCATTCTTCACCTATTTTTTCCACCTTTGCGCCGGGGGGGCCGCGGGAAAGCCTGTCTATGAGTTCTTTTAGTTTTTTTTCTTCGCCTTCCGCGTACACGTCCACTGTTCCGTCAATGAGGTTTTTCACTGAACCCTTCAAGCCGAGCTGAACCGCGTGCGCGCGCGTGAATGCGCGGAAAAAAACGCCCTGCACCCTTCCATGGACTTTTAAGTGGAGTGATTTCATGGGAAAAACCTTTATTTTCTTTGGGGGGAGTATTTTTTGGGTTTGCGATTGTCCGGGAATAGTTTGGGCCTGATGCCTGCCCTGCCTCTTCCATGGCGCTTCATTGGCCTTCCTCCTCCGCCCCTTGAGCCCTTTGGCCTTCTCTTATAGTAATCTCTCAAAGCATTAACAATCCCCCCGCCCACTGCAAGAGTGCCAACAACATAAGCCAAATCAGCCCCCAATCTCCTGTTCTCCAGTCTGCGTCGAACTTCGCGATTAACTTTAGTAGTGCTCAACCCCTCAAAAGCCCTAAGATAGGCTTCAACAGCTTTTACCTCTCCGGGCGTCAAATCATGCGATATAGTGCTGTCAGCCTTGTGGTGTATGTACCGTACCCAGCGCAGGGTGTCTGGGACCACTTCACGCATGTGTTCTTCCGCTTTATAATAGCCTTCCTTACGCGAATCATAGGCTATTACCTCACGGCGCCCATTCCAGTCACTTTTAACAGCCTGAAGAATCCTCTTTCCATCCGCAAGATGGTCCATATAGGCGCCTGTTCCATACGATAAAGCGGCGGCAGCACCAAGGAGTATTGCGGCAGTTTTGCCCATAAAAACCACAAAAATTGTTTATGGAAACTAATTAATTTGTTTCTGATTACGGCTTTTTCTATGGGTTAAGGTATTGCGGGAATCTGGTGTGTGGTCATCCACAAGGATACTCTCTTGAAAATTGGGCCCATGCGCGCACCGACACGCGTAAAAGCCAGGGCTATCCTGCCCAGCTTTGGTGGCCCACCTATAGGGGAAAGCGAACAGCCTTCGTAAAGCAGCCTTTCCTGGTAGTTGCTTGCCGGACCGTATGCTGCAAAGAGTTCAGGCGCACTTTTTGGGAGATAAATCTCAGGGAAATGCTTCTTGTTCCAGGCATGCTTCTCCGCTTCAACCTCCTCCAAAGACTTTAAGTTAAGCATATGTGAAGGCGAGAAGCTCCTGAATACCGGAATTCCGCTTGCGTTTGTTCTTTCACTCAAACCAGGGAACTGCGGCTTAATGTAAGGCAAAAGCATGGACGTAATGGTTGCATCTGGCTGTGAGCCAAAATTTTCATAAAAGAGTTGCCGGTCCCTTGCTGCCGCGGTTGCCGCGTCAATGCCTGAACTCCCGCTATAAATTATTTGCCCTTCATTGGTGTACCTGCTTTTGTACCATATTGCGGAACTGCCATAGTGGTAAAGAATTGGGTCATCTCTGGGATGGGGTTGGTAAGTTATTGTAAAGTATACTTCTGTTTGCCCATCATCGTTAGTTCCAGCAGCGTAAAAATCCTCCCCAAAGGGGTCGACAAAGTTTTTCGGGCTGTTCCATGAGTAAGAATGCGAAGAAGCGTACGGGTCTACAACCCTGTCTGACTGCAGGAATATCCCAAGTTCAGGGTAATACTCTCTTGCGCGAAAATTAAGGAATGCGATTCCGTCCGCAGGGTTTCCCGTAAAGCCGACCGGATTCCTCGCCTGGTTGAAGCCTGAAGCCCAGTTTTCTGAAAGCTTTTCACCGAAGGCAGAATAGCTTTTCTCCCATTGCCTTTCACCTTCATCATTTGACGCCGCAACCGCTGAGCCAAGACGGTCGTAATGGAAGTAAAAATTGTTTCCGTTTTCCCTTAAGGCAAAAGGCGAACGGCTGTTCCCGTAAAACAGTTCCTGCCCATTCGGAACCAAGGTTACAACGCAATCCATTGGGCAGTTCACTGAATCCTCGGAACCCCTGCATTCCCCGTCGCCGCAGTAAGCGCAGTCATTTGGGGCAGATTCAACTGTTTCGTTGAAGTTGCAGACCCCGTCCCCTGAAGTGAAGCAGTCCTGCGGGCAATTCACTGAATCCTCATCCGCATTGCACACCCAGTCGCCGCAGTAATGGCAGTCGCAGGAGCAGTTGTATTCGTTTTCTTCAGCCCCGCAAACAACATCACCGCAATAGTAAGTGAAAGCGTTTTCCTCTGAAGTGTAATCCGATTCAATGAAACTTCCCCCCTGCTGCCAGCAAAAGAATTTTGCGCGGTAAGTGTAGGTTACTCCGCCCTCAGCGGTTGAGTCAATGAATTCATGCCCTTCGGATGAAGGGTCGACAACCCTTTCAATTTCCGTGAAACCCCCTCCCTCGGGCTTTCTTTCAATTGAAAGCTCGTTAAACATGTAAGCCGAATATCCTGAAACCGAAACCCGTATTTGTTCGTATTCGCTTTGGGCGTCAAGGCTCAGGTAGCGAGCGCATTGTGGGACGGCCTGCCCTCCGTCGCCGCCTCCGCAGCCGCCCGTGTCTGTGTCATCACAGTCAAGCTTTATTTCAATTTCTTTTGTTCTGGCCGCAGCGCTGAACACGAGAAGAGAAAAGGAAAGCAGCATTATGAAGAGGACTGCAGTCACTTTTTTCATGCCTTTTCCCCCTCATTCGCTTTAATGTCTTTGTCAATTTTTCCGCCCTTGGTTTTGGGGTTTTTTGAGGAGGTTGGGCCGAGCTGTTCGGGTTCACCAAACCTGTAAACCGGAACTCCCGCTGAATAAATTGTCGTGTAAACAATATCAAGGACTGAGTTTTTCTCCAACACCCTTTCCCCCGCAAAATTGTATCCGAATTCAAGGAATTCCGCGTTCTGGTAGTTGACTTCCATGAGCCTGTTTCCGGGGCCAAAGCCAAATGAAGTGGTTTCAGAATTCCGGGTTAATACAGTGAAAAACCTGTCCTCATGCTGCTGGTCATACCATGAAGTGCCTGGTTCAGGGAAGCCTGAAACAACGGTTGAGTTATCGAGGCTGAGTCCGCCCGAACATTCTCTGCCCCAGCCGCATTGTTCGCCGCACGGGCTGCAGCCATAGACTTCAGGTTCCCATTCAAAGTGGTCTGTTCCGTCGTCAAAAACAACCCGCACATCGCTTTGGTTGCTGACAGGGTCGTTTGCCCCCCAGAGATACATTATTCCGTCACCCAATGCTCCCGTTTCAGAGTGATGGAATTCAAGTTCCCTTCTCCCCGTAATTGAGGTGATGTTTCCTGCTGCATCGTATCCCAATACTTTGGTTATTGTTCCTTGGGAGTTTGAAACGCTGTTAATCCAGTTTGTTAAAGGGTCAACCTCGTATTCAAAGCCGTTTTTGTTTTCCCAGTTTCCCAAATCATCGTAAAGGAATGTTTCATTCGGGGTTGAAACTTCCTCCAGGCGGTTCAATGGGTCGTAGTAATGTGTTCCGCCGTTTTCAGTTTTAAGGTTTCTTGCCAAATCATAACCATATGCGAAATTAATGTTTTCCTGTTGCCCGAAGAATGAAAGAAGGTTTTGGGTTGAAATTCCGTCAAGCATTCCGCGGGCATTGAAGTAGTAATCCGTTTCCACGGAGTTTCCGTAGGCCATTGAATCGGGTTTGGCGTCATCCCTGTGGGTGTAGGAAGCTGAAACCAGGTTGTTTGAGGCAAGGGCCAGCTGGCCTGCTTCATTGAATTCGTAGTCTGTTTTTGTGTTAAGGTTAAGGAAAGAAATTGTGCCGCCGGATTTGTCGAATCGGCTGTAAGTCCTGTAGTGAACCCCGTCGATAATTGAGTCCTTTGCAACAATGTTTCCCCTTGCGTCATAGTAAAAGCAGTAGTCGCCTGTTGAATCCGAAACACGGGTGAGCTTCCCGGTGGCGTTGTTTGCCGGGGCATAGCAGGGGTAAGGATAGGTGTCGTAATCGTAGTGCACATCCAGCCCGACGTAAGGGCTTTCGGGGTAGTCTTCATCAGTCAGCCGGTGGAGGTCGTCGTAATGCCTCGTGATATCGTATAGCCTTGAATCCGACTCAATGGTAAGGTTTCCGGCGTCATCAAAACCGAAGTTAACCGCCCCGAATTCGGGGTTTGAGATCAGGGTGTTGCGGCCAAGCGAATCAAAGCCGTAGGCTGTTTCCTGGGTTAACTGGTTTTTTTCTTTGATCAGGCGGTCCATTGCATCGTACTCCTTTTGTATGAAAGTTGAGTCAGGGAGGTCTTCCTGGACAGGGTTTCCGGAGGCATCAAAGCGCACAGTGGATGAATGGTTTTTTTCGTTTGTAATCGTTTTTGTGTAGAATCCGCTTTGCACACCGTAAGTGAAAACAATTTTTTCCCCTGAACTTCCCGCGGGAATTATTTCATGCCGCCTCTGCATTGGTTCGGGGAAATAAGTGAATTCTGTTTTTGGGGCGGAAGAGTTGGGCAGGACGTAAAAGAGCTGGTTTCCGGTTATGCCTTCTGTTGATCGGTAGGGCTCTGAAACATAAGCCTTTTCCCCCATTTCATTGTATGATGTGTCAGTTCGGTACGCCCTTAAAGGGGAATCTGTTTCTTTAACTGCGGTTTGCACTGTTTTTCCGAAGCCGTCAAAAAATTCAGCCGAAGCCTTTACTTTGGCTCCGTCCGTTACCTGCTGTTTCAGCAGAACATTCGGGTCAGAGCGGTCAATCTTAAGGGTGTAAGAGTGGTCTCCAGGCAATTTAACTGCCTTTGGCTCTCCAAAGCCGTCCAAAAGCATCGAGGTCACTGCGCCGTTTTCCGCGGTAAACGAGTTGGGCTTAAGGGTTCTGGTGTCATAGTCGGTGAGCTTTTCGTGCCCCAAATGGTTTCTTACGCAGGTCAAAAGCGTGTTGTTCAGGCCTTCCGCAGAGGAAGAGCAGTTGTTTTCATTGTCCCCGTAAAAGAAATACGTGTTTTTTGCTTTTGGGTCAGTGGACTGCAAAAGGTTGAAGTGCGAATCATAGCCGTAGGTTGTGTAAAGCAGCCTGTCGGGGCTGGGCACATCATACACCTGGTCTTCATCTTCGTCCAGCCATTCAAATGAGTTGGAGGGCAGGAATTTTCCGTTAAACTGCGCCCACTCATTTCCGCCGCGGGAAAGCATTTTGTCGCCTGTTGTAATGGAACCGCTTTGGTCTGTGTCTTCATAGACTGTTGTCCTGTAAACCTGGGAAAGCATTCCATCCGAAAGCATTCCCGGATAGGAGTCGTGGGCGAATTCTGTTTGGGTTAAACTCCATTTAGGCACATTGTCGCCTCTCCTGGAAACAAGCCTTGGCCGACCGTTGTGTTCGTCAAAGCCGGAGAAAACCGCAATTGAGGAAACTGTTTCTAAGGCCTCAGTCTGCTGCAATAGCCTGGCGTCAAACACTCCCGGAGTCAGCTCAACTGCCTCAAACACCTTTGAGGAAGAGGAATAAATTGTTCCGTCCTCTTTCTTGGATTGGGTGAGGTAAAGCAGGCCGTCAAGCTCATGGAAATTAGCTATCCCTGCAGGGTCAGGGCATTCGCCGCATTCTGCATTGGTTAAATCGTTGTAGAATCTGTAAACTTTTTCGCCGTTGTTTCCCGGAACAACCTCCATCACTTTATTGTATCCCACAAGAGGGCTTAATCTCTCCTCAGTAGTTAAGTGCCCGTATTCATAGGAGTAGTTTGTTTCCGTTACCTGCCCCAAGCCGTTGTCCCTCTGGATTTTGCTTACCCTGGCGCCTTTTGAGCCTGTTTCCGCAGCCTCGTCCTTGAACTGGTACGCCTTATCTACATAGAAGAAAGTGGTTTTTCCCCCCAAAGGATTTGTGAAATCCTTCAGGTGGCCGTGCCAGGAATTTGAGGCACTGCGGTAGGTGAACGCATATTCAAACCTTGAGCCAGGGGCTATTTTTCCAGTGCCATCTGAAACAATTATTTTATCAAGCAAAAGCTTTTGGTAGTTTTCCGTGTCCCCCGAATTCAGGTAAGAAAAGTCAAAGCTTATTTCTTTTACAAGTTCCCCAAGGAAATTGTAGTGTTCAATGTAATCAATTTTGTCTTCTTTGGTTAGGTTGGGAGGCATATAGCCGACGTACGGGTAACTGGCTCCGCACGAACCATAGTATCCTGTGCGATAGTCGTTTGGCGCGTCGCTTCTGTAAGTGTAATGGAAGTCCAGCCTGTTTCCGGTTGAATCAGTTATCTGGTCAATATATGTTTCTTCCGTAAAAGGAATTGACTGGGTTAGCTGCACCATTGTGTCAAAATTGCATTTTTCCCCGCAGGCCGAGCCAGCGCACATGTCAGGGTATGGGAAGCCAGTGTCAACAGCATAGTGGACTGCCTGCATATATGAAAGGTATTTGACATCCATGTCCCCCATAACGTCCCTGTAAGAGATGTTGATTTTGTTTCCAAGGTTGTCAGTTATCTTGGTTAAATCCCATTGGGCCGGAACATTTGTGTGAAAGTCGTTTAACACGCACTCAATGTCAAACACCGTGTAGCAGTTCCCTGCAGTGCATCCAGGCTCCACAGAGCAAACATGGTCCTTGTGGTCTACACAGGCTCCGATTTCCTCATCCTGACGGAAGTTGCTGTAAGTTCCTGTGAGGTCGCAGCCAATGTCAAAGTCTCCCGTGATTCGCAAATGCCCGAACTCGTATTGAGTTCCGTCCAATGCATGCAAAAGCCAGTTGTCAGGGGTTTTTTTCACGCGAATGAAACTGTTGTTTTTTGGGCGGAATTCATCCGGAGCAACTTCAATCAGTTCCTGGAAACCTGTTACAGGGGAAGAAATAAAATAGCTGTCATCTGTTTCATCATCGAATGTGGCGTTCCTGTCGAAGTACACGGCGCCCAACCCAAGCCCCCAGCCAAGCCCGAATTCAGATGCCTGTGAGCGGTTGTTCGTCGCGGAAACAATTGGCTGCAAATCGCTGTTGTAGCCCAAGGAAAGCGGAAAGGTTTGGCCGTTTCTTCCGGAGAGTTCAGTTAAGGGAATTGACATGGCTGCATCCCCTGTAAAAAGGCTCACCTTTGTCTGTCCCTGAAAATCGAAGCTTGCCCCGCCGTCAACAACCTGTTCAGGGTAATCGGGTTCAGTTGCCAGGGCAGAAGCTGCAAAAAAAAGAAGGAAAAACAAACTCAGGCCAAGCCTTGTTTTCACAAAATCCCCCACTCACTAATTACGGTGATTCTGTTATTATCTATAAGTAATAACACCTTTTAAATCCTTGCAAACGCTTAAATCACGGCTTTTGACGTTTTTTTTTATTTCCTCCACTCAAGGATTGGTTCACAGGAAATACGCCCCCCCGAAAGGAATTAAGGCTCCGGAAGCCTTTCTTTTTCATGAACTCCATCCGGAAGCTGGAGATTCTTTCAGAGGCAGGAAAATACGACCGCTGCTCAATGAACAGCTGCACAGGGGACTTGAACAAAAAACTACCTAATTTAGGCGGAGTGTTTCATGCGGTCCTTCCCTCCGGAAAATGCATTCCCCTCCTGAAAACCCTTTACTCCAATGAATGCAAAAACGACTGCTATTACTGCAACAATTCAGCCGCCTGCACAAAGGGAAGGAAAACAGAGTTTGAGGAGCATGAGCTGGTGAATGTGTTCACGCACATGCTTGCGCAAAGACAAGTGGAAGGGCTTTTCCTCAGTTCCGGGTTAAGCGGGGATGAGGAGAAGACAATGGAAAAAATGCTTAACGTTGTGCGCGCTTTGAGGATGAAACACTTTTTTTCCGGCTACATTCATTTGAAGGTTTTGCCCGGGGCAAGCAAAAGCCAGGTGGATGAAGCAACAAGGCTTGCGGACAGGGTTTCAATTAATCTGGAGGCGCCAAAGAAAAACTACCTGAATGAATTAACCGGAACAAAGGACTTCAAAATTGATTTGATGAGGAGAATGCGGTGGATAAAACAAAAGGGCAGGGAGAATATGACGCCTTCAGGGCACACGACGCAGGTGATTGTCGGGGGAACGGATGAAACAGACAAGGATATTTTGAAGTTTTACTCCAAACTTTACAGTGAATTTGATTTAAGGAGGGGATACTTTTCCGCTTTTTCGCCTGTTCAGGGAACAAAACTGGAGGGAAGGGAAGCCGCACCGTTAAGAAGGCAGAATTTTTTGTACAAAACCGATTTTTTGATGCGGGACTACAAAGTGAAATGCAAAGAAATTTTGTTTGATGAAAACGGTTTTTTGGATTTAAGCGTCGAGCCCAAGCTGAACATGGCCCTGCACTCGGATTTGTTTCCATTGGATTTGAATAACGCAAACTTTGAAGAGATTTTGCTTGTTCCCGGCATCGGCCCAAAGAGCGCGAAAAGGGTTTGGGAAAAAATCGAAGAAGGGCACAAATTCAGGAGCCTTGGGGAATTGAAGGAATTTGGGATAAGGGGAAGGCAGTTCCAGCACTTCATCGCGCTGGAAGGCTCTGCGCAGAAGTTTTTGACGGATTTTTCCTGAAAACGTTTTTGAAGTAATCGCAGTGAGGGGGAAGTGAACAAAGTTCACATTTTGGAGAAATGGGTTTGCATTTCCTTTGCCCGAATTTAACCATCAATTCATTTAATTCAATCCAGTATTTTTTCGGGACAATTTTAACCAGCTCTGTTTCCGTTTCCTCCGGTTTTCCTGTGCGGACCAATCCAATGCGGTTGCTTATTCTGTGGACGTGCACATCCACGGGAACCGCGGGCAGGGAAAACGCGTAAACCAGAACGCAGTTCGCTGTTTTTCTTCCCACTCCGGGAAGTGAAATCAAGTCCTCCGGGTTTTTGGGAACTTTTCCATTGAATCTTTCCAGTAGCTCTTTGCTTAACTGCAGAATTCTTTTGGCTTTTTCCCTGTAAAACCCCGCGGGCCTGATTAGTTTTTCTATTTCTTTTAAGGGGGCTTTGGAGAGGGCTTTCGGACTTGAATACTTTTTGAAAAGCTGTGCAGAGGCTTTGGAAGTTTTTTCGTCGCGGGTGCGGGCTGAAAGAACAGTTGAAACAAGCACTTTGAATGGGGTTCTATGCTGGACAATTGCTTTTGTTTTTCCAACCTCTTTTCGCAAAAGCCGGATAATTTTTGGAATGTCTTTGTGCATAAGCGTAAAATCAAAGAAGGTTTTTTTTCGCGTAATTCACTGCATTCTCAAACAAAACCATTCCTTCCCCTTTTTCTTGCAGCTGCGAGCGCGTGCTTCGAGGGTCAGAGAAAAAATAAATGTTTTTTTCCGGATGCGGCATTAAGCCGAAAATCCGCCCTGTTTCGTCGCAGATTCCTGCGATATCATCAAGGGAACCATTTGGGTTTGGGGAATACTTGAATACAACCAAATCCTTTTCATAGAGTTTCTTTAAAACTTCATTGTTTTTCACGTCAAACCTTCCTTCCCCGTGGTTAACCGGGCAGTAAATTTTTTCCACTCCCTTAGCGTAAATGCAGTGCTTTGCCCCCGCATTCCTTATTGTAATCCATTCGTCCTGGAAATGCCCTGAGGAATTGAATGCAAGGGTAACGTTTTGTTCCCCATACTTCTTTTCAAACGCAGGGAGAAAGCCGGCTTTTACCAGAACCTGAAAGCCGTTGCATATGCCCCACAAAAGCTTTCCGTCCTCCACAAAGCTTTTCATTTCATCAAAAAGCCTGAACTTCAGCTTGTTCGCAAAAACTTTGCCGGAGCCAATGTAGTCGCCGTCCGCGAACCCCCCCGGGATTACGGCCAGGTGAAAGTTTTCAAGGGATTTTTCTTTCCGCACTAGTTCATTCACGTGGATTACTTCGGTCTCCGCCCCCGCAAGGCGCAGTGCGTTGGCTGTCTCAACATCGCAGTTTGTTCCCGCGGTGCGGAAAACAATTGCCCTTGGTTTTTCCATTTTTTTCACCAGTTAAGCGTCTCCTTCCAAGCGTTTTTCAATTCACTTAAATCTTTTCTGATTATTTCACTTCCGTTCAATCCCTTAACCACAAGCTCTTTTCCTTGCGTGACTTTTCCGATCAAAGCAAAAGTGCTGCCTTTCATTAGTTTCTCAAACTTTTCCCTGAATTTTTCCGGAACCTCTATCAGCATCCTGGAATTGCTTTCGGAAAACAGGATGAAGTCGTTTCTTTTTTCCCCTGAGTAAGGCACTTTGGATAAGTCTATTTCCAGTCCCTTCATTCCCGCAAACGCCATTTCCGCTGCGCTTACGCCCAACCCGCCCTGGCTGCAGTCATGCATTGAGCGGATAACTCTTTCATTGTTTTTTAATCCGGTTGAAGATGCTTTTGAGAGGGCCCTGTAAGCGTTAAGGGCCTTTTTTGCGTCAACCTTTGGAATCTTTTCACCCAGTTTTCCGTGGTTCCAGCAATAATGGCTTCCGCCCAGTTCATCAAACGTTTCCCCCACAATGTAAAGCAGGCTGCCTTCTTCCTTTAAGTCCATGGAAATCCTTTTCCTTGCGTCATCCATTACTCCCACAGCGCTCACCAAAAGCGTTCCGGGAATTGAAACCGTTTTTCCTCCGGAAGAAAATTCATTGTACAAAGAGTCTTTCCCGGAAATGAAAGGGGAATTGAAAGCAATTGAATAATCCCTGCAGGCAAGGGTGGCCTCAACTATTCCGCCCAAAAGTTCGGGTTTTCGGGGGTTTCCCCAGCAAAAATTGTCAAGCAAAGCGATTTTTTCCGTATCCCCGCCGACTGCGACAATGTTTCTTATGGCTTCGTCAATGGCTGAGGCAGCCATCCAATAGGGGGACAGCTCGCCAAACCTTGGGTTAATGCCATTTGCAAGCACCGCGCCTTCAGGGAAACCAAACAAGGGCTTTATTATTGCCGCATCCCCCGGGCTGTCATTCTGCTCGCCAACCAGTGGCTTCAATACGGAAGTGCCCTGCACTTCATGGTCGTATTGCCGGATTGTGGTTTCCTTGGAGGAAATGTTTGGGTGGGAAAGCAGCTTCAGCAATTCTTCGCCTGAATCTTTTGGTTCAGGGAGTTTTTCGGAAACCTTTTTGTCTTTCCATTCCGCCTTCAATCTGCATTTTGGCAGGCCCTTGTGCAGGAAAGCCATTTCCATTTCCCCCACAAGAGAGCCTTTGAAGTAAAGCTCAAGTTTCTTTTTTCCGGTGAATTCCCCTATTGCTGTAACGGAAACATCTTCTTTTCCGCATAATTCGGAGAGCTTTTTGAACTTTTCCTTAGGAACAGCCAAAACCATTCTTTCCTGTGACTCCGAAACCCAGATTTCCCATGGTTTCAGCCCCCTGTATTTTAGCGGAGCCTTGTCCAGTTCAACCCTTACGCCCAGTTCTTCACCCATTTCCCCTATTGCAGAACTGAATCCGCCTCCTCCGCAGTCGGTTATTGCGGTGTAAAGCTTTTGGTCACGGGCCTTCAATAAAACGTCCATAAACTTTTTTTCCTCAATCGGATTCCCGATCTGCACCGCGGAAGGCGGGCTTTCCTCCTCCAGCTCCACGGAAGCAAAGGTCACTCCGTGTATTCCGTCCCTGCCTGTTTTGTCGCCCATTACAACAGCCAAATCGCCTTTTCTTGCGCCTTTTTTGTGCATTCTCTTTGGCATTATCCCCAAAGTTCCACAGTAAACCAGCGGGTTTCCCGTAAACCTTTCATCGAAATAAATTGCGCCGTTTACTGTGGGAATGCCCATCCTGTTTCCATAGTCCCTGACTCCTGCCCGCACTCCTTTGAAGATTCTTTTCGGGTGCAGGATTCCTTTTGGAAGCTTTTCATGCGGAAGGTTCCAGTAACCGAAACAGAAGGTGTCGGTGTTTGCGATTGGCTTTGCGCCAAGCCCTGCGCCCAAAACATCCCTTATCACCCCCCCAATTCCAGTTGATGCCCCCCCATAGGGCTCTAATGCAGAGGGGTGGTTGTGGGTTTCAGCCTTGAAAGCCAAATCAAATTTTTTGTTGAAGGAAATTATTCCCGCGTTGTCCTTAAACACTGAAACCAAGAAGCCTTTCTTCTTTTTCGCGATTTCCCTGGTTGCGGAAAAAATTGTTTCCTTTATTAGATTACTGAAAACCGTTTTTTTTCCGTTTTTCGTGAATTCAACCCCTGAATTAAAGGTTTTGTGCTTGCAGTGCTCGCTCCAGGTTTGCGCCAATGTTTCGAGCTCAATGTCCGTGGGGTTTCTTTTCTTTTTTTTGTAGTGCGCCTGGATTTCCCTGAATTCTTCCACGGAAAAGGAGAGAAGCATTTTGCCGCTCAAAGCCTCAAGCTCTTTTTCGTTCAGGGAAAGGATTTCCACTTCATTTGCGTGCACGTTTTCCATTTTTATC
>CAYTYC010000006.1:16418-32026 GCA_964442255.1 uncultured archaeon | reverse complement strand
CCTTTTTCTTTATTTTGTCTTCATCTACTTTTTCCAATGGTATTCTCCTTTTTTCCACTTCATTTGCGTGCACGTTTTCCATTTTTATCCCTTTTTCTTTATTTTGTCTTCATCTACTTTTTCCAATGGTATTCTCCTTTTTTCAGCCCATCTCCTGAACCAAGAAGGCCAAGGCCGCGTTCGCATGATTCTGCTTGGCACCTTTCCAATAACCCCTTTCCAGTGAACAAGTCTTCCACTACGCCTCCGCGATTGTTTTCCCATATTCAAAACTCTCAATCAATTCATTTGCAAGCAAATCCCTGCAAATTTTTTTAACCTGCTTTTCATTTAAGTTTCCCCGGATCAGGTATTTTTTGCCAGTCCTAATGGATTCATCTTCACCCAGTTTTCTTCCCAAAAAGTCTTCAACCGCCTTGACCGCAATTATCCCCACATTGTCTGTCACGTTTTCCTTCAGCTTCACCTCGATTTCCCAGTCTGCCTGTGCAGGCACAGGTGAATCAATGGAATAAGTTTGGATTACCGGGTCAAGGAAAACCTTTTCCGCAAGTTCTTTCACTTTTTCTTCAGTTAAATTCAATTCCAGAAAGTAGACTTCAACGGTTTTCACTTCCTGCACGGATTTTATCCCCAAATCCTCGGAAACCGCCTGCCTGACGCTTTCCCCAAACGCGTCGGTTTTGCCTTCAAGGAAGCCTGTCTCAAGCCGCCACATGATAATTTTAAATGGAAAAAAGAATTAATAAAGTATTGAATCCATGCGGGAATAAATGCGGTGGGGCACGTGCGAATGCAAAAAAGGTTTCCTTTGAAAAGCCGGTCAGAACGAAACAATCCTGTCAGACTCTTCCACAATACTCATTAAATCCTGCATTGTGGAAACAGGGCAAACTTTTGAGCCTTTCTTGTGCCTTGATTTCATGCAGGCACCGCAGGCAAACAATTCTCCCCCCGATTTCAGGAATTTTTGGGCCTGCTCTCTGGCATTGAATTTTCCGCCTTCAATTTCCGTGCACTCAACGCCTTTTCCCAAAAGAAAGACTTTCACCTTGTGCTGTTTGCTTAAAGAAAAATTCGCAAACCTGAAGGCATTCCAGGCTGTTTCAGGGTCCTTTTGGCTTATTATTATCCCGATTTTCAAGGCAGCACCAGTCAATAAAAAAAGCAAAAAATTTTTATTCCTATTTTTCCTCCAGCTCCATTGAAATGCAGTTAACAGGGCATTCCTTTGCGCAGATTCCGCAGCCCTTGCAGTAATCGTAGTTTATTTCAAAGCAGCCGTTGTTTTTTCCAACCGCGGAATCAGGGCAATAGCTCCAGCAGATGCCGCATTTCCTGCATTTTTCCCGGTCAATAACCGGCCTGTAGGTTCTCCAGCTTCCTGTCCTGTTTCCAGCCGAAGACCCCGGCCTGGAGATTACCGCGCCAATTGAGTGCTTCAATCCTTTTCGCCTCGCATGATTCAAAAACCTTTTTCACAATCGAGTAATTCTTTTCCCCCCAGCTTTCCTTTCCATAAAATATATCCATCACGGTCTTCTCCAGCGCATCCAGGGAAATTTCGTTGGTGAATGAAGCGAAGGCGCCGAGGATTCCGAGGTTAACGAAAGGCTTTTTCGCCTCCTTTAAAGCGATTTTGGTTACGTCCACTGCCTGAAGGTCAAAGTCGCCTTTAAGATTAAGCTTTCCCGGCTTCCTGTTAGTGTTCACAATGATTTTTCCCCCGTGAACTCCCTTTGCGACGTCAACGGCCTCAAGCAAAGTGGGGTCAAGGACAATAACATAGTCAGGCTTGTAAACATGCGAACGGATGTTTATGCTGGAGCCCGAAATCCTGCAGAATGAGGACACCGGCGCGCCCCTTCTCTCAACCCCAAAATTGGGGAAAGCCTGCGAAAATTTTCCGTCAAAGAAAGCCGCAAGCGCCAATGCCTGCGAGCAAGTCACAGCGCCCTGCCCGCCCCTTCCATGGATCCTTATTTCCTTCATGCTGCCGCACACCGCCTAAACCCTTTTGCCCAACGCCAAAGACGGATTCCTTTTTCACCCATTTTTTCACTCTTATAATGGTGCACCCCCAAGTATTTAAAGGTTTGGGTATTGACGAAGATTTTGTAGACAATAAGCGAAACCTTTTTATTTATTCAGCGCACTACATCTTAGAATGCGTAAAGTGATTGAAGCATCAATGGCAATGGCGTTGGGCGTTAAAAGAAGCAGGGCTGAAGTCATTCCAATTTACCCCATCACCCCGCAAACCCACATAGTTGAAAGGCTCGCGAAAATGGTGCACAACGGGGACCTGGACGCGCGCATAATAAGGGCGGAATCCGAGCATTCCGCCGCCTCCGCCTTGCTTGGCGCAAGCGCAACAGGCGCAAGGGCTTTCACGGCTTCCTCTTCACAGGGGCTTGCGCTGATGTTTGAAATGCTTCCCATCATTTCAGGCTTAAGGCTTCCGCCCGTAATGGCTGTCGCAAACCGCGCGTTAAGCGCGCCCATAAACATCTGGAACGACCACAGCGACTCTGTTTCCGCAAGAGACCAGGGATGGATTCAGTTCTGGGCTGAAAGCTCGCAGGAGGCATTGGACACAATTGTGCAGGCATTCAAAGTGTCGGAGGACAAAGACGTTTTGCTGCCCTCAATCGTCAACATTGACGGCTACACCCTGAGCCACGTGTATGAGCCCGTGGAAATCCCTTCACAGAAAGAGGCTGACTCCTTTTTGCCGCCCTACAAACCATTGCACGCTTTCCTTGACCCAAAAAAACCGTTAAGCATCGGCCCGATTGCCTTCCCGGATTCCTTCATGGAATTCAAGGAAATGCAGCAGAAGGCAATGGAAAAGGCGGAAACAAAAATAGTTAAAGTGCATTCCCAGTTCGGGAAAGGGTTTGGAAGAAGGTACGGAAACGGGCTGATTGAAAAACATAAAATGGAGGACGCGGAGTTTGCCTTGATAGGGCAGGGAAGCCTTTGCGGAACCGCAAGGATTGTCGTGGACAAGCTGAGAAACGAGGGAGTAAAGGCCGGGCTAATCAGGTTAAGGGTGCTGCGGCCGTTTCCCGCAAAAGAAATCCGGAAGGCAGCAAAGAATTTGAAGGGGTTGGCTGTAATTGACAGGCACATCAGCCTTGGAATGGAGGGCGCGCTTTTCACTGACGTGAAGTCAGCGCTGTTCGGAAGAAAGGATTTGGTTGTGAACGGCTTTATTGCGGGGCTGGGGGGAAGGGACATAATGCAGTGGCACCTGAAAAAGGCTTTAAAAAGTTTAAAGAAACAGCAGAAAACGGAGTGGCTGAAGTGAACACGGAAAAAAAGCCGGAGCAGTGGTTTAAGTGAGAAAAAAGAAAAAGCTTTTGGGCGGAAAATTCAGGAAGCCAAAGAGAAAAAAGGCGGGTTCAGCCGCCAAAGAAAGCAGCGAAAAAATTTTGGGTTTGGAGAGGGAAGAGCTTTTTTCTTCAGGGCACAGGGCTTGCGCGGGCTGCGCGGAAGTCCTTGTGATAAGGCACGTGCTGAAGGCAGCGGGAAAAAACACCATCGCGGTGAGCGCGACAGGCTGCGGCGAGGTTGTGTCAAGCCCTTACCCCGAAACCGCGTGGAAAATCCCGTGGATTCACGGGGCCTTCGAGAACGCGCCGGCAATCGCTTCAGGGATTGATGAAGCGCTAATAAAGCAGGGGAAAAGGAATGGAATAAATTTGGTTGTGTTCGGAGGCGACGGCGCAACATTTGACATCGGGCTGCAGTCCTTGAGCGGCGCGATTGAACGGAACCACAAGTTTCTGTATGTTTGCACCGATAACGAGGCCTACATGAATACAGGGGTGCAGAGGAGCGGCGCAACCCCGCTGTATGCGGCCACCACCACAACCCCTGCGGGAAAGGAAATTCACGGAAAAATCCTGCCAAAAAAGCCTTTGCCTTACATTATCGCCTCGCATGGGGTGAAGTATGTTGCGACTGTTTCTCCCTCTCATTTGCAGGATTTGAACAAAAAAGTGAAAAAGGCTTTGGAAGTGGACGGGCCAGGCTATGTTCACGCTATCTGTTCCTGCCCCACTGGCTGGGGCCACCAGTGCGAGGAGTCCATTGAATTGTGCAGGCTTGCGGTTGAAACAGGCGTGTTTCCGTTGTATGAAATTGAAAACGGGAAAGTGAAGTTCAGCGTTAAGCCGGAGAAATTGAAGCCGGTGGAAGACTACTTAATCAGGCAGAAGCGCTTCAAGCACTTAACCGAATCCGAGCTGGAAAAAGTGCAAAAGCATTTAAACGGCAGGTACCAGTTCCTTTCTGATTTGGAGAAAAAAGGAAAGGTTTTTGACGTGATTGAGTGAAAAATTATCTAAGGTAAAACTATGCCGGTTTGGAGAAGACTGAAGCGCTCAGGTACGGGGCAGCCGCCGGGAGGCGAAGGAAAAAAGCCCGGCAAAAAAGGAGATGTTCCCATAAAACGGATTAAATCAGGGAAAAGCGGCCTGGAAAGAAGAGACGCAGAAAAAGCAGCTGCAAGAGCTGTTGGGAGGCGGGAAAGGAGGTATATAGAGGAACCGTCTAAACCTATGCCCCCGCCCAAAAAACCTTACACTGTAAAAGAAATGGGTTTCAGCTATTCTAAAGCACAAAAGTTTTATGAAAAATTTGTTGAACTTGGAGGATTTCAAGTTATGCAGAAGAAAGGCTTTGGCGTGAGGCTAAGAACTCTCCGAGACATTGTAGGGGTATTTGAAGTTGAAGGACTTAAACCAAATAGCCTTTTGAATCATTTAGAGGAAGCCATTAGCAACGCGGATTTCCTTGAAAGAACCCATAAAACCCTTCAGAAAATAAGGGCGATAAAGGAAGCTAAACGCAGATACTAAATCTTTTCTTTTATTTTCCCCCACACTTCGTCCGCAATCTCTTTCTTTGATTTAATTTCAAAGCCCGCGCCCTTTTTCCGGATACAGTTAACCTTCACCCATTTTTTGTTTTTCCTGGCTTCTTCCTCAAAAACTTTTCTCACGCGCTTCTGGAAAGCCCTGTCAAGTTCATGGATGTCCTTTTCTTTTCCCTCTTTCTTCAGCAAAAGCTTTGCGGCCTTTTCAGGCATGTCAAGGAAAAAAGTCACGTTTGCGGGAGGCATCCGGCTTTCAACTTTTTTAATCCATTTAATGTAATCCAACTGCTGTTTTTTGCTTGAAAATCTTGCGGCATGGTAAAGGTTTGCTTCAGTGTAGCGGTCCATTATCAGGTTAATGCCTTGGGGCAATTTTTTTTCTATGCGCCGCTTGGCTTCATACCTGTCCAAAGAGTACAGGAGTGCGGCAAATTCCTGCGCCAGGGACTCCTTTTTTCCGAAATCCCCGCGGAGGTATTTTCCCACCAATGCGCCAAAAAAGCGTTCGTACTGCGGGAAAGAAATTACTTCGGCTTTTTTCCGCGCCTTGCGCATCTTCGCGCACAAAAGCTTTGCCTGCGTGGCTTTTCCGCTTGCGTCAAGGCCCTCAAAAACAATTATTTTTCCCTTCAAAAACCCACCTTTAAAGAAAAAGGCAAACGAATTTTTTAACTTAATGCTTTACTCGCGGACCCAAATTTCGGTGCCGCGCTTTGGAAGCCTGTCCACAAGCCATATGATGTGCTCGTTGTACATTCTGACGCAGCCAAGTGAGCTTGCCTTGCCAATTTCCTCCGGGTTGCTGTTTCCGTGCAGGAAAAAGTATCCTTGCTCTTTGAAGAGAATTTTAACTGCACCCATCGGGTTGTTTGGGCCGGGCTTAATAACTCTTTTGCCGTCTGAATAAGTTGGATTTATTATCGGTGTGTGCAGCTTAAACCTTCCTGTTGGCGTGGACCTGCTTTTTTTCCCCACGGCAACAGGAAAAGTGACAACCGTTTTTCCGTTCACCTTTAAATGCATTTTTCTTTCGCTTAAGTCCACTTCCAAAGTTCTTGCCCCGTGAGGAAGCCGTTCTGGGAGTCTGGTTTCGGCTGCTTTCGGCGAGGCCTTGTATTTTTTTCCATGAAAGACAAGGAACCCGCCTGCCGGCTTTTTTGCGGCGCCATACCATGCGGCGGCTAAAACAGACTTTTTGAGAAAAGCCCGCCTTGAGGCACTTGTTTCAGGGGGCTTTCGCTTCAGCCCCAAAAGTTTCCTTAAGCCCATGAAAAGAAAAGGGGCTGAATTGCTTTAAAATGCTTTTCCTGTTCAAAGTTTTCTGGTTGAAATGGGGGAAAAAATTTTAAGCCCTGAGCCAAAAGCAAGGCTTTTGAACTGGTTTCAGGAGCCGTACAAGGACGCGGTTGCGGCGGCAAGAACCTGTTATTCGCCCAAAGTCGCTGAAAGAGGGGGGCTTACTGCCGAGCAAATTGAAAGGATTGGAAAAGGCACTTTTGAAGGCGGCCACCACACGGTTTTCTCGCACGCAAGCTTTGAGTTTGCCCTGGAAAACGTTTCAAGGCAGTTTGTCTGGAGCTTCCTGCACTCCCACCCGTTCTACAATTCTTCTCAAAGTTCGCAGAGATACGTGAAATTAAAGGAGCCCGCCGCAGCGGTTCCGGAAATGGGCGAAAAAAAAAGAAAAATTTTTGAGGAAACTGTTGCAAAAGCGTGGGAAGTCTATGAAAAGCTCACTGGAATGCTTTTGGAAGACCTTAAGAAAAAAGCCGGCTCGGAAGTCGACAAAAAAAAGGAAAGGGAGCTGGAAAAAAAGGCAATGGAAATTGCAAGGTACTGCCTGCCTGTGGCGGCGCACACCTCGCTTGTGCATTCCGTGAACGGGTTGACGCTTTACAGGCTGCACAAAAGCGTGAATTCGCTGGATGTGGGTTGGGAAGCAAAGAAAGTGATAGGGAAAATGGCTGAAGAAGTGAAGAAGATTGATTCAAAGTTTTTTGAGGGTGTTGGTGATCCGATTCCATTAGAGGAAACCCCTGAATTCAAGGCCTTAAAGGAATTTGGTGAAGTGAAAACAGGGGAATTCATTGAAGAATTTGATAAAGAGTTAGGTGAAAGGAAATCTTTGCTTGTTTCCTTTACCCAGAATGCTGAAAAAGTTTTTGGGGACAGCGTGAGGGCAGTGCTCGGGAAGACTAAAAAAGAGCTTGAAGATGGGAAAGCGATTGAACTTGTTTTGGACCCGAAAAAGAATTCTTTGCTTTCGGAAACACTCAACATTTCAACTGTTTCTCCGCTTATGCGTGCGCTGAACAGCGTTAATTTTGTGTTCAAGAAAAAAATTTCGCATTCCTGCGACAGCCAGAACCAGAGGCACCGCATGACGCCGTCGGCAAGGCCCTTGCTTCTTGCAACTGTTTCGGAGAAGCCGGATTATTTCACTCCATTCCTAATAAAACGGAACACGGAAAGCCTTAAAGTTTACGAAAAGTGGATGGACGAGTTGTGGAAAAAAAGGAACGGGCTTTTGAAGGCAGGGGTTAAGGAAGCCGACGCAAATTACCTGCTTCCCAATGCATTGAATCTGCGGATAATTGAGTCAGGGAATTTGCTGAATTATTTGCACAAATGGAGAATGCGTTTGTGCTTTAACTCGCAGAGGGAAATATGGGAAACAGCGGCGGAAGAGCTGGAGCAGGTAATGGAAAAGGCGCCGAAACTCGCGGAATTTGTGGGGCCAAACTGCCGCGCAAGGTTTCGGGCGGGGGTTAAGCCCTTTTGCCCGGAAGGGAAAAGAAGCTGCGGAAAGCCTGTGTGGGCCTTTGAACGAATTTCACCGGAAAAACGCCCAGAGTAAATATTTTAAAGGCTGTTGGTGGAAAAATAACGTAACTATTTTTCGCGGTAACTGGAAATGAATTACAGGCAGTCTGTGGAGTTTATTGATTCCCTTCGCATAAAGAGGGCAAACTATACGCTGAAAAACATCCGCACTCTCCTGTTCCTTTTGGGAAACCCGGAAAAAAGGCTGAAATTCATTCACGTGGCGGGAAGCAACGGAAAAGGCTCTGTCTGCGCAATGGTTTACAGCATCATGCTTGACGCGGGCTACAGGGTGGGAATGAATATTTCCCCGCATCTGGTGAAATACAATGAACGCATCCAGTACCGCGGAAAAAATATTTCCGACAAGGATTTCGCGAAATGCGCAACCGAAGTGAGGAAGGCAATGGAAAGGGCGCCGGGCTTTAACCCGACTTTCTTCGAGTTTTTGACCGCAATGGCACTGCATTTTTTCGCAAAAAAAAGGGTTAAATGGGTTGTATTGGAGGTGGGAATGGGCGGAAAGCATGACGCAACAAACGTGGTGAAGTCAAAGGCGCAGGTGGTGACAAACGTTGACCGCGAGCACATGAAAACCCTTGGAAAAAACCTCCGAAAGATTGCCCTGCAAAAGGCAGGAATAATCAAGAAAAACTCGGTTGTGGTGACCGCAACAGAGAAAAAGCGGGTTTTGGATGTAATCAAAAGGAAGTGCAGGGAAAAGGGTTCAAGGCTGGTTTTGGTGGGAAAAGACGTGAAATTTGAAAGGGACGGCTTCACGCTGAAAAAACAGTTCTTTGACTACTTTGGGGCAAAATGGAAACTGAGGAAGGCCACGATTTCGCTTTTTGGCGCTCACCAGGTAATTAATGCGGCAACAGCCCTGGCTGTTGTGGAGGCGTTAGGGCTGAAAAAAGTCAACAAAAGAATTGCAAGGCAGGGGTTGGCGAAAGCGAAATGGCCGGGAAGGTTTGAAGTTTACAGAAAAAAGCCCTTCATTGTCTTTGACGCAGCGCACAACCCCGGAGCCTTCAGGAGGCTGAAAAACAGCTTAAAGGAACTTAACGGGCACTACAAAATCAAAATGGTTATGGGAACCTCAGGCGACAAGGACTACAAGTCCATGGCCGCAAACATTGCCCCGCTGGTGGACTCTGTTGTGGTGTGCCAGGCACAGCACAGGGGTTTAAAGCCAAAACTTTTACGCGGGGAATTCAAAAAATTCACTCCGCACGTGAAAGTAATCAAGGACTGCGGAAAAGCATTCAAGTACGCGCTCGAGCATTTGAAGAAGGATGAAATGCTTTTGGTTGCTGGCTCAATTTTTGTGGTCGGGGAAGTTAAGAAAGCCCTCAAAAACGGGGGATAATTATTCCTGCTGAACCGGCAGGCCAAGCTGCTGCTGAACCATGCCCTGAAACCTGTTAATTGTCGCTGCCTTCACAAACTGGCTGAATTTTTCATTCTGGCCTTTTTCAAGCGCCCCTTCCCTGTAAAGCTTTCCTGCTTTCCTCAGGGCCCTGAAATAATTGGCTAAAAGCTTTGCCGAACGTACGGGGTCGCGGCGGGCCTCCCTTTGGACGAGCTGCTTCAAAGCAAGCGCCCTCAAAAGCAGGAGCCACACCATTGCATTCCGGTTTTCATTGAATTGGGGAAAACGCATCAGGTGATTCACTTCCTCTAAAAGCAATTCAGGCTTTTTTGCGTGGTGCAATGCCATTGCTTCCGCGGCTTCGGCAACCTTTCCCTGCTCCAAAAATTCGGTGAAACGCCCTTTCAAGTTCTCCAGCTGAACCTCCCTTTTTTCGGCTTCCCCCATGCTTAAGGCTTTTCTCAGCCTTGAGTCTTCCGCAAGCTGCCTTTTCGCAAACCTTCCCGCCCTTCCAGCCACGTCCCTTACCTGGTGGAATGCGCCGGCTGAAGCAAGCCCTGCGGCAGCGTGGCCGATTTTTGAAAGGATTCCGGGATTGCGGGGCATGTTGCGGACGCTGACACGCATTGGTCCTGCCCTGCCCCTTAATGCGGCTGCAATCGGTCTACGCGCCATTTTTCCTCAAAGAATTAACTATTGCGTTGAATTAAAGGCTTTCGGTTTTAGGGAAAGCAAAAAAGCCGGAAAGAAAAAAGGCTTTAAAACACTTTATCCCTAATTTTTGCATCCAAAGAGGTGGAAAAAGGAATGCAAACCGATAACCTGAAAAAACTTGATTCAGAAATTGAATCAGCGCTTCAAAAAGAGCTTGAAAGGCAAATGAACGGGCTGGAGCTGATTGCGTCCGAGAATTACGTGAGTCTGGCTGTGCTTGAGGCAATGGGGTCAATTTTCACGAACAAGTACTCGGAAGGATACCCTGGAAAAAGGTATTACGGGGGAAACGAATTTATTGACGTGATTGAAAATCTGGCGATTGAAAGGGCAAAAAAGCTTTTTAACGCGGAGCACGTGAACGTTCAGCCCTATTCGGGAAGCCCGGCAAACCTTGCGGTTTACATGGCTTTCCTGCAGGTGGGGGACAGGTTCATGGGCATGGATTTGGCGTGCGGAGGGCACTTGACCCACGGGCATCCGCTCAGCTTCAGCGGAATGCTTTACAGCCCGATTCCGTATGCAGTGGACAGGGAAACCGAAACACTGGACATGGACGAAGTCAGGAGGATTGCGGAAAAAGAGAAGCCGAAAATGGTTTTAAGCGGGGCAAGCGCTTACCCGAGAAAAATTGACTTCAAAGAGTTTGCGGAAATCGCAAAGGATGCCGGGGCGGTGAGTTTTGCTGACATTGCGCACATCGCCGGATTGTGCTGTGCGGGAATGCATGAAAACCCTGTCCCCTTTTTTGACGTGGTCACAACCACGACGCACAAAACTTTGAGGGGGCCGCGCGGGGCAATGATTATGTGCAGGGAGCGGCACGCAAAAGAAATAGACAAAAAGGTTTTTCCCGGATTGCAGGGAGGGCCGCACGACCACACAAACGCCGCAAAGGCTGTTGCATTCAGGGAAGACCTCCAGCCGGAATTCAAAAACTATGCCTCGCAGGTTGTGAAAAACGCGAAGGCGCTGGCTGAAGGGCTGATGGACCACGGCTTCAGGCTTGTTACGGGGGGAACAGACAACCACTTGCTGCTTGTGGATTTAACGAACAAGAATGTGGGCGGAAAGGAGGCAGAGCTTGCATTGGATGAAACGGGAATTTACTGCAACAAGAACATGATTCCATTTGACAAGCGGAAGCCTTTGGACCCAGGCGGAATCCGTTTGGGGACCCCGGCCTTAACTACGCGGGGAATGAAGGAAAGCGAAATGAAGGAAATCGCGGAATTCATTTCACAGGCAATTGACCACGTAAATGATGAAAGGAAGAAAAAGGAAATCCGCGGAAAAGTCCTGGAATTGTGCAAAGAGTTCGTTATTTATTAGTTTTTCAGGGGAAAAATGTTTATGCCTGCTGAGCTGATGGACGGAAGAAAGACAGCGGAAAAACTGCGCGCAAAAGTGAAGAAAGAAATTGAATTCCTTAAAATTAAGCCTGTTTTTGCGGTTGTGCTGGTTGGGGACAATTCCGCTTCCCTTGTTTACGTGAAGGCAAAGGAAAAGGCGTGCAAAGAGGCCGGAATTGAGGTAAGGAAACTGGAGTTTCCTGAAAGTGTTTCAGAAAAAGAATTGCTGAAAAAAATTGAGGAACTGAATGAAGACCCGGAAGTGGACGGAATTCTTGTTCAGCTTCCCTTGCCGGAGCAGATTGGCAGGGAAAAAATCATGGATGCCGTTGCGCCGGAAAAGGACGTGGACGGCTTTCACCCGGTGAACCAAAAAAAGGTTTTGGAAGGCGACGAAAGCCTTGCGCCCTGCACCCCGAAAGGCGTCATCAAATTGCTGGAAGAATACAATGTGGAAGTAAAGGGAAAAAACTGCGTTGTGGTGGGAACCAGCAAAATTGTTGGAAAGCCTTTGGGTGTAATGCTGGAAAACCGCGGAGGAAAGGTCACGTACTGCGACAAATCAACAAAAGATTTGAAGGCGGAAACATTGAAGGCGGATATTCTGGCTGTTGCGGTCGGAAAGCCCGGGCTTATTTCAGGCGACATGGTGAAGGAAGGCACGGTTGTGGTGGATATTGGAACCACAAAAGTTGAAGGAAAGCTGAAAGGCGACGTGGACTTTGAAAAAGTGAAGGAAAAGGCCTCGCTGATTACGCCTGTTCCGGGCGGAGTCGGGCCGATGACTGTGGCGGGCGTGACTGAAAACGTTTTAATTGCGGTAAAAAAGCAGAAGGGTTAGTCTTTTCCTTTGGATTCAAGTTTTTCAATCTTTGCCATTAATTCTTGCGTCAGTTTTGCCGCCAGTTCTTTGTCCCCAATATATCTTGCGGCAGGCAAAGCCTGGCTCAGAACACCTACCGCAAAAGCGGGAAGCTTTTCTTGTGAGGCTAGCCATTCCGACAAGTAAATTGAACGCTCAACAAGCATTTTGCCATATGCTTTTCTTTGCTCGGGGTGCATTTTGGTTGCTGGAAAAAAACGGCACCTTTCTTCAAGTTCAGTTTCAAGGCGATACATGAAGCCTTTTTTGTCGCCGGACTGCGCGTGCAAAAGCATTTCGGTTTGAATTAAAGCCTGAGAAAAGATTTGCTTTTCCTCAAGTCCGGCGATTTTTTTCTTTATTTTGCGTTCTTCCCCTCCCGCAAGCCTGAGAAGGAATCTTTTGACGTCACCAGTTTCGCTTTCTGCAAGCTGTCTAAAGCGTTTCGCGTTTTCTTCGGGTTTATAACCGGATCCTTCATGAAACCTTGGTGCAAGTTCTTGTTTTGCAGCAGCTATGCTGGCAAATCTTGGTCTGCTTCCGGGCATAAATCAAATCACTCTTTAAAAAAGTAATTGCGTTTGAGATATATATCTCTTTTGGTGGAAGAATGGAAAAACTGCGTTTGGCTGTAATGGCTTCAACCCGTGGAACCACTTTGCAGGGAATTATTGACGCAATTGAATCAGGGAAACTGGATGCGGAAATCGCGGTTGTAATTTCGGACAAGGAAAACGCGTTTGCATTGGAAAGGGCGAAAAAACACGGAATTAAAGCAGAGTTCATTGACCCGAAAAAGTTTTCTTCAAGGGAAGAATTCGATGAAAAAGTGATGGAAGTGCTGGAAAGGGAAAACATTCAGCTGGTTTGCCTGATTGGTTACCTTCGGTGGATAAGCAAAAAGTTTGTTGAAAAATGGAGAAACCGGGCGATGAACGTGCACCCCTCGCTTTTGCCGGAATTCGCGGGAAAAATGAACAAAGACGTGCACAAGGCAGTGCTGGAAGCGGGAAAAAAGGTTTCAGGGTGCACAATCTTTTTTGTGGACGAGTCAGAGGACGCCGGGCCGGTTATAGCGCAAAAGGAAGTGAAAGTGGAGGAAGGCGAAAGTGTTGAAAGCCTGAAGGAAAAGGTTCAGGAAGCCGAAAAAGAGCTTTTTCCGTGGTGCATCCAAAAATTCGCGGAAGGAAAAATAAAGGTTGAAGGAAAAAAGGTCAAGGCGGAAGAATAAAGAATTAAAAGAAGTTAAAGGGCAAAAAAATAAGGCGGTTCCGATAAAAAGAACCGAAAAAAAACTGGAAAAAGGTGGAAAAAAAATTGACGGTTAAACGTGCGTTAATCAGTGTTTTCAGCAAGGAAGGAATTGTGGAGTTTGCGAAGGGCCTGGAAAGGCTCGGCACGGAAATTGCCGCAAGCGGGGGAACCTGTGCGCTGCTGAAAAAGAATGGAATCAAGGCGGTAAAGGTTGAGTCCCTCACGGCCTTCCCTGAATGCCTGGGCGGAAGGGTTAAAACCCTGCATCCCGCAATCCATGCGGGAATTCTCGCGAACCGGAAAAAGGAAAATGATTTGAAGGAATTGAAGCGGCTGGGAATCAAACCCATTGATTTGGTTGCCGTGAACCTTTACCCGTTCAGGGAAGCTGTTGAAAAAAACCCCGAAGCAGGCAATGCCGTGGAAAACGTGGACATCGGCGGGGTTGCGCTGCTAAGGGCCGCGGCAAAAAACTTTGAATCCGTGGCGGTTGTTTCCTCCCCCCGGGATTACGGAAAAGTTTTGGGGGAACTGAAAGCCGGGGGCAAAGTTTCATTGGCGATGAAAAAAGAGCTGGCGGTGAAGGCGTTTGAGGAAACAGCAATGTATGACTCCCTTATCTCAAATTTTTTCAGGGAAAAATTTTCTTTGACGGGCTTTCCGGAAAAAAAGGTTTTGGGCTTTGAGAAAAAGCAGGACTGCAGGTACGGGGAAAACCCGCACCAGAAGGCGGCGGTTTACTCTTCTCCTTTCAGGGGGGGTTTGGTGAACGCCAGACAGCTGCAGGGAAAAGAATTGTCCTACAATAATTTCAATGACGCAAATGCAGCAGTTGAATTGGCTGAAGAATTCGCCGAACCCGCTGCAGTGATTGTGAAGCACACAAATCCGTGCGGTGTTGCAGTAGGCAAAAAAATTGAAGATGCCTTCAGGAAAGCGTTTGAATGCGACTCGCTTTCGGCCTTCGGGGGAATAATTGCATTGAACCGGAAGGTTAACGCTGAAACAGCGGAAAGAATAACCTCTTTCTTCAATGAGGCCGTGGTTGCGCCCGCATTTGAAAAAAAGGCGCTGGAAAGTTTTGCAAAAAAAAAGAATTTGCGCGTAATTGAATTCAGGGATTGGGGAAAAGGCGGGGAAAAATTTGATTTCAGGGGCCTTTCCGGGGGAATGCTTTTGCAGGAAAAGGATTTCAAAGTGCTTAAGCGGAGTGAATTAAGGTTTGTTTCAGGGGTTAAGCCCTCAAAAAAACAGCTGGAGGATTTGTTGTTTGCATGGAAAGCGGTTAAGCACGCTAAATCCAATGCGGTTGTTGTCGCAAAGGACGGGAAAGCGATTGGGGTTGGCGCGGGGCAGGCAAGCCGGGTGGAAGCCGTGGAGATTGCTTTAAAGAAAGCAGGAAAAGAAGTTAAGGGGGCAGTGCTTGCTTCTG
This sequence comes from uncultured archaeon, assembly GCA_964442255.1. Classification (GTDB taxonomy): domain Archaea; phylum Iainarchaeota; class Iainarchaeia; order Iainarchaeales; family 1-14-0-10-31-34; genus CAYTYC01. The sequence continues at coordinate 17,332 of CAYTYC010000006.1, read as the reverse complement.
ACGCATTTTTTCCGTTCAAGGATTCAATTGAGCTGGCCGCAAAGCACGGCATTTCCGCGGTAATTGAGCCTGGCGGCTCGGTGAAGGATGAAGAAGTAATAAAAGAGGCAAACAAAAACGGGATTGCGCTTCTCTTCACGAATGAAAGGCATTTCATGCATTAGCGTCAAGCACGCATTTTTCCGTGACAACCTTGTCCACGCGGACGTCTTTTTCGTCCAAAGGCAGGGGAGACTCCCTTACCTGGAAATCAAACGCAAGCGCCACAAAGGGCGCGCCGTTTTTAAGCCCTGCCAAAAAGCGGTCAAAATGGCCTTTCCCGAAGCCGATTCTTCCGCCTTTCCTGTCAAACGCAACGCCCGGCACAATAACCAGGTCAAGCTTTTCTTTTTTTATTCTCCGCCCCTTTTTTGGCTCAAGGATTCCAAAATGCCCTTTCTGCATTCCTGAACCGAATTTTTTTATTTCCGCCGCATACATGGTTTTTTTTCCGCACCCTGTTTTCGGCACAGCAATCCTTTTTCCCTGCGCAAGAAGCTCGCTTATCAGCTCGTGCGTCCTCACCTCGTTTCCGAAGCTCACATAGCACATCATTGTTTTGGCTTTCCGGAATTCCGGAAGGCGAACAAGCCTTTTGATTATTTTAAGGCTTTTTTTCCTTACCTCGGATTCGGAGAGGGTTTTCCTTTCCGCAATAAACGCTTCCCTGATTTTTTCCTTCATTTCAGCACCTTATAATTAAATTTTTTGCCTGCCAAAATTTTTTTTTTGCATATTTTTTTTTCCCAAAAATTCAGTGAATTTTTTTTTTCGGGATTATTCCCCATTTTTTTTTGGAAAGCCCCTTTTTGTTTTTCTGCTTTTTGTTTTTCTGCTTTTTGTTTTTCTGCTTTTTGTTTTTCTGCTTTTTGTTT
>CAYTYC010000006.1:4246-16318 GCA_964442255.1 uncultured archaeon | reverse complement strand
TTCTGCTTTTTGTTGTTTCCTCTTTTTTCAGTGCAGCGCAGAATTTTTTTTTTCCCTGTCTTTTTTCGTTGGACTTTTTTTTTATTCCGTGTCAGGCGGTTTAATATCTCGGCTTTCAGGCCGATTGTTTTTTCTTGAGTTAAATTTTTGGGATACCCTGCCCTTTAGGGCGGGGAGGATGTCATTCCGCGGCTTTTTTTTACCGCATTTTCCCGGTTTTTTGCGCGGGATTTATCCTGAACCCTTTTTTTGGGGCGGCGGAAAGCAGCCTTTCCCTGAATGCGGGAAAATCCTTTTTAAGAATTTTTCCTCCCGCGGCGGGAATGTGGCCGCCTGCGTTCCCTTCACCAAAACCTTCAACCGCATCCTGCAGCAAATCATTCACCTTCACCCTGAAATCCTGCCTTCTTGCGCTCAAGTAAAGGAACCCGTCCCTTAAATCCTCCGCTATCACCAGAATTTTGCCTGGCTCAAGCTTGCTTAAGCGGTTGCTTAGGGGGCTTTTGATTGAAAACTCCGGCTTTATGGTGAAAAGGTTCAGCTCTTCTTTTTCAAACCTTTCCGCTTCGGTTTTGAACCTGTTGCCCCATTCTTCAACTTCCCGGTCAAACTCTTTTTTGAAGGAAAAAAAACTGCTTTCAAACAAGTCCCTTGGCTTTTCCGCAGTGAAAAATTCTTCATACAAAGAGTACAGGTTGCCAAAATCCGCCGCCCCCACCGCGTCAATAAGGTCAGCGAGTTCCTGGAAGTCCCGGACGGAAAGGGAATGCTCCTTTTCGGCTATTTCAATTTCTTCGGGATAGTTTTCAACTGAATTGTCTCCAACTATCCCCAAAACACTTAACCAATTGAATTCCTTTAAGTCCGCGTGGCGGGAGAAGAGGTCAAAAACGAATTTCGCGCACGGGTATTTTGAGGGCTCGCAGGAATAAAGCAAAAGCTGGGGCTTGAGCATTATCGTGTTCCGGGAATTAAGGTCCTCGCAAAGCTTGTGGTGGTCCAGTATCAGTGAAGAAAAACTCTTTTCTTCTTCCAGGAATGCCTGCGGCCTTGCGTCAAGGCCCAAATCAACTGAAACAAGTTTTTGGATTCCTTTTTCCCTGAATTCCCCCAAAGTTTTTCCTGAAAGAAAGTACTCGTGCACCGGGGGAATGAAGCGGGTGTCAGCCCTTTTTCCCCTCAGCTTTTCAAGCGCCTTTTCCACAATCAGCCCTGATCCAAAGCCGTCCGCGTCCGAGTGGTGGGCCAGGGCTATTTTGTCGCTTTCGGCTATTTTTTCCGTGAATTCATCAAACCTTGCAAGCAGTTCAGCGGCCATTCTGCAAGATTAAGCAGGGCAAATCTTAATAAGGAGAATTCCACTTATAATCTCAAAAAGCCTTTGGAAACCCTGCAAAAGTTTTGCTTCGTTGAAAAAACCCCGCGGTTTTTCGGCGCGCAGGAAACTGCAGGGTTCCAACGTTACGGGGCCCCGCAAAACCTTCGGGTTTGCAGGGAAGCTTTAGCAAAAGGGGCCAGGGCCAAAGGAGGGAAAAAAACATGGGCTATGAACACAAAAACAGCAAAGGCGTAAGCTATTATCTCCACCAAAATGGAAGGCTTTTCTTTTTCTCAAAGAAAAGCGGGGGCTCAATTGACTTGCCGGAAGGATTCAGGGTGGTGGAAAACCCGAACACCGGGCTTCCCATGCTGAAAAAAAAGTGAAAAAAAAAAGAGGGTGAAAAAAAAATGAACCTTAAGGAGTTGCACGAATTTTTTGTGGGCGAAGGGATTAAGGCCGACCCGCGCGGCGAAAAAGAGGTAAAAAAGGTCCTTGCGCAAAAGAAAAAAGAATTCAATGAATTGAAGGAAAAAGACAAAAAGGACTTCGACAGGGACGGCCTCTGGAACCCGTATCCTGACACGCAGATTTTGAACGGCTCAGGGAAAGAAAAAATCAAAACCATTCTCCTCGGAATTGACATGGAGGTTTCCGAGATTCTTCTCGCGGAAAGGCTGAAGGAAAAAGGAAAAAAAATTGACCTGGTTTTGGCGCACCACCCGGAAGGAAAGGCGCTGGCAAACCTTTACTCTGTGATGAAAATGCAGGCAAACATCATGAGCAGGTTCGGGGTTCCGATTAATGTTGCGGAAGGCGTTATGTCGGAAAGGATTTCACAGGTTGAACGCGGTTTAAGCGCAGTGAACCACACCCGCTCGCAGGACGCGGCAAGGCTTTTGGGAATTCCTTACATGTGCTGCCACACCGCATCAGACAACCACGTGGAAAGCTTTCTGCAAAAGCTTTTGGACAAAGAAAAGCCGGAAAAGGTGTCCGGCATCCTGAAAATATTGAAGGAAATCCCGGAATACGTGGAGGCAATGAAGCATGGCGCGGGCCCCAAAATTTTTATCGGCTCGCCGGAAAACAGCTGCGGAAAGGTTTACGTGGAAATGACGGGCGGAACTGAGCCTTCAAAAGACGTCTACGAAAAAATGGTGCAGGCGGGCGTTGGGACTGTTGTGGGAATGCATTTAAGCGAGGACAGCAAAAAGGCGGCGGAAAAAAACAAGTTCAATTACGTTGTGGCGGGGCACATTTCATCGGACACAATCGGATTGAATCTGCTTCTTGACAAGCTGGAAAAAAAAGGGAAGTTTGAGTTCATTGAATGCTCCGGCTTCAGAAGAATCAAAAGAAAATGATGCCCATGCAGCGGAAAATAAGGGCTTTCCTGGAAAAGAATTCCCTGGACTGCGCAATAATAAGGAATTTCCGCTTTTCAAGGGACCCGAACTTTTATTACTTTTCCTCCCTGCCCCCGGAAAGCTTTCCGGAAAGCTTCCTTGTTTTAAGGAAAAAAATGAGGCCCGTGGTGATTGCCTCATGCCTTGAGGAGCAAAAGAAAGGGAACTGGTTTGAACTCCGGATTGTTTCAGGGCGGAAAGGCTTTTCGGAAACATTAAAGGAATGCATTAAAGGAAAAAAAATAGGGGTGAATTTTCAGGTTTACCCGCACAGCAATTTCCCTGGCCTGAAAAAGCTCTTTAAGGGCAAAAAGATTTTGGACATTTCCTTTGCACTCGGAAAGGCACGGGAAATCAAATCCAGGGAAGAAATCAAAAAAATTGAAGGGGCATGCAAAATCACAGAAAAGGCGCTGAATTCAATTCCGGATTTTTTCAGGAAAGGAATGAAGGAAAAAGAGCTTGCGCTGGAGCTGGAGTTCATGGCAAGAAGGCTTGGCGCGGAAGGGCTTTCATTTCCTGCAATCGTTGCATTCGGGAATAATGCCTCTGTCCCCCACCACATTACCTCAAAGAAAAAGATTTCAGGGAACGGGCTGCTTATAGTGGATTTTGGGGTAAAGTATGAAAACTATTGCTCGGACTTAAGCAGGACCTTTTGCGTTGGAAAGCCAGGCGAAAAGCAGGCTGCGGCTTATTCTGCGGTAAGGGAAATACAGGAAAACGCTTTCAAGAACCTGAAGCAGGGCGCAAACGCAAGCTCTCTTTTCAATGAAGCAGACAGGCAGATGAAACAGTTTTTTTCCTCCGGGCTGATGCATGCTTTAGGGCATGGGTTGGGAATGGAAGTGCATGATTTCCCAGACAGGCTTGGGCCAAAGAGCGCGTTTAAGCTCAAAAAAGGAATGGTTTTTACGTTGGAACCGGCCTACTATAAGAAAGGCTTTGGCGGGGTAAGGATAGAGGACTGCTTTGCTGTGGAAAAAAAGTCCTCTAAAAGACTAAGCAAAGCCCCCAAAGGGCTTGCAGGGCTTTAACGAAAACTTTAAATAATAATTGTTTCTAATTGATAATGATTATTTATTTGGCGGGGGCTTACTTTTGCCCGGGCAAAGGGACACAATCCAGCTTGCAAAGATAATGGATTACCTCAAAAGCGTTAAGACTCATCCGAATGCCGAGGAGGTTTACTTGGCGGTAAGGAAAGAGGTTCCATCCATAACCCTTGCGACAGTTTACAGGAACCTTGACAAGCTTTACAGGAAAGGCCTCGCAAACAGGCTTGAAGTTGACAGGGAGTTCAGGTTTGACGGTCAAACCGAAGGACACCAGCACTGCGTTTGCAGGGAATGCGGAAAAGTGCTGGATTCATTTGACGACCGGATTCCAAAAAATGCTTTGAAAAACTTCAGGAAAAAAGGATTCAGGGCAGACACCATGGAGGTTACATACAAAGGGGTTTGCGTGGAATGCGGGAAGAAAAACGCATAAAGAGATTACTGCACAAAATGCGGGAGAGGGGATAAAAATGAAGGGAGAAACACAGAAAGGAAACTGCAGAAAATGCGGTGAAAAACTGAAGAAAGGCGAAAGTGATTCACTTTTTTACTGCTTTAAGTGCGGGATAAGATAACATGGCAAAGGAACGGGTCTGACCGGGAAAAGCGAAGACCTGCAGAAAATGCGGTGAAAAACTCGGGAAAAAAGACTCCGACGCGGAAGAATACCGCAAAAAATGTGTTGGAAAATAAAAATGGTTGGTTGAAATTGGGGAAAAAGAAAATTACTGCAGAAAATGCAGTGAAAAACTAAGGACAGGGGACCGCGAAACATTGTTTTACTGCCTTAAATGCAATAGAAAATAAAAAAAAGGGGGTGAAAGAAGATGGCGACAGTTGAAGAACTTATAAAGCTCCTGAACAGGGACCTGGAATTGGAGTTTTCAGCCGCAATACAGTACATTAACCACGCTGCAGTGATGACGGGTGCAGAGTTCGGCGACATAATCAAAGAGCTCAAGGTTCATGCAAACGAGGAAATGCAGCACGCGCTAACACTGGCTGACCAGATAGATTTTTTGGGCGGAAGCCCGAGCGCGGATATTGGAAAAGTACTTACATCCAAAGACAACAAGGAAATGCTTGAGCAGGATTTGGCGGGCGAAGAGGATGCAATCACAAGATACAAGGCAAGGATTGAGCAGGCCGAAGAACTAAAGGAATTCGCTTTGGCGCAGCAGTTAAGGAACATCCTTGCAACAGAGCAGGAGCACGCAATGGACCTGCGGCAGGCATTAGGAAAATAAGGAAAAGGAGGTGAAAAAAAAAATGGCTAAAACAGGGGAAATATATAAATGCGAAACCTGCGGAAACATGGTGGAAGTGGTTCACGAAGGAGTGGGTGAACTGGTTTGCTGTCAAAAGCCAATGGAGCTGTTGCAGGAAAAAACACAGGACGAGGGACAGGAAAAGCATGTTCCTGTAATAGAGGAAACAGAGAACAGCGTAAAAGTCAGGGTCGGGGAAGTGCCGCACCCGATGGAGGAAAAGCACTTCATTGAATGGATTCAGCTCATTGCGGACGGCGTAACGCACAGGAAATTCCTTAAGGCAGGGGAAAGCCCTGAAGCAGAGTTTTCCGTGAAAGGGGACAAGCTCACCGCAAGGGAATACTGCAACGTGCACGGGCTGTGGAAAAAAGGGTAAAAAAAAATAGTGGATGAATGGAAAAAAAAGAATTAAGCAAAAAAACCCTTGAAAAAATAAGGGGATTCCAGAAAAACGAGATAACAGAGCACTTCATTTACAGGGAAATAGCGAAAAAGGAAAAAAAAAAGAACCGGAAAATAATTGAAAGGATTTCCGAAGACGAATTAAAGCACTACAAAAAATGGAAGGAATACACCGGAAAAGAAGTTAAGCCAGACAGGCTTAAAATCTGGAAGCACCTTTTTCTCCTCAGGGTTTTGGGCATTACCTTTACGGTAAAGCAGATGGAAAAAGGCGAGGAGCAGGCGCAGGAAGAATACGAAAAAATTGTCCGCATTCTGCCCGAAACACGCACAATTTTTGAGGAAGAAAACAGGCACGAGGAAGAGATCATACGGCTGCTGGAAGAAGACAAGCTCAAGTACATCGGCTCAATGATTCTGGGGCTTAATGATGCATTGGTTGAATTGACGGGGGCGCTTGCCGGGCTGAGCTTTGCTTTGCAGGACACCAGGCTTGTTGGCCTGGCGGGGACAATCACGGGAATCGCGGCGGCAATGTCCATGATGTCCTCCGAGTATCTGGCAAAGAAGTCTGAGGGAAAAAAACGTCCCGGGAAAGCCGCCCTGTACACCGGGGGCGCGTACATTCTCGCGGTTGTGCTTCTTGTGGCGCCGTTTTTTGTGTTCACCAATTTCCTTTATTCAATTGCGGCAACGCTTTTGGTTGTGCTTGCGGTGATAGCCGTCTTCACCTACTTTGTTTCCATAGTGAAAGAAGGCCCCTTCAAAAAGCATTTCCTGGAAATGGCTGCAATAAGCCTGGGGGTTGCCGCGGCTTCCTTTGTGGCGGGGCTGGCCTTAAGGTCTTTCCTTGGCGTCGGGTGAAATCGTGAAACTGGAAAAAAAAATTGAAGAACTGAAGAAAAGCGAAGTAAAAAAAACCGCGGACAAAAGAATGAAGGAATTCAGCGCGCTCGGAAAAAAGGGTGAAGGCGCAGTGTTTAATGAGCTCTGCTTTTGCCTTTTAACCGCAAACTACAACGCGGAAAAGGCGATGAGGATTCAAAAGGAAATGGGAAACTGTTTCAGCGCCCTCCCAAAAGCTTCTTTGGCCAGGAAACTTAAGTCTCTCGGCTACAGGTACCCGAACAAAAGGGCGGAATACATTTTTGAGGCGCAAAAGCACCGGGATTCACTGAAAGAAACCGTGCGCTCCTTCCAAAGTGAAAGGGAGTCAAGGGAATGGCTTGTGCAGAAGGTGAAAGGCTTCGGCTACAAGGAGGCAAGCCATTTTCTCAGGAACATCGGCTGCAGGAACTGCGCGATAATAGACTTTCACATACTTGATTTAATGGAAAAAGAAGGGTTGATGAAGAAACCGAAAACCTTTACCGGGAAGCAGTATCTTTTGGCGGAAAAAAAGCTGGAAAAAATTGCGGAAAAAACAGGGCTTTCGCTCGCGGAACTGGACCTTTACCTTTGGTTCATGGAAACAGGGATGGTTTTGAAATAGGAAAGGGCTTAAATTTTCTTTGCCTCTTTTTCTGTCATGAACCGGTTTTCCAGGGCAAAGGAATGCATTGAACGGTCAGTGAACAGCGGAAAAATGTGTTTGGTTGTCGGGGACTGCAACGTGGAATACTTCGGGCGGGCGGCAAGCAAGCTGCCGAAAGGAAAAAGGCTTCTGCTGATTAAAGGGGACGGCTCCTTTGCAATACACCAAAACAAATTGTTAAGGCCGACAAACTACATGATGGACGCCGCAATCAAATGCGGTTTGGCGGAAGGGAAGCTGACTGTTTCCGCGGCAAAAGTTAAGCCAAAGGAAACCATCCGGGTTTTCTTTGATTCAGTGGAGTTTTTTGATTCCTTTGAATTGGGGGTTCAGGAAAAAAGCGATTTAAGGCTTTTCGGCTCGGAAAAAGAGCTGAGCGGCCAGCTCATGGAGGATTTAAGTTTTATTGAAGCCGGAATGAAGGCATTGAAGGCGGAAATGCCGGTAAGGAAAGGCGTAATGGACATCATCGCGGAGGACTCAAAGGGAAGGATTGCTGTAATTGAAGTTAAAAGAAGAAAGGCTGGCTTTAACGCGGTAAGCCAGCTGCAGAGGTATGTGAGGCAGTTGAAAAAAATGAAGGGCAGGGAAACAAGGGGCATTCTCCTTGCGCCGGGCATTCAAAAAAACGCGCTGGAAATGCTGGAGCAGTTTGGGCTGGAATTCAAGGAACTCGAGTTTGAAATATCAAACCCGAAAGCCAAAATAAAGGGCGTTGGGAAGGGACAGCACTCGATAAAAGACCTGTTCGGGGGAAAAAAGAATGGTTGAACTCAACTTTTTTTCAGCCGGCCTTCCGGTTATTGCGGCAATGATTGTTTCGTATTTGGCTGTGGATTACATGAAGCTAAGGGAAGCGAACAGGCTGGTTGCGTGGATTGGGTTCAGTGTGGCGATAACAACCATTATTTTTGTCGTGATTCTGCCCTTAATTAGTTAAAATTCCGCGTAAGCTGCCTTTTCCCCGGGCTTTTCATTAATGCGGAGCAGGCGGTTGTATTTCGCGTTCCTTTCGCTTCTTGCAGGCGCGCCGAACTTGCTTTGGCCTGTTCCCAGCCCGACAACCAAATCCGCTATGAAAGAGTCCTCTGTTTCGCCGCTCCTGTGGCTGACAACAACCCTCCAGCCGGCATCCAGCGCCATTTTCGCAGCACCCATTGATTCGGAAACAGTCCCGATTTGGTTTACCTTAAGGAGAAGTGCATTGCATGCATTCAATTCAACCGCTTTACCAATCCTTTCAGAGTTTGTGACAAGAATGTCGTCCCCGACAACCTGGACTTTTTTTCCAAGCTTTTTGTTTAATTCACTCCAGCCTTTCCAGTCATTTTCAGCCAAACCGTCCTCAATTGAAACAACCGGATAGCGGGAAACAACTTCAAAATAAAAGTCGGCCAGTTCACCCGCTGAAAACTTTTTTTCGCCAATGAAATAGTTTCCGTTTTCAAACAATTCGCTTGCGGCCACATCCAAGGCAAGCGCCATTTCCTTTGAGTAGCCCGCCTCCTCAACCGCCTTAAGCATTAATTCCAGCCTTTCCTCAAGCGAATTGATTTTTGGGGCAAAGCCCCCTTCATCCCCAAGCAAAACACCCTGTGCGCCGAATTTTTCCTTCAGCATTTTTTTGAGCGCGTGGTATGTTTCAACTGCAGCCTGCATTGCGGTTGGAAAGTCTTTTGCTTTTACAGGCATAAGCAGGTGCTCCTGCACCTCATGCTCCATTCCCGCATGCTTTCCGCCGTTAATTACGTTCACCTGCGGGATTGGAAGCTTAATGGAACGGCTTCCAAAGAGTTTTGAGATGTGCTCAAACAGCTCTTTCCCGGATTCCTTTGCGCCCAATGCGCAGACTGACATGCTTACTGCAAGCAAGGAGTTTGCGCCGAGCCTGGACTTGTTGGCTGTGCCGTCCAGTTCAATCAGAAAAGAGTCAATCTCTTTTTGTTCTGTTGGGTTTCTTCCAAAAATGCGGGGCGCAATAATTGAGTTGACGTTTGAAACCGCCTTCAGGACGCCTTTTCCGTTGAATCTTTTCCCGCCATCCCTCAGCTCCAAAGCTTCGAATGAGCCTGTGGAGGCTCCGCTTGGGACAATCGCTGAAGCGGAATTATCCCCTGAAAAGGCTTGTGCCTCTATTGTGGGGTTTCCCCTGCTGTCAAGCACTTCCCTTGCCCTTACTCCGGTTATTTTGGCTTCCATAAGCTGATAGTTTCAGCACAAAAAAATATTTAAAGCCAAACGGACTAAATGTATGGGACAAAAAATGAAAAAGCCGGAAAAAAAGGCGGGGCAAGGAAAAAGGAAGGCAGTGGTTGAATGGGTTAAAAGGGTTCCCGGCGGAATAAGAATCCGTTTCGGCTCAAGGGTTAAAGAGGAAAAAAAATGAAGGAATTCGAGCTCAAGGTTTTTTCGGGCAGCGCAAACAGGCCGCTGGCCGAGGCGATGGCAAGACACCTTAAAACCCGCTTGTCTACAGCCAAACTTTCCCGTTTCAAGGACAGCGAAATTCTCCTGAAAATAGACAAAAGCGTTAGGGGAAAAGACGTGTATATTGTGCAAAGCCTTTCCGCGCCATGCAATGAGCACATAATGGAATTGCTTTTGTTTATTGATGCCGTGAAAAGGGCTTCAGCGGAAAGGGTTACGGCGGTCATTCCTTACATGGCTTACGCCCGCCAGGACAAAAGGTTTGAGCCCCACATTCCGGTGAGCGCAAAGGTTTTGGCAAAGGCGATAACTGTCACGGGGGCTGACCGGGTTTTGACCATGGAACTTCACTCCGCCCCCATTGAGGCTTTCTTTGACATTCCTGTGGACAACCTTAGCGCGGAAGTGCTTTTCCTGGAATACATCCACAAAAAAAAACTAAGAAACCTGGTTGTTGTTGCGCCGGATGAAGGCGCAATGAAGCGCTCCACAAAGTTCGCGAAAAAGATCGGGGCAGGGCTTGCGTTCATCAACAAAATCAGGCCAAAGGAAAACGTGGCAAAGGCAGTTACACTGATTGGGGAAGTGAAGGGAAAAAACTGCCTCATAATTGACGACATGGTTGACACAGGCGGAACGATTGTCGCGGCAAGCGATTTGCTGAAAAAGGAGGGCGCAAGAAAGGTTTTGGTGCTTGCCGCCCACGGCGTATTGTCCGGGGACGCGGTTGAAAAAATTAACGGGAGCAGGATTGACGAGGTTGTGCTGACGGATTCAATTCTTCCGAAAAAAAAGTCAAAAAAAATAAATGTTGTATCCATTTCAAGGCTTTTTGCCAAGGCAATAAAAAAAATCCATTACGGCAGCCCGATGGGGCCGATAAGCGAGTTCAGGGGCAAACCCAAAAACAAAAAATTCAGGAAAAAAAGGAAACACTAATTCTGCGGTTTTTTTACAAACGGAATCTTCTGGATTTGGCCGGAAATTTTGTCCCTTTTCCTTTTCCTTGGAAGCACAAAGCTTTCAACCGCGGAGGAAAAGTCAAATCCCTTTATCAGTGATTTGCGGGAAACAAAAAAAGAGGAGGCATTCAGGCTTCTTGCGCCGAGCCTTTTCCTCAGCCCGCCCAAAAAGGACTGGTAAAAGTCAAAGTCCGGGTGGAGTGAGAGGACAACAAAAGAGTAGTCCTTTAACCCTTCCCCTTCCGCTGAAAAAACAACTTCCCCGGAGTTTTTTATCAGTTCCCTGAAGAGTTTCCTTGACTTGAAGTCCATGTCCCCAAAAAAAGTCAGGACCATGAACTTTAATCCAAGCTTTTCCACTCCGGGCTGGAGGGAGTATTTTTCGATGAACCCTTCATTGAACAGCCTGTTCCTTATCCTTGTAACGGTCGGCTGCGAGGCGCTCACTTTCTTTGCGATTTCCCTGTCGCTTGCCCCGGAATTCCTTAAAAGCTCAAGGAAAACATCCAGTTTCCTGCCCTTCAGAATTGCGCCCATGATTAAATAATACAATCGAAAAGCTTTTTTGAATAATTGATGCGGTTTTTTGGCAAAAAATGGGAATAAAGTTTATAAAAGAAAAAACCGTTATGGTTTTTGAGGTGGTTGAACAAAACCGTTAAGATGGATTATGGCGGGGGTAGGCTCACTCTGCGTAAAAGAGTAAAAAAAAATACGTGAACCCCCCCATATCCTGCTGTTTTTTTCAGTTGCCTTAACCATTGTTCCCTCCCCTTTTTTTTTCTCCTTTCACCACTTCTTTTAACCTTTATTCTACTCCGTATTACCTGATGATTAGCGCAAAATACAGGCACAAATTCAATCCATTATGGAGGGGAATCGCAAAGCTTTTCGTGAAGGCAGGCATTGGGCCAAACGCGGTAACGCTTTTTTCGCTTGTGCTTGCGGGAATAACTGTTTACTTTCTTGCAAAAGGAGACTTTCTTTTGGGCGGAATTCTTCTTCTGATTACAGCAGGGTTTGATGCACTGGACGGCGCTGTGGCAAGGCTTTCCGGAAAGGAATCCGCGTTCGGCTCTTACCTTGACGCGGTTGTGGACAGGTATGTGGAGGCCATTCTCATAATTGGAATAGCGTTTGCCACAGGATTCTGGTTTTTGTGCATTGTTTTGCTGTTTGGTTCACTTGCAACCTCCTACAACAAGGCAAGGGCGGCAATGGCTGCAAGGATTGACAATAATGCATGGCCTGATTTGCTTGAAAGGGGGGAAAGGCTGTTTTTACTGGGGCTGGGCGTGGGTTTAAGCGCCCTTTTTTCCGGATATTTCGGGCAGAATGCGCTGATTTACTGGGTTTTGGCGGCCCTTGCGCTCTTAACAAACCTCACGGCTGTACAAAGGGTTTTCAGGGCGAAAGGCGTAATCAAATAAGTGAAGGTATCCGCAAGTAAACCGGGTTTCTTTAAATTGCTTTCCAAATACTATAGGTAAGTCGTTTGTTAATCGACTTCTGTTATGTATAAGCCAAAAAGGTGTTCTTTATGATTCAGTTCCAGAAAGAAAAGCACCCGGACAATGAGATTTTCTCCCGGCTCAACCCCCTGCTTGCGGAATGGTTCAGGAAAGAGTTCGGCTCTTTCACCGAGCCCCAAAAATACGCAATACTCAACGTCCACAGGCGCGAGAACACAT
>CAYTYC010000006.1:0-4236 GCA_964442255.1 uncultured archaeon | reverse complement strand
ATTAATAACCGCAGTAACCGGCTCGGGGAAAACGTTGAGTGCATTCACCGCAATACTGAACGAACTGATTTCACTTTCAGAGGCAGGGCAGCTTGAGGACAGGGTGTATTGTGTTTACATTTCCCCGCTCAAGGCACTGAACAACGACATCAACCGCAACCTCCAGGAACCACTCAAGGCAATAAAAAAAATGGCGGAAAACAAAGGAAAGAAAATAAACGTGCGGGTTGCTGTAAGGACAGGCGATACGAGTGTAAGTGAAAAAGCGAAAATGTCAAAAAAGCCGCCGCACATCCTGATCACAACACCGGAATCCTTGGCAATTGTTTTAAACGCACCAAAGTTCAGGGAATTTTTGCGCAGCGCGGACTGGTGCATCGTGGATGAGATTCACGCGCTTGCCTCAAACAAGCGCGGAGTGCACCTTTCCCTTTCACTTGAAAGGCTGCAGCTGCTCTCGCCAAAAATCTGCCGCATAGGGCTGAGCGCAACGATTGCCCCGCTGGAGGAAGTCGCAAAGTTTTTGGTTGGATTGGAGAACGGAAAGGAAAGGGACTGCAAAATAGTGGACGTGAAACTCGAAAAAAAACTTAACATGAAAGTGATTTCCCCGCTTTCAGGCTACATTAACGTTTCGCAAAAACAAACGCAGGAGTCACTCTACAGCTTATTGCACAATTTAATCCAAAAGCACCGCACAACCCTCATCTTCACGAACACAAGAAGCGGAACCGAGAGGGTGGTGCACAATTTAAAGGAAATGTTTGAGAAAAGCTACGGCGCGAATATTGCGGCACACCATTCTTCCCTAAGCAGGGAAATGCGCCTGAAAACAGAGGAAAGATTAAAGAAGGGAGAACTCAAGGTGATTGTTTCCAGCACTTCACTGGAACTGGGGATTGACATTGGCTTCATTGACTTGGTTGTATTGCTGGGTTCGCCGAAAAGCGTTGCACGCGCACTGCAGAGGGTGGGGAGAAGCGGGCACAAGCTGCACGACGAAATAAAGGGAAGGCTCGTGGTAATGGACCGCGACGATCTGGTGGAATGCGCGGTAATGCTCAAAAATGCGCTTGAGCACCACATTGACAGGATTCAGGTTCCGGAGAATGCTTTGGATGTTTTGGCGCAGCAGATTTACGGAATTGCAATCGCTGGAATAACCCATGCGAATGAAATGTTCAGGCTGGTGAAAGGAAGCCATTGCTACAGGAATTTGAGGAGAAGCGAATTCTTTGGGGTAATAGATTATTTGAGCGGAAAATACGCTTCGCTGGAGGTAAGGCACGTGTACGGAAAAATCTGGTTTGACCCTGACACCAGGATGATTGGCCGGAAAGGAAAGCTTGCCCGCGTAATCTACATGACAAACATCGGCACAATCCCTGACGAGGCAAAAATCAACGTGAAAATAAAGGACTTGAAGATTGGGACAATTGATGAAGGCTTTCTTGAAAGAATGAAGCGCGGGGACGTGTTTGTTTTGGGCGGGCAAAGCTATGAATTCAGGTACGCTTCGGGAATGACGGCACAGGTTGTTTCAGCTTATAAAAGGCCTCCAACCATTCCAAGCTGGGTTTCGGAAATGCTGCCGCTTTCCTTTGATTTGGCGAACGAAATCGGGAAATTCCGGAAGCTCATGGAAGAACAGTTCATGGCAGGGAAAAGCAGGAAAGAGATTTTGGAGTTCATTAAGCGTTACCTGTATGCAGAGGAAAACGCGGCTGAAGCCATTTACGAGTACTTCAATGAGCAGTTTCGCTTCCTCGAAATTCCGCATGAACGAAAGCTTTTGGTGGAAGTGTTCAGGGAAGCCAATTTAACGCATGCGGTTTTCCATTCGCTTTACGGGAGAAGGGTGAATGACGTTTTAAGCAGGGCCTGCGCCTTTGCGGTAAGCAGGCTGTTGCACAAGGACATTGAATTGAGCATGAATGACAACGGCTTTGTGCTCACAAGCAGCGGAAAGCTTCCAGTTGAACAGGCAATAAAGCTGGTGAAATCAGGCGAAATAAGGAAGTTAAGCGAAATGGCGGTTGAAAGGACAGAGGTTTTGAACAGGCGTTTCCGGCACTGCGCTGTCCGCGCGCTCATGATTTTGCGCTCTTACAGGGGAAGGAAAAAAACCGCGGGAAGGCAGCAGATGAGCTCAAGGCTTTTGATAAGCGCAGTGAGAAGGATAAGCAACGATTTCCCTATCCTTAAGGAGGCGCGGAGGGAGGTTTTGGAGGACTTAATGGATCTGGAGAACGCGGAAAAGGTGCTTAAAGCAATTGAAGAGAAAAAAATTAAGGTGAAGGTTCTTCACACCGAAATTCCTTCGCCTTTTGCGTTTAACCTTGTGATGCAGGGCCACGCGGACATTATGCGGATGGAGGAAAGGCTGGAGTTTTTGAAGCGTTTGCATGGGCAGGTAATGGAAAGGATTGCGTTAAAAGAGAAAGCTTAAGCAGGAAAAAGAATTTGGGGTGCATGGAAAAAAGGGTGAAGCCGGGCTTAAAAAGAAAAACCTGGAATGGAACGGAAAAAAAAACCAATTGAAAAAAGGCTTCAACAGCGGAAAGCGGAAAGGATTTCCTTAAAAGAAAAAGTGTGAGAGTGTTTTTTATGCAGGAGTGTAAGAGTGTTTTTTATGCAGGAAAAAAAGATTTTGCGGAATGCGGAAATAATTGATTTGGCGCTGTTTTTTCCGGAACAAAAAATTCTTGCGATAGCAGACCTGCACCTGGGGTTTGAGGAAACCCTGAACAGGGAAGGCGTAATGATTCCAAGGTTTAATTTCCGGGAAACAAAAAAAAGGCTGGAATCAATACTGGAAAAAACAGGGAAACTGGAAAAAGTTGCAATCCTCGGGGACCTGAAACACGAGTTCGGCTTAATTTCGGAACAGGAATGGAATGAAGTGCTGGATTTGCTTTCATTCATTGAGCCTTTCGCGAAAGAAATTGTTTTGCTGAAAGGAAACCATGACCGGATTTTGGGGCCGCTCGCAAAATGGAAGAACCTGAAAGTGCTGGATTCCTTTTTCCTTGAAAAGGAAAAGGTTTTGTTTTTGCACGGGGATGTTTTGCCAAAGGAAAGCGAATTCAAGAAAGCCAAAGTGTTGGTTACAGGGCACGAGCATCCCGCAGTGGTTTTGCGCGAGGGCGTGAAACGGGAGAAATTCAAGTGCTTTTTAAAGGGAAAATTCCGGGGAAAAATTTTGGTTGTATTGCCTTCCTTTAATCTGGTTTTTGAGGGCACGAATGTGTTGAAGGAAAGGCTTTTGAGCCCTTTCCTGAAACAGGATTTAAGCGAATTTGAGGTTTGGGTTGCAGGGGACAAAACATACTATTTTGGGGAACTCGGGCAGTTGGCGGAATAGCCCCTTGCTTATATCCTCAGCCTTTCCGCAAGCACCGAGAACGCAAGCGGGGCATCGCTTTCCTTGATTACAATGAACGTATCTTCCCTGCAGTCCAGAAGGTGAACCACGTTAATGTTTTCGGAGGCCAGGGCAGAAAAAATAAAGGCCACTACCCCAGGCGTGTATTCAATTTCAATCCGGTTCTTTAAGTGGATTATCGCAAAGCCCCCCTCAACATCCCTGTGCTTCAGTTTTTCGGCAGCCCTTTCTTCCAGAAAGTAAACGTAACCGCTAGGCGTGAAGGAAGAAGCAATGCTCTCCAAATCCAGCGGAGTTGCGGAGTGAAGTGCCGCAACCTTGTTTTTCATTTCAAAAGAGGAATTCCGAAGAAGGGCGATAACTTTTTTCTCCCTCTGCTTCTTTTGCTTAACCAATTTCCTGTTTGCCCTCAAAAGCGCAGCCTTCACCGCATTAAAGTTTTCCCCGCCCAAATCCTTTGAGATAAGCCTTGCAAGCGAGCTGAAGTTCACTATTCCCTGCTCAACGGCTTCCTGCACGAAGGGCTTGTTCTTTACAAAGTCCTCCACCCTGCGCGAAACAGGCAAAAGATTGCTTTGTTTCATATGGAACAATTTGAGCCAAAATTATATTAAATGTATCTGCCGTATTTAAGCCCTTTTTAGGGCATACAAATAGTATGGCTTCAAATTCAGGGAAGGTTCTCCTTCTTTTCTCCGGAGGCCTGGACACTTCAGTCATACTCAAATGGCTTCAGGAAAAAAACAATGCCAAGGTTGTCACATTGTCTGTTGGCCTTGGGCAAAAGGATTTCCATGCGGACAAGCTGGCGGAAAAGGCTTTGGGGATCGGGGCAAAGAAAGCGATTGTCC
>CAYTYC010000005.1:26003-60809 GCA_964442255.1 uncultured archaeon | reverse complement strand
GGGCCGCCTTCGGCGGAGAAACTTTTCAAAAAAGTTTCATCAAAACAAACTTTTTAAAAAAAAAGTTTGGCCAAAAAACTGCCTTCGGCAAGTGGCTTACGCCATGCGGCTTCGCCGTTGACGGAAAAAGACATCCTCAACGAATTCAGGGAAACCCACGGCTTTAGCCGTGGGAGGATGTCATTTGCATGAGGACGTCACAGCAGTTCATAAAATTCTTTCACTCCGGTGACTTTTTTCGTCAAATAATGCCATGCAAAAATGATTGCCGCGGCGGTCAAAAACCATGAAATTTGGTGCATTGCTTCCGCCGCAGCTCCCCCATAATTTATTCCTGCCAATAAAACAAAGTATATCCTGAAAATGTTTACCGCAAACAGCAAAACCGTGCCAGCCGCGAGCAGCAAAAACTTTTTTCCCATTGCAGGCTTTTTCAGCGAAAAAATTATCGCGGCCAGAATGCTTGCGCTCACAAACCCCGTGCAGGAAGGCGTTATAATAAAGTAGCCTTCCGAAAAAATCAGGTTTATTCCTTCGGCCTCCAAACCGCTTAAGGCCCCCTCCAGCTTTGCAATGGGTTCCTGCACAAACCCCAAATCCGCGTTCAGGATAATGAATTCCAGAACCCCAAAAATAAGGAAAAATTTAACCAAAAATAAAAGAATTTTTTTGTCCATTTTCTTTTCACCGTTTTTTTAAGGGGCGGGTTTTAATTTTTTTTTCTTTTTGGCGGGCTTTTTTTTTAATTCTTTTACCACGGCACTGACTTCAGCTTCAGCCTGAATGCGAGGGAGTTGAAGAAGCGGTGAAAGAACAGGGTGAGAAGGACAACCGCAAGCAGTTCAATCCACCCAATCCAGTGAAGCGCGGAACCGAACGCTATTCCCCCTAAAACAAAGTCCAGCTGGTCCAGCGGGAAAACGCTTTTTCCCCTTTCAATTCCCATTCTTCTCTTTGCAAAGCTTCCGATTAAGTCCCCGGATATTCCCCCCAAAACCAGCAGGAAACCGAAGAAAAAATACCCGGGAACCAGTTTTTCCGCGCCGGCCCCGAAAAGGTAATTGATTGCCGAAACAGTGGCGAACCCTGCAAGCAATCCAAACACAACGCCTTTGACTGTTTTTCCTTTCCCGAACAATTCGTTTTCCCGGAATTTTTTTCCGAAATCCAGCGGCTTTCCTCCGCCGAACAGCATTGCCGCGCCGTTCGCGAAATAAAGGGGAAACAGGATTAGGGCCACTTTTAGCCAGACTTCAGCCAACTTTTTTTCACCGTTATTTTTATTACCTATTAGCCTCTTTAATATTAAAATAGGTATTCTTTTTGGGGCTTTTGGGAAAAAAAAACCGGAACAGGGTGAAAAAAAATGAAGAAGGCTTTCCTTGTGTTTGCGTCTGTTTTTGCTGCCCTACTGCTTTTGGCCGCGGCTTTGGCGCTTGTTTTTTCCTTCCAAAACCTTTCCTTTCTTCCCGGGCAAATCGCGGTAATCCCTGTAAAGGGCGAAATTGTTTCCTCTTCTGACCCGTTTTTTTCCTCTCCTTCCGTGCGGGACACAATTGAATTGATTGAATTGGCGGAACAGGACCCAAGCGTTTCCGCGGTAATGCTTGAAATTGACAGCCCCGGGGGAACGATTGTGGCATCAAAGGAATTGGTCAGGGCAATCCGCAGAACCGAGAAGCCGGTTGTGGCCTTCATTTCTGAAGTCGGGGCAAGCGGAGCCTATTACGCTGCCTCGGCCTCTGACTTGGTTGTGGCCGACCCCGACAGCATAACCGGAAGCATTGGGGTGATAAGCGTTTCCCCCAATTTGGAGGGTTTGCTGGAAAAAATCGGGGTAAAAATGAAGATTTTAAAGGAAGGCGAATTCAAGGATTTGGGCTCCCCTTTTAAGGAAATGAGTGAACAGGAGGAGGAAATCCTGCAGGAAATCCTTTCCCAGGCTTTTGAATCATTTAAGGGCGATGTTTTGGAGTTCAGGAAAGGAAAACTTAACCCAAAAGAGTTTGAGGAAGTCGCGGACGGAAGGATTCTTTCCGGCAGGCAGGCAAAAGCCTTTGGTCTGGTTGACGTTTTGGGGGGAAGGGGAACAGCGTTAAAGGAAGCAGCAATGCTTGCGGGAATTGAAGGCAAACCAAGGGAAAAGGAGTTGAAGAAGAAAACCCGGTTTGACTTGTTTAATGTTTTCGCAAACGCGGGCTTTGCTTTTGGCTCCGGATTCCGTCATTCATTGAGCCCGGATTTCAGGCAGCCAATTTTTTCCTAAAAGAACATTCCTGCCAGAGCGCACGCTATTCCCGCTCCCCCCAAGCTCGCGAGAAAGTTAACCCCCGTGTTTCCCATTTTTCCTTTCCTTTCAAGCCCCGCCCCGAGCACGGAGTCAATCACGGACCCGGAGAAACCGGCGAAAACAATTATTCCAAACAAAATCAGTTCCCTGTAAAAGTAAAAGTGAATCAGCCCCACGGCCATTCCCGCGTAAACTGCGGCAATAAAACCCAGCATTGTTACTCCGCCGTCTGTTCCGGGCGCAACCTTTTTCAAAGAGGTTATCAGCACAGGCTTTTTCCTTGAAAGCAGCCCGATTTCCGATGAAATGGTGTC
Source organism: uncultured archaeon (assembly GCA_964442255.1). Taxonomy (GTDB): domain Archaea; phylum Iainarchaeota; class Iainarchaeia; order Iainarchaeales; family 1-14-0-10-31-34; genus CAYTYC01. The sequence goes on along the minus strand of CAYTYC010000005.1, from coordinate 58,205 downwards.
CGCAAGCGCCGCGGAAACCGCCCCGTAAAACCCTGCAAGCAGGGCTAAGCCCCCGAAATGGGAGTACAGGCCGAGTGCAATCAGCGCCGCGGCGCTGTTTCCCACAATGTTTCCCACGGTCCTGCGTTCATGCGTTTCCCCTTTTCTTTTCCTTGCAAGCCTTGTGCTTGATTCCGCCAAAACAAAAAAAAGCACTATCAGCCCGAAGCCTTCAAGCCCAAGCAGGAAAAAGGCAGCAAGCCCCACAATGTTTCCTATTATTATTCCTTCAAAATCTATGCTTTTCTTTTTGTATGAGAAAACCGAGAAAAAGAACAGTGCCGCAAGGAGAACTGCCGCCTCCAGCAGTTCCGGCATTTTCACTTCCCTTCTTTCATTGTCGCTTCAACGACTTCAATTCGTTTGATTGGGGAAATTTTTTTGATGTCGTTGAATATTTTTGAGACCGCGCTTCCGAACACCAGTTCCTGCACCAAGTCCTCAAACCCTTTTTTTGCCGCGGTTTCCGATATTTTTTCCATGACTTTTTTCCTTATCGCGGTTGCCTTTTTTTTCGGCGCCTTCCTGTGCGTTACCACTATTGTCTTTACTTTCACCTGGTTTTTTTCTTTGGTGAAGACTGTTTGGTTGCATTCTATTTTTGAGCTTCTTCTCCGTATAAGCCTCCGCATGTATGCCGGCTTTATTTCAAACCCTTTTAGCACTGTGTAGGCTTTCAGCCCCTGCACCTCGTTTACTTTAAAGTTGAATGTGATGTGGTGCTTTTTTGCCTGCCTTAAGAGTTCCCTTGCGCTTGCGCTTACTTTCCTTCCCTTCAGGTTTTCCGGCTTTTCTCCCACGGTGCTGCAGATTTCCTGCCTGTCAAAGGATGGCGGGCCGTAAACAGTGAACATTTTTTTCCTTTTCCACTTGTCTGTAGTGCGCTTTTTTGCTTTCATGGGCCTGGGTTTTGCTTTTCCCTTTTTTTCCGCTTTCCCTTTTTTGTCCGCCATTTATATTTCCTCAATTATTTCGTTAATTTTTTCAAGCAGTCCTTTCAGCCGGGTTTCCCCTTTTTCACTCCTGTTTTTCACGCCTTTCCTGACTTCCAGCCTGTACTCCATTTATTTCACCATCAATGCGGCCCTTTCCGGGGTGTATCTCCATCCTTCCGGAAGCTTCCCTTTTTTGGTGTAATACTTTGAAAGCCGCCTTATCTTGGATACTGTGAGCTGCAGCCCGCGTTTTGCGGTGAAGTCTTTTTTGTTTGCCTCCAAATGTTTTGTGAGCTCCACGGACCTTTTAATGAGGTTCAGCAAATCTCCGGGAACATCTTCTTTGACCCCGTTTTCTTCCAGTATTTGGGTGATTTTTTTCTTTGAAACATATTTTGTTTTTGGCACCCCGTACTGGTCCCTTAAAATTGTGCCTATTTCCGCGGGGGTGTGCCCCGTGTTTGCCAGTGAAACAATCAATTCCGTCAGCTCTTCCGGATTGAGTTCAACCCACTCCGGCTTTGTGCCTGAGCCTGGCTCGGTTGAACCGCTTTTTCCTTTGCTGCTGCTGTGAAGCCTTGCCATTCAAAACCTTCTTTTAATCCAAAAAATAAGCAATAAAAACGCTATTTTTGTTATAATCTCTTTCCCTGCAAAGCTTTAAATACGTTTTTCCTGCCTTTTTTCCTTTTCAGGAATGCCGCGCCATTTTCCTTATTTCTTCGGCCCTGCGCAAAGCCTTTTCCCCTGTTTTTCCCGTATTCGCCTTGTATGCTCCTGCAATTTCCTTCCACCCTTCGGGAAGGGAAGGGTGGGTTGCGGCAAATGTTTTTTTCAGGTTAACCAAATCAACTGCCTTGTCCTCGGTTTTTTCGCTCCTGAACCCCAAACCGAAGTCCACAAAAGCCAGTCCCCCGTTTTCCACGAGTACGTTGCTTGTGGTCAAATCCCCGTGGATTAACCCGTTTTTGTGCATTAATCCTATTTTTTTTCCCAGTTTTCTGCAGTATTTTTTCCAGTTTCCTTTAATGCATTCCTTTAGAACCTTTCCTTCAATGAATTCCATTAAAATAATTCCTTTATCCAAATCCACTTTCAGCACGTGCGGGGTTCTGACGCCAAACCCGCGCGCGTCATGCAGAAGAAGAGCCTCTTTTTTTGTCCTTTCCCTGCGGATTTTTTCGTCCAGTTCTTTTGCCCTGTATCTTTTGGGCTTTCTTTTCTTTTCAACAACTTTTTTTCCGAGAAAAAGCTTTTTTGTCAGCGTCCCCTCCGCCCCGACACCCAAAACGGTTTCCTTCACCTTCATCCCGCCTGCTTATGGGAGCGGAGTCCCGTTTTCGGGCGGGAGTGCCGGGAGGCTGCCTCTCGCTTTCGCTTGAGGCAGATTTGCTTGCTTCGCTTGCATTGCCGCCTGCTTGCGAGAGCGGAGTCCCGCCTTCTCGCGGGAGCGGAGTGCGCCATGCTTTGCATGGCAGTTGTTCGGCTTTCGCCTTGCGGTGGCCTGTGGTTGCCGGGAGCGGAGTGCGCCATATTCCGTATGGTGGTTGCTTGCTTTGCTTGCATTTGCCCTTTCCGTGGGGCAGCTTTGGTTCCATGCCGCCCCGCTTTGCCCGGCAGCAGATGTGCTTGCTCCGTTTTCATTTCCTGCCGCCGGGGCTATTCGCGCTTTAATCAACCGGTTTCCCCTTGCCTGCATTCGCTTTCTGTTTGTTGCCTTATTTCCGTAAAGCTTTCCTTCATCGCGCCTGAAAGCGTTTCCAGGTTTTCCAGGTACTCTTTTATCAGCTGCGCCTGCGAAGGATGGCTTTCAAGCAGGGCACCGAGTTTTTGTTCAGCGCTTCCAGCCTTTTCCGTTATTTCCCTGAATGAGTCCATTACCTTTTCATGCCTTGCCCCCGAGCATTCGGCCAGCCTTTCCGCGTCTTCCCGTGACTCCAGCATTTCAGCCTGCGCCGCAGCCAGTTCCTCCAGTCCGCCTGCCAAAAGCTTCAGTGCCTTTCCGTCTGCGGTGTCCGGCTGGCTTTCAAATTCTTCCTTCAGCCGGGCCACATCCGCCTGGTATGCCTTAATTTTTTTTTCGGTTGCTGGGAAAAGCGTTTCGCTGTCCAGCCCGTATTTTTCGTTCACTTCAACCAATCTGCTGACGCCTTCACTGAAGCCCATTCCCTGCATGGGGCAGCCAGGCAGCAGCACCGTTCCCAGCGCAATCAACGCAATTATTTCCGCCTTCATTTCCATAAACTTTAATCCCTTCGCCTATTTTAATGTTTTGCTTTGCATTATTTTTATGGCCCTTGAATCCGATATGGCCTTTTTGGGGGGGATTGCAAGGCTTGCATTAGCAGTATGCTTATTTGTCTTTGCTTACGTTTTTTTTCAGGTTCCGCCAGGGCAAAAAGGTTGGAAAATATGTTAAGGTTCTGTCCTGGTTTTGCGGCGCTTTTCTTATCTGTTTGGGTTTGCTTGGGCTTCTTGTTTCTTTATTTATGCTTATTTTTCCTTTAGAAAACCTTTCGCTTTTGTTAAGGTGGGCTTTGACTATTCTTCTTATCATGGGCTCTTCTGGTTTCATCTTGTTGGGCATTCAGACAATTGGATTTGGCAGAGGAAAAAGGGCCCTATGAATCCACAAACAGCGCAATATTTTCCCCGGCTTCAACCTTTTTCCCTTTTCCCGCTTCCTTCATCAGGCGTAATTCCCTGATGTTCATTGTTTTCCTTAAATCCTCTTCAATGGGCATAAAACTTTTCGCAAACCCCTTTTCCGCGCTTTGGACTTCCACTTTTCCGAGCTCCGCGTTCAACGGCATCCCGTTCTGGTTCTTGAATTTTCTTAATGCGGAAACCATTTCATTCAATTTTTTGCCCAGCGCTTCGCTTTCCTTGTCCAAAAACTTTTTCTCCGGTTTTGGCCATTCCTCCCTGTGAATGCTTTTTTTTCCCTTTTCCTTCAGCACATTCTGGTACACTTCCTCTGTGATGTGCGGAAGGAATGGCGCCAGCATTCTCAAAACAGCATTCAGCACATAATTCAGGGTGAACTGCGCGGCCCTTTTGTCCTCTTTTTCCCCGGCGTAAATTCTCCATTTAATTTCTTCTAGGTAGTAGTCCGCGAACTCCAGCCAGAAAAAGTCGCGCACAGGGTTGAGGCACTTGCTGTATTCGAATTCTTCCATTGCCTTTGAGCCGGATTCAATGAGCGAAGCAAGCCGGGACAAAATCCACTTGTCCGTCGCCCTGAACTTCAATTTTTTTTCTTTCCCTTCAAACCCTTCGCATGCCTTCACCGCAAACCTTGACGCGTTCAAGAGTTTGGTCACAAACTTTTTTCCTGCCACCAAATCCTGTTCCTGGAAAGGCAAATCCTCCCCCAATGAAGCCGAACCGCTCCAGTACCTTAAAATGTCGGCGGAATATTTTTCTATCACTTCCTTTGGCTCAACCGCGTTCCCCAAACTTTTGCTCATTTTTCTTCCTTTTGGGTCGAGCGCGTGGCCTGAAATTATTATTTCCTTCCACGGAAGCATTTTATGGTGCAGGTAAGCCTTCACAACAGTGTTAAAAGCCCAGAGCGTAATGATGTCGTGTGCCTGCGGCCTTAAGTGCATCGGAAAAAGCCTGTTAAACCTTTTCCTGTCCTCTCCCCAGTGCGCGTTAATCTGCGGGGTTAAGGAAGAGGTTGCCCAGGTGTCCATCACGTCTTTTTCCGGCTCAAACTTTTTTTCCCCGCATTTCACGCATTTTCCTTTCGGCTTGTCTGCCAGCGGGTCAACCGGCAAATCCCTTAATTCCGCAAGCTTTTCTTTTCCGCATTTTTTGCAGTACCATACGGGAAAGGGAACCCCGTAATGCCTTTGCCTTGAAATGTTCCAGTCCCATTTCAGCCCCTTTATCCAGTTGTCGTACCTTACCCTCATGTGCCGCGGATGCCATTTGATTTTTTTCCCCAATTCCAGGAACTTTTTCCTTAAATCCATGTATTTGATGAACCACTGCTTTGCCGTAATGATTTCCACAGGGGTTTTGCATCTTTCATGGCAGTTCACCACATGCTCTACTGGCTCCTCTTTTTCCACGAGCCCTGCTTTCCTTAAGTCCTCCACAACCGCTTTCCTTGCCTCCGCGGTTTTCATTCCCGCGTATTTTCCGGCTTTTTCATTGAATTTTCCGTCTTTTCCCATGACCTCCATTACAGGAATACCGTATTCCATCACCCATTTCACGTCCTCTAAATCCCCCCAGGTGCAGTGGTACACCGCGCCTGTCCCGAACTCCATATTTACGTCCGGGTTTGCGTAAATTTTCACTTTTCGTTTGTAGAAAGGGATTTCGGCCTCTTTTCCAATCAGCCCCTTATGCCTCTTGTCTTTTGGGTTCACGTGGATTGCTACGCATGCGGGCATCAGTTCCGGCCGGGTGGTTGCAATAACGATTTTTTTTCCGTCTGTTGTCCTGAATTTAAGGTACACAAGAGTGGATTTCTGTTTTTTGTCTTCAAGCTCCGCCTGCGCGATTGCTGTTGAGCAGGTTGGGCACCACATGGTTGGGGCCTCTTTCCTGTAAGCCCTTTTCATCCCGTAAATTTCAATGAAAGATTTTTGGGAGAGCTTTCTTGCAAGGGAGTCAATTGTCCGGTAGCATTCCCCCCAGTCCACGCTCAGCCCGAGTGAACTGAAATCGTCTTTCAGCTTTTCTTCCGCTATTTTTGTTTCTTTGAGGCAGATGTTGATGTATTCTTTCCGGCTAAAGTTTTTTGCCCTTATTCCCCTTTTTTTTTCCACAAACCTGTCCGTCGCCAGCCCGTTGTCATCGTATCCGAAGGGATTGAACACATTGAATCCTTTCATGCGCTTGTATCTGGCAACAAAGTCCTGTTGCGTGTAGGAGAACGCGTGCCCTAAATGCATTTTCCCGGAAACCGTGGGAGGGGGGGTGTCAATCACATATGAAGGAGATTTGCTTTTCCAGTCAAATCCGTAAATGCCTTCTTTTTCCCAGTAATCCTGCCATTTTTTTTCCATTTCTTTTCCTGTTTCGCTCATCATTAACCCCAAGAAAATAGGCAGCAGAAACTATAAAAAACCCGCTTTGGCTTTTACTTTCACCCGAATTTTTTCCTGAAGGAGTCAAAAAAGCTGTCGTCTTTTATGTTGTTTTTTTCTTCCGCTGAAAGGAATTCAAACAATTCCTTTTCTTTTTTGCCCAGCTTTTGCGGAGTCCTGACAATCACTTTAACGTACTCGTCGCCTTTTCCTCCATTGTGCAGGTCCTTTATTCCCTGTCCTTTGAGCTTGAAGATTGTTCCGGTCTGCGTTCCCGCCGGCACCTTGAGCCTGGCTTTTCCTTTGAGGGTGGGCGCGCTTATTTCCGTCCCCAACGCCGCCTGGGAAAAGGTTATTGGCACTTCCACGAACACATCCGCCCCGTCCCTTTTGAATGTTTCATGCGGCTCAATGAACAGCACTACAAACAGGTCGCCGTTTCCTCCGCCTTTTTCCCCGGCGTTTCCTTCCCCTTTCAGCCTCAAATAAGCGCCGTTGTGTATTCCTTCCGGGGCCTCAACAGTAATTGTCCTGTGCGCCTTGACTTTTCCTTTTCCTCCGCATTCAGGGCAGGGCTCCCTTATTATTTCCCCGTCGCCTCCGCACCTGCTGCAGGCGGTTCTTGCCCTGAAAACCCCGAAAAAAGTTTTTTTGGTCGTTTCCTGTGCGCCGCTTCCCCCGCACCTTTCACAGCGCACTTTTTTTGTGCCTTTTTTTGCGCCGCTTCCCCCGCATTCCCCGCAGTCTTCAACCCTTTCAACCTCAATTTTTTTCTTTGTGCCGAACGCTGCTTCCTTGAATGAAATGCTTAAATCGTACCTTAAATCCAGGCCCCTGCGCGGCCTTTTTCTCTGTGCCCTTTGCGAACCGAAGATGTCCCCAAACCCCGTGAAAAAATCCTCGAATTCAAATCCCATTCCCCCGAATCCTTGCCCGAAGTCAAACCCTGAAAAGTCCCCGAATCCGCGGAATCCGGAGAAGCCTTCCGCCGCGTGCCCGAATTGGTCGTAGTTTGACTTCTTCTGCGGATCGCTTAAAACAGAGTATGCTTCCATTGTTTCCTTGAATTTTTCCTCTGCCTCCGGTTCTTTGCTTACATCGGGGTGGAATTTTTTGGCAAGGCGCTTGTATGCGGCCTTTATTTCTTCTTTTGAGGCTCCCTTATTCAGCCCCAACACTTCATAGTAATCCTTTTTTTCCGCCATGCCTTTTTCACGCTAAAATAGTTTGCGGGGTTAAGTATTTCTTTGCTCCGTTTTTTTTTTCCGGAGAATTTTTTTCTTTTGAAAGCGAAAGGAGGTTTTGAAGGATTATTTTTTTTCTTCGTTGCCTTCGTCTTCAACCTTGAAGTCCGCGTCAACGGCGCCCTTTTTTTCGCCCCCTTTTTTGGGATCCTCTTTTCCTGTCCCCGTGCCTTTCTGTGCCTGCTGCTGTTCCTTTTGCGCTTTTTGGTATAATTCTGTGGAGGCCTCCTGCATTGCCTTGTTCACTTCGTCCATTTTTTCCTTTATTTTCGGCACGTCCTTTTGCTCTGCCTTCAGCAGTTCCTTTAATTCTTCAATTTTTTTCCTGATGTTCTCTGTTTTTTCGCCTGCAACTTTTCCTTCCATTTCCTTTAGCACTTTTTCCGTGGTGTACGCGATTGTGTCGGCCTGGTTGATTGTTTCAACCTCTTCCTTTCTTTTTTTGTCCTGTTCTGCGAACTGTTCCGCCTCTTTCTTCATTTTTTCAACATCTTCTTCGTTGAGCTTTTGCGAGGCAACGATTTTTATGCTTTGCTCTTTTCCTGTCCCCAGGTCTTTTGCCTTCACGTGCACTATTCCGTTTGCGTCAATGTCAAAGGTCACCTCTATCTGGGGTATTCCCCTTGGCGCGGGCGGAATTCCGACAAGCTGGAACCTTCCCAGGGTTTTGTTTCCTTCCGCCATTTCCCTTTCGCCCTGCAGCACGTGGATGTCAACCGCGGTCTGGTTGTCTGCGGCGGTGCTGAACACCTGGCTTTTTTTGGTCGGGATGGTGGTGTTCCTTGGGATAAGCTTTGTGAAAACCTTTCCCAGGGTTTCAATTCCCAGGCTAAGCGGAGTGACGTCCAGCAGCAGCACGTCTTTCACTTCCCCGGACAAAACGCCTGCCTGTATTGCCGCGCCCATTGCAACGCATTCCATCGGGTCAACGCCGCGTTCAACCTTTTTTCCAATCACTTTTTCCACAAAGTCCTGCACCGCTGGCATTCTTGTGGGCCCGCCCACCAAAATTATTTTGCTTATGTCGTTTGGCGTCATCTGCGCGTCCGCCAGCGCCTGGCTTACTGGTTTCTCGCATTTTTTTATAATCGCTTCCACCAGTTCCTCAAGCGTTGCCCGGTTCAGCCTTAAAACCAGGTGCTTTGGCCCCTCCTGTGTTGCGGTCACATACGGCAGGTTGATTTCGGTTTCAAAAACGTTGCTTAACTCTATTTTTGCCCTTTCCGCTGCTTCCTTAACCCTTTGCATGGCTGTTTTGTCTTTTGTTAAATCCACGCCTTCCTGTTTTTTGAATTCCGAGACAATCCATTCCGCCACTTTTTCGTCCATGTCTGTTCCGCCTAATTGCGTGTCCCCGGAAGTGCTTTTCACCTCGAACACGCCTTCCCCGAATTCCATTACCGTGACATCCAGTGTTCCTCCGCCGAAATCGAACACCAGTATTTTGTGCTCTTTTCCTTTTTTGTCCAGGCCGTATGCAAGCGATGCAGCGGTGGGCTCGTTGATTATCCTTATCACTTCTAGCCCGGCAATTCTTCCCGCGTCCTTTGTTGCCTGCCTTTGGTTGTCGTCAAAGTAAGCCGGAACAGTTATGACCGCTTTTTCCACTTTTTCCCCCAAAAAGTCTTCCGCGTCTTTTTTTATTTTTTGGAGAATGAACGCGCTTATTTGCTGGGGCGTGAAATCTTTTCCCGCAACCTTGTGCTTGTAGTCTGTGCCCATTTTTCTTTTTGCCGCGGTAACCGTGCCTTCGGGGTTTGAGACCGCCTGCCTTTTTGCCGGCTCTCCCACAAGCCTGTTTCCGTCCTTTGTGAAAGCTACAACCGACGGAAACGCCTTTCCGTAAAGCGAAGCGCCTTCCGCCGAGGGAATTATTTTCGGCTTTCCGCCTTCCAGCATCGCCGCAGCTGAATTCGATGTCCCAAGGTCAATGCCTATCGTTTTCATTTTTCTTCACTCTCCAGTTTGTTTACTTTTACCTTTGCAGGCCTTAAAACTTTTCCGTTAATTAAGTATCCTTTCTGGAATTCTTCCAGCACCTCATCGTCTTTTTTTTCTTTTTCCTCCCCCGTCATCATGCATTCGTGGAAGCCTGAATCAAATTTTTTCCCCAAAGCCTTCATTTCGTTCACCCCGAATGATTTTATTTTTTCTTCCAGCTGTTTTTTTATTGCCTTGATTCCTTCCGCTTCCATCCCTTTTTCGCCCAATTTTTCTGTTGCGGAGCCGATTGAATCCATTACCGGAAGAAACGACTTTAAAACCCCTGCCTTTGCGTACTCCATGAATTCCCCTTTTTCCCTTTCAATCCTTTTCTGGTAGTTTTCAAATTCCGCCTGCAGCCTTTGCAGGTCTTCGGTCAATTCTTTTATTTTTTTTTCCAGTTTTTCCGGGCCTTCCTTTTCTCCGTGGATTTTTTCCTTTTCCCTGTTTTCTTCTTTTCCAGGTTCATTTTCCGGCGCGTTTTCCTTTTTTTCCCCGTGATTCTCTTCTCTTTTCCCTTTTTTTTCCCCTGAAACGATGTTTTTCCCGTTTTTTTCCATTCCGCAGCCCCAACCAATTGTCCAAATTCTTTAGTTTTTTATACTACTTTTTAATCAAAAGCTTTTTATTTCTTTCCCGTTTTATTTCCCTTTATGGAAGGGAAAAACACGCGGACGCAGGAGGGCAATCCGGTTGCCTCTGGCAGTGGCAGCGGCAGAAGAAGCAGGGTTTCCTTCAAGATTGTTATTAAAAGGGTGGAGCGCCCGTATTCCGATGCATTGGACGAGGAATTCAACTGGCTGTGCCAAACTTTGGGCTTTTTTGAGCCCATTGACAAGGATAAAACCGCCTCAAATGTTTTCCGTGAAATTGTTAAGGATACGGAGAAAGGCAGGGCCGTTTCCTCCAGTGAACTCTCCGGAAGGCTGGAAATGAGCCGCGGCTCCATAATCAACCATTTGAATAACCTTCTCCGTTCAGGCCTAATAGTCCGCGAAGGCAGGCTTTACCGTGCGCGCGGCAGGAGCGTTTTCCGCACGGTTGAGGAGATTGAGGAGGATATTCTCCGTGTGTTTGAGAGAATGAAGAAAATTTCCAGGGAAATCGATGAAGGGCTTTCCCTGAATGAATAGCCCTGACTTAAAACGGCGCGTCTATTGGCTCATCGTCTTCCGCCGGAGGCGGAGCCCCGCCGGGTGCGGGGATATCTGAATCCGGGCCATCGCCGTTTTCCGGCGCCGGCTTAACTGGTGCATCTTCCCTGTTTTTGGGTCCCGTCCGGCAAGCAGTGTTCCGATTTCCATTCCCTTCGCCCCTCCTTTACTGTATAATTCAACCGCAAGCGTGTGCGAGGGAAACTGTTTCTGCGGAATGCCGGCAAAAACTTTTTTCCGTCCACGAAAACCGCGTGCCCCCCGGTTGGCTTCATTACCGGGATTCAGTTCCTTCACAATTTCGGAAATACTTTTTTTCCTAAACCTATTTTCTCTTTCCTTTATGAAGTGCGCGTTTTCCGCAGCCCGCAGCATCCGGAAAAAGCCTTAACCCATGCGACCTGCACAGCCCGCTGACTGCCTTAATGTTTTCCATTGAAACCGGCTGCCCTCCCCCTGAGTTGCAGGTGATTGTTATCAGCACATAAGGAATCTTTTCCTTTCCGTTTTCCTTCACAGCCTTTTCAAGCTTTTCCAAATCAATGTTTCCCTTGAACGGATGCCCTTTCCCGGAATCAAATGCCTCGCCTATTACGCATTCCTTTCCGCACGCTTCCCTGGCCCAATGTGCGCCTTTGTCGTGTCAAAGTGAATGTTTCCCGGGACAACGCAGCCTTCCTTAACCAAAACAGAGTCCAGAACGTTTTCCGGCGCCCTTCCCGGGGTGGAGCAACAGAACGTATTTCAGCCCGGTAATCTCCTGCACCGTTTTCTCCAGGCGCCTGAAGCTTTTGCTTCCCGCGTACGATTCATCCGCTTCCATGAGTGCGGCCCACTGCGCCTGGCTCATGGCATTTGTCCATGAATCGGTAAGCAAGTCAGTGAACACGTCCTTTGAATCCAGCCTGAAGATGTTTAATCCCGCTTCAAGAATTTTTTTTTCCCTTTCTTCCCTTGGAAGGAGCCGAATCGGCTCAACCCTTTTCACCTTGTAGGGGGGCGCTTTTTCCATGCTTTAACCAAAAATTCTGCTGAACAGCATAAAAAGGGTAAATATTTTTATTCCCCCTCCGCGTATTCCTTTTATGCTTTTTGATTTCCTTTTCTTTCCTGGAATGGTTTTCCATGAAGTCAGCCATTTTCTTGCCTGCATTTTTCTCGGGGTAAAAGTAAAAAAAGTGCGCTTTTTTTCAGTCCGGGGGGGCTTTGTTTTGCATGACGCAACCGGCGCATGGAAGGCAATCATAATAACGCTTGCCCCCTTCATTCTCGGAAACTATTTTGGCCTGCTTTTGCTCCGCACCGGAAACCAGCTTTTGTTTGTTTTCCCGTTCCTTTCCGTCTTGTTTTTGTGGTTCGGCTTGAGCCTTGTGGTTTTCTCTTTTCCTTCGTTCCAGGACGCAAAAAACTCTTTTGAGTCCTTCAACGCCTTTTACTCTAAAAAGCTTGCCGGCAGGGGCTCAATGCCCTGGAAAATTTTTTGGCTTTTCACCGTGCCTTTTGTTTACATTCCCCTCACCTTAACGCTCGGGGTTCTTTTGAGTTTCGTGTACAGCAGCATCCTCCGCTACATGTGGATTATTTTTGTTCTTGCGGCGGTTTTTTCCCCGGCTTACCTTGGCGAAGCCGTTGGCCTGGCAAATTACTTTGCCGGTTTTGCTGTGCAGCTGTTTATCGGCTGATTCCCTGACCGCAACCTTTAATTACTTCTTCCGCGTTTCCTTTTCCTGTGGGTGAAAGGTTAAAGAAACTCAGGAAAGCGGATAAAGAGCATTACGCCAACCTGAAGGAAAACGCAAAATTCAAGGCGCAGAGGGCGAAAGAGGATTTCCGTTTCCTTGCGCTTTTTGTCGTTGAATTTATCACAGCCTTGATTATTGCGGTCGCGATTTTCGTTTACCTTGACCCGGAGGTTGAAATAATCAAGGCGGGCTTTCCTTTCAATTTAATTGGATTCATTGCAATGGTTGCCGTGGCATTGTATGTTTTCCATTTGACCAGGTCCTTCAGGCTCGGCTCAGGGCTCCAGGAAAAGGCTCAATAGCTTTCCCCGTTTTCCTCAAAAAAGCTTTCCCCTTCTTCGGCGAACGCCTCATCCGCTTCCACGACCGCAACGCGGTTGTTTCTGTTGATTACAGTGAGCGGGGCCCCGCACTGCCCGCATTCCAGCAAATCGCCTTCCTCGAATGTGTGGGTGTTGAGACTGAATGCTTCGCCGCACGTGGGACAGGTTACCTTCAAATTCCATTCCCCCCTAAGAGTTTTTCCGCCAAATTTATGGAATTCCCTTTCCATAACCTATTTAAATAAATCTTTTCCACCTAATTTTTCCGGTTTTAATGGAAAAATTTTACCGCAAATGCATTGAGCTCAGGAAAAAGTCGGGCGCCCCAATTGAAGTCTCCTCCAAACACGCAATAAACTCAAAGCAGTCCCTGAGCACAATTTACACTCCCGGAGTGGGGGGTGCCTCAAAGGCAATCCACAAAAACAGGGCGCTTGCCTTTTCCTTAACCTCCAAATCCAATTCCGTTGCAGTCATTTCCAATGGCTCCGCTGTCCTTGGCCTCGGAAACCTCGGCCCTGAAGCTGCTTTGCCGGTAATGGAAGGAAAGTCCGCCTTGTTCAAAAGCTTTGCCGGAATTGACGCGTTTCCTTTGGTTGTAAGTGAATCCTCCCCGAAAAGGCTTTCCCTGCTTGTCCAGCGGCTTTCTCCGGGGTTTGGCGGAATAAATCTTGAGGACATTTCCTCCCCGGAATGCTTTTTTCTCCTGGAAGAGCTTGAAAAAAAACTCCCCATCCCGGTTTTCCACGACGACCAGTACGGCGCGGCAATCGTGATTCTTGCCGCCCTGAAAAACGCGTTAAAGGTTTCCGGGAAAAGTTTGGGGGAAGTGAAGGTTGTGGTGAACGGAATCGGCGCGGCGGGCTTTGCGGCAATTGACTTGTTAAAGGAAGCCGGCGCAAATGAAATAGTTCCTTGCGACAAAAACGGTTCACTGGGCTTTGACGGAAGCTTTTTTGGCTGCGCCCACTCCCACCACAAAATCATTGCAAAAAAGTCCGGCAACCGTTTCCGCGGTTCGCTGAAGGAGGCTATGCAGGAGGCTGATGTCTTCATCGGCCTTTCGGTTGGGGGAATTGTGTCCAAAAAAATGGTTTCCTCAATGGATAAAAACGCAATCGTTTTCGCGCTTGCAAACCCGGTTCCCGAAATAATGCCTTCCGCCGCGAAAAAATCAGGCGCAAGAATCACCGCAACCGGCCGCTCGGATTTCCCAAACCAGATTAACAATGCGCTTGTTTTTCCCGGCCTTTTCCGCGGCGCCCTGGACTCAGGGGCAAAGGGTTTTTCCAGGAAAACTTTTCTCTCTGTTTCGGAGGCAATCTCTTCGCTTGTAAAAAACCCTTCCGCAACTAAAATTGTTCCCTCAATCTTTGACCCAAGGCTTCACTCCACTGTCGCAACAGCAACTTCAAAAACAGTCATTCAATAAGCTTTTTCACTTTCCTGCGCACTTTTCCTGCCGCAAACCCCAAAACCAGGTCGCAAACCAAAAGTGAAACTATTACTGACTGCAGTGCCGGAACCGGAAACCCAACCAACAAATCTGTGTAAACAAGCCATGGCAACTGAACAATGAATGCGCCCATGGCGGCATTCACGGGCTTCAGGCCTTTCCTGAACAGCATTCCTGCCGTCCCCCCGAGAATCATGTTCCCAAAAATAATGAATGGGTTCTGCAAAACAATCGCAGTATAAACCGAACCCATTCCCCCGGAAATCATTCCTCCCCTTGGGCCGTAAATGAATGCGGCAAGGAAAACCAGGAACTGGAAGAAGTGGATGTTGAAGCCAAACCCTGTTTTGATTGTAACCAAACCCAAAAGGTTTGGAAGAAGGGCAAGCAATGCAAGCATTGAAACTGATTTAAAGGAAAACTTTATCCCTGTTCCAAGGATTGTTTTGAATTCATTCATCCATATCAATCCCTTTTGGGAAATGTTTAAATTTACTTCCAATGCCTGCTTCTGCAGGCAGCACAGGGTGCCATGCTCCGCATGGCACTTGCTCGGCTAACGCCTCGCTACCACGTAACTTCCGCCTGGTCTGCCCTGAACCTCTGGTTTACCGCGGTTTCCTCAAGCTTCATTTTCTTCCCGCTTTTGAATTCAATCAGCCCGAGCCACGCAATCATTGCGCCGTTGTCCACACACAAATCCCGTGGAGGGACAAAAAGTTTTGCGTGCCGGTCTTCACACATTTTTTCCATCATTTCCCTCAACGCCTTTGATGCCGCAACTCCCCCGGTAAGGAGAACCTCTTTTTTTCCCGCATGCGCCAGCGCCCTTTCCGTCACTTCGGTTACCATTGCGCATGCGTTGTGCATCAGCGAATAACTTAAATCCTCTTTTCTTTCTTTTCCTGTTTTGTTTTCCGCAGCAGTCAATAACCCCGAGAAAACCAAATCCATTCCTTTTACCGTGTAAGGCAGTTCCACATGCTTTTTTGCCTGAAAATACATTTCATCAAGTTTTGGCCCGCCGGGAAAGCCCAGCCCCAAACTCCTTGCAAATGAATCCAGCAAATTGCCTATCCCTGTGTCCAGTGTTTCCCCGTAAACCCTGTACTTCCCGGACTCAAACCCAATGATTTGCGTGTTTGCCCCGGAAACATAAGTTGTTATTGGATCCCTGCAACTGGTTTTCTTTTTCCCGATTTCAATGTGCGCCACGCAGTGGTTCACTCCCAACAGCGGAACCCCCCATTTTTGCGCCAGGCTCCTTGCGGCAACCGCCCCCGCCCTGAGCGCCGGCCCAATTCCCGGGCCCTGCGCGAAGGCAACAACACCAATATCTTTTAATTTAATGTTTGCTTTTTTTAAAGCACTTTCAATCACCGGTTTCGCATACTTAAAATGGTGGTCTGCAAGCTCCCTTGGAATCAGGCCTCCTTTTTCAGTTGCAACCGCGTGCTTTTCGTTTGCCAGCACGTTGCACTTTTCGTCCACTATCCCCACAGAAAATGTGTGGGCCGAGCTTTCAATTGCAAGGCAAATCATTTCCTTTCACCAAGTACTTCCTTTATCTCCTTCCCGCTGATTGGCCCTTTCCTTAAGACTTTTCCCAGTGAAGTGGAGTAAATTGTTGACGCCTTCCTTTTCTTCAGCTTTCCCGCGTCAATAACCAAATCCACTGTTTTCCCGAATTCTTTTACCGCCTTTTCCCCCGAATAAACTGCTTCCTTTCCGGAAATGTTTGCGCTTGTGGAAATAACCGGCTCGCCAAGCGCTTTTGCAAGCCCGTGCGCAACTGGATGGGCGGAAATCCTGAAGCATAACTCCCCTTTCCCGAATTCTTTCGCAATTTTTCCTTTTCCTTTCACCACCAAACTCAAAGGCCCCGGCATAAAGGCCTTCACCAGCTTCCTGTCTTCCCCGCTTAAAAACGCATACTTTTCAATCGCCTTCACGCTTGAAACAATGAGCGGAAGGCTTTTTTCAGGAACCCTCTTTTTTATGTAGAAGACCTTCTGTGCGGCTTTCAGTGATTTGAAGCTTCCACCCAATCCATAACTGGTTTCGGTGGGAAAAACCACTATTCCTCCATGGGATAGGCACTTTTCGCCTGTTTTTACGCATTTTCTGCCTTTGGAGTCTGAAATCCTGCATAATTCCATGCTTTTTTCACCCTATTAATGATAGTGCGGCAATATTATACCCCACATGTGCAAGGATATTGGGATAAATATTTGCTTTTTTTTGGTAAAAATAAGCCAGAATAAGCCCTAAAACAAATGCCCCCAAGACCTCTGCAATTGAGCCGTATGCGGCGTGAAAGACCGCAAATAATGCGCTTGGGGCCAGAACCCCAAAACGTGGAACCAAAAATGCCCTGAAGAAAACTTCTTCCGAAATTCCCCTTACCACAATCAGCGCAGCCAAGAACGCGGGAACCAAAACCCCGGCCTGAACTGAAACTTTTTCCAAATCATTTGCCCCAAAAAAGTCCAGCACAGCCCCGAGCAGGAGAGAGGCACCCAAAAGCATGAAAAACAGCAGCAAACTGTACAATGCAATTTCCCTTAAATTGCCTTTCCTGAAACCCAGTTCCATGAATGGATTCAAGCCCTTTCTTTTAATCCAAAAAACAGGCACAGCAACCAAAAAAAAGTCTAAAAGAAAGGCTTCAATTATTTTCCTTCACCTTTCCGCCTGCTCGCGGTTTCTGTGTGCCGGATCTTCGATGGCACCTGCTTGGCTTTCGCCTTGCGGTAGCCCGTGATTGCCGGGAGTGGAATGTGACATGCTTTGCTTGGCAGCAGCGCCTTCAGCGTGGTGGTCTTTTTTTGGGGGCGTTTCGCCTGCTTTCGCCTCAGCTTCCTTTTTCCCTTCGGGCTTTGGCTCTTCCTTTTGTGTTTCCTGTTTTTCTTCCTGCCTGCCTGGCTCCGTTGGTTGGGGTTCAGCTTCTTTTGCGGCAGGCTCCGCCCCCTTCCATTGCGTGTAACCGCATTTTCCGCAGTTTTCCCTGTCCTTGTGTTGCGCGAGAAAAACGCCTGCGCCGCATTTCGGGCAGGAGCGCCTTTTGGAGGCAATCTTGTCGCCTTCAATCGTGTAGTACTCGTGTTTCTTTTTTTTCTTCCTTTCCCTGGGCTTTCTTTTTCCTTTCCTTTCTCCCCCGCCTTTTCCTTTCGCCATCAAACCACCGTCCTTTTGATAAAAATTCCCTGTTTTTGGTCAAACTTTTTCCAAAGGCTTGCTTTTACTCCTTTTTTTCATTTTCTTCGGGCTGATTTTCTTTCTTTTTTCAGCCTGTTTTTTTTTTCAGGCTTTTTTTTCTTCCGCTCCAGCTTTTTCTTTTTCTTCTTTCTTTCCTTCACCCTGTTTTTTTTCAGCCTTTTTTTCTCCGGTTTCGGGTTTCTTTTCTTCGGAATTTTTTTCTTCCGTCCCTTCCCCGGCTTTTGCTTCAGCCGGCTTTTCTTCTTCGCTTTTCTTCTTTTTTTCCTTGAAGTTCCTTTCAATCACGTGCTTTTTTTCTATTCCCCTCATTTTTTCCTCTGATTCGTACGCCCTTGCGGTTCCCGTTGACTCGCTTTCCCCAAATTTTTTGTCCACTTTCACGATTACCGTGAGGTTTTCCTTTGAGTTGGCCATTGCAGAAATTTTTGACCTTAACTCCTTTTTTGAGGGAGTAACCCCTGTTTCAGTCACCCTGAACTTTATTTCTTTCCTTGAAAGAAGGGGGTTCGTCTTTTTGCCGGTTATTTCCATTTTCATTTCCTTTTTTCCTCCGATTTTTTTCCTAAAAAAAATTGTCACCTGCTTAGCCTGAGCGCGTGTTTTCCTTTGGTGTTGATTCCCATTTTTTTTGCGATCTCAGATTTTTCCGCGTTAAGTATCACAACATAGCCCCTCCAAAAGGTAGTGAATGCGGTTCCCCCGCAAACCGGGCACTTGTCGCCTTCCTCAACTATTTTCCTGCATTCCCTGCACGCCTTTCCTTTGCTCATTTTTTTTCCCCTTTCTTTGCCCCTTTTTCGGGGGCTTTTTTCTTTTTTTCCTGTTTCTTTAAATCGTATTCAATCCATTCTTTTTTTCCCAGCCCCTCCTGCCGCATGGTCAGGCCTATTTTAGAATTAGGAATGTTTCCTTTCAGGCTTACTGAAACGATTCTTGCAAGCACATGGTCCTCCATTGTCAATTTTTTCTTTGACTCTTTTCCCACAAAGCCCGGCATTTTTGCGTCGTAGTTTATGTAATCGTTCATTATCTGGCTCACGTGTACCAGCCCTTCCACAGGACCTGTCCTCACGAATGCGCCGAACTCGGTTATTTCGGAAACATAGCCTTCAACCGCTTCCTGCATTTGCGGGCTGAAAGTGAGAACCTCAAACTCTGTTTCATAGTATGCGGAGCCGTCCCCGGGAATCACTTTCCCTTCGCCTATTTTTTTTACCCCCACTATTGATACAAACACTCCAACCGAATCGTCCACTAGTCCTTCGTATTCTTCCCTGAGGATTTCCTGGATGGAGTCCTTCAGGTTTTTTGCGAAGTTTTTTGGGGGAACCCGTATTGTGTCCTTTAGGGTGTAAATCGCGTACATTTTTTTTCACCTTTTTCCTTATTCCAGAAACCAATTTTTTTTTATTCAATCTCTATTTTTTTCTTTTGCTTTATTAATACCACTTTGCCCCTCTTTTCTTTTATTCTTTTCCTTAGCTCCGAGTCGTTGGTCGCAACATAGTAGCCCTGTTCCGCCAGCCTTTCCAGCGCCTTGTCCGGGCTTTCCGCTTCAACCTCCACCTCTTTTGCCTGGTTTTTTTCCGCAAGGTTTTTCGCTATTCTCACTGCAATCCATTTTTTTTTGCCTTCCTTTTCAAGCTTTTCCATTTCCCTTTTCACTGCCCCAGGCACAAAGAATTCAGCTTTCCCGAGCGTTTCCCTTATTTCCCTGAACACGTCCACCTTTAATTCCGCGATGGAAAGCAGGAAGCTTGAGTCAAGAGCAATGCGTGCAGGTTCCATGCGCAGCAAGCCTCCATCTTGCGCCTTCTTTCCGGCTTAACGCGACCCTCTGCCCTTTGTCCACCACCACAGGATTTTTTAGCGCAAGCTCAATTTCCTTTTTTCTTGCACTGGTTGCCGTGCCCACCGCGGTCGCGGTTCCCACGGTTAACACAAGCAGTTCGTTTGATTTTATTTCCCCTGTTTTTTCGTCTTCCGCGGCCCTTTTGAAGGGCTCAACTTCCAGCACAAGCTTTGTTGCGGGTTTTGGCAGGGAGCCTTTCGCCCCCACTACCTGCCCCCGCATCTGGTCGTTTTTTGTCAAGCCGGGGTCAAGAAGCGTTTTGATTCC
Source organism: uncultured archaeon (assembly GCA_964442255.1). GTDB lineage: Archaea > Iainarchaeota > Iainarchaeia > Iainarchaeales > 1-14-0-10-31-34 > CAYTYC01. The sequence goes on along the minus strand of CAYTYC010000005.1, from coordinate 38,946 downwards.
TATCAGCCCTCCCGGGGTTGCTTTGCTTATTTCCCCTTCACTTGTGTGAAGGCCGACTATTTTTGTGTAAAGTTTTTTTCCCTCCGCCCCCGGCGAAATCTCGATTTCGTCCCCTGTTTTTGCGGCTCCGCCCATTATTGTTCCGCCCAGCACTCCCCCCTGCAGCTGTTCGGGCTTTGTTCCCGGCTTGTTTACGTCAAAGCTTCTCGCTGCAAACATTTTGAGCTTCTTTTTTTCGTCAAATTTTGGGGTCGGGATTGCGGACTCAATTGCCTCGATCAAAAGGTCGATGTTTGTCCCGAAGTGCGCTGCAGTCGGAATTACCGGAACATTTTCGTATCCGTAATCCTTCAAAAATTTTTCTATTTGTTCCCTGTGCTTTATTGCCTTTTCCCTTTCCACCAAATCTATTTTGTTCTGCACAACCACGATGTTTTTCACGTCGCTTATTTTGAGCGCCATCAAATGCTCTACCGTGCGGGGCTGCGGGCACTCCTCGTTTGCCGCTATCACCAGTATTGCCCCGTGCATTAATGCGGCGCCGCTCAGCATGGTTGTCATAAGGGTTTCATGCCCCGGAGCGTCCACAAAGCTTACCCTCCTGAGCTTTTTTCCTTTTCCTTTGCAGTTCGGGCAGCTTTCTTTTGGTGAAAAGGCCTCCCCTCCCATGCATTTTCCGCATTTGTAGAAGGCTGCGTCCGCATACCCTATCCTTATTGAAATTCCCCTTTTCAGTTCCTCGGAGTGGGTGTCGGTCCATTTTCCGCTTAACGCGTAAACCAGGCTGGTTTTTCCGTGGTCAACGTGCCCTATTACCCCAATGTTTATTTCAGCCTGTTCGCCTTCCGTTTTAGCCATTTGTTTCCCCTTTTTTTTCCTCTTTCGGTTTTTGGTTTTCCTTTACCCTTCCATTTTTTTTTCTTTCCCCGCGTGTTTCCTCATTTTTTTCCTTCTTCCTTTTTCCCTGTTTCCGCGGGCTTTTCCCCGCCTTCCTTTTTCTCTTCCTTTGCGTCTTTCCCTCTTTCTTCGCTTTTCTTGTCATCTTCTTTTTCCTTTATTTCACTTTTCTTTTCTTCGGGCGGATTTTCTTTTTTCCCTTTTCCCGCGTTTTCCCTGCCTTCCTGCTTTTTTTCTTCCGTCCCCGTTTTTTCTTTTTCCTCTTTTTTCCCTTCTTCCTTTTGTTCCCCTTTTCCTTCTTCTTTTTCGCTTTTCTTTCCCAGGAGCTCTTCAATCTTTTTTGTGCCTTCCTTTGTCATAACCAAATTGAGCTGCACTATTTCCCCTGTCACCATGTTTCCCCGCACGCTTTTCCTTTTCCTCATCCCTTTCCTTTTGCTGTTGAATCCCGTTCCGCGGGTGAGGAAAACTTTTCTTCTCTGCACTCCCGGAAGGGTTGGCTTCATTGGAAAGCCCTGTTTGTCGCTGCCGCCCCTTATTTTTGCAGCGTATCCCGTCAGCCCGACGGAATCCAGCCTGACTTCTTCCCCTGTTTTTTTGTTCAGGAATGCCCCCGCATTTTCCGCCTTGATTGAATAGGCCTTCCCTGTTTTTGGGTCGCTTAAAACTATGTTCATTATTCCACCTCTTTTTTTTTATTCTTCCATTTTTTCCCCGATTTTTTTGATTTCCTGAAGCAGCCCTTTTTCTTCTTCCGAGAGAAGGCAGCTTTCCTTTTCAAGCTTAAGTATCTCTTTTTTTGGGATAAAGGTTAGGAGCTCGTCTTTTTCCTCTATGTTTCTTCCCACCGTGGCGCCGTCAATTGATATCGCAACTTCCTCGTCTTTTTTGGCTTCCTTTATGCTTTCACCTTTGGACTGGATTCCGCTTACTGTGCCCGCTTTTTTCCCTTTTTTCATGAGTTTTACCCCGTTTTTGAGCTTTCCTTCCACTACTTTTACCCCCACTATTGCGGGCCTGGAGTGGCGGAAGGTGTGGTTGGGCATTATCTTTATTCTTGCGGGAAAAACCAGTTCCCCCAGTTTTTTCATTTTTTCCTCGTTTTTTTTGCCGGTTTCCCATTCCTGGTATTCCTCCAAAAGCCTGTAAACCACTTTTCCTTCAAATATTTTTATTCCTTTTTTGTCAGCTTTCTCTTTTGCGTCGCCTTTCACTTTGGAGTTGAACGCAATTACAACCGCTTTAAGGGGCTCTTTTTCTTTTACTGATTCCGCTTCCATTACGTCCCTTCTTGTCACTTCCCCGATGTCGGCTTTCCTTATTTTCACCCCGTTTTTTTCAAACAATTTTATGAGCGCCTCCAATGAGCCAAGCGCGTCGGCCTTAACTGTTACCCCCGCGGTTTCTGTGTCTATTCTGATTCTTTCAATGATTTTCCGTATTTCTTCTGTTTCTTTTCCTGTTTCCACCACGCTTAAAGGCATTCCTGCAAGCGCGTCTTCCAGCCCGGGGGCCGCGATTTTTAACCCGGCGGCGGCGTGCACTTCCCTTGCGTTTTTGAATCTTTCCTGCGGCGCCCTTATTTCATCCAATGGCTTTGGCTGTAGGAGCGCCCGCACTTTTGTCCTTATTATTCCGTTTTTTCCGCCCAGGACAATCTCTTCCCCAATTTTCACAACCCCGTCATATAAAATCACGTCAACGGTTTTTCCAAGCCCTTTTTCTTCTTTCACTTCAAGGACAGTGCCTTTTCCCGGCCCTTTCACCTGTATTTTCAGCCTTTTTTCCAAATATTTTTGGCTCAGCCCAGCCAAAAACATCAGCACTTCCGGAATCCCTTCGCCTGTCTTGTTTGAAACCGGAATGACTGGAATTTCTTTTGTGAAATCTTTCACCCTGTCAAACCGTTCCGCCACAAATCCTTTTTTGTAGATGTCCCCCACTATTTTGTAGATTTTTTCGTCCAGCTCCCCAACCGCTTCCGTTAACTGCGTTTTCATGTTCGCGCTTACTGTTCCTTCAATGGAGTTCCATGAATGCAGCTTGTCCAGTTTTGTCAGCACAACCACGAACGGCACCTTGAAGTTTTTCAGTATTTCAATTGATTCCATGGTTTGCGGCTGCATTCCCTGCTCCAAATCAATCACCAGCACAGCCAAATCGGCTATGCTTCCTCCCCTTTCCCTCAGGTTTGTGAAAGCCTCATGCCCGGGGGTATCGATGAAAAGCAGCCCGGGCAGGGAGATTTTGAACCCGTATTTTTGGATCATTTCTCCGGCAATTTTTTTGATTACCTCGAATGGAACCTCGGTTGCGCCGATGTGCTGGGTTATTGCCCCGGCTTCCTGTTCTGTGACAGCCGTGCCCCGGATTTTGTCCAGGAAACTGGTTTTTCCGTGGTCAACGTGCCCAAGCACGGTGATAATGGGTTTTCGGATCATTTTTTTTCCCTCAACGCCCTGTTGAACCAAAGCCGCCGTCATTCCGTGTGGTTTCATCCAATTCCTCTGCGTATTCTATTTCGGCTTTCTCAACTTTGGAGAAAACCATTTGCGCGATTTTTTTTCCTTTTTTTACTTCAAAATCTTTTTCGCTTAAATTAATCACTATTACCCCCACTTCCCCCCGGTAACAGGAGTCAATTGTTCCCGGGGTGTTCAAAACAGTTATTCCTTCCCTGAGCGCCAGCCCGCTTTTCGGCCTGACCTGCGCTTCAAACCCTTCTTCCATTGCAATGCTCAGCCCCGTGGGAACGAGCCGTCTTTCCCCTTTTTTTATCACCATTTCCTCTGCCGCGTACAAGTCCACTCCGCTGTCCCCCTTGTGCGCGTACTCCAACTCCCGCGCATCCGGATTCAGCTTTTTCACTTTGACCTTCATTTTTTATTCCCTTTCTTCTTCGCCGTAAACCGCTTCGTGGCTTATTTTCTTGTATTTCATCAGCTCTTCTTTCGTGAAAAACCTTTCAATTTCCTTTTTTGCGGTTTCGATGCTGTCCGAGGCGTGAATCATGTTCTGCTGGAGGCTCATGCTGTAGTCCCCGCGGATGGTTCCGGGCTCTGCGTCCCTTGAGTTTGTCGGCCCCACAATTTTTCTTGTGACCGCCACCGCGTCAATTCCTTCCACCACAACCAGAATGGAGGGAATCGAGCTCATGAACTTTACAAGCGACTTGAAGAAGGGTTTTTCCCTGTGGTGCGCGTAATGTTTGTGCAGTGTTTTTTCCCCCAAATGCTCCATTTTCATTGCCGCAAGCTTGAGGCCCCTTTTCTCGAACCGTGAAATTATTTCACCCGCCAAATCCCTGTTCACGGCGTCCGGCTTGATTATCACAAGAGATTTTTCCATTTTCATTCTCCCCCCTTTTTTTCTTTTTCAAACGCTTTTGTCCATTTAGTTGCGTGAGGCTTTCTTTTCAGCTTCAGCATGTTTTTTTCGCATTTTCCGGAACAGAAGCTGTGCACTGTCCCGTCTTTTTTCGCGAAAATTTTTCCCGTGCCTTTCCTTATTTCGTTTCCGCAAAAACTGCATTTCATTTTTTTTTTCCACCTTTTATTTTTTCGCAAAAGCCTTTTTTTTTAAATCTTTTTTTATTTGGCCCTTATTTCTTTTGCCTCCCTTTCCGTGCTGAGCAGAATCACCACGTCGCCTTTCTTGATTATGCCTTTCACGTTTCTCCTTTTCACCCTGCCTTTTTCCGGGCCGTCCAAAATTTTGCAGAGCACCTGCACGATTTCCCCGTGCACGCCGGTGCGCTGCAGCACTTCCACGACTTCAGCCGGCGTTCCTCGTTCCATTCATTTCACCTTTTTTTTTTCCTCATTTTTTCAGTGCCCCGACTTTTTTCACTATTTCCGCGAGCTCTTTTTTTGCGTTTCCTTCGTCTGTCACCGCAACCGAGGCTGTCGGCACCTCTATTCCCGTTTTTTTCCCGAGCTCTTTTTTTGTGGAAACATAGCTGTAGGGAACCTGTTTTTCTTCGCATAAAATCGGCAAATGCATCGCTATTTCCTTTGGCTCAATGTCTTCAGCCAGGAGAACAAGCTTTGCGTTCCCTTTTTCCGCTGCCTTTGTGCATTCGTTTATTCCTATCCTTATTTTTCCGCCTTTTCTGGCTTTTTCCAGGAACTCCAGCTGCCTGTCCTTGAGTTCCTTTCCAACAGTAAATCTGACGAATTCTGCCATTAAATTGCACCTCCTTGCGTCATCGGCAAAAAAAGCAAATAAATCCAATAAAGTATAATATATTACCGAATGTAAGCTTTTTAAAGCTAATTTTATGGTTTAACTGGTTTTAGCGCCGTTTTTCCAGTTCCTTGTAAATTGAGTCCAGTTCGTCCAAATATTGTTTTCTAACCTGGGGGGGCTCCCCCGAGAATTTGCTGCACTGTTTTCGTCGCTTCTTTTCTATTTTGCCAGTCACGAACATTCAAACTCTTTCCTGTTGCCACAACCACCTTTAAGGTAAAATCTCTAAAAGGGTTTTGTAACCGGTGACCTCTTTCCGCCCTTATCCGTATTCTTTTTGGCCCAACATACTCTGTTGGTTTTATTGGTTTTCTTGGCATATCATTACCTCCAATGAGGTTATTGTTTTTCAAACTTCTTAAATCTTTTTTGCTTTTAAAGCTAATTTCAGGGTTATTTCCGCCTTTTCTGCCCAAGCGGATGAACCCAGTAACCCAGCTTTTTATTCCCGTGTTTTAGCCCCCTTGGTGTGGCGCCCAGGTGCCTGTAGCCGTCTCTTTCCTTTATGACTTTCCAGCCGGCCACGCTGTAGTTGGTTCCCCGGTATGCCTTAAACCCAAGCCTCTTCAGATGCCTTTCAAGCGCCTCCAGGACATGATGCCGCAAAATGTTGCCGTCCCTTACAACAAGGTGCCCTACCCGGCAGTCTTTTCTTTTTTCCATGTTGTCCAGCGGAATTCCGCCAAAATGCGCGTAAACCGTTCCGGTATTTTTCTCAACAACAAGTAAGTGCCCCCTTTTTCCTTTCGCCCCCATAAAAGCTCTCCGGTAAACCGGAAGCCTTTCCATGGGCTCGCCCCCTTTTTTGCCTTTTTTTTTCTCGTGGTGCGTGTCCACAATTTTTTTCACTTGCGTCCACAAAGAAGGATTTTCCCTGAATTTCTTCCGGGGCATCAAAATTATTTTCAGTTCAGCGGGCCAGGGATCGTTTTTGCCCAGATTATACGTTTTCATTTAATCCTCGGCCTTCACATTTCCCTGTCCGATTTTTCCAGGATTTCGCCTATTTCTTTTTCGCTGAACCCCGCTTCCAGAAGCATTTTCGTGGCTTCCTCCACGCTTTCTCCTTCCCTGCGGGCTTCAGTTATCATTGCAACCGCTTCCTTCATTTCATCTTCGGAATGCTTTTTTCCAGCCTTCTTTTTTTTCTTCATTTCCTTCAGCCTCCTTTCCTCCTTTAACCCGAATTCATCCAGCCTTTCAAGCGCCTTTTCCTGTTTTCTCCTCAGATAATGCAGCACAATAAAAAGAGCCAGTCCAACAAAAAGCACAAACACGATCACAACTACAATCAGCCCAAACACATCCCCAAATCCTTTAAACATTTCCTTCACTCATGCGCGTAAACCAAAACAATTTTCTCTTTCAATGAATCAATCCTCGCGTAACCGAATCTTTCCAGGAAAACAATCTGCCCCTCTTTTTTTGCCTGAATTTCCGCGTCAATTATTCCGTGTTTCTTCAAATTATCCGGCATCAGCACTTCACACTGCACTTCATTTTTAATCCATGAAAGCACCGGAAAATCGGCTTTTCTTTCCCCAATGAATTCCGCTTCCGCCTCCAAATCTCCGACTGTTTCAACCCTGACATTGAACGCGTGCCTCATCCTGAGCTTGTCTCCGCGTTTTTTTCCCGTTACTTCGCTTTTTGGAATCCAGAATTCATTCACCCCTTCCTTTAACTCAAAGTCCCTTTCACCTTTTTCCGGAAAATCCGGGTGCACAGGCTTTCCAACCCGCATTTTTTTGCACTTTTCCGCCTTCAATTTCATTGGCTCCTCCATGAACGCAAACCTTTCCGCCTTTTCATCCACGTATTTTTTGTTCACCGCAATGAGCGCTTTCATTGTGACGGTTGTGTCAGAGCTTTTAACCCCGATTTCCTCCAGAATCTCGCGCAATGTTTTTGCCTGAAACCCTCTCCTTCTTAAAGCCTTCAGTGTCCCGAGCCTTGGGTCATCCCATCCGCTGTACTCTCCCCTTTCAATTCCTTCCCTTGTTTTTGAGGTGCTTAAAACCATTTTTTCCAGCTTTATTCTTCCCGTGTGGATTGAATCCGGGTAATCCCAGCCCAAATACCCGTATACAAACCCCTGCTTTTCCGCGTTTTGCGCGTGCTCCTGCCCGCGGATAATTAAAGTCACGCCCAATTCATGGTCGTCTATTGCGGAAGCAAAATTGTATGAAGGCCACAAGTGCACATTTTTCCCGGCTCCCGGATGCTCCGGTGAATTGACAACTTTTGCCATCCACCAGTCCCTAAGCGAGGGGTCCTTTGACTTCAAATCCGTTTTCAGCCTTAAAACAGCTTTCCCTTCCTTTATTTTCCCTGACTTCATGTCTTCAAAAAGTTTCATTTGCTTTTCCGGATTCCTTTCCCTGCATTCACACGGGTTTCCTTTTGTTATTTTTTCCCGCCATTCCTCTACATCGCAAATGCAAACGTAAGCCTTTCCCTTTTCTATCAGCTTTTCCATGTGCTTCTGGTAAATATCCAGCCGGTCTGAAGCAAAGTACACTTCCCCGACTTTTATCCCCAGCCACCCCAAATCTTCCCGGAAAATTTCCTCCGCGTTTTCAATGGGCTTTTTCACTTTGGGATCGGTGTCATCAAACCTTAAAATAAACTTTCCTTTGTATTTTTCCGCGTACTCCCAGCTCATCAGCGCCGCGCGCGCATTCCCCAAATGCATCAAACCATTCGGGTTGGGCGCATACCTTGTGACAACTTTTCCGCCCTTTTCCGCCCATTCAATGGGTTTTAATCCGGCCACTTTTTCCTTTGGCTTCAGCTCATATGTTTTTTCGATTGGAAGGAATTCTTTCCTTATTTCCTCTGCGCCCATTGCGTTTACCTTGTCCACTTCCTCCGTAATCTCCTTAATGTGCCTGCTTAAATTTTTTGACAGTTCGTGGTCCAATGCAATAAGCTTTCCCACCACGGCCTTAACATCAGCCTTTCCGTTGTGCAGGAAAGCGTTTTTTATGGCATATTTCCTTGCCTCTTTCTTGATGTCCATTCCCTTCAGCCTAAAACACTATGCCCAGAGAATTAGTTAAAAGTTTGCCTTTTGCAGCCTGCAAAGCTTTAAATACTACGAAGAGCTACTCATTTATTATGAATTCAAACACTCAACTGCCTTTGATTTTATCGGTTCTGGCGCTAATAATCTCGGTGGCTTCACTTGTTTTAATTATTAATTCCCCCAACCGTAACGAATATGAGAACCTGGAAACCAGGCTTAATAATTTGCGTGAGGAAGTGCTGTACAATGAAAGCCAAGAGAGATCCCATTTAGCCGGCACCCAAGAGGCTTTGAAAACATATAATTCTTGCATTGAAGAAGCCGTAAAGAATTTAGGCTTTTGCCTTGAAGGCAGGGATGAGGCTGAAACAAAAACGCTTTGCACGGTCTACTTTACTGAGGCCCAGCAGGGCTGTGAAAACGCCTTAGAAAGAGGGTTTAATCAGTCTTTTGGGTAAAAACAGGGGAAGCTTATTTCGCTTTCTGCCAGATTTCGTTGAAGTAGAGGTTTATTGCCCTGCTTAAAGCGGGATTCTTGTTCCAGATAGTGAAATGGTATTCCGGCTTTTGCTTTGAAAAATCGCTTAACCCGAGCACAACCTTTTCGTTGTCAATCACAAACGCATTCAGTTCGTGCTCAAAATTTTTCATTGAAACCCCGCTTTCGGTGTACTCTTTCATCAGCGCCTTCAATTGTTTCGGGATTCTTGAAATGACTTTCACGTCCACTTTCCTGTTTGAGGCGTTTTTCAATGCATTCCCCATGTGAAGGTGCTCGTCATCCAGTAAAGCGAAAGCAGTAATATTGTTTTTTGCCTTGTCCAGTTCCTGCGCCAGAATTTTCTCAAAATCGTGCTTTTCCTTTACCTTCATTACCTTTTCTTCCGCACCTCCCCCCGGGGAGCGGATTCCTGAAACAAATTCTTTCAGCTTTTTTGCCTCTTCTTCCAGTGCGGAAATTTCTTCCTTTTTTTTGCTTATGAGTTGTTCTACCGCGGCGTCCGCTTCCACAACCCTGTACTTTTTTGGCCTTCCATAAATCTCTATAACCAGCCCTTTCTTAACCAGCCTGTCCAATACATCGTAAACCCTTGTTTTCGGCACCTGCGCAATCCGTGAAACCTCGGGCGCCTCTGCTTCCCTTGCCTTAAATAGTGCGGAAAGGGTTTTTGCCTCGTATTCGGTCAATCCAAGCCTTTCAAGCAGGTTGCTTACAGCTATTTCATCCATGGGCTTTGCCCCGCAAAATGTGAGACTATATAATAAATATCGCCCAAAGAGTATATAAATTTACTCTTTTCAGTGAAGAAATTAAGAAACGCTTTTTTCCCTGAAAAAAACCCAAAAAAAGGCTTTTTTAGAAACCCCTTCCGGGAATTCCCCATTTCAATGGGCGGATGAATCGGGAAAAAAAATTCAGCGGATTTTAACCCGGCGTAGTTTAACCCAATGTTTGCTTCTCATGCCTTTCGCCTTTAGAGGAACGCAATTGCAGCGTATCCCACTACCCTGAGGCTGTCTCCGGAAGCCGTGGCTGAAGTGTCGTATTTCAGGAGCTTTCCCTTTGAACAGCCCTTTAATTTGCAGTACTCCATTATGGAAGAGATTGCCGTGTGCCCGCAGATGCTTAGATTTTTTTCCCGCACAAGCTTTTCAAACCCTTCCAAATCCAGTTTTTTAATGAATTCAATTGCTTCCATGTCCTTCTCTTTTGCCTCTTCTAAAGTCAAAAAATGCGTGAAATCCGAGGAAGCGATTACACCGATTTTCTCTTCCTGCGAAATTTCATACAGCGCTTTCCCAAGCGCCTTCAAAGCATCCAAATCTTCGGTTCCCAAAGTAATTGGAACAACCGAAAAATCCTTTTTATTTAAAACCTGCAGGAAAGGCAGCTGCACTTCAAGTGAATGCTCCTGCAAATGCGCCACCCGGTCAAGGCTTGCGCCCGGAACCTGTTCCGCAATCTTTTTTGAAATTGAGCCGTTTACTTTCACTTCCCCAAGCGGGGTTTTCCAAGCGCCGTCAGGAAAAACCGCCACAGCATCTCCCAGTGCGGTGTGGTTAGGGCCAATGAGAAGGTAAGTGCCAGCCTTTTTGAGCGAATTGAATGAAACAGCAGCAGTTGCCCCGGAGTAAGTGTAGCCGGCGTGCGGCGCCACAACCGCGTCGGTTTTTTCTTTGGACGGGTTTTTTTTGAGAAATTGTTTAATTGTTTTTTCGAGTTCTTCAGCGTTTCCCGGGTAAAACCCTTTCGCAACGGCCGGAAGCCTCAGCGCCTTTTTCCTCGCCTTTTGCCTTTCTTTTGGAATCTTCTCACCCTTTGCCTGGAGAAGCCTTCTTCTTTTTCATCCCTTTCCTCTTTGAGCTGGTACTCAAAGTCCTCCAGGGTTTTCTTGAAGTCCTCGTCTTTTTTGATCAGCTTGAGTTCTTTGGAGATTTCTTTTGCGGCAACCCAGTAAAACAATGCAAGGGATTTTCTTCCCTTGTTGTTTATCGGAACGCATAAATCAATGTCTTTCAGGGAATTGTTTGTGCTGCACAAGGCCACAACAGGAACCCGGAGCCTTTTTGCCTCAAATATAGCCTGCTCGTCGGCTTCCGGCTCTGTCACCAAAACAACGTTGGGCTCAAAAAACCCTTTTCCCTGGGGGTTGGTGAAAGTGCCGGGCACAAACCTTCCGGTGAACTCTTTTGCGCCAATCGCTTTCGCGAATTCTTTCACCGCGCTTTGCCCGTAAAGCTTTCTTGACACAACCGCAATTGTTTCGGGCTCAAACCTTGAAAGAAATTTTATCGCGGTTTTAATCCGCGAATCCAGGACCTGCACGTCCAAAACCTTCAGCCCGTCTTTTCTTTGCTTGTACACGTATTTGTTCATGTCCCCTGACTTGAATCTTGTCCCTATGTGGGAGCCTGTTTTCAGGTACTTGTCCGCGTCCACCAGAGTCTTTTCAGCCATTTTTTTTTTCACCTTTATTTTTTGTTTTTGATGAAACTTTTCCTAAAAGTTTCTTTTGATGAAACTTTTTTTCCAAAAAGTTTTCACCTATGCCTTGTACTTTCCTATTTCGTCTATGAGGTCCACGTGCGCGAACAGGGTTCTCCTGCAGCAGTATCGCTTAAGCCCCAAATCGTCCATCACTTTTTCAGGGTTTTCCCCTTTTTTTACCCTTTTAAGGTATTCCTCGTAGTGTTCGGAAACAACTTTTCCGCATGAAAAACACCTTATCGGCACCATCATCTCCATTCACCTCTTGCTTTTCTGCTTCTTTTTCCTTGCTTTTGTCCCGAGCTGTTTTTTTGACTCAACCCTTCTTGGGTCGTCCACCAAAAGCATTCTGTCGTACTTCAAAAACATTTCCTTGAGTTTTTTGTCGTTGCTGTATTCCACGAGAGCTTTTGCGATTGCCGCCCTCGCGCTGACCGCCTGCGACATGAATCCGCCGCCTTTAACCGAAACCCGTATGTCCACGTTTTTGAGCAGCTCTTCATCAGCCAGTTCCAGCGGCTCTTCAAGCAGCTCCCTCACATGCCTTGGCTCAAACACTTCCAATGGGCGGCTGTTAACAAGGATTTTTCCTTTTCCTGTCTTTATTCTTGCGCGCGCTGCCGCACGCTTTTTCTTTGCCTTAACGCGTATCCCGAATTTCTTGCTTTTCACTTTCTTTTTCTTTTTTTTCGCCGAAACTTTTTCTTCTTCGGCTGCCTGCTTTTTTTCTTCCGCCATTATCCTCTTCCTCCGAGAACTTTGCTCAGCTTTGAAAGCGTTATAACCCCTTTTTTTGCGCGAGCGCCTTCGCTTGCGTAGCTTTCCGCTTCCCTTTCCTTTAATTCCACAGGGACTCCGCCGTAAACCTTCAGCCTTTTGTACGCGGCTTTTCCGTTTGCCCTCTTGTAGGGCAGCATGCCCCTCACGCTTCTCCTCAGAATTCCTTCCGGCTGTTTCGGGTATTTGGGGCCTTTCAGCGGGTTTCCTTTCTGCTGGAGTTCGGTCCTTTTCTTGTATTTTTTTATGATGTCCCATTTGTGCCCGATTATGAGCGCCTTTTCCGCGTTCACAACTGAAATGGTTTCGCCTTTAAGCAGTTCTTTGCTTAGCCTGCTTGCCAGCCTTCCCATTACGCATTCTGACGCGTCAACCACTTTCATTCTGTTATCACCATTTCTTTAGGTTTTGTTTTCTTTTCAATCAATTCCCTTAAGCTCAATGCAGTGCAGCCTTTTTTTTCCAGTTTTTCTTTGGCTTTTTCCGAAAAACGGTATCCTGCCACAATTGCCTTTGACTCAATTTCCCCTTCGGAAAGCACTTTTCCGGGGACAACCAAAACCTTTCCCCTGAATTTTTTCGCCATTTTTTCCAGTTTCCAGAGGTTTACGGAGGGAAGGCTCCTTGAAGGCTTTTTGATTGTCCTGGCAAGGTCTCCCCAAACCTTTTCCTTGGTTTTCCGGGACTCTTTTTCCAGCAACGCAATTGTCTTTTTTTTCTCCAAACTTGTTTTCATTTTTTTTTCCTCTTGACTTTTAAAACACCCGATTTAGAATGGTTTGACCGAAGGGAAAACCCTTGATGTCTGCTGACGTAAACCGGCAGTGGCGGTTTGCAGGGAGGAGGATCCAAAGAACCTTTTTGGGAAAAAGGTTCGCCAAAAACTCTGTCTTTGGCGTTAAACTTTTGGGAAAAGTTTGATCAAACTCCCGAATCCTCCGCAAGGGAGGTATCGGAACCGTGGGCTCTGATTTTCCGAAGGGTTTTCGGAGGTATCGGAACCG
>CAYTYC010000005.1:0-25903 GCA_964442255.1 uncultured archaeon | reverse complement strand
GTATCGGAACCGTGGGCTCTGATTTTCCGAAGGGTTTTCGGAGGTATCGGAACCGAAGGTTCTGATGCAGGGAGGAGGATTCGAACCCCCGAAGGCACTAAGCCACGGGATCTTAAGTCCCGCCCGTTTGGCCGCTTCGGTATCCCTGCAGCCGGTGCCTTCACATTTTTTCCCTATAAGTCCTTTAAACTCTTTTTGAATTCATTGCTTTTCTCCTTTAGGCTGCTTATTCCTTCTTCCAGCAGCTCTTTTGCGCTTAAACCTCCGTGCGTTTCTATTTCCATTAAGTAAGCGTCTTCTGAGGGAATTATTTTTAGCGCCTTTGGCTTGCATTCCTTTACGCATGCCTGGCACAGCGTGCACTTGTATGGCTCCGCAAAAACTATTTTTTTTCCTTTCACTTCTATTGCCTCAGTGGGGCAGGCTTCCACGCATTTTTTGCAGAGGGTGCAGTCCTTGCTTACCTCCATTTCCGCCATCTGCTGGAAGCCAATTACCGCGGGCTGCCATTTGCCGTGCTCTCCCCCCGAGCCCATTACCGCAACCATTTCGGCCTTTATTTTCTGCCCTTTTTGGAGTTTTGCCACAGGAATGTTTTTGTCCGCTATCTCTATTTTGGGGTCAGTGCATTTCAGGTCTTTTGAGTAAACGGTTGCCGGCCCCTCAATGTTGACGGTGAACCTGACTTTGTCTTTTTTCTTGTAGGTTTTTGTGTCGGTTTTGACGGGGAGTAGCCCGAGCCTGTGCGCAAGGAATTCGTCGAACAGGAGGGAAGAGTTTTCGTGGATTGTGACGTCTTCCACTGCCAGCACGGGAACGTCTTTCATTGCCGCCCTCCTGAATGCGTTCATTGTTGCGGCGTCAACCCCTTTTAATAGGAGTTTCACGTGGTTTTCCTTTTTTTTCAGGGCTTTTGCATCCATTTTTTTTCACCTTTTTTTCTTTTTTGGTTAAACTTTTTTTTAAAAAGTTTGCGTTATTTCTTTTTTCCCCTGTGTTTTTTCTTTTTCCTGCACCCGTCGTGCGGCACGGGAGTAACGTTTTCAATTGACCGTATCCTGAGGCCGTTCCTTGTAAGTGACCTTATCGCCGCCTCCGCGCCGGAACCCGGCATTTTGGATTTGTTTCCGCCCTGCCCGCGTACTTTTACGTCCACTTCCAGGTATCCGCGATCTTTTGCCTTTTCCGCCACGATTTCCGCGACCTTCATTGCAGCGTACGGGCTTCCTTCCTTGTGCTGCGCCTTCACCACTGTTCCGCCTGAGCTTGTGGCGATTGTTTCCGCGCCTGTCGGGTCGGTAAGCATGATTATGGTGTTGTTTCTTGAGGCGTAAATGTGGATTATTCCTTTACCGGGCATTTTCTTTCACCTTTCCTTTTTCCCCTGAACCTTTTTTTTCTTTCGGGCTTTCCTCTTTTTTTCCTTTACCCGGGGTTTCCTTTTTTTCCGGCCCTTTTGCTTCTTTTTTCGCTTCTTCGGGCTTCTTTTCTTTTTCCATTGTTTTTTCCTTTGGTTCCGCCTCTTTTTCGGCTTTTTTCGCGGCTTCCGCGACTTCCTCAAAGTCTTTTTTCACTTCTTTGGATGTTTTTTCCGCTTCTTTTGTTGGCTCTTCTTCGGCTTCCTTTTTTTCTTCTTCTTTTTTTCTTTTTTTAGGCTTTTTCTGCTCTGTTAAAATCTTTTTTCCCTTGTAGAAGCCCACGGAATTTTCTTCGTCTGCCAAAACAACGTATCCCGGGACTGAAACCCGTTTTCCGTTCACGGAAATGTGCCCGTGGGTTATGAATTGTCTTGCCTGTTTTGCGGTGTTCGCCAGGTTTTTTCTCCAGACTATTGTCTGCAGCCTTCTTTCCAGTATTTCCTGTATTTTCAGCCCGAGAACGTCATCCAGCGAGGCTTTTCCTTTTGTGAGCCCAATTTTTTGCAGGTTGTCCATGAGCTCTTTTTCCCTTTTTGCCCTTTCCTCCAGCTCAAGGGAAAGCAGTTTTCTTGCGTTCTGCCTTTTTTTTCTCAGGAATGTTTCAATTGTCCACAGTTCCCTTTTGTTTTTTAGCCCGTAGGTTTGCATCAGTTCTGCCTCTTCCCCTATTCTTTCCTTGTCCCACGGCTTTTTTGGGGTGTCGTACTTGTTTGAAAGCTTTCTTGGGTCTCCCACTTTTTTTTCACCTTTTTGCTAACTTGTTTCTTTTTTTCTCCTTTTTCATTTAATTATTTCTTTTTTTCTCCGGCGTCCGGGGTTTTTGCGGCGCCTTTTTTCGCTGCTTTTGCGTCTTTTTTCATTACTCCGACGACGATTCCTTTTCCCCTGTGCGTTGACTTTGTTTTTTGTCCCCTGAGAGGAAGCCTTAACTGGTGCCTTATGCCCCGGTAAACCTTTATTTTTCCCAGCCGTTGGGTGTCCTGCCTTACGCTGAACTGCAGTTCCCCCATGACCAAATGCCTGTTTTCCCCTGTTTCATAGTCTTTTTGCCTGTTTGTTTTCCAGACGGGAATTCCGGCTGCAACCGGGTCGGTCACGATTTTCTCCAGCCTTTTCTGGTTTTCTTCCATTAATTCTCCCAGTTGGGCGTCGTATTTTATGCCTGCCTGCTTTTCAAATGCGATTGCAATGCTTTTCGCTGTCCTGTGCCCTATTCCCTGTATTTTTGTCAGCGCCCGGTAAACGGGTTTTTTTCCGTCCAGGTCTATTCCCGCTATTCTCACGATTAGGTTGAGTTCTTTTCCGTTTCCGCCTTTGTGGGCTTCCGTTTTTTCCGTTTGGGTGTTTTCTTTTTGTTTTTCTTCAGCCATTTTCCGTCACTTTTTTTCGTCCTTTTTTCCGGCGGGCAGGAGGTGCAGTATGTTGCATTTCCTTTTTTTCGAGTTTTTTCCTTCCACCACCGCATAGTTTCCCTTTAATTCAATTATGGTCACGGTTTTTCCCGCGTCTTTTCCCGCGCGCTTCACGCAGGCCATTCCTTTTTCCAGCCCGGCCATTTCATCCACCTATTTTCTCCAGGTATTTTCTTACAACCGCGGTTATTCCGTCTTCATTTAATCTGTCCGCGTTTAAAACCAAATCATATGCGCTTAAGTCTTTTGCGTCAACCCCGTAAACCTCAAACAATTTTTTCGTGTTTTCTTTTTCTTCTTCCTCCAGTTTTTCCAGCGCCAGGTTTAAGGGAATTTTTTCTTTTTCCGCCCTGTTTTTTGCCCTTCTTCTTTGAGTGGACTTCAGGTAAACCTTTAATGCGGCCTCTTTTGCGAGCCATGCCCCGGCAGAGTGCGCAATCACGACTCCGCCTTTCCTGTTTTCCGCCTGAATCAGGCGCTCCACTTTTTCTCCGTGGCTTTCCGCGGTCCGCGTTTCCCGGGATGCCCGCAAATCCAGCTCTTTTTCGGAGACATACCGCATTCCGAAGTTCAGAGCCATGCTTTTCCCGATTTTTTCGCTTCCGCTTCCCGCGCTCCCTGAAACAGTCATAATCATCTTTCTCCCACCATTTCAGCGTATTTCCTGATTTCCGGGGAAATATCTTCGGATTTTTTTGCTTTTTCTTTCACCAGAAAGCTTTGCTCCACTGCAAGCCTCTTGCACCTGTTGCACAGCACCCCTCCAAAAGCGGCGGTAGGCCTTCTCTTTGTTTTTGCGAGCTTCCGGATTCCTGAAACCCCTCCTTTGGGAGTTCCCGCAAGCCTTCTTTTGCATACCGCGCAGTGCTGCTTGCTTTGCCTGCTTTTTTTTCTTACAATCTTTGTCCCTGCAGGCGTTTTCCTGTATTTCCTGTTTTTGCTTCTTTCACTTTTTGTCGGCATCTTTTTTCACCATTTTTCCCAGCCTGAAAGCGATTCCAACAATTATTGTCATTGAAAAGTATGTGATTAAATACCACCAATACCAGCCGCTTTCAGTTCCCAGAAACGGCACATTGAATGGCAGGGTTATGAGGGTTTCCCCGTAGTTTGTCCACATTCCCCCGAATGCCAGCAGAAATATCGGCATGGTTATGAAAAGTTGCTTCATTCCGGCCATTGTTTCCTGCATTATTTCCTGCTGAAGTTTTGCCAGCTCGTTCCTGGATTTTTCGTCGTTTTTTCCCATGAGTTCCTTTATTCTCTTTTGTTTTGCCATCATTTCCTTTTGTTTCGCCATTTGTTCCCGGAACCCGCCTTTTCTTCCCATTTTCATGCTGATGATTCTGGAGATGACTACAAGGACTGCCCCTATGAGCACAATGTCCACTGCCGGGCCGATAAATGTAATCATTCAATCGCCTCTCTTTGAGGAAAAAAAGCGCCAATGCGATATGTATTTTTTGGAACGGAACCAATAAAAACTTGTGCCGGCACCTTTTATCCCCCCATTATTTTCCTAAGCAACACGTTGCTTTCCATTATCTGTTCCCTTGCAAGCTCTTCATAAAGCCTGTAAACTATTCCCACGGTGAGCAGAATTCCTGTCCCTGAGCCCAGCGCCCCTGTTAAGTCCGCCAATCCCGCAAGCAGCCCCACGAAAGCAGAGCCGATTATGGTTATCGGGGGAATGTATCGTTCAAGGATTTTTTGTATTATTCTGCGGTCCCTCCTGAACCCGGGAATGTACATTCCGCTTTTCTGCAGCTGCTCTGAAACCGCCACAGGCCCCTGCCCCGCCATGTCAACCCAGAATTTTCCGAAAATTATGCACACTATCACCAGTATAACGATGTAAATGAGCGCCTGCCCGATCAGCGGCATCATTGCGGCTATCCCCGGAATGAATCCGTTTGCCCCTATGCTTCTCAGGAGGTCTTCAAACAAGCCGAATTGTGAGGTAGTGTAAGTCGCGACCAGCTCGAATATTCCCCCCAGAACCTTGCCCACAACAGGAATGTTTGGCGTCATCGCGGCCCAAAGCTGAATGTTCGCGAACAGCGCAATCGCAAGTATGACTGGAATGTTTGAAACGTAAAGCAGCTTCACAGGAAACCTTCCCCCTGTGCCACGCCTTCCCATCGTGATTGGAATGTTCACGTGCATTCCTTCTGCGTACACGACCACAAAGAACACTATGAGGGTGAAGAGGATTGGAAGCAGGAGAATGAAGTCCGCCCCCACACTTAACGAGTTTATGAACTGTGAAAGTATTCCCCCCGCGGGGTCCACGTTTGGAATCGGCGGATGGAAGATTCTCCACAAAATTGTCTGGCTTACCCCTGCCGCAATGAACAGCCCTATCCCGGAGCCTATTCCGTATTTTGACACCACTTCATCCAGGTAAAGCAGCACTATTGACCCGAACGCAACCTGCAGGATTACGGGAAAAAAGAACCCGGTTTTTGGCGTAAGGAAACCGGAGAAAACATATACTGCGGCCTCAAAAAAGCATAAAAAGATTGCGAACAGTTTTTGCATTGCGCTGAACCTTGCCTTGTCGGCGGGGTTGCTTAAGTCTATGTTTATTATTTTTCCTCCAACCAGGAGCTGCAAAATAATGGATGCCAGCACGATTGGGCCGATTCCCGCGGTAATAAGCGTTCCCACGTTTGAGGCAAGCAGCTGCTGCAGCTGCACCAATGCCCCGCTTTTCGCGGAGTCCAGCCCGAAAACGGTTATTTCCCCCATTATGAAGAAAATCAGCAGCGCCAGACCGCTCCACATAAGCTTTTTTTTCAGCGGGGGCGCCACTTCAGGAGGCTTTATTTCCGGAAGCCGGGTGTAAATGGGCTGAAGCAAGTCAAGCAATCCCATTATTTTTCCTCCTCCGCTTTTCCGCCTGCCGCTTCTATTGCTTCCTTTGCCGAGGCGCTCAGCTTAATTCCCCTGATTTTCCATTCCCCTTCCGGCGTTCCCGGGGAAACAATTTTTTTGTATGGAAATTCTTTTCCGATTAAGTATTTTTTTCCCTCTTTTTTTACCTTGTTTTTTTCCGCGAGCCCGTCAATTATTTCGTTCAGTCTTTCGATGCTTACCGCCTTTTTTCCTGTTTTGGGCTTGAGCCTTTTTTTTGTCCCGAATGTTTTATGGTATTTTGAGTACTTGTGCTTGTGCGACCCTGCCCTGCCTCTTCCGCCCCTGCATCCTGCCCCCCGGGAATTTTTTGTGTTGCCTTTTCCGTGGCTTCTGTTTCCGCGGAGGCGGTTTTTCTTTTTTCTTTTCCTTTCCATTCCCTTTTTCACCTTAAACCATTTTTTCTATCAGCCCATTGATGTCTCCTGCCCGGTATCCCAGCGCCCCCCCAACTGAATAGGGTTTTTTTATTCCACCGCGCTCAAACCCTTTTTTCGGGGGATGCAGCCTGAAAACCTTTCCCTTCACTGTTTCCGTTTTTTTTCCTTCCAGTATTGCTTCAGCCAGTTCTTCAAACCCTTTTGCTTTCAGTTCCTTCATTTTTTTTTCGCTTATTTCGCCTTTTTTTTCCAGCACTTTTGCGAGGATTTTTTTGTTTATTTCCCCGTAAGTGAGGTAGGCTTCAGTTTTTTTCAGCATTCCCTTCACTTGCCTTTCTTCGGGCAGCAAAACCATGTGGTTTGCCCTGTTCAGCCTTAAGAGCGCGAGGGTTTCTTTTACTTCTTTGTTTACCCCTATGCTTCCCCTTATTCTGATTGCCGCGTACATTTCATTTCACCTTTTCTTCTTTCCCGGATTCCATTCCCTTTCGTTTTGTTGTCTGCTTCAGGGCGTCAATTGTTGCCCTCACAAAATTCAGTTTTGTTCCCGTTGACCCGCGGGTCTGCACCCACACGTCCCTTAAGCCCACGAACCTGAGTATGTCTTTTATGTTGTCTCCCGCAACCAGCCCCACCCCGTTTGGGGCCGGCAAAAGCTTCACCCTAACCGAGGCGCTTTTTCCTTCAACGGCAAACGGGAGACTGTGCCCAACTCCGCAGGCGCATTCCCAGCTTCCGCATCCTTTCCTTGCCTTTACGAGGTTGAGTTTTGCAAGCTTTGATGCCTTTCTCAGGGCAGGCCATTTTTCCTTGTCGCTTGCCACCCCCAATCCAACGTATTCCCTTCCATCCCCCACGAGAACCGCTGCCCTGAAGGAAAACTTTCTTCCCGCCCTCCTTACTTTGGTTGTTTTCTTGAAGTCAACCATTTTTTCTTGCATGTCCGGAAGCAGGAAATCAATTATCTGGGGCTCAAGTATCGGCGCGTTTGATTCAAGCACTTCCCCAGGAGAGGAGATCTCCGAGTTTTTCGCTTTCTTGCCTAAAGCCGTTTTTGGAATCCATTCTTCAAGCTCTTTTTGTTTCTGGTTTTCTTCCCTTTCCTTTTGCCTTGCAGCCCTTTCCGCTTTGCTGGCCATTTTCATTCACCTTCCTTGCCGCTTTCCGCAGCTGAAGCCGAAGCATTCATGGCTTCGTCCTTTTTTTCTTTCCCGATTTCCGGGGAGTCTTTGAGAATCTTTTTTTTCGTGTTTTCAAATGCCTCACTTGCCTTTTTTTCCTTTTTGTATGATTCAATGTGTTTTCCTTTTATCCTTTCCTCTTTTGGGGCCGCCTTTTTGTCCAGCGCAACCTTCATTCCCGCGTCCGCCGCTCCCTTGACGGCGGCAAAAACCGCGGAGCCATGCACCGGTGTTGCCATGCCAATGTCCGGAACCGCGTCGTAAATGTTTTTCTTTTTTGCCTTCACCCCCAGCATTAATCCGGTTAAGTAGGCGGCGGGAATGTTTTTGAGCGAAAGGTTCCACCCCAGTTTTTTCAGTTCCCTTGAGCTGCAGTGCACAAGCGTTTTGTCCCCTTTCGGGCTGTACTGGATTACCTGCCCCAGCACGCTTTTATTTGATTTCCTTACAACCATTTTTGGCTTCCCTGACTTCACTGACGCAAGCCTTTTCCGGTAATCTGTTTTCTTTTCCCTTCTCCTCCTGAAGGGAACCTTGTGTGTTGCTTTTTCAGCCACGCTTTTTCACCTTTTTCGTTTTTTCCGCGCCCGCGGCAACGTATTTTTTTCCTTTGAAGTATCCGCCTTTTATCCTCCTGTAAATCTTTGAGTATTCCCCTTTCCTGAGTTTTGTTTTTTTCTTCAGCTCTTTCAGCGCCTTCCTTTGCGCGCGCACCTTTTTTATCCACTGTTTTTTTCTTTTTTCCCTGGCCTTTTTTGTGCCTCCCCTTTTCCCGTGCCCCCTTTTTCTTCCTTTTTTCTTTTTTTCCTTCAGCTTTCTTGCCCTTGCCTTGCTTTGGTGGGGGGGCTTTTTCTTTTTGATTGTTTTTTCCTTTATCAGCGCCCTCACGTCGTCTTTTGTAAGCGCTTCCTTTATTTTTTCCGCCCGCGTGGAATCCAGCCAAACCTTGTCTTTTCCTGTTTTCAGTATTTTTGCTGCGGTTTCCTTTGCCTTTTTTTGCTCCATTTTTTCCACCTAATTCAGTATTTTTGCCCCCATTTTGTTGGCTTCCTTAACCAATTCTTTTCTTTTCTTTTTTCCCAGCTTTCCTGAAATCCTTATTGCTGTTTCTTCCGGAAGGCCTCTTAATTCTGCGGTCGTTTTCACCAGAACTTCCCCGTAACCGCAGGGATGGGTTCCGCGGATTTTTTTGGCTGCCCTGTAGCCCGTTTTCACTATCGCCCCGTCCTCTTTATTGTGTTTGATGTCTATTCCGCGGGCTTTCCTCCATTTTTTCCATTTCTTTTTGTTGACTTTTCTTACGCTTTTTTTTCCGAACCTTCCCCTGAAAACGGGGAGCCTTCTTTTTTTCCTGATTAGCTTGATTTTTTCCAGCACTTCCCTTGTTTTTTTTGCCTTCGCTTTTGCTTTGGGTTTTTCCTTTTCTTTTCTCTTTTTTTCCTCTTTTTTTCCCGCCTTTTCAGTGACTTTTTCTTCACTTTTTTCTGCCTTTTCTTTTTTCCCCGTTTCCTTTCCCTTTTCTTTTGGTTTTTCTTTTTTTTCTCCCGCCTTCTTTCCCGTTCCCTTTTTTTCTGCCGCTTTTTTCTTTTCCTTCTTTTTTTCCGCTTTCTTCACTGCCGTTTTCCCTGCCTTGCCTGATTTTTCTTTTTTTCCTCTTTTTCCGGTTTTTTTCTTTTCCGCCATTTTGCCACCTTTTTTTATGCCGCCTTTTCCTGCCTTTTTTCTTCTGCAAAGCCTTTTTCAGTGAGGTAAATTCCGTCCTGGAAAACCCTTTTGTCCCGTCCGGAGATTTTTGTCGCCTTTTCAATGTTTGCCGCGGTCTGCCCGACGGCCTCTTTGTCTATGCCTTTTACCTCAACCTCTTTTCCTTTGACCTGCACTTCCGCGCCGTCCACTATCCTTGCTTTCCTTGCCTTTTTTTCTCCGGTGAAATTGCTTATCTCCACGAAACCGTCTTTTACCGCCACATTCATGGGAAAGTGCGAGTAAACCACTGCAAGCCTGTATTTGTACCCTTTTTCCAGCCCTTCCGCCAGGTTCTTTACATTGGATGCCACGCTGTTCAGTGTTGCAAGCATTTTTTTGTCCGAGGTTTTTGCCTTCAGCACAACCGAATTGCCTTTTTTTGAGAATTTTATCCTTGAAAACTTGTATTTTTTGCCTGCCTCTTTTCCATTGAGCTTTGCCTTAATCGTTCTGCCCTCTACTTCTATTTCAGTCCCTTCAGGGAATTCCACGGTTTTTTCGGTTGCTTTTTTTCCGGGCATTTTTTTTCACAGCTTCCTTTAATATATGTAGGCCAGCAGCCTTCCTCCCACGCCGAGTTTTTTTGTTTCCTTGTGGCTTTTGACTCCTTGCGGGGTTGACACTATCAGTATCCCCAAATCCCTTGAGGGAAGATACCGTTTCTCGAATTTTTCGAATTCATTTTTTTTGACCGCATACCTCGGCTTTATTGCCCTGCAGTCGTTTATTGTTCCCTTCAGTTCCACCTTGAAGAGCCCTTCCCTGTTGTCATCAATGAACTCAAATTTTCCGACGTAATTGTTTTTCTGCATTACTTTGAGGATTTCTTTCAGGAGCTTTGACGCGGGGCGGAAGGTGCACTCCTTTTTTGCAGCCATCTCGTGGTTTTTGATGTTCACCAGCGCGTCCGACACGGGGTCAACCAAACTCATTTCATCCCACCTTTTTTTGATTTTTTTTCCAAATTTTTTTCACCTTAACCGAGTTTTTTGAATCCAATCTTTTCCGCGTTTTCCTTGAAGCATCGCCTGCACATTCGTATGTCGTATTTCCTTATCAGCCCGCGCGGGTTTCCGCAGAATATGCAGACCATTTTTCTCTTGTCAACCATTTATTTCCGCCCCGAACTCGTTTCTCATGAATTCTGCCGCCTCTTTTTGGGGAATGCGGTGCTTTTTTGAGATTCTCGCCGAATTGTTTTTCCTTTTTTTTACCCTGAATCCTTTCCTTTCCAGCGAAACCAGCACATCAAAGCCCCGTATCCCGAGATTTGGGTCGTATTTTGCCTTCGGCAAATCAATGTGCTCCTTTATCCCGAAGCCGAAGTTTCCGTTGTGGTCAAAGCTTTTTTTCTTCAATTCATTTCCCTTTGCCTTTAATGCGTCTTCAAGAAAGCTTTTTGCCTTCTGGTTCCTGAGCGTAACCTTCAGCCCTATCGGGAGGCCTTCCCTTATTCCCCATTTGGGCTGCTTTACTCTGCAGATTGTCTGCACCGCCTTTGAGTCCGTGATTTTTTCTATTACTTCCCGGGATTTTTTCAATTCTTCCCCTCCTTCTCCCACACCCATGTTTACGACAACCTTTTCAATGCGCAGCGCCCGCATGGGGTTTTCATTGTTTTCCATTTTTTTTCCACCTTTAACCGGATTCCTCGTTTCCGATTCCTCCCTTGACTTTCTTGTATTCTTCGCCTATTGCCATGATGTTTTTTGCGCTCACCCTGAAGCTGTTTTTTCCCTGCCGGACTTCAAACATTTTTTCCCTTCTCGCGGTTCCCGGAATTATTTCCTTCACGTTTCCGACTGCTGCGGTGTGCCGTCCGCCTGAAATAAATGCCCTCGCGTTTTTTTCCAGCGGATAGACCCCAAGAACCTTGTTGTCGGGAAGCTTCAGCTTAATCGTGTCCCCGCCTGAGATTTTTCCTTTTCCCTGGAAAACCGTTGTGCCGTCCGAGGCAGTGACCTGTATTTTTCCCTTTTTTGCGGCTCTCTTGAATTCCGCCTTTGCAAGCCTGAATGTTGCGTGCTCTTTTCCAGTTTCCTTCAATTCAATCCTTCTTTTGGAGTCGTACACCGCAAGATAGTTTTTGTTTTCTTTTTCAATGCTTAAAACGTCGAACAGCCCTACCGAAAAGTTTTTGTCCCTTCTTGCCTTTCCATTCACTTTCACCGCGCCTTCATGCAGTATTCTTTTCACTTCCCTTGCGTTTGACGCCGCCCCCAAAATGTCCCTTAAAACATATGCCAGCGAAACCGAGTCCTTTTTCCTGTGCGTTCCGCACCTTGTTTTTGCCGCCCACTTGTTTTTTTTCCTCAACAGCCTGCTTGTTTTCGCGGTCACCAGCCTTTTTTCCGATTTCTTTTCGCCTTTTTTCGCCATTCACTTCCCCTCTTTTCCTTTTTCAGCCTTTTTTCCTTTCCCTTTCCTTCCGGCCCTTTTAAGCCTTCTTTCGTCGTCCAAAAAAAGCTGGGTTACCATAAGGTTGGACGCTTTTATCGGCACCTGAATCTCTGTTCCGTCGGATTTTTTTCGCGTGATTTTTTCAATGAATACCGTGCCTTTCTTGTGAAGCGCCTTTGTGACTTTTCCTTCTTTTCCCCTGAATTTTCCGCGCAAAACCTTGACCTTGTCTTCCGCCCTCACCATGGCGCTTTTTTTTCCGTACTCTTTTCTCAGCGCATTTCCCAGCATTGCGTGCAGGGATTTCTTTTTTTTGTGGAGCTTTCCTGTGAAGGCCTTTTTTCTCTGCTTTTTTGGCTTGCCGCTTTCCATTTTTTTTTTCCCGCCTTTTTAAACTATTGCGGAAGCGATTCCCGCAATTTTTGGAAACCTTTCCCCAACTTCTTTTGCGATTGCGCCTTTTATTTCCGAGCCTTTGGGGAGGCCTTTGTCGTCGGTTAAAACCGCCGCGTTGTCCTCAAATTTAACCCTTGTGCCGTCGCCTCTCCTGTACT
Organism: uncultured archaeon; assembly: GCA_964442255.1. Lineage (GTDB taxonomy): Archaea > Iainarchaeota > Iainarchaeia > Iainarchaeales > 1-14-0-10-31-34 > CAYTYC01. The sequence goes on along the minus strand of CAYTYC010000005.1, from coordinate 13,896 downwards.
CTTTTTTCACGCGCACAATGACTGCCCTTTCAACTTTTTTCCTTATGTCCGGTTTTCCTTTTTTTACCACCACGTTAACCATGTCCCCTATCCCCGCTTTTGGGTTCATTCTTTTCCTTGTCTTGAAGCCTATCACGCTTATTATTTCCAGTTCTTTTGCCCCGCTGTTGTCCGCGCAAACGCACCTGCTTTTTTGGCTCAGGCTTTTCACCGGAAATGCGCTCATTGCCTTCATTTTTTTTCCTCTTCTTTCGTGATTTTTTTCAGCACAACAAAGCTTTTTGTTTTGCTTATTTTTCTTGTTTCCCCCAGCTTCACCCATTCGCCTTCCTTTGCGCCTATGCATGCCGGGTTGTGGGCCCTGATTACTGAAACGACTTTTTTGCGTCTCTCGTATTTTGGGATGTAGTGCGTTAGGAACCTTTTAACGGAAACCGTTTTGTCGGATTTTGCGCTTTCCACTTTTCCGGTGAAAATGTTTCCCCTTGCCTTTATTTTTCCGTGGACAGCGCATTTTGGGTCGGTGCATTCAGCCATTCAAGTTTCCTCCCGCAATTTTTCCGTAATTTTCTTTCACCCGGTCTTCGGGCCTGAACAAAAGGCTTTTCCCGTTCAGCCTTGCCTTTTCTTTTCCCAGGGAAAACTCGAATTCGCATTCTTTTTTTGGGAAAATTTTTTCTTTTCCTTTCCCGGTTTCCAGCACAAAAGTGTTTTTTGTTTCTTTCACGATTTTTCCCTGCCTTTTTCTTCCTGCGTCCGCTGATTTTAAAACCAGTGTTTTCAGCCCGTTGAGCTCGTGGCTTGCGAGGTTTTCGCGCGTAATGCGGTATTTTCCTTTCCTTTCAAGCATCTATTTGCCCCTCCCTGTATCCTTCCTTGAGCAGTATTTCCTTGACTTTTTTTGAGTGCTTTCCCTGCAGCTCTATTTCTTTTTCCTTGAAGGTTCCCCCGCAGGCAAGCCTTTTTTTCAGCATTTTTCCGAGCTCTTTCGCCCTTTCCTCGTTTTCCAGCCCCGTTACGGTTGTGATTATTTTTCCGAACCTTCTCCTTGCGGTGCGTATCTTTATTTTCTGCGATTCTTTCGCTATTTCCCCGCATACGCACAAATTTTTGGGCAGCCCGCAGTTCGGGCAAACTTCGTTCATTTTCCTTTTTTCACCCCGTTTTTTCCGGTTTCTTTTTCCCGCATAACCGTCAAAATCCTTGCAATCATTCTCCTCATTTTCTTTATTTTTCCTGGGTTTTCCGCCCTTGTTCCCGAGCTTATCAGCGCCTTTTCCTTTGAAAGCCCTGCCCTCAATTCCAGCAGCCTTTCCTCCAGGTCGCTTTTTCCCATTTCCCTTAACTCATCCACCCTTGAAGCCATTCAAATCACTTTTTTTCCTCTTTTTTTCCGCGCAAAACCTTTTGCAAAAGCTTTTTTCCCCGGCTTTCCTTTTTTTCTTCCGTTTTTTTCCCTTCTTCTTTTTCCGCGGGCTTTTTTTCCTTCAATTCTTTTTCTTTTTTTTCTTTCCCGTTTTCTTTTTTTGGCTCTTCCTTTTTTTCCGTTTTTTTGCCTGTTTTTTCTTTTCCTTCTTTTGCCTCCTTTTTTATGGGCCCGTTTTCTTCCTTTCCTTTGGTTCCGCCTTTCTTTTCCGCCTTTTCTTCCGCCGGCTTTCCGGTTTCTTCCTTTTTTTCTTTTTCCTCCGCTTCTTCTTCAGCTTCTTTTTCTTCTTCCGGCTCTTTTGGAAGCATTTTTTTCCCAACAACCTTGTCCGGGAACACGACCCCCGGCTTGACTATCCTTACCTTTACTCCGATTGCGCCTATTTTGGTGTAGGCGTCTGCCTTTGCCCGGTCCACGAGCCTTGTCTGGTCCCCGACTTTTTTCATGTACCCTTCCGCAATCCTTTGCTTTCTTTTTCTCTGGCCTTTTCCCGCAAGCGCGCCGGAAAGCAGTATTTCCGCGCCCTGCGCGTGTGCCCTTGTGATGTCCCTGAGGCTCCTGTAGGCCACGCTTCTCCAAGAATAGCCGCGCTCCATCAGATTCTTCATTTTGTCCGCCATTGCCTGCGCGTCCAGTTCCGGGACCTCTATTTCCTTTATTTCCAGCTGCGGGTTGTCTATCCCGAATTTTTGCCCTATTTCTTCGGTTAATTTCCTGATGTTTTGCCCGCCTTTCCCTATCGCAAGCCCCGGCCTGGAAACATTAACCACAATCCTTGTGACAAGCGGGGTTTTCATTAATTCTGCCCTGGTAAAGCCGGCTTTTTCCAGGTTGCTTTTCAGGTATTTCTCCAGTTCAATCCTTTTGATTCCCTGTTTAACGAAACTCCGTTCAATCACTTTGATTCCCTCACGACTATCTCCAGGTTTGTTGATTTTCTTTTCCTTCTTTTTCCGGCAATCCTTCCCTGGGACTGGTATGAAACCCTGCTGAAGCCTTCCGAGGCCGCTATGTGCTCTATCAAAAGGTTTTCTGAATCCAGCCCTTTGTAGTCTGCGTTTGCCTTCACCAATCCCAGGAGTGACCGGAAAATTTTCACCGTTTTTTGGGGGTATCTTCCGGACTTCACGTTGCTTTTCGCGTTTCCTTTTCTGTGCGCAACCTTTTTGTTGAATCTCCTCAAGGGAAGGAACTCCTTTTTTTCAAGGATTTTCTGAAGCCTTTTTTCCGCGCTTGAAACCTTTTTTCCCCGTATTTCCCTCGCAATCTCCACGCTGTATTTCCGTGAAGCCGGCTGGTTTACAAGCAAGGCCTTTGCGGTTTGCTCCTGGTTAATGATTTCGGTTGAGTAATCTCTTTTCATTTTATTCAGCCTCTTGCGGTTATCGCGGTGCTGCTCCTTGTTGCGCCTATTCCCGCTTTTCCGTGCACAAGCCTTTTTCTGGTCAACGCCAGTTCACCGAGATAGTGGCCCAGCATTTCCTGTTCAATGGTGCGGGTTTCCCATTCTTTTCCCTTGTAAACCTGGAAAGTCAGCCCCACCATTTTCGGGATTATCACTGTGTCCCTTAAATGGGTTCTCACGATTTTGGGCTTTTTTCCGTCCCCTCCAACTTTTATGGCGTCTTCAATGTTTTTTTCCAGGGTTTTGTTGAATCCCCTTTGCAGGCTTCTCCTTGCCCTCGCGTTGCACAGCTTTGCGAACTCTTCAATGCTCATTTTTTTGAGTTCGTCCATTGTTTTTCCCCTGAAAGTAAACTCTTTTTTTGCAACCATGTGCTTTCACCTTTTGCCAAAGCCTTTAATTCTTTTTTTTCCTTCCGGTCCTTTTTGACGAAATCGCCCCGACTTTTCTTCCCGGCGGAGCGGTTCTTGCCGTGCTCTTTGATTTTCCGGGATGGTGCTGCGAGCCCCCGAAAGGGTGGTCCGGGGGATTCATCGCAACCCCCCTTACGCTTGGATAGGGCCTGCTTAAAGCCTTCATTTTAAAGTAATTCGCTCCCGCCTTCACCATCGGCTTTTCCGTTCTTCCCCCGCCTGCAGCGCAGCCGATTGTCGCCCTGCACTCGTGGTTCAATGGAATGGTTGAGCCGGAGGGAAGCTTCACGTAAACATTTTTCCTGTCTTTTGTCACAATCAACCCGTATAATCCGGAGCCCTTCGCAAACGCGCCCCCGTCTCCGGGCGTCCGCTCAATGTTGAACACAGGGCACCCTTCAGGCAGCTTTCCCAGGGGGGCAACGTTCCCTATTGCCATGTCCGCGTTTGCCCCCTGCTTTATTTCCTGCCCAACAAAAACGCCTTCCGCGGCGATAATAGTTTCCGTTTTCCCATCAAAACTGGCTTCCATAAGCGTTGCAGTGTTTCCCAAATCATTCAATATTCCGGTGATTGAACCCTTCAGCATTCCTTTTTTTTCTTCTTCGGAGTAATTCCTGTACTTTGGGTCAACCCTTGCCCTGTGGGTTGCCTTGAATGTCGGGCTTCCTTTTCCCGCTTTCTGTGACTTGATTCTTTTTCCCATTCAGATTACCCCTGCAACCTTTTCAATAAAAGGTTGACCAAAACATGGGTGATAATATTTTTTTCCCATTCAGATCACCCCTAATCTGGTCGCGATGTCTTCTGCCTTGAATTCCCTGTTTATTTTCACCATCGCCTTTTTTCTTCCCTTCATGTCCTTTAAAACTCTCACCGAGTCAACCTTAACTTCAAAAAGCCCTTCCACCGCCTTTTTTACCTCTTCTTTTGAGGCCTTCCTGCTTACAATGAATGTCAGCTTGTTTTCGGCCTCAATCGCGTTCATTGCCTTCTCCGATATCAGGGGATGCCAAAGAATTTCGTAGTCCTTAAGCCTTCCCGCAATGTCAACCGTTTTCTTTTCCTTTTTTTCCGCCTTGCTTTTCTCTTTTGTTTTTTCTTTTTCCTTTGAACCCTTTTCCGTGGGCCTTTTTTTCTCCGCTTTCTTCACTTTTCCCTTTTCCGTTTTCCCCTTTTTTGCGTGTTTTGCGGTTCTTTTCTTTCCCTTTTTTGCGGGCTTTCTTTCACTTTTTTTCAACTTTCACACCTTTTCCCTTCAATGCATTCAATGCGTTTTCCGTCCAAAGCGTCAGCCTTCCGGCTTCAGCCCCCGGCGCAAGGAGTTCCGCGTTCAGGTTTCCCGCCTCAACGACTTCCACTCCCTCCAGGTTTCTTGCCGCCCTGAAAACCTCCGCCTTTCCGCCGGTGACAACCAAAAAAGATTTCCTTTTCTTGTATTTTCTTCCCCTTTTTTTGCCTTTTCCTGCGCGGATTTGCCTCTTTTTTTTCGCGTTTTCCACTCCGTCCAGCAAATGCAGGGCGGAAAGGCTTTCGTTCACTTCTTTTGTTTTTGAAATGCCCTCAAATTTTGCTTCCACCACAAGCGGCAAATCCATTTTTTCTTTTACCCATGAATTTCTTTTTTTCACGCATTCCTTTATTGCCGTCGCGGCAATTGCCGACTCCAGCGCCTTTTTCTTTTCCTTTTTGTTTATTTTTTCTTTGAGTGTTTTCCCTGTTTTCGGGGGATGCGCTTTTGGCCCGCCCACTGCCTCCGGAACCGATGCAACCCTTCCAAACAAAAGCTCGCGCCTGTTTTTCAGCCTCGGCTTCCTTGCCCTTCCCACGTTGATTGTTCTCCTGAACTGGGGTTTTCCCCTTCTTCCAATATAAGTGGCGGTGTTATTTCTTCCCGCGTTCGGCTTCACTCCTTTTGGCTGCCTTTTCGCGCTTTGAATGCTTAAAACAGCCCTTTTGATTAATGCGGGCTCGAAAGGGGTTTCAAACACTTTTGGAAGGGAGATTTCCTTTACCTTTGAGCCGCTTACGCTTAACACGCCTGCCTTCATTTTTTCACCGCAACCTCTGCTTCGCTTGCCTTGAGCCTGTTCTCGTCAAACCTTCTTATGGGCTCCCTTAACGCCACAAGCCTTTTTCTTGCCCCGGGAATTGAGCCAGCCACAACCATTACCTCATTTTTTGTTTTCCCGTATTCCGTGAATCCCGCTTCAGGGGAAAAATTTTTTTCCGCTTCAATCAGAAGCAGCCTTTTGTTGTATTCCGTCCTGTTCTGGTATCCCATTTGCCCGGGCCTTGCGACGGTCCTCATGACTGTTGCGGGCTTCCACGGGCTTATTGCGCCCACAACCCTTCTTTTTTTTGCCTTTGGCCTCTGCACCTTGACTCCAAACCTTTTCACTGTCCCCTGCATTCCTTTTCCTTTCGTTACAGCCCTTACGTCCAAAAACTGGTTTTCCTTGAACACTTCGCTTGCCTTGAGCTCCTGCCCAAGCCTTTTTTTCGCGAACTCCAGTTGCCCTTCAACTTTTCCGTTCAGGTGGATTTCGCTTACCTCCGGCTTTTTTTTTCCAATGCCTGTTAAATGGGGCTGGGTGTGCACCAAAAGCCTTATCTCTGAAATAGTTTCCTTTGATTTCTCCAAATCAGAAACAGTTTCAAATTCCCTTTCTTTTTTCTTTTCCCTGTTTTTTTCTTTTTTCTTTTTCAGGGACCTGATTTTTCTTTTCAAATGCTTTTCAGTTTTTTCCGCCCAAACTTCCCCCAAAACTTTTTTCTTTTTCCTGTCCTCTGCGTAGGCCCTTATCCCGAAAACCTTTATTGCCGGGCATTCCAGCGCCGTGCAGGGAACTGAAATGTTTTGGCCGTAAAATATTCCTTTCTGGCGGTCATCTTTTGCGTTTGCCTGAACCATTCCCGCCTTGTACCCGAAAAAATTGAGCGCTTTGGTTTCTTCACTATTCACTTCAGGCATTGAGCGGAAGGAAGGGGTTTCCTTTGCTGCCTTTTTTCTTGGATAGTATGCCAGGCTTCCGCTTCTCGGCTTGTGCTTTTTTGTCATTTTACACTGTCCTCTAATGCAGGCTCTTGCCAATGACTGCACGCATCCCCAAAGGAACCGTTGCAGTAGTTTTTTTGCAAAAAAAGCTAAAACCTAAAACTTAGCTCTTTTTAGCATTTGCGACCCATTTCCGGGCCACAGTCTACCAAAAGGCCTGTTTATACTTACTAATTCTCCTTAAATAATATATATAAATATTGCGGTTGGCTTTTTTTTTTTGCCGCAACAAATAAATACCTTTGACTTCTTCTTTAGTTTCATGAAGCCTTTTTATGCCCTTACTGCATTCGCTTTTTTGCTGCTGTTCGGCCTGCTTTTGGGTTGCGCCCAAAGCCCGCCGGACGAAAACTCTTGCGTCGCCTGCCCCCCGTGCGATTGCCCGGAATGCCCTCCCTGCGAGTGCCCTGAATGCGGGGAATGCGAACCCTGCCCGGAATGCCCGGATTGCGGTGAAAACGGCGAGTGCCCTCCCTGTGAAGTTTGTGAAGACTGCGAAGTTTGTGAAGACTGCGAAGTTTGTGAAGAGTGTGAAGGGTGTGAGGCTTGCGAACCCTGTGGAAGTGAAGTAAAAAACGGCGACTCCGAATATCATTTGGAGCAGCTTGAACTCGGGATTTCTTATCCCCCAATTGCGGATACGGAGCAGCGTGCTTTTTCCCTCCCTCACCTGCAAAACCTTGGGGTTTCAAAGGTCCGCTTTGGGGAGGAATGGCGTTTCCGTGAGCCGGTTAACGGGCAATTCAACTGGGCAGGGCTTGACGACAGGCTTGATTTTGTGGAGCAAAACAGCCTTTCAGCGGTTGTAACCATTTACTCCAATGGCCCGGACTGGGCGTGCAGCCAAACCCAAAAAAACGAGAATTCCTGCGTGTTTGTTAATACAGGCGAATTCAAAAGCTATGTGGAATTGCTTCTCCAGAGGCACCCCAATAAAATTGATAAAATCCAGTTCGGAAACGAGTGGCCCTCAACCCACTGGTTTATTGGCTCAAAGGAACAATTCGTGGAATACAATAACATTTTGTATGATGCAGTCCAGGCTTATTCCCCTTCAACGGAATTCGTTTTGGGCGGCTTTTCCATTGGCTCACTCCAATGGCTTGCCGCCTGCGAAGGCAGGCTCTCCGGTTTTGTTGCCTCTGACGGCACTTCCATCGGCCAGGGCCGGATAAACTCTTCATGCGAAACTGAAACAATGCTGGACATGCAGGAACGCGTTTCCCATGTGCTTGCAAACGCCAAGTACGATTCAATTGACTTGCACCTTTACGATGACGTGGAAAACTGGAGCATTTACGTTGAAATGATGCATGAAAAGGCTCCCTCAAAGCCGTTTTATTCAACGGAATTCGGCGGCCCCAACAATTTGGCGGAGACGTACACGGATGAATATCACAGCCAAAGGGTTTTTGAATACATTAAAAAACTGGACGCTCTTGAAATAACCGAAGGATATTATTTCAGGCTCCACGAAAAAGCCGATTCCGCGGATTTCCACTCCAAATCCGGGCTTCTCAGGGTTTTAAATGAAGACCTTGACTTTGAATTAAAGCCCGCCTATTATACGTTCAAAAAGTTTTCCTTGGAAAACCAAAACACATAAATATAATGAATTCCTTTGTTTGGTGTGGACCGCGTGAAGACATTTTTTTTGGTTTTTGGCTGTGCTGATTGCCGTACTGGTTCTTTTTTCAGGTTACGCGCTTTTTTTCCCTGAAGGCGGGGCAAAGCTTGCGATTGGAATCCCTGGAGGCGGCGAGGAAGGCGATGAATCCGGCGGAGGCAGCACAGGGCCAGCCCTTCCTCCCCCAAGCCCTGACCCACGGGATTATTCCCTGCAGCAGCTTGAATTGGGAATCTCTTACCAGCCCCTGGCTGACGAAAAGCAGGTTAATTTAACTCTTGAGTCCCTTCCCGAGCTTGGCGCGGACAGGATAAGGATTTCTGAGGACTGGGCTGAAAGGGAGCCCGCGGATGACGAATTTGACTGGGATGGCTTGGACGAAAAACTTAATTTCTTCGAGCAAAACAATTTTTTGGTTATTTTAACCATTGAGTCTTTGGGCCCCGACTGGGTTTGCGACCCTGAACTTAAAAATGAAAAATCCTGCGTGTTCACTGATTCAGGGGAGTTCAGGGAATACATTGAAAACCTTTTAATGGACGGAAGGGCTGCAAAGATTGACAAAATTCAGTTCGGAAACGAGTGGCCCTCAACCCACTGGTTTATCGGCCCGCCGGAAACACTTGTTGAATACAACAACATTCTTTACAGTGAAGTCCAAAAGATTCCTGAAAATGAAAGGCCTCTGGTTGCCTTAGGCGGCTTGCCGATTGGCTCAATCCAGTGGCTTGCCTTTTGTGATGACCCCCCCTGGATTGATGAATTTATTGCGGGCGACGGAAGTGCTGTAACCTCTGACATGAGGGAAAGCATTTGCCCGGATTCCCGGATACAGGAAATGTTGCAGAGGGTTCGCTGTGTCCTTGAAATGGAGCCTCCCTGCGAAGAAGCCTTGTTTGATGCCCTTGACCTTCACCTTTACGATGACGTGGAAAACTGGAGCGCATACACTCAAATGTTCCGTTCCTGGGTTCCCTTCAAGCCCTTCATTGCCTCGGAATTCGGCGGCCCCAACATTCTTGCAGAAAATTATACAGACGACTACCACAATGAAAGGTTTTACTTGTACGTTAAAAAGCTTGATGAAGAGGGTTTTCTGGAGGGACTGCATTTCAGGCTGGAGGAAAACCGAATGTCACCCCTGCGCACGTCAAATCAGGTTTAATCAGAATACTTGACGGCGACCCCGATGGGGATGGCTCAGATGACTTTGACTTTTACAGGAAGCCGGCTTACTTTACTTTCCAGTCCTTTACATTAGAGAACTGAAAAAATAAAAAACAGGAAGGGATTATTTCCCTTTTTATTTCCTTTTTAACAGCACTATCAGCAGAATGATGATGATTATTACCAGAACCAGATTGAACGGGTTGCTGATTAATGCCGCGAAAGCGGTTCCGATTGCAGGCACTGGAACGCCGAATTCAATGCCTTCACTGTACTCCAAGCCGGAATCGGTTACAAGTGTTGCCTTTGCCTCAAATGCTTCAGTTAATCTTTCATTCGGGGTGACCTTCAGCGCATAGGTTTTCTCGTCCCCTGCGCCAACCGAAACATCCATTTCGCCTTCACTTTCCCATTCTTCCGGAACATTTAACTCCAGGATTCCTTCAATCCTTTCATTTGAATCGTTTTTAACCGTCACTTCCAGCGTGTAAGTGTTTCCTGTGAGCGGGGGCGTGACTTCCGCGCTTAACCCGATTTCCCCGTCACCCAAGTCAACAACCAGCTGAAAGTTTTCCGTGTCGCGGAATGAATCCGCTTCAGCGACTGCCATTCCGCTGAATGTTCCGCTTTCCTTTGGGCTTACCTCAAGGTAAACGGTTTTGCTTTCCCTGGCTTCAATGAAAACCGTTTTTTCTTCGATTTCCCACGAGCCCGGGAATCCTTTAAACGAAACCATTACATCCAGGTCCTCGCCTGAATCGTTTTTAACCGTGATTCCAAGTGCTTCCTTTCCCGTAAGTGTTTCCCTGTCGGGAGCGGAAACAATCCTCAATTCCCTTTCATCCGATGGGGCGGAAATTATTTTCGTGCTTTGCGAGGAAATGTTGCATCCGCTTAAGTCAACATCAAATGTAACGTAGGCAGGCCGGCCTTCAACCTCAACTGAAACCCTTTCGGTTGTGTGCTGCCCCGCCCTTATGGAAATTATTGAGGGGCTTACCCCTGCATTTGTTCCCCTCAGCCTTATTTCCCCCGTTTTTTCAGTTCCGCTGTTGTTTACTTCAATCCTGAAGCCCCCGTCTCCGTCAACCGTCACTTCCCCTGGAACATCCAGCTCAAAGTCCGGGCAAAACCCTTCATCTTTTCCGTCCGCGTTGACCCTTACGGTGAAGCTTTCTTTTCCTGTCTCAAAGGAGGAGCAGTGTGTTCCGTCCGAAAACCTTCCGCTGAAGTCAATGTAGGCGGTTGCGGTTTCATCCCTGTTTGTGTGGAAGGCGGTTATTTTTGCGGTAATGTAGCCCGGGCTGTTGGCGTTGATTCTGCTGCTTTTCATGTATTCCTCTGCCCTTATTTCCTGGCTGTTGTCGAAAACCCTCACATTATCCAGGTAAAAGTCCCTTGAGCCCCGGTTCTTTACGGTGAATGTCGGGTACTTTGTTTCGCCCGAATCAAGGTAAACGGTTTCAGTGATTACGTCAACGTCTCCACAGTAACCGTATCCGCTTCCCGCGTTGTCCCTGTCCAGTATGTCGACCTCAAAGTATTTCCTTGTTTGCGTGAAAGAGCAGCTTTCTCCCATGTATCCCCTGCTGTCCCTGAAGTAGCCGCTTAATTCCGCGTAAGCCCTTTGGCTTAATTTGTCGCTTGAAACGTTTTCGGATTCAATTCTTGCCTTAATGTAGCCTTCATCGTTTCCATAAATTATTGTGCTGTTTGAAGCCTTGTCAACTTCCAAGTATGAACTCAAATCGTTTGCCCGCGCGGACTGGACGATGAACCTTTGGCCTGAAAGGTTGTCTATCCCGAATTCAACCGTCCGCACTTCGTTTTCATTCATTGAAATTGAATGCGTCCTTATTCGTATGTCCGGGCAAACCCCTGCTTCCTGGCTTTCCCCGACTGTCACAACAAAGTATCCGACAATGCTTCCCAGACTGCAGCTTCCGCCGCCTGAAGCAAAATAGCCTTTTCCGCGCACGGTGACTGTCGCCTGCTTTTCCCCTGAAAGGCTTCCCGAGTCAAGCCTAACCTGGAAGAGTTTGCTTGAATTCGCTCCAATGTATGCGTCGCTGAATCCGCTTACCTCTGCATCCAAAAAAGTGCTGTTGTCGCCTGCTGTCAAGCCCGTTAAATAAAAGCCCCTTCCTGAGCGGTTGTAAACCCTTACATTCGCGTACTTCACGCTGTTTTCTTCCATTTCCACGTCGTTTGCGCTTATGCTGATGTCAGAGCAGTAAGCGTCAGGAGCCGTGTCTTTAACGTAAACTGTGAAGGTTTCAGTGCCTATTTCGCTTGAATTACAGTATTTTCCGCCCTCAAAGTGCCCTGAAACATTTAAGTTTCCGGTTGCGGTCTTGTCTCCGCTGACTTCCGCGGCGATTATTTTTACCCCCAGTTCCCCGGTCCTGTTCGGGCCGATTGTTTGGTCGTAATCGTAGTCGCTTACGCTTACATGGGGGGATGAATCATACGCATTAAAGCCGTCGATGTAAAACCTTGTGTCAGAGTTGTTTCTGATGGTGAATGTTTCATGGCTTGTTTCCCCTTCACCCAGGTAAACGCTTCTTCCGTCAATCCTGATGTCCTCGCATCCCGCGCCCGGCATTTCCACTTCCACCCATGCGCTTCTTTCGCTGTCATAAGGATATCCGGAAACAGCCGCATAAGCCGTTACCTCGTATCTTTCAAAATCGCCTGAAACAGTGAAAGCGTTGTTCCAGCTAAATGTTTGGCTGTGGTTTGCATATGTGTAGGCACTTTGGGTGAGGGGGCCTGCCACATGGCTCCAGTAGCCGTTTTTGTATCCTTTAACTTCAATCGTTATGTTAAGCAAATCTGTTGCAGGGTAAATGTAGTCGTCGGGATAGGGGTAGTAGCCCCAGTAATACCTTAGGGTTGCGGTTGCCTCTACATCAACGTAATCCCCGGTCTCTGCGGTAATGTTTGTTCCCCAGGAACCTGAATCGCTTCTTGCCTTAACGTAATTCATTTCCCCGTAATATCCGTCAATCGTGTAAACATCCGGGAAAGAAGCAAAGGCCCCGTTAAACAGGGATAAAAAAACCAAGCCCAATACAGACAGCCATAAAACATTTTTCAACCAACATCACCCTCGCAACTGTTAAGTAGTAACAATTTTGCTAATATATATCTGCACAGAAGGCATTTAAAAAGATATCGATTTACCGTGAAGGAGTGAATTTCAGCCTTTATCCCTTGATTACAGTCCAGGGCCTCACTTTCACGACTTTTGTGCTTATTCCCGCGGAATGCATCACATCAATAACAGAGTCAATTTCTTTGTAAGCCCCGGGAGCCTCTTCCGCAAGGCTTTTCCAGCTATGCCCTTTCACTGTAATTCCCTTTGACTTTAGCTCTTCCACCAGTTTTTCCCCTCTCCACTGCCTCATTGCCTTCACCCTGCTCATTGTCCTTCCCGCCCCGTGCACTGTGCTTCCAAAGGTTTCCTGCATTGCCTTTTCCGTTCCGGCCAAAATGTAGGAGTGCGTTCCCATTGTTCCGCCCACAATAATGGGCTGCCCCGCGCTCCGGTAATCCTCTGGAATCTCTTCTCTCCCGGGGCCAAAACCGCGTGTACTTCCCTTTCTTTGCACCAAAAGCTTTTTTGTTTTCCCCCCTACTTTGTGCTCTTCCACTTTCGCTGTATTGTGCCCTATTCCGTACAAGGTTTTAACTTCCGTTTCCCCAACCCCCAAAACTTTTTCGAATGTTTCCCTTGTCAAATGCGCAATGGTTTGCCTGTTCGCAAACGCGGTATTAATTCCGGCTTTCACGGCGGAAAAATATTTTTGCCCTTCTTCGGACTGAATCGGCGCGCACACGAGTTCCTTGTCCTTTATTTTGATTCCATATTTTTTGGTTGCCTTGTCCAGTTCCTGCAGGTAATCCGTTCCAATCTGGTGCCCCAAACCGCGGCTTCCGCAGTGAACTGAAACAATAACCTGCCCCTCAAACAACCCGAACGCTTTCGCGGTTTTTTCATCAAACACTTTCTCCACTATCTGCACCTCAAGATAGTGGTTTCCGCTGCCCAAAGTGCCGATTTGCTTGAACTGCCTTTGCTTTGCCTTCATTGAAACATTTTCCGGTTTTGCTCCTTCAATCACTCCATTTTCTTCCAAGTGCTTTAAATCATCATTTGTCCCAAACCCTTTTTCCACGGAATACTTTGCCCCTTTCACCAGCACTTCATCTATTTCGTTTAAATCCATTCTCAGTTTTCCCGTGCTTCCCAGTCCCGCGGGAACATTCTTGAACAGCGCTTCAGCCAGTTCTTCTTTTTTCCCTTCAATGTCTTTCAGGCTCAAGGAAGTTTTCAGGGTGTGCAGGCCGCAGTTGATATCAAAACCGATCGATCCGAAGGTTATTACTCCTTCCTCTAAATCAGATGCCATGACCCCCCCTATGACGTTTCCGTATCCCGCATGCACATCCGAGAGGGCCAAAACATGCTTTTCTATTCCGGGCAGTGCGGCAACGTTTTTCAGCTGCTTTAAGGGATTCCATTCCTGCTTTTCGTCTTCTTCTTTCAGCTGGTTAATAATGTAGTTGTCTCCGTAAATCCTTGCCGGAACATTCATGTCCCCGCTTTTGGGGATCTCCCAAACGTATTCGTCCACCTGTTTCAGTTCAGTCATATAAGCGCCTCTTAAAATTAAATTAAAAGAATTAATAAAACTTTTTCTTAAAAAGTTTTACCAAAAGAAACTTTTCAAAAAAGTTTCATCAAAACAAACTTTTTTCCAAAAAGTTTGATCAAAAAGGGCCGCCTTCGGCGGA
>CAYTYC010000004.1:68632-69508 GCA_964442255.1 uncultured archaeon | reverse complement strand
GTCAAATTTGTTTAAGGCAAGCATAAAATTTTGTTTGCTTTTCTGGACAAAAAACCAAAAATAAGGTGCATGGGTTTGCATTCTTCAAAATCAGGTTGCGGGCCTTTATAAAACCCGTTAGCGGTTACGGTTTGGCTGGCGGGAAAAAAAAATGAAAGAAAAAAACAAAAAACGGAACTTCAAGAAAAAAAAACACTGTTTGCTTTAAAAGGAGTCAAAGCGGCTTTCCAAGGGAAACAGTGCAATCAAACTCGCAGTAATTCTGAGAGCCCGGAAAAGGGGCTGTCGGGAGCTGGTCGCATGAAACGTAAACAGAAGGCGAAACAAACTGGCGGACTTCAATAAACTTTTCGTCAGGGCCAACCTCAAACGCGCTGCTGCGCGAGCTCTCAAAAGTGAAGCATTCTTCCGGAACTCCCAGCAACAGGGAAAGCTCCCTTGCGTTAATAACCTTTCCCGCGCCCATTGCGCACTCCTCCACCACAACAACACTCCCGTCAGGCGTGTTTGAAGCGCTTATCAGGGCGCCCTGAAGGTTGGAGTCACACATCCTAAATTTTAATCCCTCAAAATAATTTATTGCGCTGTAAACAATCACAAGCATCAAAAGCGCGACAATTGCGCCAATCAAAAGCCGGTAAACCGAAAACGCCTGCCCCGAAGAATTCATTTAAACAAAGCCCCCAAAACAGTTTTGAAAGCCTTTCCGGCAGTGAAGCGCAGGAAAACCCGCAAGGATTCACTCATATGCGAAGCCCCCAAAAACCGCCCGCTATAACTTCACCGTGCAGAAAACCCCAAATGCCTTTCATGCGAAGCCACCCCAAAAACCGCCCGCTATAACTTCACCGTGCAGAAAACCCCAAATGCCTTTCA
>CAYTYC010000004.1:0-68532 GCA_964442255.1 uncultured archaeon | reverse complement strand
TGTGAAGCCCCCCACAACCATTCTTGCAAGCACAACGCTTACAACAAACACTATCACAGCTATCGGCAGGGCGCGGGCAATGTTTATTCTCGCAAGCACGGGATTGTCTTCCTCAATTTTGGTGGTGAAATACATCAAAATAACGACTATCTGAATCACGTAAATTGCGACAATCAAAATGAATTCGGACGGGGACACAATCTGCTGAATTGTTTCCGCGTCAATGAAGCCCCCAAAAGAGCCGGCGCCGGAAATAAAGGAATCAACTCCGGAAACGCTGATGTACTCTGAGGCGGCGGACACATCCAGAGAGCCGGTGGCGCCGGCGGAATTCGAGGACGCGATTCCCCCCAAAACAACAACCACAATCCTCTGCAAAGCGGTGGTGATGCCCAAAACAACGGGGGCAATGAAAACAGCCATTGTCTTCATCATGGAAGTGATGTCCTGCACCAAAGTTGAGAGAAGCTTGTTGACTTTTTCGGAGTTAGATAACTGCAGGGAAAGCGAAATCAAGGTGCGCGCGGCAACATTCACCCCCAATTGCACGGAGTCAACCAAAATCTTCATTGAACTTCGGATGACGTTGGAGGGATTGAATTTAATTGCGCCGTAATTCGGGTCAAAAACCGCGGCCTCCAAAGGCATTCCCAAAAGGCTGATGTTGTCCACTGTTTTGCCGAACAACTGGGTTGAAACCCTGTAAGAGGGAAGAAACTCTTTTGCGTGCTTTAACGCCTCCTCCACCGGCTTGTTTTCCCCCATCCTTGAGGCAAGGACATACAAGGCGTCCTTGAATTCGGACTCCATTTGCATAACATCCAATTGCACTTTTCTTTTGTAAATGTTGTTGAAGTAAAGGAAAACAAACACTGCAACTGAAACCGTTATCAGCAATCCAAACAAAAGGTTGTAGGGGGTGATGTCGTTTTGGGGGTTAAGGAAAAGCCTGTCCCTTTCAAGGATTACCCGGGTGCGGATTCCCTCCGGAGTCAGGCCAGGGTTTCTGTAGTAAATTTCATTGAATAAAGTGCCGTCCCTTGTGGCGCCGTCAACGCCTTTCACGTCAAAGTAATTCCCGGGAAGCCCGGCCTTGTCCAAAACCTGCGCATAGGACTGGTCAGGGGGAAGAAACTTAACCGGGGCAGTGGAACCGCCCTCCCTTCCAACCACTATTCCGTTTGAGCTCAAAAAAAGTGAGCCAAAAAAGCCCGCAACCAGCACAACAACCACGATGAAACGGATGTCAATTAATCCGGAGCCGAGCCTCATCCTGTTTTTCGGGGGAACAAGGGGGGAATCCTCCGGAATCACGGGGGGCTCGTAAGTCGGGGGGCGCTTTTTTAAAACATTTCTGGCGAAAAGGATTGCCGCAATCGGGATAGCAATATTGTAGACAATCACAAGGAAAAAAGGCTGTGCCATGGGCTGGTTTGTGAAGGCAGAGCCGACAGGAAGAATTATTATCAGAATCAAGGGAAGAAGCACTCCAATGTAAAAAAGTATTATGGTGGGCTGGGACAGGCTGCGGGCATACTGCTCCATTTTGTTGCGGATTGAGTCCAGCACTTCCGTCATTGTCTTGTCAAGGATTTGGTATCGCTTGGCTTCCGTTGTTTCAAGGACGGAGGAACGGATCATCATCAGCCCTGTCTTGAATTCGCTGCTGAACTTGCCCCACCTGTAAGCCAAATCATCCAGGGCAGAGGAAAGCGAGGTGTGCACGCCCAGCTGGACTTCCCACATTATTTTCCTGAAGTCCTCCGCAATTTTTCCCCTTCCGTGGTCGGCGGCAAACTCCACGGCCTTCTCCAGATTCGGGACAAGCTTCATGGACATAATCATGTAGCCGATTATTTCCGGGACATAAGTCAGGGCGCGGGTTTTCTCGACTTCGGCTGCAGCCAAAGGAAATTTTTGCACATAGTTTGTGACAAGGAAAACCATCACAACAACCGGAAAAAAAATGTAAATGTAGGTGAGTTCAGGCATTCCGGAAAACCTGCTGATTTCGTTTATTGTTCCGGTGAAAAACAAGGCAAAAAAGGCGATTGCGCCCGCAAGCATGGTTAAAAGCATTGCAAGCTTTGCGCCCGCATTGAATTCTTCCGCTGAAAGCGGCCAGTCAAGGAAGGCAATTGCTTCCCTGTACTTGGGCTGGAATTTTGCGCCCTTTCCAAGGGAAGGCATTGCCTTAAAGGCCCACTTGCAGTAGCGCACAAACCCGGAGTCCCGGGTTTTTTCAAGGCGGGTTTCGCCTTCCATGAAATCCCTTGAAGGAATCTTTATTCCCTTGTACAGTTCACCCGGGGAAACTTCACGGAAAACCCTTTCCTTTTCGCCCTTAAACCTGTCCCGCCTTGCCATTTGCACCACTTAAAATTATTTTTTTCTTCCCGCAAGCAGCCTTTTCAGGAAACCTTTTTTTGCCCAGTTCTTCCATTTTCCAAGAAGCTCTTCATAGTCCACCGACCCGTGCTCGGAAATCTGTTCGTCCTTGAGCATCAAAAGCTTGTTCTGCGCGATAACCGTGTTTTCGGCTTCAAGCAAATCCGGAAATTCATGCTGGTTCTTTAATTCAACCAAAAAAGCCTTGGAGTTTGCGTTCATTTTGATTCCGTCCCAGATCTGCTTCATGTTCAGGCCCGAGGACTTGGAAATTTTGCTGAACAAGTCGGATTCCTTTAAATTGTCTTCCAGCAATTCAATTTTGTCTTTTTTTGCGTCGTAAAGCATTAAATCCAGCAATGCGCCCTCCTGTTCCGGGTCCTGCGTCCAGTGCTTTTTCACTTCCGTGACCTGCACAACCCTCCTGTGCCTGTCCAAAGAGCCGCCAAAGCGAATAGGCCTTGCGACGGTTACGATGTCGGTTGCCTTGAAAGAAGTGTTGGGGACGCCCAAATCATTTACAACACGGTCCCAGACACTGTAAGCGGAGTCGCCGTGAATTGTGCCCATCACAATGTTTCCGGCTGCGCCGACACGCATTGCCTCATACAAAACCTTGGCTTCCTTTGACCTTACTTCACCCAAAACCAGCGCGGAATCGCCGAGGCGCAAGGCTGTGCGCAGGCTTTCCTCGGGCGCAACCTCCGACTCCGTTGCGCCGGCGGAAATAGGGGACCTGGTTTTAAGGCGCTGGATGTTGAAGCCAATTTCCTTCATGTAATTCACGGGAAGCTCAAGTGTGTCTTCCTGCACCAGAATGCGGGAATTCTGGGGAATTTCAAGGATGAGTGAAGCGAGCATGGAGGTTTTTCCCGAACCCCTGGAGCCTGTCACAAGCATGGTTGCCTGGTTGTCCACAAAAAAAGACATTAAGCCTGCAGCCAGCGGGGAAAGGTATTTGACGTCAATGAACTGCGGCAAAGTCCACGGGGTTACCTTATGCAAACGGAAAGCGAATGCAACCCCGTCAGGGGAAAGGGGTTCGCCAATGACAGCAACCCTTGTTTCAAGGTTTGGGAGGTCAAAATCCAGAACAGGGTGGGCCTCGTCAAAAGGCCTTCCGCTCATTGCCCTGAGCTTTGAAACCAGGGCGTCGGCTTCTGTTTCAGTGTAAAGCACGTTGCTTTGGCATTGCCCGAAGTCAGCGTGAACCACATACAATGGCTTTTGCCCGATCGGGGAATCCATGTAAATGTCTGTCAGCTTTCTGTCGCTTAAAAGGATTTCAAGGATTCCGTATCCCACCGTGTAGCGGGCGACAATTCCGGCAAGCTCCCTTACTTCCGCCTTGCTTAAGGAAATGCTGTTTTCCTGCGCGATGTCAGAGATTGTTGCCTCATAAACCCTTTCAAAGTATTTCCTGCTTTTCGCTATCTGGCTTAAAGAAGTTTTTCCCGGCTTGTAGCCCGCGACAACCTCCTTGGTTTTGCTTAAAACAAAGTATTTTTCGGGCGGAAGGGAATATTCAGGGGGATTAATGAAGTAAAGCTTTTCCGTTTTGTTGGGGTGCGCGTAAACCTGCACGGTTGCCTTTTTAACGGTGTATTCGTCCAAAAGCTCAAGCGACTCGGTTTTCTCAAACATCAGCCTTGAGCCGATAAAGGAAGGCTTTATTTCCGCCTCAAACAAGGTGTGGTAAAGCTGGGTTGTTTCCGGGATTTCCTTTAACTTAATCAGCCAGTTTTTCACTTTTTTAATCAGCGAAGTTTCCTCAAAAGACTTCTTTATTCCAAGCAGGGTGGTGAGGTATGCTTTTGTGGCTTCCGCGTAATCCCCTGAAGACTGCTCAAACAGCAGTTTCTCTTTCTTGATTTCCCGGAGGCAGGAAAGGTACCCCAGCACAGGGTCAAAGCCGACAAGCTCCTGTGTAATGGAAACAATTGTGTCATGCCTTTGCGGAAAATGCTTTTGCGTGTCCCCAATATCGTAGCCCAAATGGGAATAACTCCAAGGGGTTTCAAGCTCAAACTTTGCGGCAAGGTTTCCCAGTTCAATCAATTCAGAGGTCTGCTCCTTGCCGTAAACCCTTTCATAGACGTCCGCAAGCACGAGGAGGTCTGCTTCAACCCGGCCCAAAACCTTTATTGCATGAAACCTGCACGCCTTATCATCGGCAATTGAAGTCCCGTACACGCAGTCCCTGCAGTCAAAAATCAGGTGGCGTTTTCCGCCTTCTTCCTTGACTGCATAGTCGCCTACCCTGAATCCGCCAATCTTCATGAAAAATCCATTAAAAATAGGTGAAAGTTATATTAATTCATTACTGTAAAGGAAAAACCGTGAAACAAAAACAGGGCGAAAGCCTTTTATGCGGCTTGAAGGACATGTGTTTGCATGAAAGCAAGAGGCAGAAGCCCTTCCAAAGCAAGGCGAAAAGAAATATCAAGCAAGACAAGGAATGCAATTCAAGAGGAAATAAAAAGAGAAACAAAAAGGATTGTTGACTCTATTGATATGCAAAGCCTCATGGAAGAAGCCAAAAAAATTGTGTCAACAAAAAGGCCCTTGAGTGAAGGAGAAAAAACAAGCCAGTTGGCTTATTATGAAGCAGTTCTCTCTAATGAAATTATTAGTAGGTTGAAGATTCCAAATTCAACAAAAGGAAAGCTTGGGAAGCTGGTGAACCTTTGGCTGATAGCGGGCAAAATAAGGCTGGATACTGCTAGGGGGCAGCCTGTAAGTGTTTCTTCTTTGGCAAAGCTGCTCAAAGAAGTGAGGCAAATCCAAAAAAGCCTTCCGCAAAGAGGCAGAGTGGAAAACACAAAAAAAGAGATTAAAAGCTTGGACACGGCAATAAGGGAGTTGGAGGACACACAAAAAGAAAGTTTAAGCCTGTCAAAAGGCGGTTCCGTAAGCGGCACATTAGAATTCTATGCAGATTTGCTTGAGGTTCAGATGCACCGATTGATGGGCCCAATAGAATACCAAAAATACATTGGTGCCACAAAAGCGCTGAAAAATAAGCTGGCGGAGTGAGGCCGGGCAGAAAGTGCGATAAAAGATTATTCCGCTTTCCTTTTCAGGAATTTTTCCATGAGCTCAAGCTCTTTTTTCCGGAAGCTGATGAGCTTTGTTGCAGGGGTTTCAAACACCTTTTTCTGAACACGGGAACTTTCAACTGTTTCCCCAAATTCCACCAAACCTTTTTTGTGCAGCCTTTCCACAGCCTGCTGGGTTTTTCCGCAGGTCCAGGAGGCTTTCTGGGAAAGGGAGTAAACGCTCAAGCCCGGAAAAGAGTGAATAACCTTAAGCAGCTCAAGCTCGGCTTTTTCCCCGTTAAAGCGCAGCACCTGGACTGCGCTAAGGGTTTGGGTTGCATACATGAAAAGGACAAAAGCCAAAAACCCTAAAAATATAACTTTAGAGCATATACTGTATTGTTTTTTCGTTGATTGCAGTATTGAAGCCTTCTTATTTCTTTGCCTTTTCGCAGGTTAATTGTGAAAAAGGAAGATTCGGAAGAGTTCAGGAAAGTTGTGGCATTAGCCATAGTCAAAAAAATTGGCTTGCGCGGAACACTACAGCAAAAGGCATTCAAAAAAGGAACCCCTTCTTTCCGGAATCGCGAAAGACAAGCGCAAAAATGCTTTCTTTGTTTTGAAGGATTTCATAAGGGAAGGCCTCCTGTACAAGCACCCCACAGCGCACGGAATGAATTACGAGCTCACAAGGAAAGGAGCCGAAAAATTTTTGCCGGTTTTAAGGGAATTCAGGGAAAAGCAAAAAGAAAAATAAGCACTTAAGGCGTTATTATGTGGTGAAAATGGATTTCAGCAAAGAAGAAGTGCTCCGCGGGGCAAAGTTTTTGGTTTTTCTCATGGCGGTTTTTGCCGTACTGTACGGAATTTTCTATTTTGTTGTTCCGCTGGAGTGGAGCGAGCTTGCGGTTGCACAAGCCGTGATTTTTTTGATGAATTTGTTTGGGGCGCACGGCACAATTGCCTCTGCGGCAGAGCCTGTGCTGATTGATTTCCGGGATTTTAAGGTGGAAATAGGGGAATTGTGCACAGGAATTTTGGAGTTGGTTGTTTTGGTTTCCGCAATTGCTGCGACTCCATTTATTTCATGGAGAAAAAAACTGTACGGGGCTGTTGCGGCGTTTGTTGGAGTCAACATTTTTAATTTGGCCAGGATTGTTGTGAGCATAAATATTTTAATTAATTCAAGTGTTGAGACAGCGGTTTTCACGCACGATGTTTTGTTCAGGGTTTCACTGATTGTTGTTATTGCGGGGTTTTATGGGGCATGGTACTGGCTTGCCGCCGGAGTGAAAAAGGTTAAAAAGCCGCGCAAGCGCAGGCGCGGAATTAATGGAAGCCAAAAGGCTTAAAAACCGCTTTTGCCCTTTTAATAGCAGGCGCTGAAGGGGAAAAAAATGGAGCCAAAGGAATGGATGGAAAAAGCAGAGCACGATTTGAATACCGCAAAGATTAATTTCAGGGAAAATGTTTTCGATGCCGCGGCTTTTTTCTGCCAGCAGGCAGTTGAAAAAGCGTTAAAGGCTTTGTACATCAAAAGATTCAGGAAACTGTTCAAAACCCATGACCTCTATTTCCTTGGGAAAAAAGTTGAAGTCCCCAAACATTTGCTGGACATCTGCGATGAAATCAGCTCGTTCTACATTGAAACAAGGTACCCGGACACTTACGCCAAATTTGAAAAAACAAGCGTGCAGGAAGCCATAAGAAAATCCGAAAAGGTGTTGAAATGGGCGAAAGAGAAGCTTTAATCAAAGGGATAGAAAAATTCAAAAAAGAGGTATCTGAAAAAAGGAAAGTGGAAAGGGTCATTTTATTTGGTTCAAGGGCAGGGAAAAGGCACCGCAAAGACAGCGATGTAGACCTAATAATTGTTTCCCCTTATTTTAAGAGAAAAAAATTCGGAAGAGCAGAAGGCCTGCACAGGCACTGGCGTTTAGATTATCCGGTTGACTTCCTCTGCTACACCCCGGAAGAATTCAAAAAATTGAGCAGGCAGGTTTCCATTGTAAGCGAAGCCCTGAAAAGCGGCATTACAATTTAAGCCGGGCGCAAGCCAAAAGGCTTAAATAGCATGGAACACTATTTCTAAAAGAAGAATAATTATATATTTGCGTGAAGTAATTCTTATGATTTGGCTGTGCAGATGAACGGGTGAAAGGTTGATTTCAGGCAAGCTTGCGGAAGTGTACGCAAAAATAGAGGACAAATTCTATGCGGGAATGGATTTCCTGGACGACAAGGGATTGCCGGTATACAAAATCGTTGACCTGTTCGAGAACCGCGGAATTCCCTTTTTCCCTGTGTTCATCGCATTGATTGCGATAATCCTGTTCATTTTGCTTGGGTTTTTTTACTTTAATTTTGCGGCGGCAAACGTTTCAATCGCGATGAACATCGTGGACGACGAAGGAAAAGGGCTTAGCGGGGCGATGGTTTCCGTGAAAAACGAAACCGGGAAAACCATTTACGGCCCTGAACCCGGGTCAAACGGCGGAGCGATACTGCTTGAAGGAATTCCAATCGGAAGCACTGTAACCGTGGAAGCGGAAAAAGAGGGATTTAAAAAAGACTCGGAACTGCTTGACCTGGATTCGGTGAACGTAACCGCAAACCTTTTCCTTGAAAGAATGGAAACCGGCTACATCAACGGAAAGCTGCGGTTCATTGACTCGGAAAAAGACACGGCAATTGAAGGCGTTTTGGTGACGGCAAGCTGGAAGGCCGAGGTAAGGAACGCGGTAAGCGGAGGAGACGGAATCGCGGAACTGGTGAACCTGCCTAAAAAAGAGGAAATACTGGTTGAGGTCACCGCCGATTCGTATGAGGATTTAAGCCAGAAAATCCGCTTTGAGTCAACGGAGTTAAGGACAATTTCCCTTGCGCCGAAACCCGCGGAACTCCAGGGCGAAACCAATTTGATAGTAAAAGTGTTTGACTCGGAAACAAAAAGCCTGGTGGAAGGCGCAAACATCAGAATTTTTGACGGGGAAAGCTTCAAGAAACTGGATGAATCGGAGGAAGACGACGACGGAATCTATTCAAGTTACCTGAAAAAAGGCACAGTGGTAATGGTAAGTGTTGAAAAGGACGGGTATGTGAGATACGAGGATTCAGAGGAAGAGTTTGTTACATTGCGCGGAGAGGAAACAGTGAAAGAAATTTTCCTGGAAAAAGGCGGAGAACAATTTACTGTCGCAGTAATGGACGAAGACACAAAAACCCTTTTGCACTCCGCGGAAGTGACTCTTTACGGCTTGGAAAACAAGGTGCTGGAAACAAAGGAAACCGGCTTCGGGGGCTTCGTGGAATTCGGGGGACTGAACGTCAACGAAAAATACTTCATCGGCGCCGTGAAGGAAGGCTACCTTCCAAAAGTGATTGAAGTGATTCCGTTGGCGCAGGAAAGCGCGGACATTGAATTGAAAAAGGCGACAATTGAAAATTCGGCTGAACTGATTGTGCACGCCATAACCTCCGGGCAAAAGCCCGCGGTGAATGCAACCCTGCAGTTCTATGAACTAAAAGGGGAAGAACAGGAAGAGTTTCCCTTGGGCCTGGGAATTGCGAGCACAGGGCTGGACGGAAGCCATGAAACCACCATGGAAGCAGGAAAAAACATCAGGGTAAAAGGGTTCTGGAAACTGGAAAAAGGGGAGGCGCAGAAAACAATTGAACCGGAACTGAATGAGCTGATAATCCAGTTAAAGGTGCCTGACACCGTGAAAACGCTGGTGTTGAAGGACGAAAACGGGAATGTGATTGAAGACGGAAACGTTTTGGTCAGCGCAAAAGACGGCACAGTATTGTTTGACGGCCCAATCGAAGAGGGGTCAGTTGTGTTTGACTCAATAGGCTACAATGAGGCGGTGGTGGAGGTTTCGCTGCCCGACGGGACAACGCACTCGGAATTAAGGCAGATAGGGAAAAACAGGGAACTGGAAATGGAATTGAACAAAGAACAGCACCTTGAATTAAAGCCGAAGATAAGGCTTGCAAGGATACTGGACGAGGACGGAAACGAAGTGAAAGGAATAGTGAAAGGAAAAGACTATTACCTTGAATTTGAAACGCAGTGGATTGAAGGCGAATACAAAGGCGGAATGCATGTGCGCGTGGGAAACGACACGGTCCCTTACATTGAATCCGACACGGTTGGAGTGACGGGATTTGACGCGGTTGCGGACAACTTTTTCTTCGGCCAGACATACCAGCCCTTTCCTTCGCCCGGAAACGAGTCCATTGACAGGAGAAACGAGGGAGAAGCAGGGGAATTCAGCAAGTTTCTGGAGCTTTACTTTGAAAACCCGGGCGGAACAAAAATTGTGAGGGCAAGGGTGAAGGCAAGGGAAGGCTTTGGGGAAGAGAGCTTTGAAGTAAACTACCGCACGTGGGCGGAATTCAACGGCCTAACTGCCCGGACTCCCGAAGACCAGGTGCTGGGAAGCGAAAAAGTAAGCAGGGAAAAATCCGCGTTGTATGCGGAAACAATTTCAGAAAAAGTAAGCGTGTTTGAGTCCGAGCCGTTGTGCAAGGAAAAACTGTGCATAACCCACATGTTTTTGACAAAAGAAGGCGGAAGGTTCGGGGAAAAAGAGTTTTCCGCGGGCTTGGGCGAAGTGTACGCGCTTGAAGCGGAAATGGTGGCAGCGGAAAACCTTTCAGTCAATTTGAGGGTTTCAACATCTGACTCCGTGCCAAAAGTTGTTTTCACTTCCTACAGCCTTTCAGGCGCATCCAATTTTGCGGACAACGAAAACCCTTTGCAGGCGCTCACCGCAAACAACATTTCGCTTTCACGGGGAACCCCTAAAACCGCGAGATTCTATTTCAAGGGAATAAAGGAAGGGGAGGCCTTCATCAGAAGCGAAGCCAAATTAGGAAACGAAGGCATTGAAGATGAATTGTTTTTCGCTGTGTTCAGGGAAGCGGAACTGGACATTGAGCTGGAGGATTTCGTGAATGCGGGAGAAGAAATCAAAATAACGCTTAAGGATTCCCTTGGAAGGCCGGTGGAAAACGCGAAAATCCGGATAATTTCGGCTGACGGGGAAACCGCTGCGGAAATGCTTGGGGACGGCTCAACCGGAAACGGAAGGGACGGGGTGTACAGGTTCAAGAATTCACTGGAACCCGGAAAATACGCCGCAAGAATTGAGGCACCGGGATTCAGGCCCGTGGAAAAAGGGTTCATGGTCGGGGCAAAAGAAGGATTAAAGATTGAGGAAAAAATTTTGTTGAACATGCCTTTCGGGGAAAAGGTTGTGAGAATTGAGGAAACAATAAGGAACACCTTAACCCTTCCGGTGAGCGGGATTGCGGCTGAAGTGGTTCCCGCGAAAAACTGGCCGGATGAACTCATTTTAAGCGCGCTTCCCCCGGCGGAATTAGGCCCAAGGGAAACAGGAAAAATTGGGTTCACCGCGGAATACACGGGAAACGAGGAAAAAATAGTGCACGGCGAGGCAGACGTTGAATTCACGGGGCTCGTGAACGGGGAATACGTTGTAGCCGCAAAAACAAGGGTAAAGGTTAACTACAATCAAAGGCTCAAGGAAAGCTGTTTGGAGTTTGACTCAAGCGAACTCCAGGCTTACCTGGTCGGGGCGGAGGGAAACCGGAAAACTTTGGACATCCTGATGAAAAACAATTGCGGGGTTCCATTGAATTTTTCCCCGGAAGCCCTTCCAAAAGGAAAAGAGGCGCCGGGGGTTGAGGTTTACGCTGGAACCTTCCGTTTGGAGGCGGACGGAAAACCCCACCAGTACAGTTTGGAGCTGGTGAGCACTTTCCCCACGATGTTTGACCTCCAGCAGCAGTACAACTATGATGTGTTCTTTAAAAGCCCGCAGATAAGTAAAAGCATTCCCCTGAAAATCATTTTATGGAACCCAAAGATTGCGTTGTTTGTGCCCGACAACCTGCACATATGGATTACTCAAAGCCAAAGGCAAAAAACAGGGATAGGCAGGGCAATGCTGTTCATTTCAAACCGCGGAAACGCGGATGTTTCAGAGATTACAATGGCATTGGAGCAGCACATTCCGGGAGTGGACGTCAAAATAGAGCCAAGGAACGAGTTTCCTTTGCTGAAAAAAGGGCAATCCATTCCCCCCGCATACGTTGTGGCAACAGCAAACACTGAAAAAAGCTCAACCCATCTCGGAAACCTTGTTATAAACGGAAACATTGAGGGCAGGCACTACACAAACCTTTGGAGCGTTCCGGTTTACTTCCATGTGTCGGACTGGCACTGCCTCTCCCTTCAAACCCTTCCCGGGGAGCCATTGAATTTTGAGACAGACACAAAAAAGTCGTTTGAGGCAATCACCCGCTTTGTTAGCATCAAAAACTTTTGCCAGGAACCCGTTGTGATAGGGGAAATGGAGCCCAAGTACATTGGAAACAATTACATTGAAATTTACCCGGACGGGGAAGTGCTGCCGCCCCAGACAGGCAGGGACGATTTCGAATTAACTGTTTACCCTTCAGAAAGCATTGACGTAAGCAGGCCTGTTTCCGTTCTGGGAGTAGGGCAGGTGACACGCGAACTCATTAAATCAGAGCCCGTGAACATTTCATTGAAGGTGGGGGAAAGCGCGACAAGCTGTTCCGGCGGAAAATGCAGGGCAATGCCTGAAATAGAGGTGCCAATATGCGAGGACCGGGACTCTGAAACAAAAAAAATAAGCTTCCCCAAGCTTTCAACAGACTGCCATGAAGGATACTGTGACGCGCAGGGAATGGCGGGTTACATCGCAAAGAAGGCAAAAGACAAGATAGTGCAGGCAAAGAGAAGGGTAACCGAACTCGCAAACACCACATTAAATGTTCAGGGCTGCGACCCAAGGCAGGGCTACTGCACGTTTGAGTCAATGAACATTCAGGCAGACAGCCTGGAGGTTTTCCTTTCGCACGACAATTTGAGCAGGGAAATGCTGAAAAAAGAAATCGACGATTTAAAGTCAAGCGAGTTTGAAAACTTTGATGTAAGGTACGGGGAAGGCGATTTTGGGGTTGCAGGAATCGGGCTTTTGAGCAGGATTTACATTCCCGGGGATTTGGCGGGATGCGGAAGATACAAGCTGACGACAACAGGCGCGGTGGGGGTTGAAGGAGACAGGCTGGACACCGAATCAATTGTTGTCGTGTTCAGGCTGGTTGACGCCGATGAAACCCCTGAATGCAAGAGCGTTGCGCAGAATGCCCCGAACTTTTTGCCTTTGGACAAAAAATACAATTCAGAGTCCGCATACGAAAGCTGGCTGACAATGGTTGACGGAAAAGATTCTTCAACCAAAAAATTTGAGGAAAAGTTTGCGGAAAAGCTTTTCGGAAAAAGCGAGGGCCGGCTCGGCGGGGGGGGAAGCAGAAACACGGTTGAACTGGAGTTGGGGGAAGTGCCCTTCAACGGGCTGATGAAGATTGAAGTGAAGCCGGGTTTTTCGGCTGAAAACCCGAAAAAAGTGTATGTCACGGTAAGCAGGAAATCAGTTGAAGCCTCGGAAAGCGTTGAAGGCGGGGAAGACAAGCTGATAGAGGAAACCGCAAGAATTCTGGGAAACCTATGGAATTCAAAGCTGGGTGATGCGTGCATTTCAAGGGATGAAAGCTTTTTTGTTGTAAGCAGCGCAGAAAGGGTTGAAGAATTTGTTCCGCGTTTGGAGGTTCCGGGAAGCATGCAGGTTTCAATGCAGGAAACCTGCGTTAATGGAGTGCTGTCAAACCTTTCCTCAGGGGAATTTGACTTGGTGTTTGATGAAGACAGCGCGAAAATTCCTGGGCTGGAGTACATTGAAGTGTGGGATGCAAGCGCAAAACAGGTTAAGACAACTGCAAAAACTGCGGAAAAAACAGAGGCGCCGAAGGAAGGCGAGGAAGCCAAAACAGGGGAAAAAATTGTCTGGGAATATGAAAGGAAAGGCGAAAAGCCTGCATTCAGGCTGACTGAAACAGACCGCGATTTTACGGTTAATTTGGCAAAGTTTGACAAGGCAAGCAAGCGCTACTATTATCACTTCCAGTTGTGCATCAGGGGAGGGGCGGACTTCCAGGAGGCAACCGAAAAAAGCATTAAATTGAAGGCAGAGGACCTGCATGGACCTTATTCAATGGAAGAATTCAGGGAAATAGACTTAATGCTGTGCGGTTTGACTCCATTAGAGTTTTTGGAGGAAGCATACAAGACTCCTGTGGGAGAAGAGCCTTATTACGCGACACTTGTGTGGGACGGCGGGGACGACAAGGTAAACTTGGCTGACGTGTACTCGCAGTTAAGGAAAAACAAATTAACTGACCCGAAAAGCGAACTCATTAAGGCGGAGAGCAGCAAAAGGGTGACGTCCATAGCCGCATGGGGTGCAGGATGCTTTGTGGGCTGCGGAGGGTGCGCCGTAATTACAAAGCTGGGGTTTATTCCGGGCGCGGTTGTGGACTGCCTGCTGCTCACCTGCGGGCCGCCTGTAGCGGTAGGCCTGATTAAAGAATACTTGAACGTTGACTTGAGCTTTGACAAAATCGTGGACTTCACGTGGGGCAAGATAAAGGATTTGGTTAACTTCGTTAAAGGGGAGGAAAAGCTCATACTTGATGAAGCGGTTAAAGCCGAGGGAGGGAACTCCTGGCTGCCTGACTTTTTGGTGGGAAATTTGGATGACACGGGAAAAGAAATCATTGAAGACATGGTTTCAACCAGCCTGGCCACAGGGGGCACAAGGCAGGCATGGAAAACAATTCGCCCTGGCGTTGACCAGGTTCTGGCGCCGTCAGAGTTTGCCAAAGACGCAATCAAAGGCAGGCTTGAAAGCCTGCAGGGCGGGGCAAAAGTGGCGTCAGGGATTAACGCCAAGCTTGGCGGTTTCACCGACCCGGTAACCGGAAGACAGTACATGAATATAACAGCGGATGCGGGGGGAAAATTCACCCTGATTGACAACACAGGAATAGGCCTTGAATCCCTTGAAAAACAGGAAGCAGCCCTAAAAACACAGATGGATAACTTAACCCAAGGGAGGGGGAGGCAGGCAATCAGCCCCCAAATGCAAACCCAGTACGACAACCTGGTGGACGAAGCGGGAAGGCTTAAAAACGCTTCAAGAGCCCACCAAGGGGTTGTAGACGACCTGGTAAAAAAAGGCTTGCTGAAGGAAGGGGACTTGGTTGGAACGGTTGCAGTGGATGACGCAAGGAACGCGGTGATAAGCAACCTGAACAGGGAGGCAAGCGAGCTCAAGGAAATTTTGGACCACACAAACATGGACGGGGAAAAAAGCATCAGGAAGTCCATGAAAACAGTCACGGACCAGGTTGGAAACAGGAACTACACAACAGCGGCAGACGGGCTTGAAGACGTAGCAAAAAAGGTCGGAAAAAGCAAGAAATGGATTGTGCGGGGAGAAGCCGCGGAAGTGAGCAGGTGGAGAAGGCTCTGGGCAAACCACCCAAACCTTTCAAGATTCATCCGCGGATTCGGGTGCCTGGCGGCGGGAGAAGCCGCGGGATACGAGGCATTCAAATGGTATTGGGGCGCGGAAGGAGTGCAAAGCCCGGGAGGATACTGCGAACCAACCGGGCTGCAAACCATAAACGGAGTGCCGGTTGAGCTTACAGCCAAAGAATTCGAGTTCCAGAAAAACTTCACTTACGGGGTAAGGCATCTGGAAGGAAAAGACAAGTGCCTGCAGTTCTGGCTGGTGACAAGCAGTGACGAAATCCAAAGCACAAGCAACAGGCTGGACAAGTGCGGGAACGAATTTGAAGCAAAGGAAATGGAAATAAACAGGACAACCTCAAGCCAGGATGCGAAAACCAAAAGCGCGTCAAAGGCCGCGGGAGTAAGCGAGGACTTGATTAAAAGCATTATTGAAACCGAAAGCAGCGGAAACAGGTTTGCGGTAAACACGGAAACAGGGGCAACGGGGTTAATGCAGATAATGCCTTACTGGTTCAACGACACAAGCCTGCCTTCAGTCAAAAAGTACGCAAAAGACGGGGAAGACACTTACGGCTACCGTGACACAGGCACAATGATAATTGAAGTTCCGGGAGTTAAGACATTTCCTGCAAGGGTAAACTACAAAGGAAAAGGCAAGGCAATTCCAAAAGAATTGTGGTTTGATGAGACCGTAAACATTGAAGTCGGAACAGATATTGTGAAGCACCTGCTGCAGCAAGATGACATAAAGGGCTGCGACGACCCCCTTGCATTGGCGATAGGGGCATACCACGGGGGCACAGGGGCAATAGAAAAATGCAAAATCATCAAAAACGCCGCAATAGAATACTCCACAACAGTGTTAAGCAAAATGGGCAGCATTGCCAAAAACGAGGGCAAATCAATTGAAGGCGCAGTCTCTTAGGAAAGGTTTTAGCTGATGAAAGAAAAAGCCTTCACCTTGTTCACCGCATTGGTGGCTTTTGTGCTGATTGTTTTGAGTGTTGTCGTTGTGCAAAGCATGGTGAAAGCGGAGGCAGACAAGCTTGCGCTGATTTCAGACATTGAAGAGCAAAGCGAAATGCAGGCAATCGTGGACTTGACAAGGGCGGACGCAATCCAGCTCTTCAACTACCAGGTCAGGTTTGAAATAGAGGACTGGCTCAGCACAAACGGGGCAAGCTTTGCGTTCCAGGAACTCACATGGGATGAATTGGTGGAACAGTTCACGAGAACCTTTTTTTTTGGCCTGAAAAACGAAAAAGATGAAAGCACCCAGGCGTTAACATATTTTCTCAGCCAAGAGCTGGTGAAAGGATACCAGTACAAAAGGCAGGTGGGGGTTTTCCAGATAGAGCTTACCGGAACAACCCAGGCGGAAAGGGGAAAAGTTCAAGAAGTATTGAATAAAATGCTCAAATCAAAAGAAAGCTTCATTGAGGTCGTGGGATGCGAAGACGGCGACCCCAAAAAATGCATTGGGACCTTTTACATTAACCTGAATCCCAGAAACCTGAGCGCTGAAGACTATTACGCGTTCCCAAAAATAAAGGTAACAAACACTCGCACAAACCGGGTGATAGAAGAGCCGATAATGCCGAGAACAAACCTGCGCATCTACGTGCCTGTAAGAATATTCAAGGCGTTTGCGGAGGCAAGGGCGCTGGCAATAGAGCACAACAGGGAAACCGGCACGCTTTGGAAACAAAACTACGGAATTTTTTCCCCGCGCATTCACAATGAACTTGAGGAAATGCGTTTAGGCTTGTGCGATATAGACAGCTGCAGGTGGCGCGAACACCCTTACCTGAGCTCAAGTGAAAAGGAAATAGGCAGCGGAGCATACTGCCCGGGAGACCAAAGGTTTGCCACCACGCCCTCAGAAGAGATAATGCAAGCAGGCATAACATGCACCCAGGAACTAAAAGCGCTTGGAATGTGCGATATTGTGGGGAATTTTTTCCTTTATTACTTTCCAGGCGACAAGGCGTCTTTCAGCCAAGTGCAAGGAAACCTTGAGCCAGACACAATGCTTACCGAGGATGCAATCAAACAAATGGTTGTGCGAAGGCTTTGCAACCTTGCGGTGGAAAATTATAACACGGGAGAATACCTTAACGCGGACAAGGATGACGGATATATTTTAATTGGAAGAAACGGAACGGAAATAAATGGGGGGGACATACTTGCAGCAGGCGTGAACGAATATCTGGAAAACTGCCCTCTTTACGGCATAAGCATTTCCACTGACCAAACCCCCTCAAAAGTAATTAAGCAGGCTGGAAACAGTGTCAGCACTTCTGAAATAAGTTTAGCCCAGGCCCCCTCCACGCAAGGAAACTACCTTAACATAAATTACCCCTACGGCAAAACAAATGCAGGCTGTCCGATGACCCCCTACAATAAGGATGTCGGGGTTTTCCTCACTGAAGACGACAAAATAACCCACCCAAATATAACGGAATTTAAGTGCACAGGGTTCACAAATCAGCCGAAGGCATTCTGCGAAGAGCTGGACAGGATAACCGTTAACCTCAGGTTTGTGGAAAAAAACCCAAAATATATTGTCAACAAAAATAAAGCCGAAACAGGGGTAGCATACAACATAAGGCTTAAGGACACATTTGAGCCATTCAACCCAAACTATTATGCAAGGGTGGATACAGGCACCTGCGCATTAGACAAAGACGCAAAAGACAACCCGACAGCCGCATGCAATGCGAACCAAGGGTGGACCTGTTATTCCCTATTTGAAACTGCAAACATAGGAGATATGGGCCCGGGAGGCTGTTCACCCAACGAAAACCCAAATTAAACCCCATTTAAAAAGAAAAGAAATATTAATGGAAGGCAACAAAAAGATATATAAATAAAGAAACCATTACATAATAATTAATTGGTTCACTCTGCAGAAGGAATTGCATGGGCTTGAAGGACTTTTACCGCGGGCTGGAAGACAAATACTACGGATTAATGGATGCATTGGACAAGAAAGGAATCCCTGTATTCAAGCTCATAGACGTTTTTGAGTCCCGCAACATTCCAAGCTTTCCTTTATTCATTTTAATGTGGGTTCTCATTGCAATGGGAATATATTTCCTTTTCTTCGGATTCGGTTTGCCGGGATTCAACGCAAGCTATCTCATAAAAGTTGTGGACGAAAGCGCTGACCCTGTTTCCGGCGCAAAGGTCACGCTATACGTTGAAGGCAAAATGAAGGAATCCGGCGCAACAAACGCGGAAGGAACAATCAAATTTGAAGCCGAAGCAGGAAAACAGGCAAAAGCCACGGTAAGCGCAACAGGCTACTCCGAAAAAACAGTCACGTTAAGCGAAACGGAAACACTGGTGGAATTGAAGGCAGTGGGCCTGAAAACAATTGTTTTCAGGGTCTACAAGGGAAACACGCAGACCCTTTACACAGGCTATATTGCCGCGGAATTCTCGTGCTCGCAAAACGAAGGGTTTTTTGAAAGGCTTTCCACGACAAACGGGCAGATGACTTTGGAAGACGTGCCCGAAGACTGCGGAAAGATTACAGCAAAGCCGGCGGGCTTTGAATGCGAAGGCACCTGCTCTTATGGATTGGAGGACTCAAATCCGGCAATTTACCTGAAAGAAGAAATCCGGGAAGAAAAAGGAAGCATTGACTTTTACGTTGTGGACGAAAACGACAGCCCATTGGAAGGAATAACGGTTAACCTGAGGAAAAGGGGGGGAAGCATTTCCGTGGGGTTCTGCGAAACAGACTACAGCGGAGGCTGCTTCATTGAAGGCATTTCCCAGGGAACCTACTGGGTTTTCGCGTACAACGCAAAGGATTACGCAAGCTTTAACTCCGAAAAAGAAGGACAGGAATACGTTGAAATAGTTGTCGGAAACCTTTACCAGCACTTCCCGAAAATAATGCTTGGGGCAGGAGTAAACGGCGAAATAACTGTAAGGGTTCTGGACGCCGAAACAGGGAAAGCAATTGAAAGGGCGGAAGTAATATTTGAAAGCGGGGACGGAATATTCACCGAACGCTACACTAATTCCTTGGGATCCGTTGAATTTCCGGTTGCGGACGACAAGGAATTCAATGCAAGCATTGACGCAATCGGCTACTACAAGGAAACCCTGGCCGGGCTAAAAGTATACGATGAAGTTACAGTTGAACTGACGCCGGTTCCGGAAGGGGTTAAGCAGGCAATCGAGGCCAAGGTGGTGGACGAAGAGGGTGAAGCCGTTGAAAACGTGAAGGTAATGCTTAAAACCGCGGACGAATTCGCGTTGGTCGGGGAAGTCCTTACAACAGGCTTTGACGGAACAGCCAGGTTTGAGGGCGTGCAGCCGGGCGCATACATCGTGTACGCGGAAAAACCCGGCTTTCAGGGAAACAACAAAGAAGTAAGCCTCAGGGAAAGGGAAGTAAAACAGGTTACTCTGCAGTTAAGCATCGGCCGCGGAACAGTGAGAGTGAACGTGAAAAACGAGTCCGGAACAGCGCTGCAGGGAGTCACAGTAAAAGTGTTTGACGCTTCCACGGACGAAGAACTGTCAAATTTGAGGGGAGTGACAGACTCCACCGGAAAAAAGGAAATCACTTCCATAAGGGCGGACAAAACGGTTTACCTTTTGGTTGGCGGAGACGAATACGTAACATACAGGACACTGCCCTTCAAGGCGGTGGACGACGCGGTAATGGAAAAGGAAATAATTTTAAGCGGCGCGGTTGAAAGGTTTGAGGCCGTGTGGAAAGGATTGTGGTTAGGCAACCTGCAGGCTGAGGATTTCCTGGATGCCGGGGGAAAATACACCGCAAAACTCGAGTTAAGGGTTCCAAAGGGCTCGGGGTTCAATGAAGCGGGCGTGCACCTCCGCACAGGAAAAAGCGCGGACAACACAAACAACATAATCGAAAAGGATTCCCTGCACATTAAAAGCGCCACGGCATCGGACGCAGTAATCCTGAAAGGCACTTCATACAATCCCCCAAAAGGGCATGCGGTTGACAGCCAGCACACGACAAGCGGAAGCGCGAAATGGGCTAACATCAAGTGGATGGACGTGGATGAAGGAATAATGGAGATTGAAGCGGAAATACAGGTAAGGGACGCGGCAAGAAGCGGGGAAAAGCTTGAAATCCATTACCGCGCGTGGGGAGAAAGGGAAAGCGTTCTCCGCTTTCCGTCGGACTCTGTTTTGGGCGCCTCAAAGGAAAACTCCGAAAAACAGGCGCTTTATGCAAGGGTTAAAACAGAGGTTTACACTTTAGGCCCAAGCAATTTGTGCGGAAAAAGCTTTTGCTCAAGCTTCACCATGGCAAACATTGAAACAGGAAGCGAAACAACGGTTGTGGAAAGCTATCCCGCGGAAATAAGCGGAAACTACCGGCTAAAATTCAGCCTGACAAGCGTGGGGGAAGAATACAGCCCGGACGCAAAACTGGAAATAAAATCCGAAAACGAGGGGCTGAAGTTCGGGGAATACGAGGTCATAGACGTCACCTCAGCGAAAAGCGCGGGAAACGCGGACAGGTTTGAGCTAACAGCTCCAATGGGGAACATAAGCAAAGGCGACACCGTGCAGGGATGGGTAAACTTTAAAACCATGAAGGAAGGGACAAACAACCTGAACTTCCAGATTGTTGCGAGCGGGGCGGGAGGGGAAAACAGGGTTTTCTCCAAAAACTTCAGGGTAAAGGTTGAAGCGGTAAAGGAAATGGAACTGGAAATGCTGCCCTTAATGGTTGTCCCGTTCATTAAAAACAACGTAATCCTGCGCTTCACGGACAGCGGCGGAAAAGGGATTCCCGGGGTGAGGGTGGACATCAAGGTGAACGGGGAAATGGCTTACAGCGGAGTAAGCGACAGTGAAGGCGTTTACACTTTAACGCTGGAAAGGCTTGAGCCCGGCGCGGAACTTACAATAAAAGCGGAAAAAAACGGATACAAAACAGTGGAGCAAACTGTTAAGCTGGAGCCGAATGTTTTAAGCTTCACTCCGGAAGAGATAACGGAAAGCCTGAGCGTGGTTGAAGACTTTGAAGTGCAAAGGGATGTTGTGGTGAGAAGCCTCACGGACTTGCCGCTGACAATTGAAGCCATCGAGTTTTCCGGGGACTTCACCGACTATTTGAGGTTCAGGCTGTTGGAGCAATACGTTGGGGCTGAAATAGTGAAAGGCCTGGATTACAGCATTGCTTTCGGGTTGAGCTTAAGCCCGAAAGGAAAGGCGTTAAATGAGGTTAGGACTGTTAAAGGAAAAATCCTCGCATACCTTGCAAACCAGGAAACAGAAAAATCGTTCAGCATAGAGGTTCCAATTGAAGTGTTCATCGGCCTTGGGGGAGAAGTGGATGATTTGGAGTGTTTGGTGCTGACAAAAGAAAAATGGAATATTTTAACCGGAAAAGAAACAGTGGGGCAAAGCATTGTGCTCATAAACAACTGCTCTGTTGACGGAAAAAGCATTGCACTCAAAAACCTGCAGGCAAAAGTTTTATGGAACGAAAACCCTGTGGGAGAGTTCAGCGTGGACGCGGACATTCAGGGAAGCCGGCGCGTTGACTTAACCTCAAAGTTCAGGGGGCTCTCGGAGTCACTGCCCACGAACAGTGAAACAAGCCTTGCTTTCACATTTGACCCGGATGTATTGAAGAGCGCAAAGGGAACCGCAAGGCTTATTGTGCAGGCAACAAACCCCACAGAACAGGGATTGCAGGAAATAAAGGCTGAGATTGAGGCAGAGGTTTCAATAAACGACATACTTGAATGCATGGAAATCCGCGCCATCGGTTCGCAGAGGCTGGAATTCGGCCCATACAATTTGGGTTACGGAATGCACCAAAACTATTTTGGATACAATCCGCTTTCAACAGGCGCATACTACCAGAACCCAAACTCTTACAACAACTTTTACAGGTTAAGCAACATGGACAACCCGGACTGGTATTCCAGCTCCTATTACGCTAACACCTCAATTGGAAGCGCGGGAAGAAGCAGCGACATTTTGTACAACAACTGGAACCAGTTAAGCTTCCCTTACGGGGGATACCAGCAGCCCTTTTACGGCGGCGGATACATGGATCCGGCTTACAGCGGATTACACGGATACGGAATGGCAAACCAGGGAAAATTCAAGGCAATAAACAACTGCGGGGCAACAGTGGATATTGAAGTGGATTCAGAAAATTTAATGGTCAGCCCGGATTCAGGGACGCTTGAGCCAAAAGAGGAAACGGAATTCACTGTCCAGCCCGCTTACTTTTTCGGGGAATACCCTGTGCACATAAGGGCAGGGCTTGCTGCATCGGAGGAAACCAAGAAAGACATTGACACACTGCTTTACCTTGTGCAGTCAGAATACATACGGGATTACTCGGACTGCATCACCTTGAACAGGAGAACCTTTCAGTTCAACAGCCTTTTCCCGAAACCGCAGCAGGGAATAATCACAAACACGTGCTTCAACCAGGGGGTTATTTTAAAGAGGGACAGGCCAATTAAAGTGGAAGGCTTGAGCTTCTTTGAATCCAATTTAAGCGACCGCGGCTACAGGGAAGGCGCAGGGGTCTCTGCAGCAGGGAGAACGCCGACCACAATTCAGGAGTACTTGATTGCGGACAACGTGATAATAGACGAGCCCCCGAGAACAAAAATCGGGCCAAACGGGCAGGCAACCGAAGAAATGGTTTTCAGCCTGATAAAAGTTCAGGACCCCACGCAGTACCAGAAAAGCGTGGAAAAATCCATTAAAGACAACGTGGACCCAATTGGAAAGCTTTTAAGGTTCAGGTGGGAGTTATCCGACCTTTATTACAGGGCGTGGACTCCGTCAATGCTCAAGGTTTACTTCACAAACCGCTACGGGTTTGAGGATTACGTGCCGTTCAGGATTACGGTGGAAGACTTATGGGAACTGGCTTCAGGGCTGAGCGGAAGGGTTTACTACGGAAACCCGGATGTTTCCCCGGAAGAATGCATCAGGAACCGGTTTGAATTCGAGCTCGGATTCACAATAGACGAGTACTACTTTGACGGGGGCACATTCAAGTGGAAGCCCTCTCCACCGGTGCTGATAACCGAAAGGGACGCAGAAAAATGCGGGCAACAGGACAGGCTGCGGATTTGGGGGCAAAAGGCGTTTGAAAAAGACAACATAAGGGTTTCATTTGAGGAAGTGGACGGCGGAAAAAACATTGAGCTCATGGTGAAAAAGCTCGGGAAAACGAAGGGAGACATGGTGGGGTTTGAGGGCAGCCTGCACGTGAAAGTCATAAGGCCAAACCCGGCAAGGGTTGCGGACGTGATTATGCCGTTCAAGGTAAACGTGAAAGGCGACGGGGAAGGGCCAGGCGAATGGGAAGACAAAACACAGGACTGTTATGAGAGAGTGCTTGACGAAGCAAATAAACGTTTGGACGAAATTGAAGGAAAAGCTGATGAAATAATGAAAAAACTGAAGGAATGCGAGCTTCCCGAAGAAGAGAAAGAAAAAGTGAGGGAAACAGTTGAAGAAGAGCTTGGAGGGCTTACACCGGAAGAACGCCAAGCAAAAATAGAGCTGCTGAAGCAGGAGCTCAGGGAAAAAATTGCAGGCTGTGAAAAGGAGGGCGCTGAAACAGGAAGCGGGGTAATAACAAAATACGGCTTTGACAGGCTGTTGTTTGAATGGGATTACGGGGACTTGGAGACGCTGGGCAAAAATATCTGCGACAGTTCGGTAAACGAAAACGCAATGTTCTGCGACGGGGCGCAGTACGCGGTTTCGCTTGACCAGAAAGCCAAAACCATAAAGGAATTCACGGAAAAGGTTGAAAACAACGACTGCATTGAGGATGAGTGGAGCGAAACAAAGGTCTGCGAAAAAAACTCAAACAATTTGTACAGGTTTGCGGCGGCACAGAAGGCAATAACCGACGACGACCCTGAAGGCGGAAGGACACAGTTGGCGTTCTTTTTGGACGGTGAAACAGGGCGTATCCTAAGGCAGCCAAAACCCCTGAGGCCGTCTGAACTTGAGGGCGTGCTGGACACAGAATTCGCGGAAGCAGTGCTTGCAACCGCAGGGGACATGCCGGAAGAGGCAGACGCCACTGTTGAAAGGGCTTCAAGGCTTTTAAGCGAAATGAAAAGCGCGCCGGCAGTTGACCATCTGGACATAGTGGCTGAAGTGAACACCAAAGGCTTCACCGGAGATGAAATTAAAACATTGAAAGACCTTGGGGCAGAGCAGATAACCGGAAAATATTACGTGCTCACATTCAACGAATTCAAGGCAATGCATGACAGGCTTGAAAATGCAATGGAAGATGACAGGGCGGCATGCGCGGACTGGCGCAGCACCCCGACCACGACCTATCCGCCAAGCGGGTGCTGCGACGCGCTTAAAGAAAACGCAACCGTATGCAGGATTGCAATAATTGTGGAAGACGACGGCAAGATAGCCAAAGCCATTGACACGCCAATTGCCGCCCAGTTCCTGCAAAAGCTTTACAAGGGAACCTCATTCAAGCTCGGCACAAGGAACAAGGATTTCGGGGAAAAAGAGGAGGAAATGAAAAACGAGATAATCAAGAAAGGGAAAAAGGTTTCAGGGATAACAACAGACGAAATAGACAGGCTCTACAACGAAAACATTACGGTTAACTCCTACTTAATGCACGAAGCTTACACAAAATCATTGTTCGGGGACTTTGCGTCAACATACAAGAACATCGGCGGGCTTGGTGCGCCAGATACAACGCTTAACGGAAAAAACGTTGAAAAACTTCCCCCAAAAGAAATCAACGCAGGCGAATACAAGGTGAACGTAAACTACCTTTGGGGAAAGGCGGAAGAAGACAAAAGAAAGTTTGAGATTACCTTCGAGAGGCTGAACTTGCTGAAAGACATTGAAGGAATGGAGGAATATGTGAAAAACTTCCTGTTTGAAATGCCGTTCGACGGAAAGGTTGACGGAAGATTCAGCTCAACGCCCGCAAGCTCCATCTTGCCTGTCACAATATACGATTACGGCGTCTTCACAGACAACGCTGACAGCGGAGCCCCGGAAGTGGAGCTTATGGACGGAGCCCCATTAAAGACCGGTGTGGGCGGAGTGATGCACTTCAGGGTTGAGTTCCCGCAAAGCCTTGAAGAAACAAAAACAGGAACGCTTTTAAGGATTGAAAAATACGGCGGAACAGGCGGAAGCGGGCTAATTAAGTACACGCCCTCAAATCCCGTGAACATTAAGGCTGAACTGGAAGGAGGGGAAAAAGGAAAAGGATTCTACTACGAGATAACGGACATCTCCGGCCACAAAGTGGGCGAGGAACTGGAGCCAATGGTTGAATGGCTGAGCGCGGAAGGCCAGTTCGAGGACAGGATAAGGAACATGGCGGAGCTCTGCGCAGGCGCAACAGAGGAAAGGCACAGTGTTGTAATAAGCACGGAGAAAAGCACAGGCACAACCGGGCTTTTGGCGCTTGCCTTTGTGCCAATGAAAGGGCAGCTTAAGTTTTCCGTGCTGTGCTCGCAGGGCAGGGCAGAAGCAAGCATTGTCGACTTCTTCAACAAAAACCCGCGCGAAATCACGCACCCGGGCGGAACCCAGCCAAAAGAAGCCGTTTTAAGCAATGCAAACCTTTCAGGGGAAACAATCAAGGCAATGATTGACAGGATTAAAAACGAGCTGGTTTGCTTTGAGCCGCTGGACGTAAGGGACGGATACGCCACAGGCCTTGAGCTGAGCTGGAACAAGGAAAAAGTGAGCACAGAGCTTAAGGCTTTGCTGGCAAAGCTGGAAGCCAGCAAATAGCCGCCAACACCCAAAAAGAAAGGCAAAGGCTTTTAAATGGCAAAACTCTATTTATAACAATTCAGTCCTCAGGCCCTTTTTGTTAAAAAAAAGGTTCACTAAAGTCTGCGGCATAATGAAAGAAAGTAATAAAAAGAGTCCAAAGAACAATATATACGGTCTTCACTCTGCGAGGTAAAACCAATGGGCCTAAAGGAAGCCTACTACGGCTTGGAAGAAAAATGGTACAATTTTCTCGACAAAATAAACGAAAAAATACCAGTATACCGGCTCGTGGACAAAATAGACAAAGTAATTCCCTCTTTCCTGCTTTTCCTCATAATAATTGTTTTGCTGCTATTCCTTGGAATAACTTTTCTGGCGTTCCCGGAAATAATTTCCCCGCAAAAGGTTTCATTCCAGCTCAAGGTGCTGGACAAAAGCACGAACACCCCGCTTTCAGGAGTTGAACTCAATTTAAGCGCGGACGGAACAACGCTTGAAGCGGGAAAAACAAATGCCTTAGGATTAAGCCCGGAACTGGAAGCAAACGAAGGCGCATTAATTGACTTGAGCATAGAGCACAAAGGATACGAAAAACTCGCCCGAACGATTTTCATTTCCCCGGACATGGAACTGCCTGTGGAAATAACGCTTAAAACAGAAGAAGGCAAAGACGCGCCAATAAGAAGAACAATCCAATTGGTTGACAAGGAAACAGGAAAACTGCTTTCAGGCGAAGAACTTATTTTAAGGTTCCAGTGCACCAAAGCAGGGGCAAGCCCTGCCCCCGAAAGGACGACAGTTTACACCGGAAAAACCATTGTATCGGAGCCAAAAGACTGCGGAACGCTTCTCGTAAGCGTGGAAGGAGCAGGATTTAACCCCGTGCTTTCACATTCCGCAAGGGGAGACCCGGAAATAATTGAACTGCAGGCAGACGCCCCGGAAGAATCATCAGGAAAACTGGTGGTAAGGGCTGTTTACGAAGGGGAAGAAATTGACGGGCTGAAAGTTGAACTCATGGAAAGCGTTTACCTTTCAACAGGAAGGTTCGGCTACACGATGTACGGGGAATACGTGTTTGACGGCATTCCGGCGGGAAGCTATTACGTGAGCGTCACAGACCCGGAGGACACTCCAGCCTATTTGCCGGAGCTTGTGCAGGTTGTTGTGAGGGCGGAGCAGACAGCCACTGAAACAATTTACATGCGCACTGCCAAAGACCCGGGAAACACGCCCGACAAGGAGACAATCTGCGACAACGGAATAGACGACGACGAAGACGGGTACACGGATTTGGATGACGAGGACTGCCGGGGCATAGAAATATGCGGAAACGGCTTGGACGACGACGGAGACGGCTACACGGACTTTGACGACTGGGAGGACTGCCCGGAAGATGAAACAGAAATATGCGACAACGGCGAAGACGATGACGGCGACGGCTACATTGACCTGGATGACCCGGATTGTGTTGGGGGAACAGAAATCTGCGACAACGGCGTTGATGATGATTTGGACGGTTATGTTGATGGGGATGACCCGGACTGCATTATCGGGCCAGGCTCAGGATACATTACAATGCAGGTGCAGGAAACCGGCATAAACAAGCCGATTGACGGCGCATTAGTCAGCCTGTACAATGATGCGGGAGCGCTGATAGACCAGCGCACAACAGAAAAAGACAAGCTTGCAAAAGTAAAGTTTTTGGTTGAAGACACCGGCAGGGAATACGGGGTAAAGGTTGAACACGAGGATTACCTGATTTACGATGACTGGCCGTTCAAGGTTTCCGACGGAATTTACGTGCTCAAGCTGACAAGGTACATTCCGCGCGTGAACGGCGCGGATTTAAAGGTAAGGGTAATAGATGAAGGCACAGGAAAGCCTGTCATAGGCGCATTGGTGAGTTTGTTTGACGAGGAACAAAAGCCGGTGACCGCAAAAAGGCAAAGGGTTGACGCCGATTCAAACGGCTACGTGACATTCAAGGGAATACAGGACGGCACCTACATGGCATACGCCTCATACGGAAACCTGCACGGGTGGAGCGACAAAGGATACTTTACGGGAAGGATTGCGGAAGACTTTGAACTGGTTGTGGCAATGGTTTTGCCTGAAGGCGCAATAAGGGTTAAGGTAAAAGACAAGGAAGGCGAGGCAATCGCGAACGCTTTTGTGACTTTCTATGATTCAGCTGATGATTCGGAGCTGGAAACCGTGCCGACAAACGCGGAAGGCGTTTCCCTGTACACAACAAAGGCGGGAAAAACGGTTTACTTCAAGGTGACAATGGACGGATACGCGACCTACCGGGGAGAAAAAATCGGGGTAATTCCAAACAGCCTGGAAGGAAGGGAAATAATACTGGACAGGCTTGTTGTTGCAACAGAAGACAAAATTGTAATGGAGTTTTTGGGGCTTACAATAGACGACAGGGTTGTGGAAGACGTGCTTGCGCCGGGCGAAAGCTATTACGCGGAATTCAAGTTAAAGGTTCCGGAAAACCAGTCATTCGATGAAATCGGGCTGCATTTCCGCGCAGGAAAAGAGGCGTACATGGAAAACGATGTGGTGAAAATCAAGACAGTTAACTCCACCGCGGACAAGGTAATGCTTTTCACTAAGTACACGGGAAACAACGTTGAAGAAGATTTAAGGAGCGTGACAAGCGAGGATGCGAAGTGGGCGAACATTGTTTGGACAAACGCCGGCAGGGGAGTGACAGAGGGGACTTACTTCGCGAAAATAAAAATCCAGGTAAAAGACTTTGCCTCACTCTCAGACACGGTGAACCTGTATTACAGGGCATGGGGAAAAACAGGCGGAAAGACTGTAAGGGACCCCGCGCCGGGGGTTGTGGAAGAGGAACTGTACGCGCAGGCAAAAGAAAAAATCTATTCAATCGGGGAAGGCGACACTCTCTGCGATGACAGGTTTTGCTTTAACGCGACAATAATTGATTTGGGCGAGCGTTTGACGGAAGACGTGGGGGAAGAGCCCTACAACGCGGAACTGCTGAAAGAATACAAATTTGTTTTCAGTTTGGTGAACAATGAAAGGGAAAGAATTTACACAAACGCCACGCTCCGCATAGACAACCCCGGGGAAGATTTGGGCTTCGGGGAATACTCAATCACCAAACCCAACAACCAGCCGGTAAGGGGAAACGCGGAAAAAAAATCCCGGCTACCGTTGATTGAATTGCCTGACTTCAGCCCAAACAAAAGCATCAGCGGCTCATTAACCTTTACCACACTAAATCCGGTTGAAACAGGGTTAAGGATAAGGTTGGTTGAACAGCGCGGGGAAGGAGGAAAAGTCGTTTACTTCAATGAAAACTGGATTGAGATTGACGCGGCAAAAAATTTGGGGATAAATGTTGAGCCGGAAACAATTGCCTCAGGAATAAAGGAAACAATCACCGTGGAAGTGAAAGACCTTGAAACAGGCCTGGAAGAAGGAGACGTGTTCGTAAAGGCAATGGACAAATTCGGCACCATTCTGGATGAAGGCTTTACTTCCAGCCAACTCCCGGACAGGGGAAACATTGATTTGGTTATTCCCCCACAGGAACCGGGCGCAAGGCTGAAAATAAAGGCAGAAAAACAGGGCTTTAATCCGGTAGAGCACAGCGTGTGGGTGGACGGAAACATCGTGTCCTTTTCGCCGAAAAAAATGAGTTCCTCCCTGAACACGGCGAAAAAGCCTTCGTCAATTGAATTGCTTGAATTGGAGAGCTTGGTGCAGTTTGACTTGGAAGTAAGAAGCATTGGGGTGACGGGAAACTTCCGCGGAATCCTGGACACGGAGACAATGAATAATTCGCTGGAAAGAAATTACGCGGGCGGAATTTTAAGGAGCGGGGACAGCAAGGAATT
The DNA here is from genome assembly GCA_964442255.1 of uncultured archaeon. GTDB lineage: Archaea > Iainarchaeota > Iainarchaeia > Iainarchaeales > 1-14-0-10-31-34 > CAYTYC01. The sequence goes on along the minus strand of CAYTYC010000004.1, from coordinate 39,025 downwards.
TGAAGTCGGGGTAATGCTTTCAAACGAGGGCAGAACCCTCTCCAACAGGTTCCAGATGAAAGGGCAGGTTGAAGTAAGGCTTGGCTCGAATGAATCGGAATGGGTGTTTGAAATTCCGTTAATTGTTTCAGTGGGAATAGGCGGGGAAGTGGATGAGCCGGGCTGCCTGAATGTTACGCAGAACGCATGGAGCGGCAGGACAGAGGGAGACCCGATAACCTTAAGCCTTGAGGTTCAAAACAACTGCACGGTTGACGGAAGGCCTGTGATGATTCAGGATTTGGAGGCAAAAGTTGAATGGGAAAGCAACCAGATAGGCGTTTTCAGTTTCACGGCCGCAGATACGCCAATGGAGTTAAGGAACAATTATTACAGGAAGCTTGTGGGAAGGATTGAACCGGAAGCAAAAATCGTGGGCTTTTTGGAGTTCACTCCCCTTGGCGGAATGCAGGGCACGGCAAAGGCAAGGGTTGACTTCAGGGCAAGAAATGAAGTGGAAGGGGAAGATGAATGGGTTGAAGACTTCCTTTCAACCAGCATTACCGTAAACAACATCCTTGACTGCGTGTCCGTTTCAAAGAATTATTTGAAGATTCCGGTGGAAGGAACAGACTCTTTCCTTGTGAAAACAAAGGAATGCGGGGGAGAAACAAGGTTTGAGTTTGAAAGCCCGCTGCATTTAAGCCGGCAGGAAGTGAAACTGCCCGCGACAGGCGAACAGGAGGTAACGGTTTTCCATGATTCAGGCAAGTTTCCGGGGCTTTACCCGATTTACGTGAAAGTTACAGGCGCGGGGGAGGTGAGCGGAAGGGAAATCCAGAGAATTGACGCGGAGCTGGAGGGAATTGGCTGCATCAGGCTAAGCAAATACTTTTTGGACATTTACGACGACCCGGATGTAATGTACGACGGTTATGACACGCTTACAGTCCAGAATTACTGCCATTCAAAAGAAGTTGAACTGGAGTTTGACGTTAAAAGCATCTGGAAAGCAATGAAAGACGCAATAATCCCGACACTGATTGGAGTCGGGGTGCACATTGCCACGGACTTCATTCAAAACAAATTGAATGGAACAAAAAAACCCAGGGAAGCAGACTTAGGCAAGAATGGCAAGGAAAAAGTTGTGGAGCCAGACTCACGTGGTAGAACGCCGATTAACCTAGACCTTCCGGAAATTCCAGAAAGCAATCCATCCCTAACCAACCCAAACTTAGGTCTAACCGTGGGTGAAACAGATCCAGACAAGCACGGGCCTCCAGGTGGAACAAGTTCAACTACAAGCACGACAACAGGGGAAACTTCAACAGGGTCGCCTGACACCAAAAGCACGGAAGAAGGAGCCGCCATAAGTGGCGGAGACAGTGGCAGCGAAGAAACTGAATCGGGTGAAAGCCCTCCGGAAAGCGGTGTTGCACCAAAAGAATCCCCACAACCAACAGGACTGGTTTCCGCCACGGTTCAGCCGACCGGAATGTTTGTCACTGAACTGCTTTCAGGGATTCCGTTGGTTGGAAACATTCTTGGGGCGCTTCCAGGGTTTAGCACCGGTTTGGGGCCAATATGGACAGGGATAATCGGGTTTGCAACCAATACAGTAATTAATTACATTAACCAGGAACCGGTGATAATTAATTCACTGCAGGCGGATGTGGAAATACAGGATGAATGGGAGTTATTCAAGCAGGTTTTGCCGGAAAAAATAGTGGAAGACGGGATCACAGTAGAACGCGGGGACACAAAAGCCTCTTTTGTGGGGGAAAACACGGTGGAAGGCGGGGAAACATTTGAAGAAATAGAGTTAAAATTCATTAACACAGGAAACCTTAAGCAAGAAGACCCGTTAAGGCCTTTGTTCAGGGTTCTGGAAGTCACGGGAACCCAGTTCTTCTACAAGCACAAGGACAACGCAAAACTGGATGAAGACGACCTGGAAGACTTTGAGGAAATGTCTGCAGAAAACAGGCTGGATGAATTTGCAAACAGGCTTGTGGACAGGACAGAAAAAGTTGACAAATACTTTAATCTGGAGTTCCTTTCATATGATGAAAGCGACATTCCGGTCCACGGCCAGGGCTACGGGGAATGCAGGCTCGGAAACAAGACAGGAAGCACAGGGGCAAACGCTGTTCCAAGGGTAAAGTTTGACTGGCGCTGGGATTTGCATAACGCGGAAACCGGCGACTACCGGTGCGATGAAGGAAACGAGGACTACATTTACTGCGACGCAACACAGTTAAGCACGGAAATACTGAAAAAAATCAATAAACTCGTTGGAGAAAACGGGGTGCTGGAAACAATGGGGGCGTACTGCCCAAGCGGGGCAATATGCGGCGCTTATTCCACGCTGACTTTGCCGAAATTCTTTGAGGAAATGGAAAAATCAGGGGAAGTTTTGGACCCGATTCAAAAGGAAAAGGCAAGGCAGTTGTACAAATTCAACGCATACCTTATAAGGGACGGCTATTCCGCAGACTTCCAGAAAGACTTCCATTCATACGCGACAACCTCCGCATTCTTTGAGGCGCCGGAATTCTACATGGGAAACGAAGGATTGGGGGCATACTTCAACAACCCAAGCCTGTTTGAATTCGATTACGCGGCAAAAATGCTGAGCGTAAACGCCCCAATAAGGAAGCCCGGCCTGTATGAAGTGGAAATTGAAATCAGCTTCAACGACGAAAGCTACACCCTGTTTGTTGGCGGGCAGCCGAACGCGAAAATAACGGTTCACCTGAACCAGAAGGCGGACGCATGGCCTCCCTCCCCGTTCTATTACCTTCCATTCAACGGAAGGATTGGAATGGACAACGACAGGATAGGTTATGGAGTGAATTTCAGCGGAGAAGAAATAAACATAAACAACACAGGGGATGTTGTGCATACATCAAGCGCGCAGGGGCAGGCCCAAGTGCACACGCTGGAAACAAAGGTGGAGGACTCGCTTAAGGCTTTAAACATGGATAAAAGGGGAGTAATACTGGAAGTAAAAAGAAACAACGATGAACTGACTTCAATGGACTTTTCGCCGTCCAAGGCAACCTCGGTTGTAATGGAAATAGAGGACACGGGAACAGAGTCAGTTTACGCTTTCTACACCGCAACAGTTGACGGGGAAGCGCAAAACCTGGGAGACAACGGCTTAACAAAATGGGTTGGCCTTCCGGAAGGGGAAAACGCGTGCAGGGATTTCGGCGATGCGCCAAACGACTTGTTTGAGGTTCCCGACACCCATGGAAGCTCCACCCCTCTTTCACGCGACTTGTACGAATACGGTTTCCATTGGAATGACCCGGTGAAGTACGGGAAAGTGTTCATGCAAACCATTTTCTTCACCCCGCAGGAAGCGGTTTCAAAATTAAGTGTTGCAAGAAAAAGCGGAACCCTGAAATTCCACACAGCCGTGGAGGAAAATATTACAGGCGCGACAACGCTTTCAGGCTTCAGGTCAGATGAAGTCAAGACAGTTGAAGACCTGTTTGACTTAATGGAACAGGAAAAGGTGTGCCTGACTGACACGAAAAGTGAAGTGCTGGCGGAATTCTGGTGGAATCCTGAAACGGTTGCGGAACCCCTTGAACCGGTGATACAAAAGCTTAATATAGAAGAAACCTGTATTCAATAATTAAGCCGGAAAAAAGGGTTGAAAACTGATGGGCTTTTATTCCTCCTTAGAGGACAAATGGTACGCGTTACTGGACAAAATAAACGCCAAAGTGCCGGTATACAAGGTAATAGACCCCATAGACAGGGTAATTCCGTCGCTTGTTCTATTTATTGCAGCGATTATTGCCCTTGCGGGGCTTGGAATCTTATTCCTTTTTCCTTCGGAAATCCAGCCATTGGAGGCAATTGCGACCTTTAAGGTGGTTGACCAGGCTGACAGCCCGTTAAGGGGAATAGAATTAAGGCTGGAAATTGACGGGCAGGAAACAGTTAAAGAGACAGGGAAAAACGGCACCGCAACCGTTTACGCCAAGCCGGGAACAAAAATTTCCCTGGAAATAAGGGGAACAGAAAATTTTGAGGGCTTCAAAAAAGAATACGCTGTTCTGGAGGACCATGAATTTGAGGTAAGGCTGCGGCTGATTAAACCGCAGTCAACGCAGGTTTTATTGCAGTTCAAGGACTCGGGGGACTCGCGGCTCATAAAAGGAAAAAGCATAACCGTTTACGTTTCATGCAGTTCAGGGAAAGAACTGGATGAACCAGTATTAAGGGACACGGATTACGACGGAAAAATTTTGGCGGAGGTTCCGGAAGGCTGCGGAACACTGGTTGTGGAAAAAGCGGAAATTGCGGGATATGAGTCATTCAATTCCCGCACTGTGGTAAACGGAAACCCGAAAGACATTCTGCTGAAGCCGTTGAATGGAAACGATCCGGATTTAAGTGGAAAGCTTTACATTGAGGCAGAAGATTTTGAGGGCGCTGCACTCCAGGGAATGCTTGTGGAAGTATTCAAGTACGGGACAAAAATTGGGGAAGGCTGGACTGATTCAATTGGCACAGCTGTTTTTGGGCTCGACCCCGGGGAATACGATGTAGTGGTAAGCGATCCTGACTTAGAGTACGTGCAGAAAGAGGTTAAAGGAATCTACCTCGGGGCAAGGGACGAAAAGTCAAAAAGAATTGTTCTGGAAAAGGCTTTTGTTCCGCCCGAAGGCGGGGACGGCACGGGAGGAGAGCCTGCAGACGGCCCACCGGAAGGGCATGAAAGCGTTGCGGGAATACTGAAAATAACTGTCCTTGACATTGATTCAGGGGAAAGGGTCATAAATGCCTTGGTTTTGCTGAAGGGCGCGGAAAGCGGAAAAAACCTTGGGACAAAAAACACGCGCAACACGGGAAGAGACGTGGAATTCGTTGTTCCGGAAGAAGAACTCGAGTTAAGTGTTTCCGCGGAATGCTTTTACCCTTTCATGGAAAACATTTTCTTTTCGGACGGAAACCGGGTGGTTGAATTAGAGAGGATTCCCGATTGCCCTCCTGCACCAGATGAACCGTTTGTTCCTGTGAGGCACAAAAAAGGGGTAATTGTTGTTGAGGCAAGGGAAAAAGAGTCAGGTGAAGGGGTGCAGGGGACAAAAATTTGGCTGAAGTACGAGGACGGAAGGACAGTTGAAAGCGGAAGAATTTCCGGAAACCATCCTGAAGACACAAACGCGGACGGGGTTGCGGTCTTTGAGGCGGTTGAATCCGGGAATTATTACGCGTACGCGGAAAAAGGCTTTTACAGGGGGGAAAGTGCGGTGAAGAGTGTGCAGGAGGATTCAATTGTCGCCTATCTTGTGAAAATGGAAATGGACAACGCAAACGTGAACATTCGCGTGGAAAACGAATTCGGGGAAACAATTAAAGGAGCAAAAATAGAGGCTGTATTCAAGTCAGGGGAAAAGGAAACCCATACGCTCCCTGAAGGGAAGATTGCGTTAAGCCTTCCGGCCGGAAAAAGCATTTACGTCAAGGCAACGCACAAGGATTACGAGACAGGAATAAGCAAAGAATACTACCTGAAGCCCAACTACACACACAACATCAACATAAAACTGGAATTGAAGAAAGTTCCGGGGCAAAAGCTCGGGCTGGAGAAAGGAATAAAGTTTTATTCCGGGGAAAACAGGGTGAATTCCCTGCGCGCAGGGGAAAAGTATAGGGCGGTATTGAAGCTCCGCATTCCCGAAAATTCGGGTTACAGGAAGGCTGGAGTGCATTTCCGGACAGGCGATTCGGAGAGGGTTGAAAACGACAATCTCCTTATCACAGGATACAGTGCGGGGGGAAGAAACTTTTCGGTTATGGGTTCCTCCTATCATCCGCCTGACGGGGAAGCCCTGGACCTGGCATTGGACAATTTAACGAATTCAAACGCAAAATGGGTTAACATTACCTGGATTCCGGCCGAGGCAGGGGAATACGAAATTGCGGTGGAATTCAGGATAAAAGAGGGTTTGGAGGCAGGGGACAAAATAAGCTTCCATTACCGTGCGTGGGGGGAAAAAGAAAACAAGGCCCTTGACAGGGAACCGGAAGATGAAGGGATTGCGGGAAAACAGCCTTTGTATGCCTTAACATTTGACGAGGAGTTTGAGGTCCGCGCTCCGCAAGGCGGGGAAGGCGGAGGGGATGAGCCGGAGATTCCCGTGGACGGCCCGGCTGCAGAGCCAGTCTGCAGCCCGGACAGGCAGGAAGGCGTGTGCGTAACATTTGAAGGGTTAAAGGACCTGAATGAAGAGCCGTACATTTTCACGGAAGACAATTTTAATGCAACAGTGAACGGGGAATATGAGTACAGGTTTGAGGTGCTGAATGACGGCGAAAAAGTTTACGAAAACGCAAAAATTTATGTTTCCAATTCAAGCAAAACAGGGAAAGAACTGAATGCGCTGGAGTTTTTGGAGTACACCCTGACAAACGCAAGCGGGAGAACAATAAAAAGCTCACTGAATCCAATAAATGAAACCAATAAGCTGCCTAGAATTGAGTTAGGGAATTTTTCAAAGGGAAAAAAAATAACCGGTACGCTCAAATTCAAGGCCCTCCTTCCCTCGGGAAATGTTCCGATTGCATTAAAGATTTTTGAGCTCACAGACATGGGAGCGGAGGAAAGGTTTGGGCATTACGCGGAAATAGATGTTGATTCAATGCAGGAAATGGAAGTGCAGGTTGAGCCTGCGCAGATTTTTTCCTTCACAAGGCCGGGAATAAGGGTGACTGTGCTGGATGAAGACGGGTTTCCTGTAAGGTTCGCGAATGTTTACGTGGACAAGGAAATCGACGGATACAGGAGCGCGCTGATGGGCCAGCGCGGGGAGCTGGAGACAGACAATTACGGAAAGGCCGTTTTCACGTTAACGCAGGAGATGCGCCCCGGGGCAAGGCTTTACTTTACGACACGAAAATTCGGGTTTGAGCCCGCGGAAACCCTAATAAGGGTTGACGCAAACATTCTGGATGTAAGCCCGAAAACCCTCAGCTTTTCATTGGAAAAGTTCGGGAAAAAAAGCCACAGGGAAAACATTGAATTATTCAACCAAATCAACCGCAACCTAACGATAAAGGAAATTGAATTCATCGGAAAAAAGTTTCCAAGGAGCTATCTCGGGTATTATTTGGACTTGCAGGGCATGAACAGGTTCATTGAGGCAAGCGGCTTCATCGGAAAGCTTATTCCCAAAAAAAGCCTTGCGGACCCGCCGATACAGTTTTATGCGGCAATTAACCAAGGCCTTCCTGAAGAGGAAACAGGGTCAGTGAACGGAGTGTACAATATTGTGGTTACTGACGGAACATTTGACTGGAGCTTTGATGTCGGGTTTAACGCAAACATTGGAACAGGCGCGGAACTGGAAAACAATGATTGTTTGGGGATTGACGGGGCAAGCTGGGAGGAGTTGATTGAAGAAAGTGAAACAATAACACATAACTTCTACATAACCAACGGGTGTCTGGAAAAAAACACGCACACGCCCCTTGCGCTCCGCAACCTAAGCGCAAGAATACGCTGGACTTCAGGAACGCCGAACGGAACAATACAATTGAAGATTGAAAACGGGAAATCCCTTACAAACGAACTGCAGGAAATGCGCCCGGCTTACTTTTTTAATTCGGTGGAGGCAGATGCGGAGTACGTGGGAACACTGATTTTCACCCCCGAACAGGACACCAAAGAGGCGCACTTTGAGGTAACAGTGCAGGCCGAGGCTTTAACGGATTCAGGGCTTTCCACAGTTTACAGCAACGCCCTTACAGCAAACCTTGGGGCAATAAATTTGAGGGAATGCCTGAAAATCGGGGAAGGGTTCAACAACCCGGTAAAGGTGGATTCAGGCGAACATTACGACAGCTTTTCCGTGGTCAATGAATGCAAAACCAGGGTTGACGTAATTTTCTGCCACAATGACCCCGGCTGCAGGGGCGGGACAACGGAAGGGGGGATAAGCCTAAGCCCCCAAATAGGGAGGTTCGGGGCACCACAAATAACCTTAAGCAAGGACGGTTCGGCTGAAGTAACCGTAAGCAGAGGCACAGTGCCCGGAATCTATGGGGTAAAAGTGGAGGCCCGCACGGAAAAAAACCCGTTTTGGGTTGAATTGGGAACGCTTGACGTGCTGGTTGACCCGGAAGACAAGGAGCCGTTTTCGCTGGTGAACCCAAACAACTACGAATATGTGCTTCTTAAAGGCGAGTCAAAGGACGCGGTAACGCTTGTGAACAGTGACGTGTTCACAACCGTTAATGTGAAGGCAAGCGTGTGCGCATGGGATGAGGCAAGAAAGAAAAACACGGGAAAACTCGCAAAATGGACCGCCGCACACGCGGGGGTTGTGGCTGCGGGAAACGTGGCAGCGGCATATTCGGTGGCTGTCGCCGGCTTTGCCGCAAAGGCATTTGGCGCAATTGGGCTGGGTTTCTGTGTCGGCCCGTGGGGAATTGCCTGCATTGGCGCCTCTTTTATCCCTGAAATAATCGCCTGGCTCAGCGACCCCTGCAAAGAAACGGAAACAAACGAATTAGGGGATTACACAATAAACCTCAGCGGGCGGGGCATTGGAGGAGACGGCATTCCCAGGGACTGGAACGGGCTAAGCCTAAGCGAACACGGAAAAAACGTGCTTGACGTGGAGCCGAACTGGGATGAAACCCTTCCTGAAATTTCCGAGACGCCAGGCGAAGAAACGGTTGGGCTGATTTTCAGGAACATTTCCCTCGGCCAAAAGGAGCCGGCCTATGACGTTTTAACTGTTAAGGCAAGAAGGCACATTCACGCGGACCCGACAAGCTACGGAAAAAACCCGGACGCAAAGTTCTCAATGTTTGACGTGAAAGACCTTGGCCTGCTTCAGGTAACGCAAAAATTCCATTTAAGGTTTATAACCCGGGTAGAAGAACAAAAGCTGCCGGAACTGGAGCAAAACCAGTTTGCCTGCGCTTCCGGTGACGGAACAATCAAAGGCAGGACAGGGGAAGGCATAACGCCAAAAATAAAGCTGGACTGGGGGTTTGAAGACAAGGCAATTGCATGGAATGAATGCGATTCCGGGAATGAGGAAGCAATTTACTGCGACGCAACACAGTTCAGCATAATGATGTGGAAAAGAATCGCGAAATTAAATGATTTCATGAAAGAAAACGGATACGATTTTGCCTGCCCAGACCTGCCGGGGGAAAGTGAAGCCGCAAAACAAAACGCGGAAGCCAAAAGCCATTCCGTTCCGGAAGAAAAAATCGGAATAAGCGAGATAGGGAATTCCCTGGGCGAAAGCGGTGACGCGCTTTTGAGCGCAACGGTAAAAAACAACACAGGGGAGGCTCAGGACGTGAATGTTTTGTTCAGGCTAAATGTTCCGGAAGAAGCTGAATACCTATACAACGGGGAAACGGAATGCGAAAAGAAATTAACAGGAATAGGAAAAAACGGGGCAACGGCATCCGCAAGCTGCAGGTTTGAAGAACTTCCGGAAAGCGAAACCCCTTACACCGGCTCGATACAGCTGGAGCACCTCACTGCGGAAGGGGACAAACAGGACGACAAGTACTTTGAATTCAGTTTAATGAACAACTCCTCAAGCGCCAGCCTAAACTGCTGGATAGAGCCCAGCACAGTTTTTTTCAACGACCTTGAGCCCTTAAACGTTTACCTGAACGCCCTTGATCCAACCTTGGGAGAATTGGTTAACCAGGAAAGCGTGAAATTTGGCGGGCAAAGCGTTTCAACGGATTCCGAGAAAATAAAACAGGTACTCCAAGAAATGCACGACCTGATGCACTTCAAGGCATATTTGATCAGGGACGGGTATTCCGCCGACTTCCAGAAGGATTTCGTGAAATACTATTCCACAAGCACTTTTTTCCAGGTTCCTTCACTTGAACTTGATGACGCTGTCGGAACAGAGGCAATGCAGGAAATAGGTGCATACTATAATGACAGGACAAGGTTCAGCTTCAGGAACAGGTACTTTGATGAATACGAACTGCCTGACGCAGGGCTGTACGCCGTGGACATCGGAATAGATTACGCGGACGACTGGGCGCTTTTCACTGCCGATGGAAACCCAAAAGCAACGGTTTCAGTGGAATTCCAGCGCCTGCAAAAGCCCTCCCCGAACAGCATATTCTACTACCTCCCCTTCAACGGCAGGTTAGGGTATTTAGATGAGGACAGGATAGGCTATGGAACCGCTTACACAGGTGAAGAAGTGCAGTTAAGCAAAACAAGGGACATTGTTTCAACAGAGCCCTTAACCAGGCAGCCGGCCGAAATGGCTTCAGTTGAACTGGAAACAGCCACAGAAAAGGATTTGGCTTACCTGAACTCGGAAACAGATACAAGGGGAAAACTGCTTGCAATAAGCGGCGCGGGAAACAAAAAAAGAATGGTTTTCAGCCCGTCGCTTGCAACCCCTGTGATAATGAAAGTGCAGGGAACAAAAAGCGAAAAGCCCTTGACCGCGGCCTACCATGTGGAAGAAACAGGGAAAGGAAAAAGTGCCGGGGACAATTTAACCTACTGGAAAGGGCTTGGGCAGTGCTATGATTTTGGGGGGCTTCCTGCGCAAAGGGCAATAGTTTACAAGGCGGATTCACGGGCAACATCCAAAGACACGCTGAATTTCCAGTACGCGTACAAAACGGTTTGGGAACCCGTAAGCCTTCCCGGAACCGAATACCTTGGAACAATCCTCTACACGCCCACTGAAACCAATATGGAGTTAAAGGCGCAGAAGCCTGCTTCACTTAAATTCTTTTCCCCGGATACGGCAATAAATGATTTCATGGTTTTAAACGGATTGCAGGGAATGGAGTTAAACCAGCAAAACCATGGAATAGAGGCACTGGAACAGCTGTTTGAATTGGTGGAAGAAGGAAAAGTTTGCATGGAGGACACGGCAACAGAGGCGGGATTTTACTGGAATGAAACCGCGCTCCTGAATTATGCGCCTGCAGGCAAAAAAAGCCTGAACCAGTTCGAGCTCGGGCTCGGGGAAGGAAGCTGCATTACCACCGGCAATTAAGCCGGCAACCGGAAAAGAAAACTCCCGCGGGTTAATCCCCCGCATGAACCAAAAGGAAACAGGCCCGGAAAACAAAGCCCGCGGGTTAAGTATTTATAGGGGTTAAAAGAAAGTGCTTACTATGGAAGGGTTTTTCTGGCTGTTCGAGTTCTGGAACGATTTGCAGCTCATAATCAAGATATTTGTTTTGCTTACAATAATCAGCTTCATCCGGAACCACGTGGAAAACAAGCCGGCACAGGTTGTCTTAATCCTTTTTATAGGGTGGTTTGTGCTGTTTGACGCATGGATGTTTTTCGGTTCGGTGTACGTGCTGTACATGCTATTGATGTTCGGAATCTCCACCCTCATGATTGACTTCTTCTTCGTGACAGCCGGAGGAAGCAAAGGAGGAAAAGGAATGGAGTCGCCGGTAAGCAGCGGAGTTGACTTGGCCGCAAGGACGAGAATGGTTCAGCAAATGAGAAGGAGGCCCCCGGGTTGAACCAAAAGGCAAGCGTGGTTCTGTTCATTATCGCGGGAATCCTTGCGATAGCCCTGCTCGTTCCTTTGGTGATGTACTTATACAAGCCCGCAGACATAGTGTTCAAGTTAATCCTGATTTTCACGATTTTCATGACCGTGAGAAGCTTTCTGGGGACAGGAACGCTGACCTTAATAATTTCAGGAATCCTGATATGGTTCATGGTATTCAAATACGGTTATATTTTTTCCTCCCTATACGTTTTATACACCCTCCTGGGAATAGGCTTCCTTTCAGTGATAATCTGGGGTTTTGGGACAAGAATGAGGCAGGGATAAAAAAATGGAAATGCTTTTGCTGATGACGGAATTCGAAACACACATTTGGGCCGCGCTGGTTTTGTTCTTCATTGTGCTGATTTACGGCTGGGCGAAAGGCGTGCTGGGAAGCGCCAAACTCGCAATACTGTTTGCAATAATCGTGGTTTACCTCACCTTCTACCAGCACCCGGAGCTCATATGGATTGTTGTATTCGTATTCATTTTCGCTACATTCGGAAAAGAAATCATTTCAAAAATGCATATGGCGGACTGACAAAATGGACACCTTTACCTTCATGGTTTCAGTGCTTTTAATGTTTTTGGCAATCCAATACGGCCAAACCTGGATTGTGTTCGGGATAGTGGCGATAATGATTCTTTCAATGCGCTCAATTTCCACCACAATCCTCCTCATAATTTCGGCTGGCGCAATGTACTGGATAAAGTCCGCGGGCCTGGACGACTACATGATGTACGCAGTTATAGCGTTGATTGCAATTTCGCTTGTCTTCGGATTCAAGACAAAATCCTCTGAACCCGACATGTACGGAGGGCTGGGCGGAGGCGGAGGATACGGCGGACTGCTGGGAGGGTATTAAATGAACTCCTTCGGCTGGCTTTTGCTGCTGTTTATCCTGCTTTTTTCCCTGTACACCGGAATAGTGTGGCTTGCCGCCTTGAGCCTGATTTTGGGGGCGCTAATAATTTCGGCAGGCTTTTTCAGCGGAGCCGGAAAAGTCGGAAAAGAAACTGCAAAAGGCTTTTCGGCGGGAATAGGGGAAGAAGTTGAAAAAGCCTCGCCAAAAGGGCCAAAAGGAGAGGTGTTCACGAAAATAGCCGAAGACCTGGGGTCAAAAATTGGGGAAGGCTTTTTTGCGCCGGAAAGCCACACATGGAAAACCAAAAACCTTGCCCCAAGGGCCGCAAAAGGCTCAGGCAATTTACTGGATGCATTGAAAAAAATTTTCCGGGATTAAAGAAAAAAAAAGAATTTTCCGGGAACAAATTTCTGGCGGAAAAGCTATTTTTTTCCCGGAACCAAAAGCTTTCTGTCTGTTTCAATCAGTTTCTTTAAAAGCGACTGCAAAGCGCTGGAGGACGCCTTTAAATCCGACAAATCCTTCCGCGTTTCCTCAACCCTTTCCTCCAGGGAATCAAGGCTTTTCCTGAACTCCGAGGCAGTGAACTGTTTTTGCGACAAAAGCGCGATTTTTCTCTGGATGTTTTCCAGGGAATCATTCATTTTTTCAAGCTCTTCCGCGTGCTCGGCCAACTCCACCTTGTCCGAGGTCTCCCTCAATTCATCGCTTTCGGTTTCCTCTTCCTCTTCCCCGCCTTCACCTGCGCTTTCAGGAGCCCGGGATTTTGTTTTCCCTTCTTCTTCAGCGGGAGGGCTTTCCTCCTCTTCATCTTCCTCTTCACCCCGCGCCTTCTGAATTTCCTCTGCTTTCTCTTTTTCGGGCTGAACCGGCTGGCTTTCCGCCTGCACTTCCTCCCGGCTTTTCCCTTCAGGCAAAGGCCTTTGCCCGGAAGACGGGGCCGCGCGGAAAACCCGGGTTTCCTGTTTTTGGGGGGAAGGCTGTTCCGCGGTTTTCCCGGTTTTAACCTCGGAAATCAGTTCGCCTATTTCGGTTTTGCTTAAGCCGATGTCCAAAAGGGTTGACTCAATTACGTCTTCCTCTATGCCGGAGTCAAGCATTTTGCGGATTGACTCCAAAACCGTTTTCCTGTCAGCCACTCAAAAAACCACAACTATTTATATAATACTTCATTTATATATGTTACTTTCGCTTAAAAGGTTGCGGTGAAAAAAAGGGATGCGTTTCAGCCTGTCGCACGGGCCCTGGCACGTGCTGTTTGAAGGAATGTTTTACGACCACGAGGTAAGCATTTACTCCAACCCCGAAAGCGTGGTACTGGTTGTAATTGAAGTGAAGGAAAAAGGCAAAATCTCAGGGGTTGTTGTGGAGGCGTACAAGGTTTTCCACGCGAAAGGCGAAACAGAAGGGTTTGCGGAAACCTTTCCCAAGGAAGCAAGCGTATTCATTAAACACGAAGAAAACAAGACCCTCAAATTTTTTGTTTTGGCTTCCAGGCCCTCCTACAGCGTGTACGAAGAAGAGGAATTCAGGAAAACCGTTAACTCGCAGCTCAAAAACCTTGAGGCCTCGGTTGAGTTTGTGAAACAGATTTCAGGGGCCTATGATTTGGAGTTAACCGAATTAAGCAAGGCGGACGAGGAAACAAAAAACGCCTTTTTCACCGACCCCCTTTCCCTTCCCCTTGTAAGCGGAAAAAGCGTTCTCCCGGGGCAAAGGGAAATGCAGCCTGAAACACGGGGAGAAGTTTTCCTGGGGCTGACAAAGGAAGGAAAGCCGGCAAAAGAGCCGTTAAAGCTTTTCCTTAAAACAGGAATTTTCGGGGAAAACCCGGAGGACAGGAAACACGCAATGCAGCTGGTCGCGGAAGGCGTGATGCTAAGCAATTCTCCCGCCGTAGTGTTTGACTGGAATGAAAGCTTTAATTCAATGAACAAGCCCTCCGAACAGGAAAAAGAGTTAAGCCGGTTTCAGGCAGAGCTTGAGCCAATGGGCTTTCCAGTGAAAGAATTTCTTGCAGCACAGGACGCCAAAGTGGACCTGAATTTAATCAGCCCAAAGGGATTGCTGGAACTGTTTGGGGCAGGAAAAAACACCGCCTCCCGCACAATCTCGGAGGTTATGGAAAAAATGGAGAAAATTGATTCCTTTGGGCAACTTATTGGCGCAGTCAAGAACCACTGCAGGCAGGCGGAATTAAAGCAGAACCAGATGCTGAGAATGGTGCGCATGCTGAAGCTGATTGAAAAAAGGTATGAAGGCCTGTTTGCTTCCGGAAACGAGGTGCAGGAATTGTCCAAAAACTGGGAAAAAAACATTGGAAGGGCGGGAATAATAAAAATGCAGGGCACGGACGAAAGAAGCGCCTTAATGGTGATGCATTCAGTGCTTGCGGGAATAAGGAAACACTATGAAAGAAAGGCAGTGAAAGGCATTAACTCGTTTGTTTTCATCCCAAACGCGGTGCAGTTTTTCGGGAAATCCGCCAACGCAATTTTGGTTGATGAAATGATTCAAATCCTTTCCCAGTTTTATTCGCTTGGAGTGGGTTTTGCGCTGGGGGCGGAAAGGGTTGTGGAACTAAAAAAGGAAGCCCGGGACCTCGTGGAAGCGGAAATATTCATTTTGTCTGTGAGCGACGTGGGAGTGAAGCTGGCGGAAAGAAAGCAGTACAGGGTAAGCCTCCGCCCGACCCTCAGCCACCTCGGGACAAAATAAAGGCTTATAAACAGGAAAGGGGCCAAATAATGCGAATGAAAACCGCATATGCCTTGTGTTTTATTTTCCTTCTGTTTTTTGCGGCAGCGGCGGGTTCCGCATCTGCGCCGAAGGAATACGTTGAAATGGTTAAATTTGAGGCTGTTCCAATTGTGGTGGACAAAGAAGGATCAATGACATTCAAGGCAACCGTGAAAAACCTGCGCATAACCTCCACTGATGTGACGGTGGGGTTTTGGCTGGAAAAAGACCCGGGAACTGCAGTATACAGCACATCAAGGATTATAAGCCCGGGAAACAAATTCACATTCACAACAGCATTCGACCTTTCAGGCGCAGGGCTTGAGGACTGGAAGGACTACACGGCATACGCGGAAGCAACAGCCCTTGTTGTTCCTGCTGAAACAGAAAAAGAAAACAACAAAATGAAAACCCGCTTTACGGTCGGGAAGCAGGGGCAGCCCGTTCCGGAAATAAGCGCAATTGCCCTGGTTTTAGTGGTTGCAGGGATTTTAATTGTTTTAAGGAAAAAATAGCTATTTCTTTTTTGCCGGCTTTTTTCCAAGCGCGTCTTCCAGCTGGCTTAAGGTGACAAACTCCAGTGGATTGATTGCGTCAATAACGTACTTCAATTCATCCAGGGTTTCCTTTTTCGCGTAAGACTCCTCAAACCGGTTGAGCCTTTTTTTTGTCTCCGAAATTTCGTGCCCCAAAGAAGAAAGCTTTTCCGAAACAGCGGCAAGCTCGTCCTTCACTTCATTCATTTCCGGGGCGGAAATTCCTGTACCTGCTGAAGGGGAAGAAGGGCGCTTCTCCAGCGCCTTGAGCTTTTTGTTCAAGACAATAAGGTTTCTGCCCAAAATTTTTTCGTTCCTCACCAAATACTTCATTTTCTGGGCGATGATCTGCACGCTGCTGTTCAACGCCTTGATGTCACGGATTACGTCGGAAAAAACCATTGAAGACTTTTTTCCGCCGTGCTCATGCCTTCTCGCCAAAAAAAACCACTTAATTAAAATAGGAGTTGACTATTAAAAATATATCTATGCCCGGGAAACGGATTCAGGGAATACTCGTCGATTTGGCCACGGAAACAGGGAAAGAAAAGAATTCCTGCATCCGGCTTTTCATTAAAACGCGTTCCGGGATGGAGTCCTTTATTGAAAAAAACTTTCACCCCTACTTTTACGCCGTATTTGAGGGAAGTTTCGGGGAACTGAAAAAAAAAATCCTCGAAAAAGAGTTCGGGGAAGAAAAAAGCAAGGCAATAAAAGCGGAAAAAGCGGAAGAATACCGGGAAAACGCCGCGCGAATTTACTTCAAAAACACCTCGGATTTGGTGAAAGCAAGGGAAGAAATAACCAAAATTTCAGGGGTAATGGAAAAAAGGGAACACGACATCGTGTTCACCCGCAGATACCTAATAGACAAGGGACTGGAGCCGTTGGGGGAAGTGGAAGTGGAGTTCAGGGAAGGAAAAGAAAAAGAGGTTCAGGAAATAAAGCGAATTGAAAAAAAAACGGGAATTGCGCCGGTTAGTTCGGCGTTTGATTTGGAAACCTATTCGGGGGAAAGCTTCAGCAACCCGAAAAAAGACGCAATCCTGATGGCGGCGTTTGTTTCAGGAAAAGAAAAAAAGGTTTTCACCGCAAACAAAAAAGCGGAAACAAAACACGTTGAATTGGTGGAAAGCGAATCAAAACTGATTGAAAGGCTTGTGGAAGAAATAAGGGAAAAAAAAACCGACATCATGATGACATACAACGGCGACTTGTTTGACCTGCCTTACTTAAGGGAAAGGGCAAGCGTGCTGAAAGCGGAAATCGATTTTGGCGTGGAAGGGTCGGGATTAAAGGCAAAAAAGCACGGATTTGCTTCAGCGGTAATGGTTGTGGGAATGCAGCACCTGGACGTCTACCAATTGCTCAGGCTTTTTGTGCGCTTTGGAATAGTGAGTCTGGTTAAATTTGATTTGGAGTCGGTGGTTGAACAAATTTACGGGGAAAAAAAAGAGAAAATAACCGCTGCACAAATCACGGAATCATGGGATTCAGGAAAAGGGCTGGAAAAAGTGGCGGAATACAATTTGGAGGACGCGGAACAAACCTACAGGCTGGGAAACCGGTTTTTGCCTGTTGCCGTGGAATTAAGCAAGCTGGTGAAGCAAACGCTGTTTGACGTTTCCCGCGGCTCCGCGGGATTTCTGGTGGAATTCCTTTTAATGGACAAATGCTTCCAGACAAAAACCCTTCTCCCCAACAGGCCGCATGAAGGGGAAGTGAAAAAAAGAATGATGCAGTCCTTTAAAGGCGGGTTTGTGAAAAGCCCGGAGCCCGGGCTGCATGAAAACATCGCCGTATTGGATTTTCGTTCCCTTCACCCAAGCATAATGATTTCCCACAACGTTTCCCCGGAAACACTGAACTGCGATTGCTGCAGGGGAAACAAAAAAAACCTTGCGCCAGACGGGGATTACTTCTGCACCAAAAAAAAAGGCTTTATTCCGGCAATCCTTGAACAGCTTTTGGAAAACAGGAAAAAAATCAAAAAAGAAATGAAAAAATTCGGAAAAGATTCAGAAGAATTTGAGGCGCTTTCCGCCCGCCAGCAGGCGCTCAAAATACTTTTGAACTCCTTTTACGGTTATCTGGGATACCCTCGGAGCAGGTGGTACAGTCTGGAGTCCGCGAGGTCTGTGACGGCGTGGAGCCGGCACTATGTGA
The DNA here is from genome assembly GCA_964442255.1 of uncultured archaeon. Classification (GTDB taxonomy): domain Archaea; phylum Iainarchaeota; class Iainarchaeia; order Iainarchaeales; family 1-14-0-10-31-34; genus CAYTYC01. The sequence continues at coordinate 21,187 of CAYTYC010000004.1, read as the reverse complement.
AGGACATCGGGCACAAAGCAGAGAAAGCGGGATTCAGGCTTTTATACAACGACACGGACAGCGCATTCCTGGGGTTACCAAAAGGAAAAACCAAGGCGGACGTTCTGGAGTTTGCGGAAAAAGTGAATTCCGGGCTTCCCGGAGTAATGGAACTCGAGTTTGAGGGAATATACAAAAGAGGGCTGTTTGTAACCAGGCGAGAGGGAGGGGCGGCAAAAAAAAGGTACGCGTTGATTGACTTCAGGGGAAATTTAAGCATAGTGGGCTTTGAGTACGTGCGGAGGGACTGGGCAAGGATTGCAAAAGACACGCAGCGCAGGGTTTTGCAGGCTGTTTTGGAGGAAGGAAAGCCGGAAAAGGCAGTTCAGGTCGTGAGAAAAGCGGTGAAAGACTTAAAGGAAGGGAAAGTGCAGAAAAAGGATTTGGTGATTATTTCAACGGTAAAAAAATCCATTAAATCGTATGAGTCAATCGGCCCGCACATTGCCGCGGCAAAAAAGGCGATTAAGCGCGGAAAAAGAATAGGGGTTGGCACGATAATTGAATACATTGTGACGCGTTCAGGGAAAAGCATTTCCGACCGCGCTGAACTGGCGGAGTTCGTGCAGGAAGGAAACTATGACGCGGACTATTACATCGAGCACCAGGTTTTTCCCGCCGTCATTAAAATTATCCGTGAACTGGGCGTAAGTGAAGAGGATTTGGTGCAGGGCGGCAAGCAACAAACGCTGGGGGCATTCGGGTGAAAAAGAAAAAGATTAAAAAGGGGGAAAACGTTTTAGATAAGTGGTTCCAGTGCACGGAAAAATGCTTTTGGCTTTCGGCTTCATTCCCCTGCTTGCATCCATTGCTTTTGCGCAAGACGTTGCAATAATTGACATGAGCATTGAACCGTCAAACGTTGTGGGGCTAAACGAAAACATGACAGTTTGGGTGACCGTAAAAAACATTAGCACCGGCAGCCAGCCCATTCCCACGGTTTTTTTGTGGTTAGATTCAACCCAGATTGACGCACAAACATCCTTTGGCAACCTGGTCCCCGGAGAAACCAAAGACTACGAATTTTCAGGCATTGGAGACCCGGAAACACATAATTTAGAGCCTTGGACTGAACACACATTCAAAGCCACTACATCCGAAGACTCAAGAACCCTGCACTTTTCAGTGAAAGAAGAAAGGGGAGTGAATGTTCCCGAAATCGGGGCAATAAGTTTGGCGTGCCTGATTGTGGTGGTGCTGTACCTTTTAAGGAAAAAAACCCGGTGAAAGGGGATATCGAAAACCATTTTATTAAATCACTGTTTTTGACATTTACGAATTCCAAAACCCCCTTAAAAAAAATTCGTTTGATTTTAAATTCTTTTTCTTTTTAGAATCCTTAAAGTGAAGGAAAAATGGACAAAAAAGACAAGGAAAACTATTTAAAGGCAGGAAAAATTGCCTCCCGGCTGCACAAAATAGAGAAAGCCAAAATAAAGCCGGGGCAAAAGCTCCTGGAAATAGCGGAGCGCATTGAAAAGAAAACCGTGGAATTGGGCGGAAAACCCGCCTTTCCGGTTAATTTGTCCATAAACAATAATGCAGCGCACTACACCCCTCCCCTGAACGACGAGTCTGTGCTCGGGGAAAAGGACGTATTGAAAGTTGATACAGGGGTTCACGTTGAAGGATGCATTGCGGATTCCGCGTTTACACTGGATTTTTCCGGGGAACACGGAAAAATGGCTGAAGCCGCTGAACTGGGTTTAGAGAGCGCGCTGAGTTCAGTTAAAGTTGGAATGACCTTAAAGGATTTGGGCGCAAAAATAGAGAAAGCAATTAAAGGAAAAGGCTTTCAGCCAATCCAAAACCTGAGCGGGCACGGAATGGACAAGTGGAGGACCCACATCGCGCCAAGCATTCCAAACATTGAAAACAGCGACGACCGGGAAATAGAGGAAGAAGGGGTTTACGCCTTTGAGCCCTTTGCATGCAACGGAAAAGGAATTGTGAGGGAGGCGCCGCAAACCTACATTTACGAACTGGATGAATTAAAGCCGGTGAGGAATCTGGACGCAAGAAAAATAGTGGAAAAGGCTGCGGAAGAATACAAGACTTTGCCTTTCGCGGAAAGGTGGATACAAAAGGGTTTAAGCGAATTCAAGTTCAAGGTCGCCTTAAGGGAGCTTTTGCAGAAAAAGGTTTTCCAAATGCACCCCATCCTAAGGGAAGAAAAAGGCGTGACCGTAACGCAGGCGGAAAACACAATAATTGTGGACAACGGGAAAATAATCCGGCTATTAAAGTAAAAATTTAAATACCCTGAAAGCCTATTAAAATGCGGATGAAATTAAGCCAGCAAACCGAAATGCAGGTTCTGTTCGTCGGGTTGATTGCGGTAAGCGTGATAGTTTGGGGCTATTTTTTAAGCACCTCAAACCTGTTTTTAAGCGAAGTCTTCAACTTTGATTTGGCGCAAACAATTGAAAACGTGAAATCAACGGGATTCATTCTCTTTGTCCTGCTTTTCCCGTCCACAATAGGAATAGTTGTTGTATCCTGCAATTTTTTCACAAAAAGAGAGGCGCAAATGAGCGCATTGGCGGGGTCATTCATGGGGTTTGCCGTGCTGCTTTTGCTTTTTCCAAGGCTAAGCGAATTTGCGGTTGCAGCGCTTTTTTATTTGCTTGGAATGTGGCTGATGATTGAAACGGTTTACCTGAAAAAACTTGAACTAAAAAAATGGGTGCAGTTCAGGGTTACAACCGGAGCGGCGCAAAGGCTGGCGAGCCTTACCGCAATAGGGCTTTTTATTGGAACAATTTTGTTTGTTTTCCCGCAGCAGGAAACATTCAAGGAACAAATGGAAGAAAAGCTTTTGGACATCGCGTTGCAGCAACAGGGAACCAGGCAATTGAACGAATACACCGCGGACTTAATGATTGAAAACCAAAAGCAAACCATTGAGCGCATAACAAGAATGCCGGCCTACGCCGCCTTAAGAGGCGTGGAAGACCAAAGGGTTCATGTTTTTTTGCTGGGAATGGACGCACTGGAAACGGAAATGAATTCCCCCGAATTCAGGGAAAAAGTGGTGGCGGAAATAAGGAAAGCGCAGGAAGGAAAAATAGACAAGGAAATGGCTTCAATGGTGTTCGAAAAAGTGAAAACCCAAATGCCGTGGTACGGGTTTCTCACCGACTATTTCTGGATTCTGTCGGCTTTTCTTGCAACCTCTGTTTTCCTTTTGCTTGGAAACTTTGTTTTCCGCTTTCTTGCGGTTCCGTACGCAATGATTCTGGAAAAGGTTTTAATTGCTTAAACTGCGGCGGGCTAAAAATCCGCCGAATTTTTTTTTTTCCGCAAACGGCTTAATGGAAACAATTCATTTGCCCATTAAAATGGGCGGGGTTCCCGGAAAGGGTTTCTAAAACTTTTTAGAAATTTCACCAAAAACGGCTTACGCCTGAAGCAAGAAAATAAAAAGGCTTTTAGGGGAATTATTTTAAGCCGGGGCCCATAGTATAGTGGACAGTACGGTTGCTTGCGGAGCTGCAGACCGGGGTTCGATTCCCCGTGGGCCCGATCAACTAACCTTCCGTTGGTAATTGACGAACAGGAAACCTTAAATACGATCCCAATCCCTTTCTATAAGAGAAAAATGGTTGAGGGAACAAAAGAAAACATCAGGGAATTTCACGGCTACCTGAAAAAGCATTTTCCCTCGGCAATAGAATTTGGCGGGGAAAGAGAAAAAAGGAAAGTCAGTGTTTCAGGGCTAAAATTTGACAACCGCATAAGTTTGGCGAACAGTGAACAATACAATCAATCCCTGATTTTAGAGCAGCTGGACAAAGGCATCGGCTACCAAACCCTGGGCTATCAGGCAATGAAAGAAGGATTCACAGAAATGCGGGAAGGTTTTGCAGGAATGCAGGAAGGCTTCACAGGAATGAAACAAGGGTTTGCAGGAATGCGAAAAGACTCCAAAGGATTAAGCGAAAAAATTGAGTCAGGGTTCGCCTCAGTAAGCACAAAGCCAGATGAACTGCCGGAAAAAATAGCCAAAGCAATCAAAACCGAGTTAAGGTAAAGGTTCCTGTTTTTTATTGTTTTTGATTAAACGCTTTCTTAAGCAGGGGTATCGAAGCGGTCAAACGAGCAGCGTTCAGACAATCGTAACCTACGGGTTTGATTGGGATTAGGCGCTGTGGCTTAGTGCCTTCGGGGGTTCGAATCCTCCCCCCTGCAAACCGCCACTGTCGGTTTACGCCAGGATACGTCGAGGGATTCTCCTTTCAGTCGAATCCCCCATAAATATGCGGTTCCGGGCGTTCCCTCAACGCTTTTAAATGAAAAAGCCCTTTATTTACAAATGTTTATCCGGGTTTCAGGGGAAGACTTAAAAGTTGTGCTAAGGGATTTTGGGACGGTTTTGCAGTGGAGCAGCGCGGCCTATGCGATTCCGGTTCTGGCCGCGCTCCTGTTCCTGGAACCCGTGCACATAATGGCAAAATACGCCCTTGTGGGCGTTTTCTCTTTTGCTTTAGGCTATGTGATAAAAAAAATTTTTGCTTCAGACCAGGACACGGAATTAAAGCACGCGCTGATTGCAATAAGCGTAATCTGGCTGGTTTTTCCCGCAATAGCGGGCTTTCCGTTTGTTTTAATTCAGGGAATGAATTTCCTTGACTCTTTTTTTGAGGCAATGAGCGCAATCACAACCACCGGGCTGAGTGTGGTGCCGCACATAGGCAACCTGCCAAAAAGCCTTATTTTCTGGAGAAGCTTTCTTTCATGGATTGGAGGATTAGGGATAGTGGTGATGGCTTTGGTTGGAGTGTTTGCAGCCTACACGAAAAGCGCAAGGTTTTTGCTTGCGGAAGGAAAACAGGAAAGGCTTCGCCCAAACATTAAAAACATGGTGAAAGACCTTTGGGCAATTTACGTTATTCTCACAGTTTTCGGGACACTATTGGTTTTCCTTTCCTCGGATTTAAGTTTGTTCCATTCAATAAACTATTCCATGAGCGCAATCTCCACAACAGGAATGGATTCCATTGAAGGAGGGCTTGTGGGAAGGCATAACCCCTGGCTGGACCTGAGTTTAATGGTTGTGATGATTTTGGGGGCAACCAGCTTTTCCGTGCATTACCTGTTCTTCAAGCGCAAGCAAGTAAAGGCTTTTTTTGGGGACATTGAATTCAGGGCACTGCTTTTTCTTGGGGCACTCACTTCATTAATTATTCTCCCGAAAATGATTTTATTCTACGGCTCAAATTACATTGGAGTGGAGTACGCGTTCTTTCATGTGGTGTCGGCTTTAACCGCGGGAGGCGTTTCATTGGTGTCGCCCACTGAAGTGAGGGTATGGGAAGACTTCATTAAACTGCTTTTGATTGGGGTGATGTTTATTGGGGGCTCAAGCGGAAGCACTGCAGGCGGAATAAAGCTGAGCAGGTTCATTATCTTCATTAAATCAATTTACTGGAGAATAAAGGCAAGCGTTTTGCCTGAAGATTCCTTTTTTGCAAGAAAATTTGAGGGCAGGGACGTGGAAGACAAGGAAATAAAACAGGTGACGCAGTTCATTTTACTGTACGCCATTTTCCTTTTAATTGGAACCGCGCTCCTCACACTGGACGGAACAAATTTGGGGACCGCGCTGTTTGAAGTGGCTTCAGCGCAAGGAAATGTCGGAATTTCCTCGGGAATCTCCCAGCAGGGAATGCCTTTATTAAGCGAAACAGTTCTAATATTAAACATGTGGATTGGCAGGCTGGAAATCATTCCAGTGCTTGCATTGGTTGGTTTCATGCTTTCAAGGAGGAAACTGTAAATGTATATTGTGGTGATTGGGGCAGGCGACTTGGGCTACTATTTGGTGCAGTTATTGCTTGAAGAAGACCACGACACAATAGTCATTGACAAGGACGAAAAGGTCTGTGAAAGGATTTCAAGGCAATTGGATGTTGTTGCAACCCATGCGGACGGCACAGACATAAAGGCACTGCAGGCAGCAGGAGTAAAGGAAGCCGACGCGGTTGTTGCGTTAACCGGCTCGGATGAAACCAACATGGTCATGGGGCTTTTGGCGAAAGAGCTTGGGGCAAAAACTGTTGCGGTGAGGCTGGGAAGAGTGGAATACGATGAACGGGTTTTAAACAAATTAGGGATTGACATTGTGATTCACCCGGAGGCAGCCGCAGCAGGCTACATTGAAGAGTTAATCACAAAACCCGAGGTTTTGGACCTTGCATTCATTTCCCGGGGGGAAGCCGAAATAATGGAGATACTGGTGAAGGAAAACACAAAAATTGTGGGCAAAAAAATCAGGGACATCCAGCATCCCCCGGGTTCCGCAATAATCGCCTTATACGAAGGCGGCCAGCTCGTGATTCCCGGGCCGGAAGCCGAAATCAAGGCAAACACAAAAATACTGGTTTTAGCGAAAAGGGAAGTCGCAGACAAAGTCAGAAAAAGTTTGATTTAAGCTTCTTCTTCACGCTTTTTTTTAGGTGAAACCCTTCCGCTTCCTTCCAAAATGCGTTTTAAGGTTTTTTCCGGATTAATGGGTTTTTCTTTCTTGTCCGCCAGATTCCTTAAAACACTGATGCCTTTGTGCCCGTGGCCGCCCTTAATTTCTTTCGCCTGGCGTTTCATGCCTGGGCCCATTGGTTTTGGCTCCAGTTCAACCCGTGCGGCTCCGCCCGAGAAAACCGACATGAGTCTCTTTAAGCCTCCCTTGGCTTTCTTGCCCCCTTTCACAACCAGTCTCTTAATTCTTTCAGGCATTCAATCAACCAAAATACTTGGGCTTATTCAGGTTTAAAAACCTATTTAAACCTTTCCGGAAAGAAAGTATGCTGTCCACCATGAAAAGTGAGTTAGTTCATTTCAGGCAACTTTTTCTTTGATTTGGGTAGCGGGCGGAATGCAATAATAAAAGCCTTTTCATTCTTAGCTGTAAGTGCAGGTAATGGCTGGCTCAATTTCGGGAACCAAACAAAAAAATGAGGGGAAAGCTATCCAAAAATAAGTTAATGGCTGTGGTCGTCCAGCGGTCAGGATATGGGATTGTGGATCCTAAGACGGGGGTTCGACTCCCCCCCACGGCCCTAAAAGCAGGTGAGAGAAAATGAAGTTCCAGACTGTTCGCGGAATGCGGGATTACCTTCCGGAGGAAATGGTGAAAAAGCAGTTCATTGAAGACACGTGCAGGCAGGTGTTTGAATTGTACGGCTTTCTTCCCTGGCAGACTCCGGTTGTAGAAGACTTTAAGCTGTTGAGCGCAAAGAGTGCAGGCGGAGAAGAAATAAGGAAAGAAATCTACTGCTTTAAGGACCAAAGCGGAAGAGAGTTAGGGTTAAGGTTTGATTTCACTGTTCCGCTTGGGAGGGTAATGGCTTCCAACCCGCAGCTTCCAAGGCCGTTTAAAAGATACTGCATTGGAACGGTTTACAGGTACGACCGACCCGGGAAGGGAAGGTACCGCGAGTTTACACAGGCGGACATTGACATTACGGGAACAGGCTCAATGCTTGCGGAAACGGAATGCATAAGCGCAACAATTGAAGTTTTCAGGCGCCTGGGGCTGAAAGCAAAAGTCAGGCTGAACAACAGAAAGCTTTTGGAAGAGCTTGCGCTCTGCAACGGGGTGAAAAAAGCGCAGGTTGTAGATTGTTTGCGGAGCCTGGACAAGCTGGAAAAAATTGGGGTGAAAGGAGTCAGGGAAGAGCTGAAAAAAAAGAAAATTGATTCAAGCATTTTGGGCTGGATGAACGGAAAAGCCTTGGGGGAAATCGAGAAAGAGTTCAAGGAAAAAAAGGTGAATTCAAAGGGATTAAAGGAAGTGAAAGAGTTGCTGGAATATTTGAAGGCCGCGGGCTTGGAGAAGCAAGCAGAGTTTGATTTGAGTATAGCACGCGGGCTGGAATATTATACTGGAACGGTTTTTGAGGTCAAAGTGGGGGAAGGCCAAAGCGTGGGCGGAGGAGGCAGGTACGATAAGCTTATTGAATTGTATGGGGGAAGGCCGGAAGAGGCTGTGGGCATAAGCTATGGCGTGGAAAGAATCTGCGGGTTAATGGGGGAAAAACTGGCTTTAAAGCCCAAAAAAGGCATTTATTTGGTGCCTATTGGGGAGAAAACTGCCTTAAAAGCCCTGGAAATGCTCCAAAGAATCCGCAGCAGGGCGGGGGTTCCTGCTGAACTGGATTTAAAGGCAGGAAGCGTGGGAAAAAGCCTGGAATTTGCCTTAAAACAAGGCTTTCCCTTTGTTGCTTTCATTGGGGAAAAAGAACTGGAAAAATCTGTTCTCACGGTAAAGGACATGGAAAAAAGAAAGGAATTCGAGGTAAAATTCAGTGAACTGGAGAAATTGAAGGAAATCGTTGGCGCAGGCAAATGAAAGTGACTTACGATAAATCGGCTGACGCGATGTATATTAAGGCAAAAAAAGGGAAATACCATGCCAGTAAAGAATTTGGTGACAGCATAGTTGACTTTAGCGAAAGAAAAGAGCTGCTTGGAATTGAAATTCTCAATGCCTCAAAAAATTTAGGAAAAAAACTCTGTGCCGACTGCTTTTAAACCTTTTTTTGGATGGATTAATAGTGTATGCCCTGGTAGTTTAGTGGTAGCAATACATGCTTGGTATCTAATGAGGACAACTAGCATGAGGTCGCGGGTTCGATCCCCGCCCAGGGCTTAGCATCTTGAAACCTGTTTAACCTATCAAGATGCCTTTTATTAGAAAACCCTATCAAACGAAGCCACTTTTTAAGCTGGTTGTGGCCATAAACATCTACAGCAAATTTCTTCTTTTCCCTGTTTTTGTATGAATACAGGCTGAACTCTTTGCTTAGAATTTCTTTCACTTGTGAATGCAGTGACTCGCTTGCCGTTTGAAACGTAACCCTTGGATAAGGTTTTCTGTAGACTTTTCTTTGGCTGAAAAAAACGCAACCATCAGTATCAAATATTCCCCTAATTGTCGCATACAATAGAGGACCACCTGCATTAATTATCTCTTCAGGAATTTTTACGGTATAACATTTCACTCCTGCGGGAAATTTGAAACGCTCGGTTAAAAGCTTAAACAAAAATTTTGAGTGAAAAATCAGCCTTAGAGCATTATTGCCGCTATTCGGCCTTGAAGTTGAATTTACCCCAAGCAAAGAAAACACGTTTCTTGCAAGAACATTTGTCAGATATTCTTTATCAAGATTTATGTCCCCTGTTAACTCTGTCCAATAATGGCGGCCATATCTATTAGTAAACCCGTCGCCGATAAATGCGCCGATAAATTCACACAAATCCTCTGAAAGCGGAACATCAAAGTCAAAAGTTTCTTCTTTTCCTTTGCGCCTAAGTGCCGCAATTTTTCTGCCTTTTTCATAAATTTCCGGGTGCAGCTGATAGTTTCTTTTGCCGCCCAAAACTGCCCCCCAATTTTTATCTTTTAAATTAACATTATCTGAATAAAAACGCTTTTTTTCTTCCGGGAAATTTTCAATAAATCGACTGAAGAGATTTCCTGGAACCGTGAAGCCCCCATACAAGTAGCTCTGAAAAGTCTTCAGGCTGACCCCAAAACAGTTTGCCAGCTTTTTCCAGCTTTTTGCCTTGGCGGCTTCCTTTAATTCAGCAAAAAACTGCCTCTTAATGTCGTTGTCCCTAAACTCAACTCTCGCATCATTCACGCAAAAATACCGGTTTTAGCCTTTATAATCAGCTGGAAAGGGGGCAGATTTCCTGTGAATTCCCGCCAGAGGCTTGCATTTTTTTGCCCTGCCCTTAATTTTCTGAAAAAGCAGTCAAAGAAGATTAAATGGCCGTGAATCAGCCAGTATGTTCAAATCCATAAAAATACTCATCCACATGTACGCCATAAGCGTTTTCAGAGGCATCTGCGTAAAGCTCCAATACTACCACATCTACACCATCGTAAGTTTTGGAAAAGCCAGCTCCAGGCGGCTGCTCAAATAGTATATCCAAGATATTGTTTTGTGAGTCTCTTACCATTAAAAAATCTCCATTGATGTAGTTTTTAATGAATATTTCCTGCAACGTAAATTCTTTTGTTACTGTTTTCTCTCCGCAGTACACTAATTCCCCGGCGCTCGGCACTCCTTCGGTTGCCTCCGGGGAACTTTCAGGCGGACAAGGAATATTGATTGTTTCATAAACTACAGGTACGTTTAACTCCCCTGCAACATCCAGCCTGTTGAAGTGCAGTTTTAAGGAGGAGGCGCCAGGGTGCTTTAAAGTATGCGACCAAACAATTGTTTCAATGCTTTTGCCGCTTTTCCCGTTTGAATAAGGATGAGGGCTTTGAACGTCAACCTTTACGCCTTGCGCTACCGGATAATTTACGGGCTCAAGCTGGCTGCATCCGCTAGCCAAAACAGCAACAAAAAGCAATCCAATCAAGGCACAGTATTTCATGCTAGACCTCATATATTTTAACGTATATATATATATTTCGTTTTTGTTCGGGTTTAGCCAAAAGCGGGTTCGACTCCCGCCAGAGGCTTGCTTTTTTTGAAGGAACCAAAAATGCCTGTGCACGGTTTAAGCGAAAAAGAAAAAGACACTTGCCCTGAGCCCGGCAGGAAAGAAAAGGAAAGCCTGACCGAAAAGGAAATAAGGAAGCACTGGGAGGAAAGGGCAAAGAGAAACGGATTGCAGGCGGTAATGGGCTTAAGGCATTCCCGGACGCGGAACGTGCTGGAATCCGGGAAACTAAAGAAAACAATTTTTTCTTTCCTGAAAGGATTTTACGAAGACAAAGAAGTCTTTGAACTCGGTTTTGGGACTGGAAGAATGACGCAGGAGCTCGTGAAAAAAGCATACAGCGTTGAAGGAATTGAACCAAGCGAAATAATGTTTGAAAAATCCAGCCAAAGATTTCTTCACACCCCAAACATTGAACTGCATAAAGGAAAGCTCACTGAATTTGAAACCCCTGAAAAATATGACTTGGTTTTCGAGTCCCTTGTATTGCTGCACATACTGAATCCAAAGGAACTGAAGAAACCCGCAAAAAAAATGAAGGAAATCTGCAGAAAAGGAGGGCACATTTTTCTCTGCGAACACGTTTGGGAAGAAAACGGGAGAAGCGGCTCAAAGTACAGCATTTTCCGGAAAAAAGAAGAGTACGCGGAATTGTTTAAGGGATTGGAATTGGTTAAGGGCATGGACACTCGCTGCAACGGTGACTTGTTTTCACTGCACTTGTTCAGGAAGAATTAAACCCAGTGCTTGAACTGCCTTAACGAAGAGTAGGCAAACGCGTTCACCAATCCAAAGTATGCAAGGGTTTTCAGCAAATAATCCACGTCCCCCGGGCTTTTCCTCACCAATTCCAGCATGACGCGTGAAACGATTTTCTTTGGAAAACTGTAGTAAGAGTTAATGTATTCCTTGGTTTGCGGGTAAGAAAGCTTGAGTTTTTCAATTGCCCATTTTTGGGTTACATTAAACGGAATGTAGTTTTTTGTTACCTTGAATTCTCCTTTCTTTAAAGCCAAGAGAATGGAGTCAAGGCTTTTTTCGCAGTTGAATTCAGTGAAATTGTAGCCAAGCATTTCCATTGAATGCGCGTCCGAGCCAACCGATTCAATTAAAGAATGCTTTTTTGCAAAGCGTTTTGCGTTCCAGTTGCTTAACCTGTCCAAATTCAACGGGTTAAAGGATTCAATCAAACCACATTGCAGGGACTTTTTCCCTATTCCGTCCCCTTTAATGTCAAAAGGGTGCGGGGCAATTGCAACCGCGTCCTGTTCACGGATTAAGTCAAGGGTTTCTTCGGCGGAAAGCTGCGGGGAAATGAATTCATTCAACCCCAAAACAAGAATGTGCCCGTCCAAAGAGCTGACCTCTTCCCCGGGAATGAAAACCATGTTCAGGTTTTTTGCCGTGGCTTTTGCCGCGCCCCACCCTTCAATTGAATTGTGGTCTGTTAATGCAACTGCCTCCAAACCCGAGTTGCCTGCCTGTTTCACCATTTGCTTGGGGGAATGAATTCCGTCGTAAAAGATTTTTGTGCCATGCGAGTGAAACGAATGGCAGTGGAGTTCTGCTTTAAAAGGCATTAAAATCACCTGAAAAACGGCTTTAAGCCGCAAAAAATTATTAAGGGAAAGGCTTTATATTTAAGTGGTAAAAAAAAATGCTTTCCGAGGAAAGAATGGAAGATTTCGTGTCCCGGTTCATTAAAGGCGGGCAGGTTTTGGGGATAGGGTCAAGCGAGTTAGGGGAAAAGTTTTTGAAAAAAATCGCATTGCATAAGGAGGAAAAAGGGCTGGACTTAAAGGTCGTCCCAACCTCCGCAAACATTACAACAATTGCGGCGCAACTCAAACTGCCTTTAACTTCACTGAACGAGCATGAAATCGATTTGGCTGTGGAGTTCGCGGATTTGGTGGACCGGGACTTCAATTACATTAAAAGGGATTCCCACTCGCTTGTGAGGGACAAAATGGTTGCGCAAAGCGCTGAAACCTTAATCATTGTGGCGGACGAAAAGGCGTTTGCGGAAAGGCTGGGGGGAGTAATTCCCTTCGAGATAACCCCTTTCGGCTACAAGAGAACCATTATTCAATTGGAAAACCTTGGCTCAACACACCTGCGGAAAGAAGGCGACAGGATAATGAAAACCGAGTCAGGAAACTATTTGGTTGATGTTGCGGTGGACGAAATCCATTCCTTGGAGGACCTGGAGTACCAGTCCAAGGACATTCCCGGAGTACTGGAGTCAGGGCTTTTTTTGGGTTACGCGGACAAGGTTGTATTGCACAACAAAAAAATCCTGGTGAAAAGCAGGCTGGTGTGAACTTGGGTTTTCGCCAGCCTCCATGTGAAGCAAGGCTCGTTGAAAAACTTTCAGTTTTTCGACGCGTCGGAAACCTGCAGGTTTCCAACGTCACGTGGCCACGCAAAACCGAAGGTTTTGCATGGTTTTTGAAAAAACCGAAAACCATTTTTCGCCAGCCTTTTTTGAAAAGGCTGTGGAACAGCTTTTTTTAAAGGTTCCATTCCAGTAATTTTTTGGCAAGCCGGTGTAGCTCAGCCTGGTTAGAGTGCACGACTCATACGCTTTCCAGCGGAGAAATCGTGAGGTCGAGGGTTCAATTCCCTCCACCGGCATCACCCTTAATAAAACTACTTTCATAATATTTTAAGAATGCAGGAAAGCAGGCTGAAGCAAAAAACGGCTCAAACCGAAGCCCTCCAGCTGGAAAAAGAAGAAATACTTAAGGAAATCTCGAAAGAACGCGCGAAAGGAAAAAGCAAAAGGGAATTAAAGAATTTAGCGGTTTTTCTCGGATTGCTTTCACTGGCTGTAAGCGGAAGGGTTGCCGCGCAATGGATTCCGTCCGTTGAGCCCATCATTCCTTTGGCTATTGCAGCGGGAATGGTTTGGGGCGCAAAAGAAGGCTTCGCGCTGGGCGGGGCGGCCTACATTATCTCCAACTTTTTTATCTGGGGGCTTCAGGGGCCGTGGACAATCTTTCAGGCGCTCGGGGCTGCACTCCCCGGCGCGGCGGGCGGGGTGTTTGGAAAACTAAGGAAACCAAAAACCCGGGACTTAATTGTGTTAAGCGTGCTGGGAACGGTTTTCTTTGAAATTGTGATGAACATTTCAGGAAGCTTCATGCTTGGAACAGGGCTCGCGTTCGGGCTGCTCGCAATCCCGTTTTATTTTATGGCTTCACTGCCTTTTTCCGCGGCCCACATTGGAAGCAACGCGGTTTTCGCGAGAATGGCGGCTCCGCTGTTAAAACTCAGGAGGGAAGAAAATGAACTCAAAGTGGTCAGCATTACTCGTGTTGATGGCGGTAAGCGCACTGACGTTAGGATGTACAAGTCCGGGGACTGAAGTTCCTTCCTCAGGCGAAACAGTCACCATAAAGCTGACAGTGGAAGCCGGCGGGGAAGTAAAAGAGGAAACAGTGCAGGTTCCAAAAGGCTCAAACGGGCTGCAGGCAATGAAAGAAAAATTTGATGTCATTTACAGTGAATCGCTTTACGGCGCGTTCATGAAATCAATTGACGGAGTGGAAGCCGATTCAAAGCATTTTTGGGCGCTGTTTGTGAACGAAAACTTTGCGGACAAGGCAATCGACAGGTACGTTTTCCAGGAAGACGCTGAAATAAAGTGGCGGATGTTAAGTGTTGAAGAGGGAATGAAATACTGGGGCTGAAAAAAAATGGAGAAAGAAAAACTTTTGGGGATTGCATTGGTTTTAATTGGGGCGCTTTTTGTTGTTGAAGGCCTTGTGACCGTTTTTGCGGGAGGGCTTTTCGGGAGCTTCATTGGGCAGCAGGTAAGCGAAATACAGGCGCTTGGCTCAATCGCGGAAACAGGCGCACTTGATGTTTTCTCCGGGCTGCAGGTTTTGGCGGGAATTTTCACCTTTTACGGTTTTTTGAAGGCTGTTTTTGGGGTAATAGTGGTGGCCGCAGGCGCCTTGTTCCTTAAAAAGAATTAAAGCCCCTCGGAACTCATAATCCATTTCATTGTTCCTTGCGGAACTCAAAGCTCAGCCTGTTCTTCATTCGGGGCAAATAATGGGTGCAGAAAAAGATTTTTAAACAAGAAAAAAGTATTCTTTGGCATGGTTGAAAGGGAAATCAAAAGGGTTCCTCCATTTGTTGCCTCAAAGGTGGGCTTCTATATGGCGCTAATCTATGGGCTAATTACAGGCGTGCTTTCATTGATTCAAGTGATGGCCTTCAAAAGACCTGCAAATGTTCAGTTTCCAATGGTTTTCACATTTCCGGCTGACCTGCCGGGCGCATTGGCTGCCTTGCTTTTTTACCTTATTTGCCTGTGCGCGGCAGCATATATCTTTGCAGGCATAGCGGCACTGTTCTACAATGGGGCGGCAAAAATCAGGGGCGGACTCAAAGTAGAAGTGGAATAAGCCCTTCCAGGGACTCAATTAAAGCGAAAGGCCTGAATTTTTCCAGCTCTTCCTTGGAAGCGATTCCCGTGGTCACGGCAATAAAAGGAATTCCCGCGTTTTTTGCGCCCTCCGCGTCCTGCACTGCGTCGCCAACCAAAACGCATTCCTTAAGCGGAACACCCAGTTTTTTGGCGGCAAGCTCAAAGGGTTCAGGGTTTGGCTTGGGTTTTTTCACGTCCCCCGCAGTGACAATCACGTCAAAAAAGCTTCTCAGCCTTTCATTCGTGGTTATTTTAAAAGTGGTTTTATGGCTGGAATTGGTTACAAGCGCCAAAGGAATTTTTCCCTTAAGTTCGCTTAAAACCCCGAACACGGGGGAAAAAGTGATGTCCTTTTCTCCAATCGCTTTCTTGAAGTAAGTTCTCCGCATTTCAAAAAATTTTTCCAGGCTCACACCCAACGGCTTTCTTTTATTGAATTCCTCAAACATCTGCTGGCTGGTCTGGCCAATCATTGGAACAAGCTCCTCCAAAGGCATTTCCAAACCCAATTCGCGTAAAAGCTCGTGAAAGGAAGAGGCATGCAAGGGAATGCTGTCCACCAATGTTCCGTCCAAGTCAAAGAAAACAGCCTTAAACTTCATTAAAGAAAGCACAAGCAAAAACCATTTAAAGCGTTCCCGGAACCATTTCTTAGAGGCCCCGGTAGTGTAGTCCGGTCAAGCACACGGCCCTCTCAAAATCAGAACCACTCCGTGGTTCCGATACCTCCGATACCCTTCGGGGGAATCAGAACCTATGGTTCCGGTACCTCCCTTAATTTTCAGGGAAACCGCCACTGTCGGTTTACATGCGCATACGTCAAGGGATTTCGCTTACGCTCAATCCCTTATAAATATGGGTTTTGCAGGTGGGGGGATAGGCCGTGACCCGGGTTCAAATCCCGGCCGGGGCAATTTTTTCTTTTTTTCGAGCTGATTCGGCGGGGTAGAAATGTGAATTTTTGGGATTTGAAACGCGTTTAATTGCCAAATGCTTGCAGTTTATGAGACTGAAAAACTGCCTTTATAAATTATTTCTACAGAGCCAGCTGATTCGGAAGCCTTAAATACCAGAAAACACTATTTTTTGGCATGGTTTCAACTGAAACGAAAAAGAAAATGATGGTTATTACTGGCGCAATCTTTATTGTTTTCGCGTTAATGAATTCGTTTTACGCGGCACTGCTTGCAATATTCGGCTATTACGCAATAAAAAAAGGAAAAGAAAAAAGCCAGTAACTAGCGAATCATCGGATTCTGGAAATCCATTACAGGAGCGGCTGCCCTTTTCTGGGCCTGCTGCTGTTCACGCTTTTTTTTCAGGGAATCAGACATTTTGTTGAAAAGCTCCGAGCCGGATTTGCCTTTTAAGATTTTTATTATGAAGGGCTCGTTCTGGTAAGGGTAACGCGCCAAAACAAAGTCCCCGGGCTTCACCTTATCCGAAAGCGAGGGCTGCACGTCCAAAAAAACGCTGTTTCCGTCAAACATGTGGCAAAAAACCTGCACGGTTTTGTCAAAGGACTCCACGTCCTTTGAGTCAGGCTTCAAAACCTTCAAAACCTTTCCAATGAAAATCATGCTCTCGCAGAAAATGGGGCTGAAAACCTTTTTAAAAGTGTTCCATGGACAGGGTTAAATATGGGCTCCATTTACGACCAAATACGGGACTCGGTCAGTTCACTAATTGACTCCGGCGCGCACATAAACGCGGCAAACGCCGCGCAAAGAATAGGCAAAGAACTGGGCTTAAGCGACAGGCTTGTTTCCTACACGCACATTGAACTCAGAAACAAACTGAATGAAGCCAAATTCAAGCGCGTTCCCTTCAAGGACCGCATGCTCTTCCTTCCCCACTGCCTTAAAAAGCCCAAGGGATGCAAGGCAAGACCCGGAGAAGAAGGAATTGAATGCAGGAAAACCGCGGCATGCAAAAACTGCCCAGTTGAAATAATGAGAAACGAGGCAAAAAAGCTGGGCTACGGGCACGTGTTCATTGTTCCCGGGGGAAGCATGCTCGCAAAGCTCGCTGAAAAATACAAACCCAAAGCAGTCTTGGGGCTGGCGTGCAAGGACGAAGTGAATTTGGGTTTCAGCAAGATGGCTGAATACGGCGTTCCCGCACAGGGGGTAATGCTGTTAAAGGACGGATGCAAGGACACGGAAGCAAACCTGGAAGAAGTAAAGGAAAAAATGGTGCTAAATGGAACCGACTAAAGAAGGAAAACTGGTTTTTTTGGGGGTTTTTATTGTAGTGGCGGCCGGAATTGGAATAGTTTTATTGAACCCGTTTACAGCGGAAAACGGCTCAAAAATTCAGCACTACAAAAGCTTTGCGGAAAAAACGCATCAAGAGCTGGAAAACAATTTAAATGAAGCAAAGCAGGCGTTAAATGAGATGGATTCAAGCGGATTGAAAGGAAATCAAAAGGAAAGAATGGAGCTGCTGAAAAAAGTTTATGAATCCTTTATCCAGGACTTGGAGTGGATTAAAGGAAAGGAAACGGTTACACTGGAAAAAATCAGGGCAAGCGGTTCAGAAACAGAATTGGATGAACTGGCAAAAAAGGAGGCCGCATACTTTGTGCTTTTAAAGTATGCAACGGAAGGAAACGCGAACGCATTGCTTGCGCGCGAGGAATCATATGAAATTGCGCAGGAAATGATTGAAAGCGCGGAAGAAAAAAAGGAAACTGTTTTGGCTTCAGGTCTGGGCGAAAGCAAAAACTTTCGGGTTGCGGTTGAGGAAGCCGGACTAAAAAAAGAGGCGGTGGAAGAAAAAGCGGCTGCGCTGATGGAAGAATTCATTGAATACAGGAAAAAAAAATTTGAAAACTCGGAAGGAACGGAAAAATTCGTGCAGGCCCTGCAGCTCCTGCACTTAAACGGGCTGCTTAAGGTTTGAGTCATTTATAGGGCGCAATCAGCTTAAAGAACTCTTTTTTTGAAATTCCTCCAAGAAGCTTGGAGTCCAGCGCGGCAATCCCGTCATCAGGAATTTCTTTCCACAGTGAAGTAAAGCCCTTTTCGCGCACGGAATCAAAGTAATCCTTTATTTTCAGGTAATGCGCGCGGGACTCCTGCAAGGCGTTCTCCCTTTTCCCGCCTTCCTTAAGCCCTAGGCAAAAGGGATACAATTCCAGCAAATCCTTTCCGGGTTCCATGAAAATAAAGGGAAAAAGCCCGCATTGCGCGGGCTTGACCTCATGGATCAGGCACTTTTTTCCCTCAAGGAAAGCGCAGACGCCGTTTTTTTTGAGGGCAATGGAAGGCAAAACCAAAAAATGCTCGTGCATTTCCCCCAATTGGGCGTCAATTTTGGAGATAAACTTTTTTGGCACCATTCTCCGGTGGATTAAAAGCTTTTTTTTCGAGAAAGGAAAAGGAAAAAACTGGACGTAAAGCTGCGTGTGCCGGGAAACAAACTCCTTTAAGGGGATTCCAAGGAATTCGCTTTGCTTTGCTGCCTCCCCCGGCAAAAGGGTTATGTAATACCGTTTACAGCATTCCGCGCAGTTCCTGCATTCAAAAGGCATGGTAAAAAGGTTGAAGGAGGAAAGGTCTTTTAACGCTTTTTTTTTCTGAAGCAGAAATTTAAAGGCTTTTCCCCGGAAAGTTAAATATTAATGCCTCTGTAGCTTAGTGGTCAGAGCATCCGGCTTGTAACCGGAAGGCCGCGAGTTCAAATCTCGCCAGAGGCTTTAAGCAAAAGGCTTATTAAGCAAAAAAAAAAAACGTTTTATTAAACCGAAATGGAAAGGAAAATTGCCGCGGCATTTTGCCTGATTGGATTGCTTCTTTTTTTGGGTGCACGGAACAGGAAAACGGGAACCCGGGGCAAGAGCCGGCTGACCTGGATGAATGCAAAAAAAATTCGGACTGCAACGACCAAAACAAGGCAACAATAGACTTGTGCAGTGGAACCCCAAAAAAATGCTCCAACACCCTTACAACTAAACTACGGCGGATTAAAACCCGCCGGGTTTTTTTCCCGTAAACGGCCTGCAAAAACCCCTCATCCGCCCATTGAAACAGGCGGGGTTCCCGGAAGGGGTTTCTAAATGCGTGAACGGAGATGATTACTGTCCGAAAAACTGCACCGCGTCAATTGACTGGGACTGCCCCGCACGGAGCTGCACTGAAATCGGGGGAAAGATCTGCCAAACAGGCTGCAAGTCAGGCACAATCGCCACAAGCGATTCAATTCGCTGCTGCCTCGGGGAATGCTTTAAGGAAAAAACGTGCTCCGGGAAAGGGGGAATAATTTGCACCGGGGCAAATTACTGCCCGGAAAACTTTATTTCCGCCTCTGACACCAACCAATGCTGTTCCGGGCCGTGCGTAAAAAACCCTGAAACATGCGGGGAAAGGGAAGGGGAAATCTGTTCAGCGGAAGAATACTGCACCGGGGCATACATTAATTCCCTGGACTCCAACAGGTGCTGCCCGCTTAACTGCACGACAAAAATTTTGTCTACATAATCTCGGTAATCTCGGCAATCGTAAATCCAACAGGTGCTGCCCGCTTAACTGCACGACAAAAATGGTGCACTCCTGCGAGGGAATGGAATGCAAGGAAAACGAGAAATGCATTGACGGAAAATGCCTGCTTAAAACCTGCCAGGAACAGGAAGGCTTTGGCTGCGAAGAGGGCGAATGCAATGGAACACTGCTCAGCTCATTGGATGAAGAGTACTGCTGCAGCAGTCCCTGCGGGAACGGGGGATACGATTTAAGTGTTTCAGGGCCCGTAACTTTGGAGGGGCATGATGAAGAAAACTCCTGCGGGGGAAACTACCTTTACGTGACAATCACCAACACCGACCAGGAATACGGCTGGCTTAACGTGGACTACAAGGTGACGGTCGGAAGCGAAGTTGTGATTGACCACTTTGAAATAATAGATTCAGGAACCGCAAGATACCGCACCCTTTACGCCCTGCCCCAGGTTTTGGACAAAAAGGTCACCTTTATTTTGGATCCAAACAACGAATACGATGACGAGGAAAGCGAAGAAAACAATTCCGTGGAAAGGCAGTTCGGGTTTGCAAAGAAAGACCTTTACGGAAAAGACGCATATTATTCATCGGAGCTTGGCGGATACCTTGTCTACGAGATTGAAATGGGGCAATCCAACAATGACTGCCCGAAAGTGGAAAGCGATTTGTACATTGACGGGGAAAAATATTCGAACATGCTCTGTGACGGGGCGGGAAGCGTTTGCGTCACCGGATACAATGAAAGCGGGGAACACGAAATAAGGGTCGTGGTGGACCCGCAAAACAAGGTGGAAGAAACAAACGAGTCAAACAACGAGTTCACCAGAACGGTTACAGGAAGCTGAAAAAAAATTCACGGGAGCTTCATTTCGGACAGCAAATCAACGTAGTTTTCAAGGCGCCTGATTTCATTTTCCAGTTTTTCAAGGCTTTTTGCGGCCTTGCCGTTCTCTCCGGAAAGGCTTTTCAGCTCTGAACGGTTTTTTTCAAATTCTTCCAGGGAAGAGGAAATGTTTTTCTTTAATCGGGTGATGAACACCTTTTTCAGCGCCTCCAGCAGGTCGCCCTGAAGCTGGACGTAAAGCTTTCTGTCCGCGGACACCTTCACCTTTTTGATTACCCCCAAAAGCTCCAGAAAATCCAGTGAAAGCGAGATAGTGGAGGCGCTGTAGCCGGTTAACTTCGCCAAATCCTGCAATGAAACAGGCCTGTCCTCCACCAGAAGCACTCCAATAATTTTTCCGTGAAGGGGGGAGTAGCCGATGCCCTGCGCAACCTCGGCAAAGGTGTCCAGAATCTTTTCCTCAAGCTCTTTCGGGGCGGAAGGCATATTTAAATGGGAAGAGGATATTCTTTTAATAGTTTTTAAAAGTACTAAATATTGATTTATGGCTTCAGAGGAGTATGCGGGAAAATTGCCGCACAAAACCAAGAGCCTGTGCCCTGAATGCTCTCGGATATTGGATGCGGAAGTGTTTGAAGAGAAGGGAAACGTGTTTATTTCCCGGGAATGCCCGGAACACGGGGAAATAAAGGAATTGTACTGGGAGGACGCCGGCTACTATAACCGCGGAAGAAAGTTTGCGGCAGACGGGAAAACAATTGAAAACCCGAACGTGGGAAAAGATGATGCAATGGACGGGGCAAACTGCCCCTATGACTGCGGATTGTGCGGAAGGCACAAAAACTTCACCGCCTTGGGAAATTTGGTGGTGACAAACCGCTGCGATTTGAGCTGCTGGTACTGCTTTTTT
>CAYTYC010000003.1:39685-71422 GCA_964442255.1 uncultured archaeon | reverse complement strand
GGGGCGCTTAGCGGAGTTCCATTAAAAGCACTTTTCCGGGGCTGCCACACGAATCTGTTATGTATAAGTTAGTGTTATTTTGCTGGCTTTTTCGCAGTCAAAAGAACATAAACCCTGGTTGGGCCGTCGCGGTGAAGTGTTCGGAGGAAAGGACCCCTCCTGACAATTTATTATTGTTTAGCCGAAAACTGCTTCGGCAATTTTGCCCACATAATAACAAAAACCATGAAGCCGTAACTCGCAACCAGGTCCGAAAACCCAATTTATTATCTTTTTTCAGCAAAAGTATTTAAAGGTTTTCTGGTTTATGATAATAAAGTGGTCAAATGGATGTGAAGATTCTTTTGGCTTTGTTTGAAAGGCAAAGCCAGTCGTTTTCCGACTTAACCAAAGCCAGCGGCAAATCCACTTACTCCTGCTATGCGCTGATTAACCGACTAAAAGAGTTAGGCATGGTTACTTACAGGATGGGTAAAATTTCAGTGATTAACTCCTCCGCAACCAATGCTTTAAGGAACCTTGTTTTTTCCAACTTCGACACAGGAGTTTTCAGCGGAAACGGCTTGAAGGCATTGGTTTTGCTGCTTGAACCAAAAACTGTTAATGAATTGTGCCTTGGGTTGGGGATTTCCTTTGCCCACGCAAACAGGCTTGTAAACAAGCTTGGGCAGTTTTTGGACAAGAAAGGCAACAAATACCTTGTTTCAAGCAAAAACAGGAAATTAACTGATTTTTTGGATGATGTTAAAACTTCCTCAACCCACGGGGTTTTCTGGGAAAACACCAAAACCAAGCTGCTGAAGCTCCCAAAAGAGCTTTCTTTTGAGGGAAGCCTTACGGGGTTTTCGAGGTTTCCCGGGCTTGGTGTCCAGATTGAAACCGAAAGCAATTTCGTGGTGCAACCTGCCCAAGAGCTAAGCAAGGAAACTGTTTTGGTTCACGCCCTAAAGTTTTCCGAAAACGCAAACGATGTTTCGCTTTGCATTATTTTTTATTTAAAAAACAAGGCAAAAATTGACGCACTAAGCGTGGAAAGAGAAGCCGTTAAACTCGGCGAAATCGGAAAATGGCAGGACATTGTCTCCTGGCTTGAAAACCTTGATGTGAAGAACCCGGAATTGTTTCTGCCCAAAACAGAATTAAAAGAAAAAGCCAGGCTTTACAAGGTTTTCATCCCAAAGCGGTTTAAATTGGAAGCCAGCCAAGAGATATTGAAAGAAGCAAGCAGGAAACTTGAAACCACAGTGAAAGTTTTTCTCATAGGCGGAAGCGCGTTAATGGAATACGGTTTAAAGAATTCAACCAAGGACATGGATTTGGTTGTTGAAGATGAAAGATCCGCACATGCTTTGGTTAAAGCATTCAAGCAAATGGGGTTTGCGCCTGTAAAAGGAAAAGACATTCAATACACAAAACTTGGTTCTTCCATGATGCTTGAAAGGCATGGCTCTCCCAGAATTGACTTATTCGTTAAGAACGTTTGCAATTGCCTGGATTTCAGCAAAAACATGGTTAAAAGAAGCAAGAAGCTTTTTGACGGGAACCTGGAAGTATTTAATGCAAGCGTTGAAGACATTTTTTTGTTTAAAAGCGTTTCTTCAAGGGACTCCGACATAATTGATTCTTTAAACATCCTTTCAAAAAAGCCCCTTAACTGGAAAACCATTGGAAAAGAAATAGTTGGGCAGGAGAAAAACCTTGCCCAACTGCAGGAACTGTCAGTAATTGACCACTTTGAAATAATGGAGGAACGGCTTGGAATAAAGATCCCAGTTAAAGACCGAGTATTGAGGCAAGCACTCGAAAAAGCCGTTCTCTTCCTCTGCAAAACCCCCAAATCCGTCAAAGAACTCAAGGCAAAGCTAGACTTTCCAGAGTACAGCATACGGAATTCGGTTGCAAGAATGGTTAAGCAAAAAAAGCTGTCAAAAATACCGGGAAAGCCAAAAAAATTTGTGAAAAGGGCTTGAAAGCAGGATTTGCGCGTTATCGGCTTATTTCCTGCAAAGTTCCGGCAACCGGTTTTAGGGGCGGGAAGCGAAGCGCCACCAATCGAGCTTTTTTGGGCCCGAAACACAGGGGGTTGTGTGGAAGTAGGGGCCATCTTTTGGGTTTTTCCAGAGTTAAAAGCAGGTATCCGGTGTCAAAGCTCCTGCCGGCTTTTATGCGGGAAAAAATGCTTTAACCATATTTTCCAAAAATTCCGCGATGAATTTTTAAACTTAAATTCACATGATAGGAAACAGGGGAGTTTTTGGGGAAAAAATGGGCCTACTTGTTCAATGAAGTGAAGGGCGCGAACACAAAGGAAAAAATCTTCCTTTTGGGCAATAAGGGCGCCCAGCTCGCGGAAATGACTTCCATCGGCCTGCCAGTGCCGCCAGGCTTCACCATCACAACTGAAGCATGCAACGAATTCAACAGATTGGGCAAAAAATGGCCTGAAGGGCTGGAAAAGCAGGTAAAAGAGAAACTTGCGGAAGTTGAGGAAAAAACCGGCAAAAAATTCGGCAATCCGGAAAACCCCCTGCTTGTTTCAGTCAGGTCGGGAAGCTATGTTTCAATGCCCGGGATGATGGACACAGTGCTGAACCTTGGCTTGAATGAAAAAACAGTGAAAGGATTGGCAAAAAAAATTGGGGAAAGGGCCGCGTGGGACTCCTACAGGCGCCTGATTCAAATGTTTGGCAACGTTGTAATGGGCGTTTCACATGAAGAATTTGAGGCAATACTGGGCTCCGCCAAAGAAAAAAAAGGCGTTAAAGACGACACAGGGCTTGAAGCTGAAGATTTAAAGGAAGTTGGTGAAAAATACCTGGCGCTTTACAAGGAAAAAGCCGGAAAACCTTTCCCGCAGGAGCCGGGAGAACAACTTAAGCTTTCAATTAATGCGGTTTTCGGCTCCTGGAACAATCCCCGCGCCGTCTCCTACAGGCGGATAAACAATTTAAGGAATGACGCCGGGACAGCCGTAAACGTGCAGGCAATGGTTTTCGGCAACATGGGTGCGGATTCAGGAACAGGGGTGGGCTTTACAAGAAACCCTGCAACAGGAAAAAAAGAGCATTACGGGGAATACTTACTGAACGCGCAGGGGGAGGATGTTGTTGCAGGCATCAGAACGCCAAAGCACATTGACGAAATGAAAAAAGACCTGCCTGAAGCATACAAAGAATTGGTGAAGGTTTACAAAAAATTGGACTCCCATTACAGGGACATGCAGGACTTTGAATTCACGGTTGAAAAAGGCAAACTATTCCTCCTTCAGTCCAGGAAAGGAAAGCGCACCGCGCAGGCCGCGGTTAAAATAGCGGTTGATTTGGTGAAAGAAAAATTGATTGACAAGAGAACTGCGGTGCTGCGCATTAAGCCGGAGCAGCTTGACCAGCTCCTCCACAAGCAGCTTGACCCGGAGGAGAAAAAAAAGGCTTCCATTCTTGCAAAAGGCCTTCCCGCTTCCCCGGGAGCGGCAGTCGGAAAATCGGCCTTCACAGCGGAAAAAGCAAAGGAAATGGCTGAAGCAGGAGAAAAAGCCGTCCTTGTCCGGACTGAAACCTCGCCTGAAGACATTGAGGGAATGAACTCCGCACAGGGAATTCTCACCGCGCGCGGCGGAATGACTTCCCATGCAGCGGTTGTCGCAAGAGGAATGGGAAAATGCTGTGTGGCGGGGTGCGGAGAAATAAATGTAAAGGAAAAAGAAAAAAAGTTTCTCGCAAAAGGAAAAGAAGTGAAAGAAGGGGACTGGGTTTCCCTTGACGGCTCAACCGGGGAGGTTTTTAAGGGGCAGTTAAAGCTCACTGACCCAAAACCGGGCGGAGAATTCAAAGAATTAATGGGATGGGCTGATTCATTCAGAAAACTGAAGGTAAGGACAAATGCGGACACGCCAAAAGACGCAAAAATTGCAAGGGAATTCGGCGCGGAAGGAATTGGCCTGTGCAGGACTGAGCACATGTTTTTCGGCGAGGAACGGATTAAGGCAATGAGGGAAATGATTCTTGCACGAGACGCAGAGGGAAGAAAAAAAGCGCTCGCAAAACTCCTTCCCTTCCAAAAAAAAGACTTTGAAGGAATTTTTGAGGCAATGAACGGCCTGCCTGTAACAATTCGGCTGCTTGACCCTCCTTTGCATGAGTTTCTTCCGGAAGGGGAAAAAGAAATAAGGGAGCTGGCGGAAAGCACAAGTGCAAGTGAAGAGGAAATCAGAAACAAAATAAATTCTTTGCATGAATTCAACCCAATGCTCGGCTTCAGGGGCTGCAGGCTCGGAATAATTTACCCCGAGATTTCGGAAATGCAGGTTGAGGCAATAATAACCGCGGCAATTGAATCCAACTTAAAAGGAAAAAAGGCTGTGCCGGAAATAATGGTGCCTGTTTTGGCGCACGCAAAGGAAATGGAGGCAATGAAAAAAATCATTGACAAGAAAGCAGGGGAAACCATGAAAAAACTTGGCGAAAAAGTCCAATACACCACGGGGGTGATGATGGAGCTTCCGAGGGCATGTTTGACCGCGGATGAAATCGCGGAGTTTGCGGAATTCTTTTCATTCGGAACAAACGACTTGACACAGACAACCTTCGGCTTCTCGCGCGACGACTCTGGCGCATTCATTCCGGCTTACATGGAAAAGGGGATACTTGAAAGGGACCCTTTCCAGGCGCTTGACGCAAAAGGCGTCGGGGAACTGATAAAAATCTCGATTGAAAAAGGCAGGAAAACACGGAAAAACCTTAAGACAGGGATTTGCGGGGAGCACGGGGGGGAGCCTTCTTCTATCGAATTCTGCCATTCGCTTGGATTAAACTATGTTTCCTGCTCCCCTTACAGGGTTCCTATTGCAAGGCTTGCCGCTGCGCAGGCCGCAATAAAAAACAGATAACTGCGTCAGGGCATTCAATTCTTTTTTTAACCTTTAGTCCCTTAATCTTCAAGTTAAGGCGGTATGATGAGGTTGCTTGTAACCGGCGGAGCCGGATTCATCGGTTCAACAATCGCGAGAAAGGCGCTGGATGAAGGAAATGATGTCGTTGTCCTGGATTCCCTGTGGAGGAAAGGCGTTGAAGAAAACTTGAAGCGAATTCCGGAAGCGGAATTCATCAAAGGCGACGTCAGAAACAGGGAGGACATTGAAAAATGCGGAAAAGCCGACTTTATTGTCCACTGCGCCGCAAACCCGGGAATACCGCTAAGCATCCGTGATCCGGTATACGACTTCAATGTGAACGCACTTGGGACAGTTAATGTGCTTGAATATGGGAGAAAAAACAACTCCCCTTTGGTTTACTGCTCCACAAACAAGGTTTACTCCGAAGGATATGTGAACTCCGTGGAATTGGTTGAAGAGGAAAAACGTTATTCCTTCAAGGACAAAAGCTTTAAGGGCTTTAAAATGACACATGAAGTAAGCGGCCCAAGCCACTCCCCATACGGGGTAAGCAAACTGGCCGGAGACCTGTACTGCCAGGAATTCAACTCAACCCTGGGCCTCCCAACAATCGTGAACAGGATGAGCTGCATTTACGGCACACACCAATTTGGGGTTGAAGAGCAGGGCTGGGTTGCGTGGTTTGTTTTAAGTGCTTTAAATGAAAAAGAACTCAACTTTTATGGAAACGGAAAGCAGGTCAGGGACCTGCTGTTCGGGGAGGATTTGGCTGAACTGGTTATGTTTGAAATGGACAAAATTGATAAATTAAAGGGAAGCGTATTCAACGTGGGGGGAACGATCGAAAAAACGCTTTCTCTTATTGAATGCAAGGAATTCATTGAACAGGAAATGAAAATGGAATTCAAGGTGAACTACTTTGACTGGCGCCCTGCAGACCACAAAGTATACATTTCTGACATAGGGGAACTGGAAAGACACTGGAAGCCAAAAACAACCCCGCAGGAAGGGCTGAAAAAAATAATTGAGTGGGCCGGGGAAAAGAAATGAAAAATTGCTCCCGCTTACTGAATTTTAACCGCGGTGCCGTAAACCAGAATTTCAGCCGCGGAAGGCATTACCTGGGAGGTCATGAAACGGACGTCAACTACAGCGTTCGCGCCGAGCTTTTCCGCTTCCTGAACCATTCTTGCAAGCGCCTCTTCCCTTGCCTCTGAAAGCATTTCAGTGTACTCCTTTAATTCCCCCCCGACAAGCTGCCTCAGCCCTGAAACAAAATCCTTTCCAAACCATTTCGCCCGGATGGTGTTCCCGCGCACCAGACCAAGTGTTTTCACAACCTTTTTCCCGCTCACCCCGGGAGAAGAAACAACAATCATTTAACTTCGCCTCCTTTTTTAATCCCCAAAAACCGTTTCCCTGCACTGCTCGTGCGCAAATTCGCAGCCCGTAATTCCGCTTAGCTGGTAGCAGTTGACCGCACAAGGCGTTCCGTTGTAGTCCTGCGGGGCTTCGCCCAGTGGATAGCACTTGCAGTCACACCTTGAAAGCTCGCATTCCTGCTGAAAGCATTCCGCGGGGCTTCCTTCAAAATCCACTGTAACGCATTTCCCTTCCCTGCACTCCGCCCGCATCCCCAAACAACCCGGCTGCTCGCACTCCAAGTCAACCTCGCACTCGTAAAACCCTTTATCACATTTTCCGTTCACGCAAACCCATTTTTCCCCGGGCAGCCCGCATTCCTCCGGGTCCGGACTCCTGCAAACGCAGTCATAAGAGGAAACGCAGCTCTCGCCCAAAGGGAAAACCCTTTTGTCTTCGGGCGGCGTCTCCCCCCCTAAACAGCCAAAAAGCAGAATTCCCGCCAGCAGCAGCCCGGCCAAACCCGATTCCCAAAACATCCGCATAAAAATAGTACAATATAGAATTTAAGGGTGACGCTTTTTTTCGGGGGCGGAGCTCGGGGAAATTCCCTTTCAAAAAACCAACACACAATGCAGTTATGTATAAGCCAGGATGCCTTGCCTGACTTGCCGGAAAACGTTTGAGATCCGAACCCCGTCTTTTTCCCCAAAATCCAAAGCCAAAGTCAAGGCAAACCGGTCCCCAAAAACAACCCAAATTAAGCAGGCATTGGCCCCGGTTCCGCCAGCCCCTTTCCGCCCCCCTCTTACAATGCCCCTCCGCCACAAAACGCCTTCCCTGCGCGCCCCGCTCCGCTTATCCGCAGCGGTTCGGGTTCAAAACCCCCGCAAACGACTGTTTTTGGAATCCGAAAGAACCGGTTTAAAAACCAAACCCCCTAATAATAACCAAATAATCAAATATGAACCATTTTTTGCCAAATTGTTTGGGGTTTATACCTTTTTTGTGGTTTACTTGTTTTTTTTCGGGCGGGCCGGGGCAAACCATGCAAAAAGGCCCCAAAACAGCAAAATAAAAGGGGAAAAACTTTTTTTCTTTAAAACACAATTTTTAATCCAAAATATTATGTATAATTTGATTTGCTGGCATTCGCCTGTTTCCGGCTAAATTTAAGGGTTTCGCTTTTTGCCCGCCCCGGCAATCCGCGCCGCACCCAATGCCGTTGCATAGCCCGCGTGAGCTGAAAAGTTGGCCCTGACGCCAAAAATTTTCCCGGTCTCCCGGATGGTGGTCTTTACTCCGGGGTAGTGAATCAGTTTTCCCGTGAAAATTGCCTCTTTTTCCCTTGCCCCGAAAGCCGCCAGGCACGCCACAACCCCCGCGGCTTCCGAAGCCATTGAAATAATCCCTGCTGCCGCGTCTTTTTTCCGGCTTTTTGAATCCAGTTTCGCTAAATTGGCGGCCGTTGCCCTGCCCGAAAGCTTTCCAATGCCTTTTCCAATTACTTCGCCAACCGTAAGGTCAACTTTTCCCGCCTTGCATCCTTTGGCAAGCCTGCCGATTACTTCAGGGCTTTTCGCGCCGAAAAGCCTTCTTGAAAGCCCTTCAACAGTCCCTCCGCCTATCCCTGTTCCGCCGAGGTGAACTGCCCTTCCGCCTGAGTACTGCACCACGCAGGTGCCTGTTCCGCAGCTCGCAACAACCCCTTTATTTTTTCCCGTGCCATGCAGCCCGCCAACCGCAATCGCCCTGAGTTCCGGAATTTTCTTAACTTTTAGGCCATGTATCCTTTTTTTATTTATTTTCCAGGCTTTTCCCCCTGTAACCCCCAAAATTGCCCCTTCAGGGGGCTTGAACTGATTAAGCGCTTTCTCCAGCCCCGGAAATTTTTCAGCCCGCCAGCTTTTTGCCTTCAAAACCCGCCCTTCCTTCAAATGCACTATGTCCACGGTGGATGCCCCAAAATCCGCCCCAATTGCTTCCATTCAAATCCCCCAAAACAATTTAATAAGGCGGAGAGCGTTAAATAATATATGGTTTTTCCTGAAAACGCCCGGAAAATCAATAAATTCAGGCAGGAGCTCCTTATCGGGGGCTATTCGGACAAAACAATTAAAATGTATGAAACCTATTTGAGGGATTTCCTGGAATTTATCAAAACGCCTGCCGAAACAGCCTCAAGGGATGACATTATCGCATACCTTGCCAAAAAAAAAGAAAAAGACGGCCTTTCAAACGCGTCCCTTGCCTTAATCCACTCCGCACTCAAATTCTTTTTCCATTCATTCCTTAAAATGAAGATTGCGGATGAAGTGAAGATTCCGCGAAAAGAAAAAAAGCTCCCCACCGTGCTTTCCAGGGCTGAAATAAAGGCGCTGATAAAATCGGCAAAACGGGGCCGCGACCGCCTTATTATTGAGTTTCTTTACTCTTCAGGGGTTCGGGTAAGCGAGTGCGCAAAAATACGCCTTGACGACTTAGAATTGGGTGAGGGAATTGCAATGGTAAGGGGCGGGAAAGGAAAAAAAGACAGGGTAATAATTCTGGCAAAACGCTGGATTTCAGGATTCAAAAAATACCTGAAAAGAAGGAAGGTTCAGGGGGAACTCGTGTTCACCAAAAAAAACGGCAAGCCCATTACCCCTGACACAATCCAACGGATTGTGAAGCGCGCCTCCCTAAAAGCAGGCATACACAAGCACGTCACCCCCCATTCCCTCCGCCACTCTTACGCAACCCACCTGCTGGAAGCCGGGGAAAATATACGAAAAATACAGGAGCTTCTCGGGCATGCCGCATTAAACACAACTCAAATTTACACCAAAGTTTCAACCGATGAATTAAAAAAAGTGCGCAGCCCTTTAGACGGCCTGACCCGCCCCCGCAGTTCCACTAATTAACAGGGGTTCTCTTCTTTTGCGTTGGGCTCAAATTTATTAAAAATGTTATGTATACTCCCCTCCCCTGCCCCCGTCTCCAGGGGAACTCTCCCGGTTTTGGGATATTATTTATGTATAACTCCCTTTCCTTGTTGAAAAAAACCGGTTTTAGCCTTAAAAGGGGCAAACCCTTAAATATGAGATTAGACTTACTTAATACAATTAAATGGAGGCCTATTCATGACGACGAGATTGTCTAAACTTTTTGGGATGGACATATACACGGAAACCGCTGAACACAAAGGCAAGGTTTACGACCTTGTGATAAATCTTGAGAAAGGAAAAATTGAAACCATTACCACTGAACCATTGAAGGCAAAAACCAAGCAGGAAGCAAAGAAAATAATCAGCGAAAAAAGCATTCCATACAAAAACGTCAAATCAACAAAAGACATTGTCCTTGTTTCTTCTGCAAAAGGCACATCATCCCAGGAAGAGCGCCCACACGCCCGAAGAAGATAGTTTAGTTTGCGGAAACAATATTGTCGCAGTGCAGATGCGGCAATGTTAGCCTTTTATTAATTTATGTTTACGTTTTATACATAAAGAAGTTTTTGCTTTACAATAACTATTAATGGAAGTGTGGGGGGTCCTTTGGCTCAAAAAGGCTTTTTCATCCAATACAAATTTATTATCCCTGAAAAAATGGGGCACTCTTCTTATACTTACCAAAAGCTTTTTCGGGCACTTTACGGTTATTCCCAGACGGTTTCCAAATCAAGCGGAAAAACCTATAAATATTGGCGCCACGGGGTTCTTTCAAAAGGGCCTTACCTGAGGCCCGGAAAAAATTGTGTGGTGATTCCGCCAAATGCTTTCCAGACCCTGGTTAATTTCTTCAAGACAGGAAAAAACCCCTGCCATAACTGGTCATCCAAGGGGGACTGGAAGGCAGTGTATTACATGGATGAAAAGGACCTAAAAGAATCAGATATTGCCGCGTCAATTGAAAAACTGCTTGACAGAACCTATGTTTTAAATGAATTTAATGAGCACGCCCCCCTGTTTGATGAACTGGATCGGATTTCCAAAGCCCCGGGCCCCGAAAACACCAAACCCCAAAAAACGGAAATAATATCCCGGGCAAAGCCGATTGTGGAAAGCGACTGGTTTAAGGCAGTATACAAAGAATCCCCCAAACTTAAAAAGTTTTATTTGGATTACGCGGGTTTAAGCCCTGATTAATTCCTTTTCTTTTTCTTCTTCCGGTTTTTTCCTTTTTTTCAGCTTGATCAGCAGCTCTTTTTTCCTCCACTTCCGTCTGCCCCCAATATTTATTGATTCAATAAGGCCTATGTCAACCATTGTTTTGACATAAGGGTAGAGGGATTTTTCATTTTTGTATTCAACCCCAAATATCTCCTTTATCCGCCTCTTTATTTCATCCATGTCCGCCCATTCATTAAAGCCGATAACCGCCCGGAGGTGGAAGGCCTGGGTGTTTTCAAGGAATTTCAGGTAATCCCAAAGCGAGTGGATTTCTTCGGTTTCTTCACTTTCTTCTGCTTCATATATTGATTTTTCAGCGGAGGCCTGTTTTGGCGCAGTTCTGCCAAACAACCGGCTTATTTTTTTTATAAAACCCAGGTTCATACTTATTAATATTACTATAATTACTTTTAAATGTTGCGGTAATCTTATTTTAGTATTGTAATTACCAATATTTCCTAATTTTTTAGCCGAAATAACCCTGAATTTTGGGGTTATTGGGGGTTTTATGCAAAAAGTGAGAAATACCTGTAAATTGGAAAGCAGGCAAAAACGGAAAAAAAATCATAGTTAGCCATAAGAAGTGAGGGAAAAACTATTAATCAGGAGAAAATTAAAGGGGTTTGCATCAAAAGTAAATGCTTAAAAACAGGAAATAGCGGGAGAAGGATTTGAACCTTCGACCTCCGGGTTTCCCAATTTTGGAAATCTATGAGCCCGGCGGGCACTCCAGGCTGCCCCATCCCGCTATGCGAAAAAACAGGTTTTTTTTCCTGTAAACAGCCTTCTTTTCATCATATTTTAAATCAAAGGAAATAAAAAACCTTCTTTAATCTTAAATTAAAGTGGATTTAACCCTTTTTTTTAGTGATTCTGCCCTTTAATTTTTTATTATTTAAAATAATGCTCGTTAAATGCTTTTTTTAGGGCATAAAGGCATTTTCAGATGTGTCCATGTTTTTGTGTTTTTTAGGCTATCTCCCGTATTTCTCTATTTCACAGAGCTGGTTTTTTAGTGAAGATATTTCCTTTTTTATTCTCTTGACGTTTTTCTCATTGTCTTGGGCGTTCATGATGTTTCCGCATTTGGGGCATTTGAATTCATATTCTGCGGCAATCTCAAAAGGAAAGCTTTCGCAGCCGTCCGTGCAGGCAAAAAAATTGTAATTTTGCTCGTATTCAAGCTTTTTCTCCAGCTTTTTTACTTCCTCTTTTTGCTCCTCAAGAATCAGCTCCACAATCCTGCCGTTGTTTACCCCCCAGGTATAGGAATACCAGCCGGTTTTGTTGTTTCTTGCCTTTTGGTAGAATGCTATCCCCCGGTAATGCAGACGGTTCAATATGGCGCGTATCTCCGTTATTTTAAGGGGCAGCCCTTTGCCAATTTCCTCGTCAGTGACCTCGCTTTTTTTCTTTGAGCAGATTTTCACCAAGTCAACCGCGTATTCCCCGCCAACCTTTTCAACAAACTTTCTCACTACCCCATATTCAACCATGTTTTTTGCGGGCATAATATTTTTCTCCAGTAAAGCTAATTTAAACCAGTCACCCTTTTTTGGTTGATTTTTTCCCTTTTTTCTGCGGAACAATCCTTCTCTTTGCCCCCAAAAACCGTTTTTTCAGTCCCTTTCCGCGGAAAAGCTCGTGCAAAAAAACAGCCAGCGCGGCCGCCTCTGAATGGGGTTGGTGCGTTACAGCGACATTAAGGTCGCTTAAGCCGTACACTTCCCGGGGAACCTTTCCTGCGCCGACCACCAGCATAATTTTCTTCTCTTCCCCAAGCCCCTTGACTTTTTCCAAGGGCTCCCCGTACATTGTCAGATGCACTATCGTGCCTTTTTTTCCGAATTTTTTGAGCTCATTTTTCCAGTTTTCCACAAACCGTGTCCTGAATTTTCCCCCCCACACCCTTACCGCCGACTTAACGCTTTCCTCAACCGATTTATCCTTTTCTCCTGCAATAATTATTTCTTTCGCCCCAAACGCCCTTGCCACCAGGCAGCAGTGTGTTGTGAGCCGCGGGTCCCTTGCCGGGCGGTGCCCGAGCCTGAGAACGAATACCTCAGTTTCCGCCATATTATTTAATTATTTGTTGCAAGTATTTTTATTCGTTGGGTGAAAAAATGCTTGACATAAGGGCGGTCAGGGAATTTCCGGAAAAAATCCGCGCAGACCTTGAAAAAAGGGGCGAAAAAGAAAAGCTCGCGTGGCTGAAAGACTTGCTGGAAAAGGATTCCGCATACCGGAATGCACTGCAGAAGGCAGAGGAACTTAAAAGGAAAAGAAATGAGTTGTCTCAAAAAATCAGGGGACTCAAGAAAGAAAAGAAAAACGCGGACGCCCTGCTGCGGAAGGCAAAAAAGCTTCCCGGTGAAATATCCGACGCCGAAAAAAAGGCGGAAGGCTTGAAGAAGAAAACAGAATTTTACCGCATGCGCCTGCCGAACATTTTGCATGAATCGGTTCCTGTCGGGAGGGATGAAAAGGACAACAAGGAAATACGCAAATGGGGTAAAATCCCGTCCCCGGCATTTCAGCTCAGGCACCACGGGGAAATACTTTCTTCCATGGGCCAGGCGGATTTTGGTCGCGCGGCTAAAATCTCCGGAACAGGTTTTTATTTCCTCAAAAACCATGCCGCGCTTCTCGAAATGGCCTTGATCCGTTTTGGGCTGGATTTGCTTTTGCAAAAAGGGTTCATCTTTCTTTCCCCCCCGCTTATGATGAAACGCAAGCCGTATGAGGGGGTTACCTCTTTGGAGGATTTTGAGAACGTAATGTACAAGCTGGAGGGCGAAGACCTTTACCTTATTGCAACCTCCGAACACCCCCTGATGGCGATGCATTCCGGGGAAATATTTTCCGGGAAAGAACTTCCCTTAAAGTATGCCGGTGTTTCGCCCTGCTTCAGAAAAGAAATCGGAAGGCACAAAATTGACGAGCGCGGGCTGTTCCGCGTCCACCACTTCAGCAAGGTTGAGCAGACAATAATTTGCGGGCCTGAAGAATCATGGAAATTCCATGAAGAACTATTGAAAAACGCGGAGGAATTTGTTAAGGCGCTTGAAATCCCCTACCGGGTGGTTAATGTGTGCACAGGGGACATAGGGATTGTTGCGGCAAAAAAATATGACATCGAGGCATGGAGCCCGCGGGAAAACGCTTATTTTGAAGTAATGTCCTGCTCCAACTGCACGTCCTACCAGTCCGTGCGCCTAAACCTAAAATACCGGAAGCGGCACACCCATGAAAAGGAGTTCGTCCACACGCTGAACAGCACGATGGTCGCAGCATCCAGAATGCTTCGCGCGATTGCGGAAAACTTCCAAACCAAGGAAGGAACCATTTTAATCCCAAAACCCCTTCGCCCATACATGAACGGCTTAAAGGAAATAAAATAACCTTTTGATTCCCTTTACCTTCGCCCATACATGAACGGCTTAAAGGAAATAAAATAACCTTTTGATTCCCTTTAAATTCTTTTCTTAACCCTTTTTTTTGAGAATGGGCCCGTAGCTCAGCCTGGCAGAGAAAACAGAGTCATGGTTTTTATTGGTCCGGGAAAGGGCTTCCGAAAAACCGCGGCGTAAGCTGCGGGATTTGATTTCCGTTGCTCGTTTTCGCCATAAGCACTTGGCTTTTAACCAAGGTGTCCTGGGTTCAAATCCCAGCGGGCTCATTTGGCGGATGTTCCCGCCAGGGAACGTCCCATGCTAACGCATGGAACTAGCTCGCGCTAGTGCGCTTACCGTCGTGCACTTGTGGGCCCATAGCTCAGTCTGGCCAGAGCACCTGAGTGAAGCGCTCGTTAAAGCGCTTTACGGTGCAGCTCTTAACCAGGGGGTCGAGGGTTCGAATCCCTCTGGGCTCACTTTGCCCGTTCCGTAGGGCAGGTCCGGGCACTGCCTCCTCCGCTTTGCTCCGAGGCAGATCTGCTCGCCCATCGGGCTCGCTTAAAAAAGGGAATTGGAATTCCAGGGAAAGCAGGAAGATCTAACTTAAATGCCGGGGAAGGAAAGGTACCAAAACCCGATTCTGCAGGCAGGGCCCAAAATATAATCCAAGAATAGCGCCTTTGCCTGAACCGTACCTTAAAAAAATAAAGGAAATGCAGAAGCTTGTTAGGGAAAATGTCAGGGACATCAAGCTTTATGTAACCGAAGCGGAAGGGCATCAAATGGAACACTTATTTGGGGAGGCGTGGGTAGCTGGCACGGGGAAGGGCTGGATGCTTGGGGATTTACTCTGGAGAAAAATAGGGATGCAATTATAAGAGAACCAATTTGTTTTCTATCGGGCACCGGTGGATAACCTGCGGGCAGGCAAGATTCATGGGAAGCAGGGGACAGGCACAACAGGGTCTTGCGAGAATGAATGTTATTCAGGCGGGTTGAGAGAGCTTCACAGGGAAATTGTTGGGGACAGGGAAACCAGGGAAACTATTGAAGGCAGCATTGAACACAGATTGGATATGGCTGATTTTTTAGGGGATGAAACTGTGCGTGAGCAAATAAAGAAAGAACGAGTAGAAGTTGAAGCAATAAATAAAAGAAGGGACATCTTGAAAGGACTTCTAAGCGTGAGCGTTACCTCTTCTCTGGTCCGTAATCTGGAAGAATCGCTCAAAAGGCATCCAGGGGGTTGAGCCCCGGCAGAAAACATTTAAAGCCCTTGCCCAAAGAATTGTTATTGCGTTAGGCATTTCAGCGTTGGGGCGGTAGCTCAGCCTGATGCATTCAAGAAATCCAAAGGTTTCTTTTTGCAGGCTTAGGAGAGCACATGGCTGAAGACCATGGTGTCGAGGGTTCAAATCCCCCCCGCCCCATTCCCCGCTTTCGGGCGGAAGTGTCGAAATGCGTCAACCCATCTCTCGCCTTGCGTGAGACTGCTTTTAAATATGGGAAACCCTTTCGGGCTTTCCGTTTTCCTTTTTCGGGGGGAATACAGTGCGCCATACTTTGTATGGCTGTTGCTCGCTCCGCAAGTGTTAAATACAGGTGACACCAATGCCGTAGCACCTCTCTTTCAGGAAGAAGTTTAGGTTGCTCGCTCCGCAAGTGTTAAATACGGGGGACACCATTTATTTTGGGGGACTTTAATGCCTAAAGCGCCCAGACCAATGAAGAAAAGAATTGCAAGGCTTGAAAAACTAAGGGGGGCAGAATACAGCGCGGAACTTAAGAGAATATCACAAGAACTCAATATACGGGGGGGCGGGGGGAAGACAACTTGTGTCAGATGCAATGCGCCGTTGGCCATTCCCCAAATTATGGGGGGCTGCATTAGACAATTTCAGCATGAAAAGGGGATTGGGTTCTGTTGAACGGGCATTAAAAGAGAAGTTTGCAAAAGGGGGCCTTAAGCTGCGGTATACAAAGGGAGCAGCCGGGGTAATGGTTACATATTATGCCGAGCGGCATAACCTTAGCCTCCCTGAAACAGAGAAAATGCGAAGAGAAATATACAGGGTTTTGGATGAAGCCAATATGGCTTCCCGTTTGCCTTAAAGGAGTTTTTTTAAACTCTTTGAATGCTATTTTTTGAGGGATTCGGAATTCCAGCAACTCTGATTGTAGGTTCACAGTTTGGGGACGAAGGAAAAGGCAAAATCGTTGACATCCTCGCGGAAAAGGCGGAAATGGTTGCCCGCTTCCAGGGAGGAAACAACGCCGGGCACACGGTTGTGGTGAACGGAAATAAACACAAGTTTCACCTCCTTCCCTCGGGCGGAATCCGGGGAAAAAAAATCCTCATAGGCGCGGGGGTCGCATTAAATCCATTAGTACTTTTAAAGGAAATAGGGGAAATGGAAAAAGAAGGAATTAAGGTACAGCTAACAATAGACACGCGCACACAGATAATAATGCCTTACCACTGCTTTTTCGAGGAGTGCGGTGAAGGCGCGCTAAAAGGCAACTGCATCGGCACAACGCGCCGGGGAATTGGGCCAGGCTATGCGGAGAGGGCGCTTCGGACCGGAATCCGATTTTCCGACTTTTTTTCGGGAAACTTTGAGAAAAAGGCGGAAGAAAATTTCCGGTTTTTTGAAAAACTTTTTAGGGGGGTTTACGGGAAAAAACCCCCTTACACTGAAAAAAGTGTTTTGAAGGAATACGCGGCCGCCGCGGAAAAACTCAGAAAATGTGCCGGCGACGTTTCACTTTTGGTAAACAACGCGCTGAAGGAAAAAAAGGAAGTCCTTCTTGAAGGCGCACAGGGAATGTGGCTTGACCTGGACTTCGGAACCTATCCGTATGTTACCTCTTCACACCCTGTTTCCGGGGGCGCGTGCACGGGAATCGGGTTAAGCCCGAAGAAAATCGGGAAAATAATCGGGGTAGTGAAGGCGTACTCAACCCGTGTGGGCTCCGGCCCTCTTCCCACGGAGCTAAAAGGAAGGCAGGCCGATTCCATCCGCGAAAAAGGCGGGGAATACGGCACAACAACAGGGAGGCCGAGGAGAATAGGGTGGCTTGATTTAGTGATGCTGAAGTACAGCAACATGGTTAACGGCTTTGATGAGATTGCCGTCACAAAAATTGACGTTTTAAGCGGGCAGGAAAAAATAAAGGCATGCACAGGATACCGGCTTGAAGGAAAAAGGATTGGGTTTTTCCCGTTCACTACTGAAGAGCTTGCAAAAGTAAACCCCGTTTACGGGGAATTCCCGGGGTTTACGCTTGAGGAAAAAGAGAAAAGGGAACTGATGCGGAGCGGATACCCCGCGCTTCCGGAAAACGCGAAAAAATACCTTGGTTATGTAGAAGAATTCCTCGGGGTGCCGGTAAAATTCGTTTCATTCGGCCCGGACAGGAAAGAAACAGTTGTGAAATAATTACTTCACTTTTGAATTCAGTTCCTTTAAGCAAAGCTTTGCCGTTTCTTCAGCATAGCCCGTATAATCCTTTGCCCTCATCCCAAGGAGCCTTTTTTCCGTCCTTTTGTCCAGGCCTAAAGACTTCACAAACCCGTGGATGTTTTCCAGCGAAACCTCTTTTCCGCGGAAAAATTTTTTCACCTTTTCGTAGGCCTTTTTGTCCCCGTGTTTCCTCAAGACTGTCTGGATTGCCTCAGCCAAAACTTCCGGATGCTTTTCCAGGTCTTTCAGCATCTTTTCCTTGTTTGCGCTCACCCTGCTTAACCCCTTTGAAACGCTTTTCAGCCCCAAAAGCGAGTGCGCAAAACCAAGCCCGTAGTTTCTTTTTATTGTTGAGTCAGTCAAATCCCTCTGAAGCCTTGAAACCTGCAGCTGTGAGGCAAGGAATTCCAGCACAGCGTTTGCAAACAATAAATTGCCCTCGCTGTTTTCAAAGAAAATGGGGTTGACCTTTTGCGGCATTATTGATGAGCCGACCTCCCCTTTCTTCACCTTTTGCGTGAGGTAGTTCATTCCCACATACATCCAGAAGTCCCTGTCCAAATCAACCAAAACATTGTTTATTGAAACAATCTGCCTTAAAGCAAAAGAGATTTCCTCGTGCGGGATTATCTGGGTGGAAACCGCGACATGCCTTAGCCCGAGAGAGGAAACAAATTCTTTGGAGAGGGCTGGCCAGTTTTTGCCGGGAACCGCCACTCGCTGCGCGTTGAAGTTTCCCACCGCGGAATTCATTTTTCCCGGAAACACAAACTTATCCAGACGCTTTTCCGCTTCCCGCATCCTAAGCCCGAAAACCAGGGCTTCTTTTCCCAGGGTTGTGGGCGAGGAGGGCTGGCCGTGCGTATGGGAAAGCATTGGCGTTGAGAGATT
Source organism: uncultured archaeon (assembly GCA_964442255.1). Taxonomy (GTDB): domain Archaea; phylum Iainarchaeota; class Iainarchaeia; order Iainarchaeales; family 1-14-0-10-31-34; genus CAYTYC01. The sequence continues at coordinate 53,268 of CAYTYC010000003.1, read as the reverse complement.
GCTGCGGGCAAGCCCGGCCAGCGTTTTTTTCACTTTCCCCAGTTCTTCAAGATATAGTTTCAGCCCTTCCCCCAGCATCAGCGAATAGGCGAGGTTGCTTGCATCTTCAGAGGTGAGGCCGAAGTGCACCATTGGGGTCAACTCCTTTAGGGAATTTTTTTCCATTTTTTTCCGCAAATAGTATTCCACTGCCTTCACGTCGTGGTTTATTTTTTTTTCCATTCCCTTCAGTTTTTCCATTTCCTTTTCGCTGAACCTTTTGTGCACCCCCAGCAAAAAGCGCCTTTCCTTTGGGTTTATGTTCCTGCAGACTTTTTTCTTTGAAAGGAAAAGCAGGTACTTTACTTCAACCCCGAGCCTGGCTTTTTGGAGGCCGTATTCGGAGAAAACGTCCCGCAGCTCTTTTGTCTCGTTTTCATACCTTCCGTCAACCGGGGAAATTTCTTTCAGCCCCATTCCAATCAATTAATTTTTAGGGAGAAAACAATTAAAATAACTTAACAATACAATTTTCTAGACTTTTTGGGGGGACTTGCATGGGGTCGGTTAAAAACCTTGTGATTGAAAAAAAACCGGATGAAAACACTTTTGGGGAGGGCTTCTTTGAATTCACCGACGATTACTCTGTGTTTGACTACGGAAAAATGCCTGACGAAATCCCCGGAAAAGGCGAATCCCTTTGCAGGATTTCAGCACACAATTTTATGGGGCTGGAAAAGGAAGGCGTTGAAAGCCATTTCATTGAAATGGCTTCCCCCGTCCGGCTTAAAATAAGGCTTGTCCGCGTAATTAATCCGGCGGAAAAAAGCCTTTCCGGAGAGAAAGGCAATTACCTGATTCCATTGGAGGTTGTTTTCAGGAATTCCCTGCCCGCTGGTTCGTCTGTTTTCTCCCGGCTGGAGGAAGGCTTGACAACGCTTCAGGGCCTCGGGCTTTCTTCTTCCCCGAAACCAGGCGAAACCCTTTCTCCGCCGATAATTGAGGTCAGCACAAAGCTTGAGCCCACTGACAGATATCTTTCCTGGGGGGAGGCGCAGGAAATGGCCGCGCTGAAAGATGACGAGCTCGATAAATTAAGGCAGACCGCGCTGAAGGTGAACTCTTTTCTTTCAGGGAAAGCCGATTCAATCGGCTTGTTCCAGGCTGACGGAAAAATTGAGCTTGCCTTTTCCCCTGAAAGGAAAATGATTGTTGTGGACGTGTTCGGCACAATGGACGAAAATCGTTTTCTCTCCGACGGCGTGCACGTAAGCAAGCAGATTCTCCGCGACTACTACAAAACAACCCCCTGGCACAAGGAGCTTAAGCAGGCGATTTCTGAAGGCAGTGAAAAACCGGATTGGCCTTCCCCTCCAAACGCCCCGAAAGAGCTCATTAGCCTTGTTTCGGAGTTGTACAAAAGCTTTGCGGTTTCGTGGACCGGTGAAAAAACCTGGGATGTGAGGCCGTTGAAGGAAATGGTTGAAGAATTCAGGAAAGTCCGGAAAGGCTTTGGGGTGAAAAAATGAAGGTTGCAATAGTCCTTGGCTCGGAATCAGACAGGCGCATAGCCGAAAAAGCGGAGGCGGTTTTGAAGGAAAACAATGTGGAATTTGAAACATTTGTTGCCTCCGCCCACAGAAACCCGGAGGAAGTGAAGAAGATCGCGGGAAAGAATTTTGCGGTTTTCATAGCAATTGCAGGGCTTTCCGCTGCCCTTCCCGGGGCAATCGCTTCGCAAACCAAAAAGCCCGTCATAGGGGTTCCGGTTAATGTAAGGCTTGAGGGGTTGGACGCACTGCTTTCAATGATGCAGATGCCGAAGGGTGTGCCCGTCGCAACGGTCGGAATAGACAACGGGCAGAACGCGGCATGGCTCGCGATTAGGGTGCTTGAACTCTGCAAATGAGAGGTTTTTCCATGATTTTGGTAGTGAATTTTGGCGGGCAGTACTGCCACTTAATTGCCCGGAGAATACGGGAATCCGGGGTTAAGGCGGAAATAATTGAGCCGGAAAAGGTTTTGGGCAGGCTGAAAAAAGAGAAGCCCGTTGGGATGGTTCTTTCAGGGGGGCCGAAAAGCATTTACGAAAAAGGCGCGCCCAAACTCCGCAGGAAAGCGCTTTCTTTTGGAGTCCCTGTTTTGGGAATCTGCTACGGGCATCAGCTGCTTGCCAAAATGCTTGGCGGAAAGGTTTCAAAGGGAAAAAAAGGGCAGTACGGAAAAAAAATTGCCTCACTTTCATTTTCCCCCCTTTTTAAGGGGCTTAAGAAAGAAACCATGGTTTGGCTTTCCCACCGCGACACAGTGAACAGGCTTCCCCCTAACTCAAAACGCGTTGCCTCCACAGACAACTGCAGGAATGCGGGGTTTGAAGTCAGGAGAAAAAAAATTTTTTCAATTCAATTCCATCCAGAGGTTCAGCACACTTTAGGGGGGAACAGGATGCTGAAAAACTTTGTGTTCGGGGTGTGCGGGGCGAAAAAAAACTGGCGCCTCAGGGAACAATTTTCCATCCTCCAGTCCAAATTAAGCGAGGAAGTCAAAGGCAAAAAAGTTTTGCTCGGGGTTTCAGGCGGGGTTGATTCGCTTGTTGCCGCGGCCATGCTCAAGAAAGCCAGGCCCAAAAAGTTGTTCTGCGTTTTCGTGGACAACGGCCTGATGAGAAAAAACGAGGCCATTTACATAAAAGCATTGTACAAAAAACTTGGCTTCAGGCTTTATGTGGTTGATGCGGAAAAGAATTTCCTCCGCAGGCTGAAGAGGGTTTTCGACCCCGAAAAAAAGAGAAAAATAATCGGCCGCACTTTTATTGAGGAATTTGAGTCCAAGGCAAAACAACTTGAAAAAGCAGGGGAAAAAATCCCTCTCCTCGGGCAGGGCACAATTTATCCGGACAGGATTGAGTCGGCGTCCCCAAACCCAAAGGCTTCCCGCATTAAATCCCACCACAACGTTGTCCTTCCAAAGGGAATGCGCTTTGAGCTGGTTGAGCCCCTGAAAGACTTCTACAAGGACGAGGTAAGGGAAATAGGAAAACTTCTCGGTCTTCCGCGTAAAGCCCTTTCCCGCCACCCTTTCCCTGGCCCGGGCTTGGGGGTGAGGGTTTTGGGCCCGGTGGACAGGAAAAAAATTGAGATTTTAAGGGAAGCGGACTCCATATTCATTGAGGAGCTTGAAAAATCCGCTTACTATGACTGCGTTTGGCAGGCGCTTGCCGCGCTCCTCCCCGCAAAAAGCGTGGGGGTAATGGGCGACTCCAGGACATACGAATACATTGTTTCCCTTCGCGCAGTAACCTCCAGGGACGCGATGACAGCGGATTGGGCAAAGCTTCCCCACGGATTCCTTGAAAGGGTTTCAAGCAGGATAATAAACGAGGTCAGGGGGGTTAACAGGGTTTTGTACGACATCTCCCAAAAGCCCCCCGCGACAATTGAATACGAGTAGGGGCTTAAATGGGTGAAAAAAACTCCTTTTGGGCGCAAAAAATTGCCGGAAATGTGCGCTCAAGAAAAAGATTCCGTTTCCTCAAAAAAAAAATTCCGGAACAAAAAAGCTGGTCAGTGAAATCAAGTTCTTCGCTTTCCGGGGTCCTGCACATTGGCAGGCTGAGCGACATTCTCCGGGGTGAGGCTGTTTACCGTGCGCTCAAAGAAAAAGGATTTCCCGCAGAATTCATTTACGTAACCGAAGACATGGATCCCTTAAGGAAAATCCCTAAAGGAGTGCCGAAAAAATTCTCGCAATTCATTGGGTTCCCGGTATCGGATGTCCCCGACCCCGAAGGGTGCCACAAAAGCTATGCCGAGCATTTCCTTGACGGCTTTTTTTCTTCGGCTGAAAAATTCCTTGAGTTTTTTCCTAAAAAATTTTCAATGAGGGAAGAATACCGGAAAGGCTCTTTCAATTCCCTGATAAAAGAAATAATTGAAAACACGGGGAAGGTAAAGAAAATAATTGAGGAAACAACCGGGGCAAGGATGGGGGAAAACTGGAGCCCCTGGAAGCCTATCTGCGATTCCTGCGGAAACATGCAGACAACAGTGGTTGAGGAGGTTGACGGAAAAACCATTCATTATTCGTGCAGGGATTACTCCTTTGAGAAATTCACGGCAAAGGGCTGCGGGCACGAAGGAAAGTCATCGCTTTCAAATCCAGACGGAAAGCTTGTGTGGAAAAGCGAGTGGGCTGCGCAGTGGAAAAAATGGGGGGTGTGCAGCGAGGGCGCGGGAAAAGAATACGAAGCCAAAAACTCGGCTTTTTGGGTTAATGCCGGGATATGCGAAAAAATCCTTTCCTTTCCCTCCCCTGAACCGATTTTTTACGAGCACCTCATGGTTGACGGGGTCAAAATGAGCGCATCATTGGGTAATGTTGTCTACCCACAGCAATGGCTTTCCGTTTCAAGGCCTGAGACCCTTAAAATGCTTTTCATGAAGCGCATAAACCGGGCAAGAAGCTTTTCCTGGAATGATGTGCCGGGAATGGAGCTTGAGCTTGACAGAGCCCTGGCGGAGGCCGTGGAAAAAAAATCCTCCCATTCAGGAAAGCTTACCGACTTCTCCCGCACAAAACGGCCGTTGCTTCCGGTTCCTGTTGACTATTCAACTGCCGCAATGGTCGTCCAGCTTTCCGGCTCCGATGAGAACGCAATGCAGAGAATGCTTGACGCCGGCTTTCTCACGGGAAAGGAATCCGGGGAACAGCTTGAACTTTTGAGGGAAAGGGTTTCCCTTGCAAGGAATTGGGTGAAGGGGTTTGCGCCGGAGGAGGCGCGGTTCAGCCTGAAGGAGAGGGAAGCCCATGAAGCAAAAGACTGGCCCATGGAACTCAAGGACGCCTTAAGGGAATCTGCAAAGGTAATTGAATCAGCGGAAAGCCCTGAAGAACTGCAGAAATCTTTCATGGGGATTGCAAAGAAAAAGTCTTTGCCCCCCAAAAAATTTTATGAGGCCCTGTACACTGCTTTAACCGGAAAGTCATTTGGCCCGAAAGCGGGGCCGCTTATTTTTGCGTTGGGAAAGGAAAAGGCAGCAGAAATACTCAAAAAAATCAGGTGAACTTATTCTTCTGTGTACACTTCATCCAGCTTATGTATGGTCATTCCGCCTTTTCCGATTGAAATGGGATGCAAGTCTTCGGAATGCTTTGTTGCGCGCATTTTCCTGATGTGCATTGTCCTGTTCGTTCCCCCTCCCCCGACTCCGCTGTAATGCAGGACAATAACCCCGTCCACGATGTATTCCTCCACATCATATTTTCCAAAACGGTTTTCTTCTTCCCTCATCTCGGAGGTGAGGACCGCGGTAACCCCGCTTTTCATTAGCATATAGCTGAGCTTCAGCACCGCTTTCCTGACCTCGTTTTCGTCCTCAAAGTTGAACCCAAGCGCGGGAATTGAGTCAATCACAACCCGTTTTGCCCCAATTCTTTTGGAGACCCGCATTACCTCCAAAAGGAGCTTGTCCAAGTCAAATCCTGTAACAGGCATGGCAAATTCTTCTTCGGAGGGAAAGCCGAGCCTTGCAACGCTTCCGTCAATGATGTTCACCTGATTTTTTGCCTCAAGCTTTTTGACGTCCCAGCCAAAGTTCATTACATCCTGCCTTATGAGGTCAGGCCGTTCATCCAAAGTAACGTAAACCCCGGGCTCATTGTATTTTACCGCGCCGTTGTAGACGTACTGCATTGAAAAAATGGTTTTGCCTGTCCCGCAGGCTCCGCTGACCAAAATAGTCCTTCCCTTAGGGAAACCGCCTTCCATCAGGTTGTCCAAACCGGCTATCCCTGTCTTAACCCTGTCCATTTTATTTTTCCCCACAATAAATCGCAGTTCAAGGATTTAAACCTTTTGTTTTTACTTGCCACAGGGAAACAACCGGAAAAGAGCCATATCACGCCCTAAAACAGCGGTCGTTGGCCCTTTTATAAAGGACAGTTAGCAAACGGGTTTTTACGCTTTTTTGACTTCCATTGTGCCTTTTACCTTTCCCAGGCTTTTCAGCAGCAACTCAAGCTGCAGCTGGTCCTTTATTTCCACAAGAAATTCGCACATCGCAACATTGTTTTCAACTTTCGCGTTCGTGGAAACAAGCCCGGCGTTTCCCTTGGAAATGGCTTTCAGCAAATCGGTGAGAAGGCTGGGCCTGTCCCGGGCTTTGACTTTTACCGCTACCCTGAAATCCTTTTTGCCGACTATCCCCCAGTCAAGCTCAAAAAACCTGTTTTTAATGGCGATTTTTTTCACGTTCTGGCAGCCCTTCTTGTGCACTGTTATTTTTCTTTTTGTCGTGTGATATGCGATTATTTCGTCCCCCGGGACAGGGTTGCAGCACTTGCTTAGCTTAATGGATTCCTGCCTCCTTTTTTTTATCTGCCTTTTCGTGGAGGGCAGTTTTTCCTTTATTTTTCTTTTTATTCCCCTGAATTCAAGGCTTGACTTTATCTTTTGCCTTGCCTTGCTTGTTTTCACGAAATGCAGCCAGCTCCGCCTGGGAGACTGCTTTTGTGATGTAATTATTTCAACGGTGTCGCCGTCTTTCAGCACGGCGTCCAGGGAAACAAGCATTCCGTTCACTTTCGCTTTCAGTGCCCTGTTGCCGATTTCGCTGTGTATTGAGTAAGCAAAATCCACGGGAGTGGAAAATTCCTCAAGCTCCACAACCTCTCCCTTTGGGGTGAAAACAAAGATTTTTTTCCTGCCGAAATCAAGTTTGATTGAATTCAGGAATTCCTTTGATTCCAATGAGCTTCTCCCCCATTCGACCAGCTGTTTCGCCCAGCTGAGCTTTTTGTCGAAGTCCTTGTCCTTTTCGTATTCCTTGTATGCCCAGTGCGCGGCAGCGCCCCCTTCCGCTTCGGCATGCATTTTCCAGGTCCTTATCTGCGCCTCAAACACGTCCCCGTTTTTTTTCCGGAAGTCTGAGTGGATTGAGCGGTAGCCGTTGGGTTTTGGGCGGACGATATAGTCGTCAAACCCGCCCTTTAAAGGAGTGTAGTGCTGGTTTAGGGCCCCCAGAACAGAGTAGCAGTCTTTTTCCGTGTCGCAGATTATTCTCACTGCAGTCAAGTCATTTATCTCTTCAATGGGCTTGTTTTTTTTCAGCATCTTTTGGTGGGTTCCGTAAAAATTTTTTATTCTCCCGTAAATTGTTGCCTTGATTTTTTTTTTCTCCAGCATTCCCCTGATTTCGTTTATCAGCTCCGCAAGCCATTTTTCCCGGTCCTCCCTTTTTTTCCCGAGCATTTCCTTTAACTCAAAGTATGCTTCAGGATTCAAAACCTTCATCGCCAAATCCTGGAGCTCCCACTTTATTTCATTTAGCCCCAGCTTGTGGCTTATGGGGACAAAAAGGCTTAACACAAGCGAAGCCTTTTTCACTTGTTCTTCCCCGGAAAGCCCCTCAAGCGACCGCATGTTTTCCACCTTGTCGCACAGGAGAATAAGCAATGCGCGGATGTCCCTGGACGCGCTTAAAACAACCTTGCTTAACGTTCCCGGGGAAACATTTTCCCGGTTCCTTGAAATAATTTGGTTGGTTTTTGTCACCTCTTCAACCAGCGCAGCTATTTCCGGGCTGAATTTTGAGGCGATTTCCCGGCCTTCAATTTCCCCGTGGTCCAGGGCGTTGTGAAGCAGTGCAGAAAGTATTGTTTCAGGGTCAAACCCTATTTGGGCGGCAAGCGATGCGGTGTTCAGGGAATGCTGGTAAGCGGTTTCTCCGTCCCGCCTTTCCCTTTCCATAAGGCTTTTCCTTATCATCTTCTCCGCCTTAACCAACTCCTTTTCCTCCGCCCCGGGATTTGCCAGCCTGAACTGCCCCAGCAGCTGCCTGAAATCCGCTTTCTTGTAAAGCATTTTCCCAAATATTCCTGACGCAAAGTTTTTTTATTTTCCCTTTTTTCCGAAAACAGGGCTGTTTGTTTTTCCTTTTTATTTTTAACGCTGTTATTCCGTTATATGGCTGAAGAAAAGTACCGTTCCCACAGCACAATGGGCTTCAGAAGGCATTCAAATGAGGACATTTGCTCCCGCACAAGGCTTGCATTTCCTGATCATGCAACCCAAAGCGGAATATGTTCAACATGCATAATGTGCGGGATTTGCGAAATAGGCAAAAAGGCGAAGGAAGGCAAAACCATTTTTCCGGAGCCCTTTGGCACGGCCCAGTTTGGCGCGGAAAAAGTGTGCCCCAATCTTGAAGACCTGCAGATAATTCCCCGGCTTAAAGGGCAAGGGATTTTTTTCCACGAGGTTGACACTTCAACCAAAATAGGCGGATTTGATTTCAGGGTGCCGGTTTCAATCGCGGGAATGGGTTCAACCATTGTCGCGCATTCAAGGGGAAAGGCCCTTGCGGAAGGCGCGGCCAGGGCAGGGATTGGGGTAAGCATCGGGGAAAACGTGCTTGCAACACACGGGGAAAAAGGCCTGAAGGAAAGAATCAGGCCATTTATTGACTCCTTTGACGGAAAGCACGGCGCAATTGTGGTGCAGGGAAATGTTGAAGACCAGAGGCAGGAAATTTTTGAGAAAGCCGTTTCCTACGGCGCAATGGGAATTGAGCTTAAAATAGGGCAGGGGGCAAAACAAGGGCTGGGGGGGGAAATAAAATTTGATTCAGAGGCTGATGCCGAAAGGTTCAGGAAACTCGGTTACCATGTGGTGAAAATGCCTGGCGGAAAATTCCAGCGCCATTCCGCTCCCGGAAGCCTTTTTTTTGGGGAATTAAGGCAGTTAATTGAAAAATACTCTTCTTTTGGGCTTCCTTTTTGGATAAAAACAGGCTTCGGCCGCGGCCTTCTTTCCCTGATTGAATGGATTGAAAAACTAAAAAAAGAGGAAAAAGCCGACATTCGCTGCCTTACTATTGACGGGTTTGGCGGAGGGACTGGAATGAGTCCGTGGCTGGTGATGAATGAAATAGGCCTTCCTTCTGGCGCGGTTTTCTCTGCCTTAAATAAAAAGGTTTCATTTGACATCCTTCTTGCCGGCGGCTACACTTCAGGGATTGACGTCTGCAAGGCAATGCTTCTCGGCGCATCCGGAAGCGCAATGTCCAGGCCTTTCCTGATAGCCGCAAACACGGACAAGAAGCAAGGGGTGGAAAAATACTGCGAGGCAATGGCCGAGGAAATGCGCATGATTTGCGCAACCCAGCGAGCAAAAAGTGTTTCCGAACTCAAGGGAAAAAAGGATTCGCTTTATGCGTTAAGCGAAGAGGCGGAAAAGGTCTTTGGCTTAAGCAGTTCCCTTGAGAAAATCCTGAAATGAAGGGAAAAAAAATGAACAGGCTGTTCATCAACTTCAAAACATATGCGGAGGGAACCGGAAAAAACGCGCTGGAGTTGGCGAAAAAAGCTGAAGCCGCTGCAAACAAAACAGGGAAAGAAATTGTTTTGGTTGTTCAGCCCACTGACATCCGCCTTCTCTCCAAGGCGGTTTCCCTGAAAATCTTTTCCCAGCACATTGACCCCGTGGAATGCGGGGCATTCACGGGAAGCATTCTTCCGGAGGCAGTGAAAGAGGCGGGCGCATCCGGAACAGCCTTAAATCACGCGGAAAACAGGCGCGGCAATTCATTCATCCAAAAAGCCGTTGAACGCGCCTCCTCAATTGGGCTGAAAACAATGCTTTGCGCGGAGTCCCTTGAGCGCGCAAAAGAATTAGCCGAATTCGCGCCGTCTTTCATCGCATTTGAGCCCGCGGAACTAATCGGCGGGGATGTGAGCGTTTCTTCCTCCAGCCCGGAAATAATTTCCGGTTGCGCCAAAGCCCTTTCTGAAAAAGGAATTCCCCTGATTGTGGGCGCGGGGATAAAAAACTCCCGGGATGTGAAAAAATCTCTTGAATTGGGCGCCAAAGGGGTTTTTGTTGCCTCCGGAATTGTTAAGGATTCTTCACCTGAAAAGCGGATTGAAGAGCTTTCTTCTTCCCTTTGAACCAGAGAAAGATTTTTATACACCCTGCGCCTTATTTAATTGAGACTTAACATGCCTGGAACGGATTTATTTAACCTTTCCCTGGGGCTGGTTGCAGGCCTGATAGCCTTTTTTGCGCTGATGTGGTTTGCTGCGGCAAGAAAAAGAATGCCTGACGCCCCCTCCCGCTACCTTTTCCAATGGATTGTTGCCGGAAACTTTTTTTTCGTGTGCTATGTGATAGTTCACACCTTTGCGCTTTCCTTTCTTTTTGGAAGCAAGTGGATTGAATTCCTTTTGCCCATAGGCTTTGTGTTCGCATTTTTTGCGGCGATTTCGTTCATCAAATCCGCGATAGTCCTTTACGAGGGAGCCGGAAGCCTGAACCTTCCCAAAGGAAAGAAAAAGCCTTAAACTACACGGCACACCAAAATCCAAAGAAGAAATTTCACGCCGAAAAAGCGGCTTCCACCTTAAAGCCTTGCGCGGCAATTCCCTTGGTCAATGTTCCGCTGTAAAACGAAAACCCTTTCTTTGCGCCTACCCTGATTTCCCCTATCAGTCCGCCTTCAGTCAGGCTTAAAATTCCGGTTGCGCTTATTGCCTCTGCTTCATTGAATTCCTTTTCTTCACCAGACCCTTCTTCCCTGACCGCCCCTTTCCTTATTATTCCATCCATTTTCTTTATCCCGCATTTTTTGACCTTGTTTTCGTGCATAGCCTTTCTTATGGACGCTTTTATTTCCTCGCCTTCCTCTAACTCTATTTCCATGGTTTTTTCCATTTAATCCCCCTGAACAAAAGCGCGGGCACGCTTCAAAGTGAAACGCAAATGTTCGGGCAAACAGTCCCCGGCCTCGCTTGCCCCCGTAACCCTCAAAAGCATTAACTGCTAAAGCCACCGTTGCTTCCTTCCGGACCTGGCGGGGTTCACTATACCAGTTAATCTTAGAGGACAGGGGTTCATTGCCCGGACAGGGATTTGCCCTGGCATCTGCGCCTGCCCCTGAAGCTTCAGCCCCGGCATGAAGCGGATTTCCGGTTACAGGGAACCGCTGACTCCCCGGCCTAGCCCACAAAAAAATTGTGTCCAAAGCGGTTTTTAAAGGTAACATTTCCGGAAAAATTCATTTTCCTTTAATGAATTCTTCCACTAACTCGCGGGCCCTGCTGTCAGGGAACTGTTCAGGGGGGTGCTTGAAGAAGTAAGAGCTTGGGCCGATTATTGCGCCGCCCTGCCTTCTTTCCAAGGCAAGCTTTGCGCACCTTATCGCGTCAATCACGACCCCCGCGGAATTCGGGCTGTCTTCCACGCTCAGCCTCAGCTCAATGTTGAACGGAACTCCGCCAAAATTTTTTGCCTCCATTCTGATGAAGCACAGCTTGTTGTCCTTCAGCCACGGAACATAATCACTCGGACCAATGTGAATGTCTTCGTCCTCCATTTTTTCAGGGAGCTGGCTTTGCACTGATTCTGTCTTGCTTTTCTTTTTTGATTTAAGCCTTTCAATGTCCAGCATATTCAAAAAATCCGTGTTTCCCCCCACATTCAACTGGTAAGTGTGGTTCAGTTTCGTGCCGCGGTCCGCAAACAGCCTTGCCAGCGTGCGGTGCACTATTGTCGCGCCGACCTGTGACTTAATGTCGTCCCCCAATACGGGAATCCTTTTTTCCTCAAACCTTTTCCTCCATTTATTGTCGGAGGCAATGAAAACAGGCATGCAGTTGATGAACGCGCACCCGGCTTTTAACGCTTCTTCAGCGTAAAACTTTGCCGCCTTTTCCGAGCCCACCGGAACATAGTTCACCAGCACCTCCACTCCTTTTTCCTGCAATTCCTTTGCAACATCCACTGGCGTTTCCTTTGAGACAACAAACCGCCGGTTCTCAGGATACTTTTCCATTAACTCCGGGTTGAATCCGTCCATTACGGGCGCCATCTTCACTTCCACGCCTTTTTTTGGAACCCCGGAAAACTTTGTTGTGCAGTTTGGGGGGGCAAAAACTGCTTCACTTACGTCTTTTCCAACTTTTCTCTCATCAATGTCAAATGCGGCCACAACCTCTGCCTCACCTATTTTGTGGCCCCCCAATTCCGTGTGCATTAAGCCAGGAATAAAATCCGTGCCCTTTGCATCTTTATAGTACTCTAATCCCTGCACCAAACTGCTTGCGCAGTTTCCAACCCCCATTATTCCAACCTTGATTTTTCCCATTTTAATACCATTTACTCCAGAAAGATTAAAATAGCCTTACCTGCGCGCCTTCCTTAAAGGCTGCAGGATTTCATTCAAATGCCCTGCGATGGCTTTCTTCAAATCCATTGGGTGAAGCGAGCCTTTCCTGAATTCATTTTCCAGTTCCGGAAAAGAAAGGAAGGAAATGTTTCCCCCGAATTTTTTGTCCCTTTTTACCTCAATTTCCTTTGTTTTGGGAAAAACCACGAGTTTTGCTATCTCCAGAACAGGATTTCCTTCAGCCCGCTTTTCCGGGCAAAACGCTTTTCCGACTTTTTTTTCCACTTCCTTTTCGGAATCCTTTGAGCTGACAACCGAATCAGGCAGCGAGGAGGACATTTTTCCTTTTCCTCCGCTTAAGGAAGAAAGCAGGGGAGTGTGCACGAAGGAAGGTTTTTTGCACCCTATTTCCTGCATTATTTCCCTTCCAAGCATGTGAATCTTTCTTTGCTCCATTCCCGCTTCAGTCAAATCCACTTTCAAATGCTTTATGTCTGTTATTTGCATCAGGGGGTAAAGGATCTGGGAAACCCTTGCGGTTTCAATTTCCCTTGCAATCTCCTGCATTGACCTCAACGCCCTGTTGATTGTGCTGGAATGCGAAAGCTTAAGCAAATCCTCCATGTATTCCGCTTTTTTCTGGAAGCTTGAACCCAAAACATATTCCGCGTCCTTCAGCCCGAATGCCTTGAACTGCTTTTCCCATTCCTTTGCTGTTCCGTGAATGAATTCCCAGTCCCCTTTCCTGTTAAGCCATGCATGCCAGTCCGCTAGCAGCACTTTTACATTGAATCCGGCCTTCTCCAGGTCAATGAGCTTGTTTCCGGTTACCATGTGCCCCAAATGGAATTCTCCGCTGGGCTCGTATCCGCAGTAAGTGACAGGAACCCGTTTTTCCTCAAGAATTCCCCTTACCTCTTCTTCTGTCACAAGCTCTGCCGCATTCTTTTTCGCCAGCTCCAGCCTTTTTTCAGTGTCCATGCTTATATTCTTTTGGGCTTTTACCTTTAAAAAACCCGCTTCCCTGCCCAAAAAGTTTACCGTATTTTAAAGGGTTTAATTCTTATTTTTTACCCCTTTTAATCCTTGCATACGGAGGTGTAATGATGGCTGTAAAGGTTTATTCAACTCCTGCCTGCCCGTATTGCCATATGGCAAAGGATTTCCTCAAGGAAAATAAGGTTGAATTTGAGGACATTGACGTGGCAAAGGACCAGGAAGCAGGAAAGGAAATGGTCCAGAAAAGCGGGCAAATGGGGGTTCCAGTAATTGACGTGAACGGGACAATAATTGTCGGCTTTGACAAGGAAAAAATAATGGAAGCACTCAAAGGCTCCAAATAACGGCGGGAAGGGTTCCAAGTGAAGGACTTTAAATTGTCGTTTAATGGCGGGAAGGGTTCCAAGTGAAGGACTTTAAATTGTCGTTTAATGGCGGGAAGGG
>CAYTYC010000003.1:26557-39585 GCA_964442255.1 uncultured archaeon | reverse complement strand
AAGGGTTCCAAGTGAAGGACTTTAAATTGTCGTTTAATGGCGGGAAGGGTTCCAAATGTTTGACATTATAATAATTGGCGCAGGCCCCGCGGGGTTAACCGCTGGAATATACTCGGGAAGGCGAAAGCTGAAAACCCTGGTTTTAAGCAGGGACGTTGGGGGGCAGGCAGCCTTAAGCGGAGAAACCCAAAACTACCCGGGAATAAAGTCCATTTCAGGAGTAGGGCTTGCCCGGAAAATGAGGGAACACATGCTTGAATACGGCGTTGAGCTGAAGGAAGGGGAAAAGGTTTCATCAATCAAAAAGAAAGGGCAGGAATTCAAGATAACCTCCCCCCCGGGCGAATTCTCCTCCAGGGCGGTTATAATTGCCTCCGGAAAAAACCCGCGAAGGCTGAATGTTCCCGGGGAAAAAGAGCTTGAAAAAAAGGGCGTAACCTATTGCGCAACCTGCGATGCGCCCGTTTTTGCGGGAAAAACCGTTGTAGTGGTGGGCGGAGGGGATTCCGCGTTGGATTCCGCGCTTCAGCTCTCAAACTATGCGGAAAAAATTTTTTTGCTGACAATAAACCCGGAAATACGCGGGGAAAAAATAATCATGGAAAAGGTTTTGGGGAACAAGAAGGTGGAGCTTTACGCCAACGCAAAAACCACCAAAATTCTGGGCTCAAATTTTGTGGAGGGAATTGAATTCGAGCAGGACGGAAAAAAGCGTTCCCTTGCCGTGCAAGGGGTTTTTGTTGAAATCGGCTGGCTTCCTTCCGTTGATTTTGCGGGGGGAGTGAAAAAAAACAAGTGGAATGAAATAATCGTGGACGAAAAAATGGAGACAAACATTCCCGGGCTGTTTGCCGCAGGCGATGTCACAGGCGTTCCCTTTAAGCAGACCATTGTAGCGGCCGGAGAAGGATGCAAGGCAGCGCTCTCCGCCTTTGAATACTTGTCAAAGCAGAAATAGGTTTCAATATGCGTGCAGGAAAAAAAATCCTTTCAATTTTTGTCGTCATTCTTTTCATTATCTCTTTCCTTGTTGTTGTTTACGGCGCAAGCTTTCCCGCGGTCTTTCTGGATGAGGAAAAATACGCCGCAGTTCCTGATGACCCCGCCATAAGCTCGAAATTATTTGGTGAATTGAGCGGAAGCCTTTCTTTTGCGGGATTGCCGGAAAACAGGAAAGAGGAAATCTTTTCCTCGCTCTTTACCCGGGATTTTGCCAAAGCCAAAGCAAAAGAGCTTGCATCCAATATTTTGGGTTATGTGAAAGGGGAAAAGGAAGAGCCTGAACTCACTGTTTCCTTAATCCAAATAAAGGAAAAAGTTCCCGGACTGCTGAAAACCTGCCTGGAAGAGGAAGCAGAGAAAGCGCCGAGATGCAAGGAAGGCGAGATTCCAGGCATTTCAATGGAATCCACATTCACCTGCGTTCCTGGTGATGAAACGGAAAGAAACCAGTTTGTAGACTCGCTTTATTCAGTGCTTTTAACCCAGTTTGACATTGATTCAATGGTTCCGGATTCAATTGACTTGAGGGAAAAACTTGGTCCAGAGGCCGAAATTTTCTCTGAACTCCGGCAGGCGGTCTCAATGCTTAATCAGGCGGTAATACTGTTCTCCGTTCTTTTGATTGCTTCAATCGCACTCCTTTTTTTCCTTAACAGGGCACCCCTTAATTTGGCCTTTTTTTGGCTTGGCCTGGCGCCGCTTGCAGCAGGCCTTGCCGGACTTCTTTCCTCCCAGGCAGCCGGGATGGTTTTCATGAATGCAACTGAAAAAATTTCCCCGGGCGCCTCTTTCTTGCTTGCGGATGCGATGGCTTCCTTTTTTGAGGGAATGCTTGCGGAAATGCTTTCCTTGGTTTCCTTTTACTCATTCATCGCTTTGGCCGCAGGAATAATCCTTGTTGCGGTTTCACTTTTCCTTCCAAAAATTATGAAGCGCAAGCCCCGGGCAAAACCCGTTAAAAAAGAAAAGGCAAAGGAAGCAGAAAAACCCGTGGAAAATGATGACGCAAAAAAAAGAAAAACCGGTTGAAAAAAATTAAATGATTTTCAGCTCTTTTCCGAGCTTTTCGAATTTTCCAACCGCGAAATCCAAATCCTCTTTGCTTAAAGCGGCGTTCATCATTGTGCGGATGCGGGCCTTTTCCTTTGCAACCATCGGGTAAACAATCGGCAAAGCAAAAACGCCGTCCTCAAACAGCCTTTCACTCAGCTTTTGTGCGATAGTGCTTTCCCCCACAATTACGGGGGTAATCGGGGTTTCACTGATTCCGGTGTCAAAGCCCAAATCCTTCAGGCTTTTCTTGAAGTACTTTGTGTTGTCCCACAAATTTTTCAAATGCTGCGGCTCGTTTTCCAGAATGTCAATTGAGGCAATGCATGCGGCAGGAATGCTTGGCGGATGCGAGGCTGAAAGCAGCCAGGTGCGGGACTTGTTCAAAGCAAAGTCCGTCAGCGCCTTTCTTCCCGCAACGTATCCCCCAAAAACCCCGAAAGCCTTTGAAAAAGTCCCTATATCCGCATCAATTTTTCCCTGAAGCCCAAAGTGGTGGATTGTTCCCTCTCCCCTTTCGCCCATCACCCCGTCTCCGTGCGCGTCATCAACAAACGTAATTGCGTTGGATTCCTCCGCAAGCCCGTGGATTTCCTTCAGCGGCGCCATGTCCCCGTCCATGCTGAAAACACCGTCGGTTGCAATAATTATTTTTTCATAGCCTTTCCCGGACGCCTCCTTTAGAACCCTTTCCAAATCCCCCATATCCAGGTGCTTGTATATTGCCTTTTCCGCCTTTGAAAGCCGTACCCCGTCAATAATGCTTCCGTGGTTCAATTCATCGGAAATAATCAGGTCGCCTTTAACCGCGAGCTGTGGAATCAGCCCGGCGTTTGCCGCAAAGCCTGTCTGTGTGGCAAGCGCGGATTCGGTTCCCTTGAATTTCGCAAGCCTTTTTTCCAGTTCCAGATGAACGTCCATTGAGCCCGCAATCGCCGGCACAGACCCCGAGCCCGCACCGTATTTCTCGACCGCCCTTATTGCGGCTTCCTTTAGTTTAGGGTTGTTCGCCAAACCCAAGTAATTGTTTGAGCACAGCATCAGCACATCCTTTCCGTTCACCCTGCAATGGGGCACAGAAGCCGTTTCAAGGGTGTAATGCCTCCAGTCAAGCCCTTTTTCCCGTAATTCCTGCACAGCCCCAGCCATGTAATCCAGTTTTCCCATCTCATCACCTTTTAAAACATTGGCGGGGAAAATGTTTAAATAAAGAAGTCAGTCCAAAATTTAAGCGGTTTTTGTTTTCACACTCATTTTTTTGCGGTTAAAATGAAGGCATTAATGAAAAAAAAGCCCGCCCCAGGGGCGGAACTTTCCGAAGCTGAAAAACCCGCGGCAGGGCCAAACGATGTTTTGGTTAAAGTCAAGGCCACATCCATCTGCGGAACAGACGACCACATATTCCAGTGGAATAAATGGGCGGAATCAAGGATAAAGCCGCCCATGATTTTCGGCCACGAATTGTGCGGGGACGTTGTGGAAAAAGGGGAAAAGGTTGAAAACCTTGAGATAGGGGACTTCATTTCCGCGGAAACCCACATTTACTGCGGGAAATGCTTTCAGTGCAGGACAGGAAACGCGCACATCTGCGAAAAAAGGAAGATTTTGGGCGTGGACATTGACGGCGGCTTTGCGGATTATGTTGTTATACCAAAGCAAAATGCGTGGAAAAACGACAAAAGCCTTGCGCCGGAGATTGCCTCAATCCAGGAGCCGTTTGGAAACGCGGTGCACACGGTTTTTTCGGGGGAAATAAAAGGAAAAAACGTTCTTATAACCGGGGCAGGGGCAATAGGCCTTTTTGCAATCGCAATATGCCGGGCTGAAGGTGCATCAAAAATTTTTGTTAAAGAGCCGGTTGAATACAGGCAAAAACTCGCGGAAAAGGCCGGCGCTGACTTTGTCTTTGACCCCCTTAAGGAAAAACCAACAAGCAAGGCAATTTTAAGTGAAACCCGCGGAAAAGGCGTTGATGTTTTGCTGGAAATGAGCGGAAAAGCGAAAGCCTTAACCCAGGGCTTAAGGCTTTTGAGGGACGGCGGAAGGGCATCAATTTTAGGGGTTTTTCCCGGGCCCGTGAAAATAGACGTGTCCAATGACGTGGTTTTCAAGTATGCCACAATCCGCGGAATAAACGGAAGAAAAATCTGGGGTTCATGGGAGAAGACAGCCGAGCTCCTGAAGTCAGGAAAAGTGAATGTTGACCCCATTATCACCCACAAAATAAAGCTTGAGGAGTTCGAGAAAGGCTTTGAGTTGATGGCCTCAGGGGAATGCGGAAAAATAGTCATGTTCCCCTGATGCGGGCTTTTATCCCTGAAAGGCAACCAATTTTAACCCTTTTCTTTTTCCTATTTTTTTATGCTTTCAGATAAAGCCAGAAATATTGCGCCTTCCGCAACCCTCTCGATAAACGCGATGGCTAAAGAGCTTAAGGCAAGGGGCGAGAAGGTCTACAACTTTTCAGCAGGAGAGCCAGACTTTAACACTCCTGAAAACATAAAAAAAGCCGCAATTCGCGCAGTGAAAGAAAATTTTTCCCGTTACACAGCCTGCGCTGGAATGCCCGGGTTAAGGAAAGCGGTTTCGGAAAAATTCAGGAAAGAAAATGGTTTGGATTACGCGCCGGAAGAAATCGTTGTTTCCAACGGCGCAAAGCACTCAATTTTCAACACACTCACTGCATTGTGCAATCCGGGTGAAGAAGTCGCAATTCCTGTGCCTTACTGGGTGAGTTACGGGGAAATGGTTAAGCTTGTTTCCGCAAAGCCTGTGTTGGTCCGCGGGGAAAGCATTAAGCCCTCCCCGAATGAAATTGCATCAAAAACCTCTGATAAAACCAAGGCCCTGCTGCTTAACTCCCCTTCCAACCCGACAGGAATGGTTTATTCAAAGGAAGAGCTCGGGAAAATTGCGGAGGACGCGGCGGAAAAAAATTATTTAATTATTTCAGATGAGGTTTACGAGAAAATGGTTTTTGACGGTTTTGAGCACTGCAGCATCGCGTCCCTCGGAAAAGAAACCCGTGAACTCACAATCACGGTTAACGCGGTTTCAAAAACTTACGCAATGACCGGCTACCGGGTGGGATATATTGGGGCAAGCCAGGAGATAGCAAAGGCGCTTTCCAATATTCAGGGCCAAACCACTTCCTGCCCGTGCGCGGTTGCGCAGGTTGCGGCTTTGGAGGCGCTAACAGGCCCGCAGGATTCGGTGAAAAAAATGGTGAAAGAATTCGCAAAGAGAAGAAAATTTGTGGTAAAAAAACTTAACGGAATTCCGGGAATAAAATGCGCCGAGCCAAAAGGGGCCTTCTACGCTTTTCCCGACATTTCCGCCTTAAGCGTTGATTCGGCGGAATTCTGCAGGAAACTCGTGGAAGAGAAAAAGGTTTTGGCTGTTCCCGGCCCTGCTTTTGGGGCAGAAGGCTTCTTGAGGATAAGCTATGCCTCGTCAATGCGGGATTTGGAGGAAGGAATGAATCTTTTTGAAGAATTCTGCAAATCCTTTCCCTAAAAAACCAGTTCCTTTGCCGCTTCAGAATTTCCCAAAGGCATCAAATGGATTCCTGCGCAGTTTTTCTTAATCTCTTCAATCAATTCCCCTGCGATTTCAATCCCCTCTTTTTCAGGGTTTGCAGAGGAACCCATCCTTTTGATTATTTCTTCCGGCACGTTCACCCCGGGAACCTTTTCATTCAAAAACCTCGCCATTTTCGCGGACTTTAAAGGCATTATTCCTGCAAGAATTTTTGCATTGAAGGGCTTGAATTCCCCGGTTAATGCAAAAAACTCCTCCGCCCCGTAAAAAATTTGTGTCTGGAAAAAGTCTGCCCCTGAAACTATTTTTTTTACCGCGGAGTGAATGTCCTTGGCTGCAGCAACGGCATTCATTCCGCTTCCAATGAAAAATTCGGTGTTTCCTTCCAGCCCGTTTCCGTTGAAATCCTTTCCGGAATTCAGCCCGGCAATTAATTCCACAAGTTTCAGGGAATCCAGTTCAAAAACCTCCCTTGAAAACGGGCTGTCGCCTTCCTTCACCTTATCCCCTGTAAGGGCAAGCACGTTCCTTACGCCGAGGGCGTGCGCGGAAAGCAGCTCGGACTGCAGGGCAAGGGAGTTCCTGTCCCTGCAGGTGAGGTGCATTATTGTCTCTATTCCTTTGCTTTCCAGAAAATGGCACACGCCGCCTGGGGAAATCTTTCCCACTGCCCTCGGATTGTCCGGGACATTCACGGCGTCGCAGAATTCAGAGAGCCTTTTGGCTTCCTCCACTGTTTCCCTTAAGTCAGATCCCTTGTGCACCCCTATTTCCGAGGTGAAAACAAATTTTCCTTTTCCCAGTTTTTCCCTAAGAACCATTCTATTTTCCTCCCGCAGCGTTAATGCATTCCTTTACTTTTTTCACCGCCTCCAGCGCGTCTTTCCCGTATATTGCCCCTATTTCTTCCGCGAATTCACTGTTCACAACCGCGCCCCCGACCATCAGCGGCGCCTTCACCCCTTGTTCCGCCAGTTCCTTTTTCACTTCCCGCATTTCCTCCATTGTTGTCGTCATTAATGCAGACAAGCAAACCAAGTCCGCTGAATGCCTTTTTGCCTCCCCGGCAATCCTTTTTTCGTCCACGTTTTTTCCAAGGTCAACCACCCAGTATCCAAAGCTTTCCAGCAACGCAATCACAATGTTTTTTCCCAGATCGTGCACATCATGCTTCACTGTCGCGAAAACGATGGTGAAGCCCTTTTCGCCGCTTTCTTTCGCGATTTTTTCCTTTACCTTGGTGAAGGCGATTTTCATTGTCCCCGCACTAAGCAGAACGTTGGGGAGAAAAAACTCCTTTTTTTCGAACTTTTTCCCGACTTCTTTCATTCCCTCCACAAGGAAGCCGTTGACCTTAAGCGGGGCCTCCTTTTCCAGTGCATTTTCCACAATCGGAAGAATGCCTTCCTCCAGCCCGAAAACAACGGCCTCTTTGAGTTGCTCCCCCAATGGAAGGCTTTTTGAAATCTCCCGTTTTTCAACTGAAGTAAGCTGCTTGACAAGGCCATCCAAATCCTGCGTTTCAAATTCTTCAAACCCCTGCAAAGCCTGGATATTGCTTTCCTCCAGCGGGTTTATTATTGCGGCATCAAGCCCTTTCCCCAAAGCCTGGCACAAAAAGCTTACATTCAATTCTTTCCTTCCCGGAAGCCCGAGTGAAATGTTGCTTATTCCAAGAATTGTTTTAGCCCCCATTTCTTTGACCTTTTCCACGGCCTCAAGCGTCACCTTTGCCTTTCCTTTTTCTGCGGCCGCGGTTGAAACAATGCAGTCAATCAGCAGGTCATCTTTCCTTATTCCTTCCCTTTCCGCCCTTTCAATTATTTTTTCGGCTATTTTTTTCCGCCCCTCCGCTGTCTCCGGTATCCCTTTTTCATCCAGCGTAAGACCCACCACCGCGGCTCCGTATTTTTTCGCAAGGGGCAAAATTTTTTCCATGCTTTCCCTGGACCCGTTAACTGAATTAATTATGGGCCTTCCCGCGCAGTTTCTCAGTGCCTTCTCCAATTCTTCCGCATCCACTTCATCCAGTGAAACCGGAAGGCTTGAAACCTTTTCCACGGCCTCCACAGCTTCCGCCAGGGAAAGCCCCCCGGTTTGGGCTGCGCTTACGCACACATCCAAAACTTCCGCCCCCGCTGCCTGCTGTTTTATGGCAAGCCCCTTAATGAAATCCGTTTTCTTTTCCCTTATCTCTGAAGCCAGTTTTTTCCTGTTTGCAGGGTTAATGCATTCCCCAATTGCAACAGGCCTGGTGAAGGAAACGGTTTTTGCCCGGGAGCTGGCCCTCAAAGAAATAGGGTGTGATCTTTTAACCGGAACAAGCCCCGCCACGGCAGACTTTATTGTCCTGGTGTAAAGTGGAGTGGAGCCGCAGCAGCTTCCAATAAAATTAAACCCAAGCTTAAGGAATTTTTGGCTGAAGTAAGTGAATTCGTTTGCGTAGTATTCCTTCAAAAAACCGTTTCCCCTGTATTCCGGAACCCCCGCATTAGGGCAAACCCATAAAGGAAGGTTTGTTGACTCCGAAAGCTTTTTTGCCGCAGGCATAAGCTCTTTTGGGGGGCATCCGCAGTTCAGGCCCAAAACCTCTGCCCCCAGCCCCCCCAAAATTGTTGCAGCCCCGACAGCATCAGTCCCTGTTGAAGTCCTTTCCCCATCAAAAGCCATTGAGCAAACAACCGGCTTTTGCGTTGACTCCTTTGCCCCGATAACCGCGGCTTTCGCCATTTTAATGTCAGCCATTGTTTCAATCAGTATTGCGTCAGCCTTCCCCAGCGCCTTAATCTGCCCCCTGAAGGCGCTTACCGCGTCCTCAAACCCTATTTTTCCCCACGGCTCCACGAAATCATCCAGCGGCCCCACATCCCCGAAAACAAACCTTTCTTTCCCCGCGGCTTCCCTTGCGATTTCAACCGCCCGTGAGTTTATTTTTCCAACACTCTTTTCCAGGCCGAATTCCCTGAGGCTGAGCCCGTTCCCGCGGAAGGTGTTGGTTGTCACAATGTCCGCGCCCTGCTCAACGTACTGGAGATGGATTGACTTAACGATGTTTGGGGAGGAAAGGTTCAGCTGCTCGGCGCAAACCCCTTTTTTAACCCCAATCCTCTGGAGAAGGGAGCCCATTGCCCCGTCCACCACCAGGGCCCTTCTTTCAATTTCCTCAAAAAACCCTTCACCCATAAATTCAGTCAATCCAGCGCAATAATAATATTTTTTGAAAGAATTATTCAAATAAGAATAAAAGCCTTTTCCCGCGCATTTTTCTTATGTTTCCGGAAGCAAAGGAAATCCGCCAGAAAAGGAAGCAGTTCGGCCTGACCCAGTCCCAGCTTGCCCGCCAGTCGGGATTGTCCCAGTCCCTTCTCGCAAAGCTTGAGTCAGGCAAGGTGGATGTTTCCTACAGCAAGGTGAAGGAAGTCTTTTCCGTCCTTTCCTCCCTTGATCAGAAGGAATCGGTGAAGGCGGCAGACATTATGGCCAAAAAAATTTTTTCGGTTTCAAGCAATGAAAAAGTAAGGAAAGCAGTCCAGCTCATGAACCGAAAAAACATTTCCCAGCTTCCGGTGATTGACTCAGGGATTTGTGTGGGAAGCATTTCTGACAGGATTTTGAGCCAAAAGCTTTCCGAGGATGTTTTGCTTAAAGCCATAGAAACCAGGAAAGTAATGGGCGAAGCCTTTCCTTTAATCTCAAAGGAAACCCCCCTAAAGGTTATGGCGGACATGCTTTCATATTATTCCCTCCTCCTTGTGCAGGAAAAAGGAAGGCTTGTGGGCTTAATAACAAAATCCGACCTTTTGAAGACAATCTAAAAAAAAAATGTTGCCACACTTTTTTTTTTACCTTTAGCTTTTTATTACCTTTTCCGCATAGTTCCCTGAAATGCCTTCATCCCTTACTTTCCGCGCGCTTTTTGTCGGCGCAATGCTTTCCATAATCGTTTCAATGTATTCCGCTTTTTTGGGCCTGAAGATTGGGGGAGTTTACTGGCCCATCATAACTACCTCAATTCTTGCAATGGCTTTGCTTACCCTTTTGCGGAACACTAACAACAACGAAATAAATGTCGCCCAAACCGCCGCCAGTGCGGGCGGACTTCTTGCGGCGGGAATAATTTTCACTATTCCTGCAATCTGGGTGCTGGGATTTGACATTTCAGTGCCGGAAATAATGTTTATTTCCTTGGTTGGCGGAATTGCGGGAATAATTTTCAGCGTTCCTTTGCGCAAAGAGATGATTGAAAGGGAACAGCTCCCTTACCCGGATGGAACAGCCGCAGCGGCAATAATCATGGCAGGCGATGAAGGCGGGAAAAAAATAAAAACCGTAATGGCGATGTTTGGGGTCGGGGCGGTTTTCAGCTTCCTCCGTGACTACCTCGAGCTTATCCCCCATTTCTGGAACATTGACCTCCTAAAACTGCAGGCCGCAAAGCTTTTTTCCTTTGGCGCAGGCATTTCCTTGGTTTCTCTGGCGGGAGGCTACCTTATTGGCCCGCGCTTTACCGGCGCATGGTTTTTGGGCGCAATCGCAAGCTATTTTCTCCTGATTCCTTACCTTGTTTCCGCAGGCATTTTTGGGGAAAAGGCCCTCGCAATGGTGCAATTCACCAAACCATTGGGGATTGGAATTGTTATAGGGGCGGCAATCGCATACTTTTTGCTGAAGGGAATCCCGGCTTTCGCGAAAATGTTCCGTGGCTTCAGGAAAGAAAAGGCCGGCTTCAACCGTTTTTTTGGCCTGGCCGTAATAGTCCTTGTCGCCCTCCTCACAATAATAACTGAAATGAACCTTGCCCTTTCAGTTATCGCAATACTCGGCGCGTTCCTGATGGCTTATGTTGGCGCCCGTGTAACCGGTGAAATGAACGTTGACCCGATGGAAATCTTTGCGATGATTGTCCTTATCGCGGCTAAAATTTTCCTGGGATTCAACGCAATTTTCCTGATAATCCTTGCAGCCGTTGTTTGCATTGCCGCGGGAATTGCGGGGGACTTCATGCAGGACCTGAAAGCAGGCTTTTTGCTCCGCACAAATCCCCGCCACCAGTTAATTGCGCAGTTCACGGGAGTAATTGCCGCCTCCCTTGTTTTGGGCCTTGTGCTTGTTTCCCTTAACACGGTTTACGGAATCGGTGGGATTGAGCTGCCTGCCCCTCAGGCGGTTGCGATAGGCGAAATCGCGGGGGCGGAAACGCTTGAAACCATGCTTGCAGTCGGCGCGGTCCTTGGGTTTACCCTGACCCTTATCACAACCTTTCTCCGCCTTGGAATCCTTCCTGTTGCGTTTGGGATAGGCGTTTACGTTCCGGTTGAGCTCTCTTTTCCCCTGTTCCTTGGGGGGTTAATCCGTTTGTTTGCTGACCGGAGAAAATTCACGGAGAAAGGCAGGCTGATGGCGGCAGGCCTTATTGGGGGGGAAGGTTTTGTGGGTGTGCTTATAGCTGTTTTCATTCTTGCCTCCCGGTTCCTGTTAGGCTAAAGGACGCATTCAAACGTCCTCCAGCCCGTTTGTTGTCACCCTGAACAATGCTTCCCCGTCCGGAAGGGAAGGCGAGTCCACAAGCTTTGCAACCCTCTTGTCTTCTTTGCTTTTCCTCAAGTATAGCCGGGTTTTGCTGCTGTGCGCCACAATTTCTCCCCCAATGGGTGCAGTGGGGTCTCCGAACAAAATGTCGGGCCTCTGCATCACCTGGTTTGTCACCAATACTGCGATATTATTCATTTCAGCCATCTTCATTAAAACCCTCATGTGCTTTCCCAGCTGCTGCTGCCTGTCCGCAAGCTTTCCCCTTCCCAGGTACTCTGTCCTGAAAAGGGAGGTAAGGGAATCCACTATGACCAGTTTTATTTTCTTTTCTTTAAGCATTTCTGCCGCTTTCTCCGCCAAAAGCATCTGGTGGTCGGCGTTGTATGCGCGCGCAACAAAAATGTTCTTCAAAACCTTTGAGGGGTCCAGACCGTGGTGCTCCGCTATTGCCGTAATCCTTTCCGGCCTGAACGAGTTTTCGGAGTCAATGTACATCACGTTTCCCCCCAAACCCCCCTTATCTGGCGGAAGCTGGCTTGTGACCGCAACCTGAAAGCACACCTGGGTTTTTCCCGAGGCAAATTTTCCGTAGCATTCGGTTATGCTTTGCGTTTCAATTCCCCCGCCAAGCAATTCATCGAGTTCCTTTGAGCCTGTTGTAAGCCTTCCCAGTGTTTTTCTTCTTTCCGCAAGCAGGTCCGCGGGTTCAAATCCCATGTCCATTGCTTCCCTTGCGGCTTTCACGGCTTTTGCGGCCGTGCCGTCGCCCAAACCGGCTATTTCATTTAATTCCATGGGAGAAGCAGTCGCAATGTTTTCCAGTTCCCTGTAGCCTGCCGCGCGAAGCTTTTCGGCTGCCCCGCTGCCAATTCCAGGCAAATCCTCAATTGTCTTGATTTTAAGCGTTTTTTCGCCCACTCTTTCACCTCCGCTTTCAAGGGCATTCAGGCCCCAATCCGGGCAGACTGAAGCCTTTTTCCCTAAAGCCAAAAAGATAGAAGGCTGGATGTTTTTAAATCCTTTTGGAGGGGCACATTTCCTGTCAAGAAAAAAGCATATTAAGGACTTAGTGCCATGTTTTCTCAGGAGGGATACTTCATGGCGGGGCATAAATCACCTAAAAAGGCGGGGGGAGTTGGAACTGACCTCAAAAAACGCCTGACTGGTAAGGTTACAGCTGGTTCTGTTGGGGCACTGGCCGGGTCAATGGCAGGATTTAAAGCCGTTCGTCTGGCTGAGCTTGCAGAAGCCGGGCTTACTAAAGGGATGGCTAAGCTTCCCGAAGCAGCCCAAGTAGGAGTGAAAGTAGCCGCTTGGCCTGTGGAGATGTGGAACAAATACGCATTACTGCCGCTTGAAGGAAAGATTATCGGTAAAACTCTTGGAGCCGGCGTGCAACACGTTAATACGTGGATTGTAAATCTTAATAACCCCACCCTGGACAGGATGGCTGCAAGGATTGCCGATAACCCTGAAATTGCAATTGGCGCAGTGCTTGGGGCAACCGGCGCCCTGGCTTTGAGAAAAAAATATGGCCGGTGGGCAATCAAAAAACTGGCGCAAGGGCAGGCAGCCCTTATGACAGTTCCTTATTACGGGATATATTTGGGCGTAAAACACCGAAAAAAATTGAAGTGGGTTGTTGCCGGATTCAGGAAAGAATCCGGCAGTGGTCACTAAACTGGCGGGGAGAGACTCGAACTCCCATCACCGGGTTACTGTATTCCCTGAAACTTAAGGGAGGCATCGGGCAAGCTTTTTCAAAAAACAGCCATGATCGAAACCTATTTTGAAGATTCCGTTCAAGGTCTGGAAGTGGGTTCATCCTTTAAGTTTCGCGGCGTCCGAATCGGCCGGGTGGAGGAAATCGGCCTGGCGGGCAAAGTCTACCGGACCGCATGCAA
>CAYTYC010000003.1:13791-26547 GCA_964442255.1 uncultured archaeon | reverse complement strand
TTTTCAAAAAAAGCTTGAGCAAAAAATCCCCCGCCTTCTACGGAACCGCAGGTTCTGATTTCAACAGCCCGGCATCCTGGCCAATTGGACTACCCGCCTCTCAAATACTTCCCCTTCCTTGAAATTTAATACTTTTGACGGATAATCCGGATAAAATCCGTAAAAGTGATGGTTTTTAATAGTTTTTCCGGATAATTAATGCATGGCTGATTCAAAGGACTTTCAGATTTTGGAGGAGCTGGAAAAAAACTCCCGCGCCTCTATAAAGGAAATTGCCCGCAAAACCAGGCTTCCGCGCACAACGGTTTTCGACAGGTTAAAGAAAATGGAGAAAGAAAAGTTAATACAAAAATACACTGTCCAGCCGGATTACGCAAAACTTGGAAAACCCGCCACAGCATTTATTTTGGTAAAGTATGCCCCGCTAAAAGAAATTCCGCAGAAAACGGTTGCGCAAAAAATCGCAAAGCTTTCCCCTGTTTTTGAAGTTCACATGATTTCCGGCGAATGGGACATCCTTGTGAAGGTTCGCGCAAAAGACCTGAAGGAAATTGGGGAGCTTGTCATTGAAAAAATCCGCGCAATTGAAGGCGTTTCCGCAACCCTTTCCTGCGCGTCTTTTTCTTCAGTGAAAGAATAATTAAAACAGCGCCGCAAAAACCAGCGCAACAATGCTCATCAACTTAATCGGGATATTAAACCTTAGCCCTAATGAATCTTTCAAATTAAGTTTTTATTTATTTTGCTTTCAAAGGCGGATTGCCTAAGAACCAACGCCCCTAAAATAATGCTGCAAAGATCACTGCCACAATTGACATCAATTTTATCAGGATGTTGATTGAGGGCCCTGAAGTGTCCTTCATGGGATCCCCTACAGTATCTCCAACAACCGCCGCCTTGTGCGCCGGGGAACCTTTTCCGCCCAAAAAACCTTTTTCAATATACTTTTTTGCGTTGTCCCACGCTCCCCCCGAATTTGCCATCATTATCGCCAGCGCCACCCCGCTAACCAGCGCACCTGCCAAAAGCCCGGCAACCGCTTCCGGGCCCAAAACCAGGCCAAGGGCAATAGGCGAAAGAATCGCAAGCAATGCGGGCGCAATCATCCTTTTGATCGCGGCATTGGTGCTGATGTCCACGCACCTTTTATAGTCTGCTTCGGCTTTTCCCTGCATTAACCCCGGGATTTCCTTCCACTGCCTTCTCACTTCTTCAATCATTTCACCTGCCGCCTTTCCAACGGCCTGGATTGCGAATGAACTGAATAAGAATGGGAGCATTGCGCCTAAAAGCAGTCCCGCAATAACTTTTGGCTCAATTAAATTGACTATTTCAATCCCGGCAATAACTGTGTAAGTGGCAAACAATGCAAGCGCGGTTAAGGCGGCCGAGCCAATCGCAAAGCCTTTTCCCATTGCAGCGGTAGTGTTTCCAACCGAATCCAGTGCGTCTGTCCTTTCCCTCACCTCTTTCCCAAGTTTTGACATTTCAGTTATTCCGCCTGCGTTATCCGCAACCGGGCCGTAAGCGTCAACAGCCAAAGTAATTCCCAGAGTGCTCAGCATTCCAACCCCCGCAAGCGCAATCCCAAACAATCCCCCGAAATGGTATGCAAGGAAAATCGCGACAGCAATCACGAAAATAGGCAAGGCAGTGCTTTGGTTTCCGAGGCTGATTCCCGCAAGAATGTTTGTTGCTGACCCTGTTTCAGACGCTTTTGCGACCTGTTTTGTGGGATAATAATCGTATGAAGTGAAGTATTCAGTGAGATAGCCGATAAGGATTCCGGAAACCACCCCAACCAATACGGCCAGAAAAATTCCCAGCGAAGCGCCCAAAAAGTCCACAACCAAAAAATATGCCCCAATAACCATTAACGCCGCCGCAAGAATGGTTCCGTTCCGCATTGCAACCCTCGCGTTTTCGCCTTTTCCCAGATTCACAAATGCGATTCCAATCAGGGAAGAAATTATTCCAACCCCCGCAATAAGGATTGGAATGTTAAGCCCAATTGCGCCTAACGCAATGAAGCCCAAAGCCATTGCCGCAATAATGCTTCCAACATAGCTTTCAAACAGGTCAGCGCCCATTCCCGCAACGTCCCCCACATTGTCCCCGACATTGTCCGCAATAACTGCAGGATTTCTTGGGTCATCTTCAGGAATGCCTGCCTCAACCTTTCCAACCAAGTCAGCGCCAACGTCCGCAGCCTTTGTGTAAATTCCGCCCCCAACCCTCGCAAACAATGCAATGCTGGAAGCCCCGAAACTGAAGCCAAAAATAAGGGAAGTGGGGTCGGCAAACCCAAAAGA
This sequence comes from uncultured archaeon, assembly GCA_964442255.1. Lineage (GTDB taxonomy): Archaea > Iainarchaeota > Iainarchaeia > Iainarchaeales > 1-14-0-10-31-34 > CAYTYC01. Next base: position 24,235 of record CAYTYC010000003.1, on the reverse strand, counting down.
ATAAATGAAAACATATGAAAGCAAACTGATTCCAAAAAGCCCCAACCCCACGACGCTTAAGCCCATTACTGCGCCGGAACTGAACGCAACCTTTAACGCTTCCGTAATGCCTTTCCTTGCGGCCTCCGCTGTCCTTACATTCGCCTTGGTTGCGGTCTTCATTCCAATCAGTCCGGCAAGCGCGGAAACAACCGCCCCAAGGATGAATGAAACAGCGGTGAGAATCGCGTTCAATGGAACCGCGAAATTAATCAAATACAATACAATTGCTACAACCACGACATACACAAACAGGTACTTGTATTCCCGCATAAGGAAAACCATTGCCCCGTCTGAAATGTTTTTCGCTATCTCCCGCATTTTTTCGTTTCCCGCCGGCTTCCTGTCAATGCCCCATTTCAGAAGGAACGCGAAAACCAGCGCCACCAACGCGGCAATCATTCCGTAAAAAAGCATTTCCATTTTCGCACCTTTTTAGGATTAAAACATGAAAGATTTAAAAAAGGATTATCTTGCCTCAGCTTATGTATTCATTCCAGCTTTTGATTTCCAGCTGCCCCTGCTTTTTCTCCAAAACCGCGTTGATGAACAGCTTAGCGAGCTGCCTGTTCGTAATTAACGGAATCCCGTAATCCACGGCAAGCCTCCTGAGCAGGTACTCGTCTTCAATGGCTTCCTGGTAAAACTTGTCCTGCACGCACACCACAAGCTCCGCCCCCCGTTTTTCAATCAGTTCCCTTGCGTTCGGCTTTTTCAGTTCATGCAGCTTGAAAACCAGGGTGTTTTCAATTCCCTGTTCCTTTAGGAAAAGCGAGGTGTGCTGTGTGGCAAACAATTCAAAGCCCTTTTCTTTTAGTTTCCGTATTGCGGGGAGAAGTTCGTACCTGTTTTCCTCGCCCCCGATGCTTAAAAGCACTTTTTTTTTCGGAAGCGAGAACCCCGTTGAAATAATGGATTTCAGGAAAGCGTCATTCAAGCCAGAACCAAGGCACCCAACTTCCCCGGTTGACGCCATTTCCACCCCAAGCACCGGGTCCGCTCCCTTCAGCCTTGAGAAGGAGAACTGCGGCGCCTTCACCCCCACACAGTCATGCTCCAAAACGCTTTTGCCTGGCTCCTTCACTTTTTCCCCGAGCATTGCCTTTGTTGCAAATTCAATGAAGTTAACCCCAAAAACCTTTGAAACAAAAGGAAAGCTTCTGGAAGAACGCAAATTGCATTCAATTACCTTGATTTCATTGCTTTTCGCAATGAACTGGATGTTGAAGGGGCCGTTTATGTGCAGTGCTGCTGAGACTTCCCTTGAAATCTCCTTCACCCTTCGCATTGTTTCAATGTAAAGCTTTTGCGCAGGCAAAACCATTGTCGCGTCCCCCGAATGCACGCCCGCATTTTCCACGTGCTCAGTGATTGCCCACAAAAGCATTTTTCCTTTTTCAGCCACCGCGTCAATCTCTATTTCCTTTGCGCCTTCAATGAATTTTGACACAACAACAGGGCGCTCCCTGCTCAGTGAAGTCGCTTTTTTCAGATAGCTTTTAAGGTTCCGTGAATTGAATGCAATGTTCATTGCGCTTCCGCTCAGCACATAGGATGGCCGCACCAAAACAGGGTAGCCGACTTTTTCACTGAATTCCAGCGCCTCCTTCAGATTCCGTGCCTCAACCCATTCCGGCTGGTCAACCCCCAGCTTATCCAGAAGCGCGCTGAATTTGTGCCTGTCCTCAGCCCTGTCAATGTCTTCCGCGGAAGTCCCCAAAACCCTTAGCCCGTGCTTTTTGCATTCAACCGCCAAAGTGTTCGGAATCTGCCCGCCAACCGAAAGGATTATTCCGATGGGCCGCTCTTTCCCGTAAATGTCCCTGACCCTTTCCATGCTTAATTCCTCAAAGTACAGGGAATCGCATTCATCGAAATCAGTGGAAACTGTTTCAGGGTTGAAGTTCACCATCACTGTCTTATACCCTAAACGCCTGGCTGTTTTCACTGCATTAACGCAGCACCAGTCAAATTCCACGCTTGAGCCAATGCTGTACGCCCCGGAGCCGAGAACCATTGCCGTTTTCTTTCCCACCCTCCCTACATCATCTTCTGAGCCATTGTAAGTTGAATAAAGGTAATTTGTTTTAGCCGGAAATTCTGCCGACAGGGTGTCAATCTGCTTCACAACCGGAACAATTCCAAGCTTTTTCCTTTTTTCCCTTACCCTTTCCTCTTCCCATCCGGCCAATGCCCCAATTTGTTTGTCGCTGAACCCCTGTTCTTTTGCTTTCCTTAACAAACTTCTCTCAATTTTTTCCTTTCTTAACTTTTTCGCTGTTTCCACAATGTTTTTCATTTTGAACAAAAACCATTTGTCAATGAAACTCATTTTATGGATTTTTTCCACGCTTTTCCCCTTTTCCAGCGCCTTCCCGATGTAAAAAAGCCTTTTGTCGTTCGGGGTTTTGATCCCTTTCTCCGGCCCGTTTTCCAGCTCAAGCCTGTTTCCTGTCAATCCATTCAAGCCGTTTCCAAGCATCCGGATTCCTTTTTGCAGTGCTTCCTCAAAGCTTCTGCCGATTGCCATCACTTCCCCAACGCTTTTCATTTCGCTTCCAATCTCGAATGAAACCTTCCTGAATTTCTGCAAATCCCATTTTGGAATCTTTACCACAACGTAATCAAGCGAGGGCTCAAAGAACGCGGAAGTTTTTTTGGTGATGGAATTCCTTAATTCATTCAGGGTTTTCCCGAGCGCAAGCTTTGCTGCAATGAACGCCAAAGGATAGCCTGTTGCCTTGGATGCAAGCGCCGAGCTCCGGCTAAGCCTCGCGTTTACCTCAATTACCCGGTACTCCAATGACTTTGGGTTTAACGCAAACTGCACATTGCATTCCCCGACTATGCGCAGATGCTTCACAACCTTAATGGAAATTTCCCTGAGCAGGTGATACTCCGCATTGCTCAGGGTTTGCGAGGGCGCAACCACAATGCTTTCGCCGGTGTGGACGCCCATGGGGTCAACGTTTTCCATGTTGCAGACGGTTACACAATTTCCTTTTTTGTCCCTTACAACCTCGTACTCTATTTCCTTCCAGCCCTTCAGATACTCTTCAATCAAAATCTGGTGAGCAGAACTTAACGCAAGCCTTGCCTTTTCTTTAAGCTGCGGTTCATTCCACACAATTCCCGAGCCCTGCCCGCCCAAAGAAAAGCCGCTCCTTAAAATTAAGGGAAACCCCAATTTCCTTCCTGCGCCCAGCGCCTTTCCAACGCTCTTGGCCGCAACACTACTCGGAACCTTTACCCCGATTTTTTCCAGCTCTTTTTTGAACAGTTCCCGGTCCTCTGTTTTTTTGATTGACTCAACCGGTGTTCCGTAAACCCTTACCTTGTATTTCTTTAGTATTCCTTTTTTCCATAACTCCAGCCCGCAGTTCAATGCGGTCTGCCCCCCAAAACCGAGGAGAATTCCGTTTGGCTTTTCTTTTTTGATGACCTTTTCAACAAAGAAACCGTTCACTGGAAGAAAGTACACCTTGTCCGCAAGGCCTTTGGATGTCTGCACTGTCGCAATGTTCGGGTTCACCACCACAACTTTAATTCCCTCTTCCTTGAGCGCTTTGATTGCCTGGGAACCGGAGTAGTCGAATAGGCGGCCCTTAAGCCCTTTTCAGGACTTTAAAGAACTTTCACCTGCTTCCCCGATTTTCAGGGCAGAGCTTCCTAAAAGCAGTACTTTCCTTGCCACAAGCTATTTCACCTCCCTCAAAAACTTATCAAACAGGAAACCCGTATCTGTAGGCCCTGGATTAAATTCAGGGTGGAATTGCACGGAGTAAAAGGGCTTTACCCTGTGCTTTATGCCTTCGTTTGTGCCGTCATTCAGGTTTTTGAACCATTCCCCCCAGCCCCTCCCCATGGAGCTTCCTTTAATCGCGTAACCATGGTTTTGCGCTGTAATAAAGCACTTTCCGCTGTCCAGCTCTTCGCATGGCTGGTTCTGCCCGCGGTGCCCGTATTTCAATTTAAATGTGTTCGCGCCTGCAGCCAATGCAAGAATCTGGTTTCCCAAGCAGATTCCAAAAATTGGAATTTCTTCCTTAAGCAGTTTCTTTACGTTCTCAATCGTTTCCCTGCATTGCTTTGGGTTTCCCGGGCCGTTGCTTAAAACAACCCCGTCAAAATCCAGCCCGCTTTTCACCAAATCACAGTTCCATGGAACCCTGTAAACCTTCACTTTCCGGTTCACCAAACTCCTGATGATATTGTTCTTAACACCGCAGTCCACCACGGCAATTTTTTTCCTTCCCTTTCCATGCTCCAAAACTTTTTTTCCGCTTACTTCCTGCACCAAATTAACTTTATTCGGGTCAAAAAATTCCACATCTTTTCCCAAAACAATTTTTCCAAGCATTGTGCCTTTTTCCCGCAGCCTTTTGGTCAGAGCCCGTGTGTCCACTCCGCTTATTGCGGGAACTTTTTCTTCCTTCAGCCAGTCCCCCAAACTTTTTTCCGAATTCCAGTGGCTCCATTCCTGTGAATAATCCGCAACCACAAGCCCTTTCACCTGAATTCTTTCCGATTCAAAAAACTTGCTTAACCCAAACTCTTTTTTCTTTCCCGGAACCCCGTAGTTTCCAATCAGCGGATACGTGAAAACAAGAATCTGCCCGCAGTAGGAAGGGTCAGTTAAACTTTCAGGGTAGCCGACCATCCCTGTGTTGAATACTGCTTCCCCTGCGCTGGAGGAATTAAACCCAAAGCTTTTGCCGGAAAAAACAGTGCCGTCCTCAAGAATCAGCCGAGCAGGAAAACCTTTTTTCATTAAAAAAGGATTCAGGTTCGGAAAGGGCTTTAAATCAAACGGTCAATTCAAACATTTTCTCAATTGCTTTTCTTGCTTTCCCTGAAATCTTTCCGTCCACTTCCACTTCAAACTTCTCTTCTTCCAGCGACTCCAAAACCTTTTCAATTGTGATCATCCGCATGGTGGGGCAAATTGCATGCCCTGAAGCGGGATAAAAAGTTTTTCCAGGAGCTTCCCTCTCCAGCCTTATGAGCATGTTTTTCTCTGTCGCGACAATGAATTCCGCTGCAGGGTTTTCCTTCGCAATTTTAACCATTCCCGAGGTTGAGGCAATGAAGTCCGCTTCCGCCTGCACTTCCGGAACGCATTCAGGGTGCGCAATTATCTTTGCTTTGGGATGCAGCCGTTTCTGCTCTAAAACCTCGTCTTCGGAAATGAAGTGGTGCGTGGGGCAGATTCCGTCCTCCGGAACAGGAACAATTTTTTTTCCGCTCCTTTTCTGCACGTAATAAGCGAGGTTGTGGTCCGGGCCGAACAAAACTGTTTCAGAATCCATTGCGTTAACTATTTTTTCCGCGTTTGCGGAAGTGCAACAGGAATCCGCAAGCGCCTTTGTTTCCGCGCCTGAATTAACGTATAAAACGGTTTTCGCTTCCGGAAACCTTTCCTGCGCTTCCTTCAGCTGCTCTGCGCTCAACTGCTTTGCGAGCGGGCATTTTGCGCCCGGGGAAGGCATTAAAACCTTTTTTTCCGGGCTCAAAATTTTCGTGGTTTCCGCCATGAAGTCAACCCCGCAGAACACCACAATTTTTTCCTTAAAATCCCGCGCCTTTTTCGCCAGCTCCAGGCTGTCCCCGGCAAAGTCCGCGATTTCCTGCACTTCCCTGCCCTGGTAGTTGTGCGCAAGGATTAACGCGTTTTTTTCCTTTTTCAGCCGCAGGATTTTTTCCTGCACTTCGCTTAAAGGCATTTTAAGATTTTGCCCCCAAACTCCCTTTTAAAACCGAGTGATTTCTCCATTCCGCGCGTTTTTTCGGGAAATCTTCCCTGAAATGCGCGCCCCTGCTTTCCTCCCGTGCAAGCGCGGAGCCCAGCACCAGCTTCCCCAATTCGATTTCGCTTTTCAGCCTCGGGAAAAAGGAAAGCCTTTTCTTTCCCGCCTTTAACTCCATTTTCTTCAATTCATTCAGTCCCTTCAGCAGCCCTCCCCTGTTTCTCACAATCCCGCAACAGCTCCATAAAATTTCTTTTACCTCTTTTTTTTCCTCGTTTTTTTCGCTTTCCCCTGCTTCGGGGACTTTTTCCGGCGAAAGGCCGTTGGCTTTCCTTTCTTTCACCGCATTTTCCCCTGCCCTTGCGCCGAACACAACCGCGTCAAGCAGTGAATTGGAGGCTAAGCGGTTCGCGCCGTGCACGCCGTTGCACGAGCATTCCCCGCACGCGTAAAGCCTGCTTACGCTGCTTAAGGAATCCAAACCCGTTTTCACTCCCCCCATTGTGAAGTGCGCGGCGGGCCCTATTTCCACGGGCTTTTTGCTTAAATCCGTTCCGTGCTCTTTTGTTCTCCGGTAGATTGTGGGAAACCTTTTCCTCAAAAACTCTTTTCCCAAATGCGTGCAGTCCAAAAAAACTTTTTCCCCTTTTTGAATCTCCAAATGAATTGCTTTGCTTACAATATCCCTTGGCGCCAGTTCCTCCCGGGAATCAATTCTGCCCAAAAACCTTTCCCCTTTTCCGTTCACGATTTTTGCGCCTTCCCCCCGCATTGCCTCGGAAAGCAGAAAATTCCTTTCGCCCTTTGTCGGGTAGGTCGTGGGATGGAACTGCACGAACTCCAGGTCCATGAGTTCAGCGCCGGCCCTGTGTGCCGCGGTAATGCCCTGACCCACGGTTCCCGCGGGGTTGGTTGTTTTCGAGTAAAGGGAAGCAAAGCCCCCTGCCGCAAGAACAACAGCATTTGATTCAAAAAACTTCACTCCCATGGGGCTTTGCGCGAAAGCACCGTGACAGCGGTTTCCTTTCACAGCCAATTCCAATAAAAAGTGTTTACGGAAAAAGTGCACGTTTTTCCTTTCTTTCACAAGCCCCGCAACAAACTTGCTCAGCCCTCTCCCGGTTGAGTCCCCGCCAATGTGGAGAACCCTGTTCAGCGAGTGCGCGCCTTCCCTTCCGAAAACAGGCTTTCCTTTCCCGTTGGAATCAAACTCCAGCCCCAGCCCCATTAACTCCTTAACCCTTTTCCTTCCCTCCCTGACCAAAACACTTACTGCCTGCCTGTTGTTTAATCCGCAGCCAGCCTTCACCGTGTCCCGGAAATGCTTTTCAGCCGAATCCTTTTTTCCCAGCGATACAGCTATTCCGCCCTGCGCAAAATAGGAGCTGAAATTCGGCTTCTCCAGTTTGGTTAAAACAGCAATGCTTTTGTTCCTGTTCTTGCTTGCGTAATATGCCGCGGTCAGCCCAGCCAGCCCCGACCCTGTCACCACCAAATCAAATTTTTCTTTTTGCTTCACTTTCGGCCCCTTCCACCATATTTTTCCCTTTGCATTTCTATTATGCGGGTAATTTTTTTGGCATCTGCTTCTGCGACAAACTTTTTCGCGTTTTTAGGGGGTTCGCCGGGAAAAGGAATTGCTTTGCTGTGAATTCCGTTGGCGGCCATCACGTCGGTCACTTTGTTTCCAAGTCCTTGTTGTTTTTTTCCGCCGGCTTTTATCAGCCATGCAACATTTATCATTGGTTTTCCATCAACTTCAATTTTTGATGCTTTCCCGCCTTTCCAGCGCCTTTTAACTGCCACCAAACTGCCTTTAAACCTGAAACTAACAACCAGCCCCTTTCCGGTCACCACGCCGGTAACCTGTTTTTGTTTTTTTGCCTTGGGCCTGCCTTCTATTTCGGCGCCTTTTCCTGCAGCCCGTGGGGGAACTTCTTTTGGATAAAGTTTGTCCGCCCTTGAAATCATGGCCGCCAAGCTTCCGCAGTCCTGGAATTTTCTAAGTTGCATGCGAATAGCCCCTGGAGTTTTAGAAAAAGTTCTGGCCAGGCCCATGACTGTTTCTGAAGAGGTTTTTTTCCCTTTGCTCCAATGCCTGTTCCAGACAGTTTTTGCAAGCTTTAACCCCATTGCGTGTGTCCAGTGTTTTCCTGGGGCTGCCAAAGACCTTTGTTGTGGAGGCCTGTTTTGAAGTTTCATGATTGTTATCCCTTTTTTTCCGCCCCCCGGATGAATATTATCCACCAGCGCAAGCATTTCAAAGACACTCCCGCAATTTCTGAACAAGCCAGCCTTCTTTCAATTGCAGCAATGCTTTTTGAAAGTTTTCCGCTTAAATAAACCTTTGTTTCCATTGGAGTAGGCTTTCCCTGACTCAGCAGTTCCCCGACTTTTTGGACAAGAAGGGTGTCAGCTTCCCGGTTCCAGCGCGAAGTCGTTTCCGCTTTCCTGACCCCCGGCCTTTCATATGCTTTACGTCCGGATCTCGTGAATTCCCCCCGGAATTTGGCTTTTTTCATGGTTATCTAAGATTTTTTTTACAGCAATTTAATTAAATAGCCTTTCAGTTTAAATGCTTTGGATGAAGTCATTCGACGAAAAAGAGGGGCTTGCGGAGCTGAAGAAAAGAATTTCAGCCTTCAAAAAAAAGGAGGGCTTTTTTTTGGTTGGAATAGACGGAGGCTCTGGTGCGGGAAAAACTTTTCTTGCAAAAAAACTTGGCGAAAAAACCATTCCATTGGACGACTACTTTAAGGGCAAAAAGTTCGTGAAAAACAACAATTGGGACGCGCCGGGGATAATGGACATTTCCCTCGCAAAATTCCATCTCCGGGCGCTGAAAAAAGGGAAAAAAGTTTTGAAGCCGGTTTACAGCTTCAGGAAATGCGCTCGCATTGGCGCAGAGGACTTTGCGCCCGCAAAAATTCTTGTCGTGGAAGGAATTCATGCGCTGAACAAAAAACTTGTTCCCCTGTATGGCTTAAAGGTTTTTTTGGAGTGCAGCGAAAAAAAGCGCCTGCAGCGAAGAATAAAACGCGACATAAAGGAAAGGGATTACAAAAAGGAAACAGTGCAGGAAATGTGGAAATCTTCAGTCCAGCCAATGTATTTAAAGCACATTGCCCCAACAAAAAAGTATTCGGATATTGTTATCAGGACCTGAGGAGGTGAAAAACCATGGGGCCGGGATGCGGAGGATGCTGAAAAACTGATTTTTATTTTTTTTCTTCTTTTTTTGTTCCTGTGTTGTCCCGATTTATTGTCCGCTTTAGTTATTTCCGTGCAATTCACCCTTTAAGTTTTTCTGAAAAAGCCTGTGCAGGCGTGCATAATGAGCCGTTGTTGAGGCTCATGTGGGGGCGCCTGTTGTTGCAATAATCTACTGCCTGCTGCAGGTCGCCGAAGTGATCAACGAGTCTTTTCATTGTGAGAAACCAGCATTCGGGTTTGCCGTTTGTCTGCGGGTGGTTGACGCGTGCCTTGATGTGCCCAATGCCAGGCGCATCAGGCTTTTTCCGGAAAAGATTGTGGTCAGGGCAGTCTTTCCTGGTGATGGATGCAAACTGCGATCCATTGTCAGATAAGGGCTGTCCGGGAGTTCCGCGCTGCTTCACCGCTTCATCCAGAACTGCAACGGCATTCCCGGCTGTCGCATTGTCAAATAATCCATGTCCTGCAATCATGCGTGAAGCGTCATCCAGGGGCCCTAGAACACATTTTCCGTCACGCTCGCTGTAATCAATGTGCCAAAGGCTGTTTGAATGCTTGCGCTCACACCTTATTCATTTCCTGCGCTTCTGCTTTTTTGGCTCGTCTTTTGCAGTGCAGTGCTGCTTCAGTATTTTGTGGACGTGATTATGCGGAATATGAATATCTTTTTCTGCAAGCATAAGCTGCAGGTTTACCGCTCCAAAGGGATGCTTATTTCTGATGCCGGGCACGGCATCAGTCTCCTGCTGCGTCATTGGCTTTGGCTTTCTTCCGCAGCGCAGCAGCCTTGGCTTTTTTTCATCCGGTATTTTGCAAAGACACGCCTTGCATGCCTTGCTGTTATGCCCTGCGGCTTTGCTATCTGCCCCGTACTTAATTCCCTTATTTTGGCTTCTTTCACGATCCATTGCATCTTCTTCTGGTTCAGCTTCTTTGTGACTTCAATAGGCCAGAAAAGCCTATTTTCACGAAAGACATTAATTCGGGATAATGCGCTGCTTTTTTTAAGGCAAAAGGTTTTTATGCTTTTTCCGGCAATTGTCTTTTGGTTTGAATGTCGCCTGCAAAACGCCAAAAACCTTCCAAAAGAGGGTTTAAGAGGGTAGCGGAGAGATTACAGCAAGAGAGTAAACGGCGCTTGGCGAATCGGACTAAAGCTTATGACCGGACAGAGCTTCCACCGCGAGTGCGAGCACTGGTTTATTTAGCAGAAAAAAAGGATTTGGGTCAGCCCATGCAAAGGCTTCTCTCGGAAAAAGGAATGTTGCAGCAAGTGGAAAAAGTTGTAAAACAAAAGCGTGTTGGCAGCGCCTTTCTGAAGTTCCTTGAAGCAACTGGCGACAAAAAGACTGGCACAGTATTGAATGCCATGCGTGATCCTGAAAAGCTGGGCCGGGCTTTGAATGTCATGGTGCGTCCTGAAAAGCTGGGCCGGGCTTTGAATG
>CAYTYC010000003.1:0-13691 GCA_964442255.1 uncultured archaeon | reverse complement strand
ATCCTGGAAGCCTGGGTTTGGCTTTGAATGCCATGCGTGATCCTGAAAAGCTGGGTTTGGTTTTGGATGTCATGGTGCGTCCTGAAAAGCTGGGTTTGGTTTTGGATGTCATGGTGCATCCTGAAAAGCTGGGCCGGGCTTTGAATGCCATGGTGCGTCCTGAAAAGCTGGGCCGGGCTTTGAATGTCATGGTGCGTCCTGAAAAGCTGGGCCGGGCTTTGAATGCCATGCGTGATCCTGAAAAGCTGGGCCGGGCTTTGGAGAAGGATTTTAAAGGCACTGTTGACAGAATCAGAAAAGGGGAATCAATTTAACTTACATGCCTTAAGTTTCCTTTATCAAACCCTGAAACCAGCCCGATTTCCCCGTGAAAGGGAAGCAAATTGTTTCCGTAAACCAGGAAGGGAAGGAATTCATGCAGGCTTTTAGCCATTTTGGTCGCCAAATGGTTTTCCCCAGGCATTTTCCTGCTTATTTTAATTGTCTCCTTTTTCACAAACCAATTCGGTTTCCGCGGGGAAACCATGGGCTATTTTTTTTCTTTAACCATTTCCTTGAATTGTTTCGCGTTTTGCGCGGCCTTTGCCTGGAAATGGTTGTTGAACAATACAAGGGTTTTCTCGGTTTTTTTCTCGATTTTCCTTATTTTCGGGATTAATTCCCTTAATTCCTTTTCGTTATAGGAGTAATCGTATCTTTCAAATCCCTGCCTTGCGTTAAACCATTTTTCCCCGTTCCTTCCATGCAGCCTCACATAACCCAAGTCGCTTGTTGCTTTGGCTACCGTCGGCATCAGGTCACCGATATTCGGCGAATCAACCGTGCAGTAGCTTACATTGTTTTTACTTAAAAAATCGTAAACATTTTTCCTGTTCCAGTCCTTGTTCCTGAATTCCATTGCAATCGGCGACTCCAGCTTTTTAACCAAATACTCTAAGTAATTCATTCCTTCCTCCGAGTAATGGAAGGATGAAGGAAACTGTGCCAAAACACACAACAGTTTGTCTTTCTGCTTTAACGGAGTCAGACTCATATTGAATTCATCGAAAATTCTTGGATCCCGTTTCCTTTCATGGGTCATGCTTTTATGCGCTTTAACAACAAATTCAGTGTTTCCGGCTTTCCTTAAAACACCCAAATACTGGTAAGGCGAGGGAACCCGAAAATAGGAGAAATTCAGCTCAACCACGTCAAAGTGTTTGCTGTAGTAATCGAACATCGCGTTTTTCCTTATGTCCGTGGGGTAAAACCTTCCCACCCAGTCGTTGTAGCTGTATCCGGATGTTCCAATCAAAAGCATACAAAAATAGGTGCAAAGAAACCGTTTTAAGGGGAATTTTAGGGCAAAGAACAGGTTCAAGTGTTTTTTTGGGGCGTTATTTGCGGGCTTGCCCCTGTGCCCAGTCCTTTTTTTTGCTTTTTCTCCATCAGGGCGCGCTCTAAGAGCTCTGCAAGTTCCCCAAAGTTTGTGAATGCAGGCGGGCCCCTTTCTTCGATTTCCGCTTCAACTGCAACCCATTTTTTGGAGCCCCTGGCTGCGGCTTCCCGCGCCATTTCCCTGATTTCGTTGCGGCGGGCAAGCGCCTTTGAAAACTGTTTCTGCCTTTTTCGGGCCACTCCAATCTCTTTTTTTGCTCGTTCTTCGCTGATTTCAGGGGCAAGCTTGGCCCTGCGGATTTCAAGAAATAAATGCCTTTTGTCTTCCGACTGCGTGGTTTTAATTTCAAATTTAATGCCCAGGCTCTTTAGCCTCTGAATTGTGCTTGAGGGAATCTGCTGAAGGGAATTGGAGGTTCTCTTAAACCCCCTTAAAGCGGCTTCAGGCCTTTCAATTTTTGCCCGCGCCCTTCTCACAAAGCCCTTGATTTTTCTTGCGCCTTTCATTCAAACCAGTTCAAGCAGCTGCCTGAATTCCTTTAACTCAAAATCCGGCTTGATTTTGCCTTTCGGGAAAAGTGTCCCATATTCAGCCAAGGCTGTTTTCATTCCCGCCTTTTGCGCGCCCTTGATGTCTCTTTCCGGCCAGTCGCCCACAAACAGCACTTCCTCCGGCTTCACCCTGAATTTCCTTAACGCCGCTTTGTAAGGGAGGTGATGCGGCTTTTTTTTCCCGGTGTCATCAAACGTGACAACAATGTCAAAGAATTCCGTTAAATTCATTTCACTCAGCCTGAGCCATGCCTTCAGTTTCGGTGCATCGGAAACAATCCCTAATTTGATTCCTTTTTCCCTTAATTTAATTAGCGTGCTCCGCACGTGGGGGTAGGGGCTCAAAAAACCCATTTGAACGCGCCTGTAAGCCGTAATCGCGTTGCTTAAAACCTTGTAATCCACTTTTCCCGAGGTTTTCTTCAAAAATTCCTGGAAAATGTGCTGGTACTCTATTCCATGCTTGTCATACAATTTGAACAAAATTTTTTCCGCTTTCCCGTAATCCATGTTCAGCCCGGAATCGATCATCGCACTGAGTGCGGCGGAGGCGCTCATTTTCTTCATTTTCATGAAGTCAATCAAAGTATTGTCCAAGTCAAATAAAACAACCTTAATCATTTTTTTTCACCTTTCCTTTTCTTTTCAATTCCCTTAATTTTTTTTCCGTTGCTTTTCCGGTCGCACCAATGTGCCCGCATTTTCCGCATTTGTAGGGCATCAACCCAATGTCCAGCCCGTCTTCCCCCATCCATTCAACATCCCCGGAAAAACACTTTTTGCAGAACTTAATTTTTTTTTCCTGCATAGAAAATTAAAACAAAAACATCCTTTTTAATTCTTTCATTCCCGGGGCGCGGGAAAATTCGCCCAAAAAACGCAAAACACAAACCAGTTATGTAGAAGTTACCATTCGTGGAGGGCTTTTTCCGCCAGGACCTCTGCCTTTGCGCTTATTTTTTTGATGTCAAGCCCCCGTTCCCTGAGAATTTCTCCGATAACTTCAGAGGGCCACCCTGTTTTTTTCCCCGTAAGGTTTTTTCTTTCTTTTATTTCTTTTTCACTGTAAAGCCCGCTCCGTCTCATTGAGGCTTTAGTGAGCTCCTCGCATAAAACAGCATCGCTGAAGAATATAATCAGTTGGCGTTTCTCCATCCCCCTCAAAAAATATGCCTTCACTTTTGCGGCTTTCACCAAAAAATTTGAGTAACTCTGTTTTGTCGGCCGCCGCCTGTTCCTCAGCAAAGGAACTTTTTTTCCGCCCCTTTGGTTCCTTTTCCTTCCGCCGACTTTTAATTGTTTTCTTTGTGGTTCCCTAATTTTAGCATTTCTTGGGGGTTTCCCTGAATTGACCCTGGCTTCTCTTCGCCTTGCCGCTTCAGGGTCCACGGGCGAGCCCAAATTCCGCAGAATCTTCGGTTTCCTTGCTCTTGCCGGTGCAGCCATTGCAGTAAATTTTAGTCTTTAAATAATTTAAAACCCACTGCAAATACGGCCCCATTTTTTGGGGAATTATTTGCCTTTTATTCATTTTAACCCGTCTCTCCAGTTTTCTTTTGTAATCCGCCTGTGCCTTTTGAAAGCCCCCTGTCCTTTGGCTCAAGCGTCGCCATAAACCCTTCCGGGAATCCCGCCTGTTTCAATGTGCGGATGAATCGTTTCCGTCAAGCCGTTTACGGGAACAAAAATTCGGCGAATTTTTAAACCGCCATAGTTTAAAACCCCCCGTGAGGATATCCCTGTTAATTCTTGACTCTCATTGAAGAATTCGCGGGCATTCTTGAGGCGCCTCAAAAACCTTTTAACCTTTCTCCACCTAGCTTTTAACGGTGGTTTGACTTGAAGGTTACCTTAAGCCTAATCAAGGCAGATGTTGGCTCAATCGGCGGGCACATAAAGCCCAGCGATGAAGTGATTGAAGCAGTCAAAAAACATGTTTCAAACCAAAGCCAGCTAATTGACTCTTTCGTTTTCCACACAGGGGACGACATTGAAATCCTGATGACGCACACGAAAGGAAAGGACTCGGAGGAAGTGCACAAAATTGCATGGGAAGCGTTCCTTGCGGGAACCGATGTCGCGAAATCCCAGGGATTGTATGGCGCGGGCCAGGACCTCCTCAAGGACTCCTTTTCAGGCAATGTGAAGGGAATGGGCCCTGCCGCAGCCGAACTGGAATTCGGGGAGCGCCCCAATGAACCTTTTGTTGTTTTTGCGGCAGACAAAACCGACCCGGGATGCTACAATCTTCCCCTTTACCTCGGCTTCTCCGACCCAATGCACAACTCTGGCTTAATGTTAAGCCCAAAAATGGACAAAGGCTTCACTTACCAAATTATGGATGTCTGCCACACCGAAGGCGACAGGGTAATTGAATTAAAAACGCCGGAGGAATTGTATGACGTTGCCTGCCTTCTCCGCGAAACCGACAGATACGTGGTAGAGTCAATCCATTCCCGGAACACCGGACAGCAGGCAGCCGCGGTTTCCACAACACGCCTCCACAATATTGCAGGAACTTACACAGGAAAAGACGATCCCGTGTGCCTTGCAAGAACCCAGAACGAGTTTCCGGCAACAGGCGAACTGCTTTCACCCTATTCAATCTGCCATTATGTCGCCGGCTTTATGCGCGGCTCGCACACCGGGCCCCTGATGCCTGTGAGAATGCATTCCACAATTTCCTTTTTTGACGGCCCCCCGATTGTGTCTGCTTTGGGTTTCTGCGTTCAGAAAGGAAAGCTCACCGCGCCTGTGGATTTATTTGACCACCATTTTTGGGGTCATGTCCGGAACACGGCTTCAGAAAAGGCGTTGCATATCCGAAGGCAGGGATTCTTCGGGAACGCAATGCTTGGAATGAACGAGCTTGAATACGGCGGAATAAGGAAAAAGCTCTCCGGGCTGGACAAGAAATTCACCGTAAGAAGGGGCTGATTTTTTTGGGGAAGAAAAAAATGGATGAACTGCTTAAAGGAAACCATGAATGGAGGGAACACGTTTCCCGGAACAGGGAACTCTTTGAAAAGCTTTCCTTTTCCCAGAATCCAAAAGCAGCGGTTTTCAGCTGCTCTGATTCAAGGGTAATTCCGGAAAAAATTTTTTCCTCTCCGCCCGGCGAACTGTTTGTGCACCGAAACATTGCGAACATTTTTTCCCCTGAAAGCCCTTCCGCCAAATCTTTCCTGGGGTATGCGTTAAAGCACTTGAAAATAAAAAACATTCTTGTCCTCGGCCACTACTCCTGCGGCGGGATAAAAGGATTAACTGCTCTTGAAGAACTTGAATCCGGCCTTCAGGAATGGCTGAAACAATCAATTAACGCAAAAGAAGTTGCAGGAGGGGAAAACCTTGACGCTGTTTCCGAAGCAAACGCGCTTCTTCAATGCAAAAAGCTTCTTGAAATCCTTTTGGTAAAGGAAAGCAATGCAAAAGTTTTCGCATGGTTTTACGATTTGAAGACAGGAAAGGTTTTTCCCAAACCAAGACACCTTTCAAGTGAAGCCCTGAAGAAAATGGATTTAAACTGCCTTGAAGGCGGACGCTATTCCCTCCGCTGAAGCGCTTTCCGGCGCATAGAAAAGGTAACCAAAGAAAAAAACTATTGCAGTAACCCCAAAAAGCAAAACCAGCGCCAACCATTTCTTTTCCATAAAGAAAGCCTGTTGCCTGCTTTTTAAATCCCTTGCCAAATCCTTAGCCTAAAACCTAAGAACCCAGCTCTTTCAAGGCTGCTTCAAAAACCTTTTTTGCCGACTCAAAATCCAGTTTTTCCTTTGCCTCTTTAAACCCAAAAATTCCGTAGCCGTCCAGCTCTCTTTTGTCAATTTTGATTTCTTCTTTTTTCCCGTAAAACTCCACTATAAACATTTTTTTCTTTTGCCCGTCAAAACCCCGCAGCCTTTTCACCCCTTCGGGCCACTCGTATTCGTGCACCAAATCCAGTTCTTTTAAAATCCGGAAGCTGCGGGTTCCCAGTTCTTCCCCCAATTCCCTTAAAATCGCGTCACTTTCTTTTTCCCCTTCCTTTACCCCCCCTCCCGGGAGTTCCCAGAAACTCTTGTGCGGGTGTTTTTTGAAGGTCAGCAGCGCCCCGCCTTTTCCGGCCAAAACAACCGCCTGCACGGATTTCCTCATTTTCATTTCCTTTTCGCCCCAAAACTGAAGGAATAATAGGCCAAGCCAATTCCCGCCAGAAAAAGCACGCTTCCCGCTAACCGGCTCCACGCCTTTATTTCAGCCAGCAGAATTAGCCCGAATGCAATCAGCGCCAAACCCAGCGCAAACTGCGCCACATGGGCTGTTTTGTTTTTGATTATTCCCCGCACAAGGGAATCGGTTTTTTCCGCTTCCCCTAAATCCTCAACAAACTCTTTGTCCATGGAAAACAGCTAGCCGTAAAGGGGGGAATAATTGGGGGACTCTTCCGTTATCCTTATGTCGTGGGGATGGCTTTCCTTTAATCCTGCGGCACTGACGCGGATGAACCTCGCTTTTTTCTTTAATTCCGGGATGTTTTTTGCGCCCACATAACCCATTCCGCTTCTCAATCCCCCGGCAAGCTGCAGCACAACCTCTTCAACCGCGCCCTTGTAGGGAACAACGCCTTCAATTCCTTCCGGCACAAGCTTCCTGTCCTCAACGCCCATTTGAAAGTAGCGGTCGCTTGAGCCCGCCATCATTGCGCTGATTGAACCCATGCCCCGGTACTGCTTGAATTTCCTGTTCTGCATGAAAACAATTTTTCCAGGGGTTTCTTCGCATCCCGCAAACAGCGCTCCCGCCATAACCGAGTCAGCGCCCGCCGCAAGCGCTTTAGTGATGTCCCCGCTGTATTTGATTCCGCCGTCCGATATAAGAGGAATGCCCGCCTTTTCGCAGGGTTCAGCCGAATCCATTATGGCGGTTATCTGGGGCACTCCAACTCCGGAAACCACCCGGGTTGTGCATATTGCCCCGGGCCCGACTCCGGCCTTAACGGCGTCCGCGCCCGCGGAAATGATTGCCTCCGCGCCTTCTTTGGTTCCAATGTTTCCGCCTACAACGTCAACAGAATAATTTTTTTTAATTCTTTTTATTGCGTCAATGACGTTTTTTGAGTGCCCGTGCGCGGTGTCCACCACAATGACGTCCACTTCCTCTTCCACCAACGCCTTAACTCTTGCGTCGTCCTTTACTCCCGCGGCTCCCCCGACAATCAGCCGTCCGTCCTTGTCCTTGTTTGCGTTCGGGTAGCGCCTTTTGCTTAAAATATCCCTGGAAGTTATAAGCCCCTTGAGTTTTCCCGCCTTGTCAACTATTGGCAGCTTTTCTACCCTGTGCTTGTGCATTATTTTTGTGGCCTCGTCCGCGCTCAAAAGCCTGCCGGTGGTTATCACTTTTTTGGTCATTATTTCCTTTACTTTTTTTCCGCCCCCTTTTTCAAACTGCCAGTCCCTTCTTGTGACAATTCCGACAAGCTTTCCTCGCTCAACAACGGGAAAACTTGAAATTCCAATTTTTTTGCTCAACCCTATTATGGACTGAAGAGAGTCTTCCGGGGAAACGGTTACAGGCTCTGTTATAATCCAGTATTCAACCCTTTTAACCCTGTCAACTTCTTCCGCCTGCCTTTCAACAGAAAGGTTTTTGTGAATTATTCCTATTCCGCCCTGCCTTGCAATCGCGATTGCGGTTGCGCTTTCGGTGACGGTGTCCATTGCCGCGCTTGAAATCGGGACATTCATTGAAACTTTTTTGCTGAACCTTGTTTTCAGCCCAACTTCCCCGGGAAGGATTTCGCTTTTCCCGGGCCTCAAAAAAACGTCGTCAAAAGTAATTCCCTCAGAAACAGTTTTGCTCATGCCCAAAAAAACCTCTTTTCATATAATTGGCTACAGAAATATTTAAAAATAAGTAAAGAGGGGAAAAATTCCCCCTTTTTTGCCGCCTTGTTTTGTTGCTTTATTGTTCTGATGGAATCGGGTTTTCCGTGTATTTGCAGGCTGCGCTGCATTCCCCCGCGTTTATGCAGTGGTCTGTCGTTGTCTCCAGGCCGTCGTCGCAGTCGCCGTCTTCCGTGCATTCGGGAACAATGCAGCTGTCTTCACAGCACAATTCCCCTTCCGCGCACTGCACGTCCTCCGGGCAACTGTAGCAGGTTTCCTCTTCATCCAATTGCCCGTTTCCGCACAATTCAATGTCCTCGAATTGTTCCTGCGTAAGGACCTTTATTGTCGGCGTTAGGATGTATTGTCCGCCTGCGAAGTGCACTGACTCCGGCCTGAAGTCCAGAACCAAAGTCGTTGTTTCGCCTTCCCTGATTTCAAACTGCCTCACGAGCCTGATTTTTTCGCTTGGCACCCTGACGTCAAATGTTCCGCTTTCCGCCTGGGGTTTGCCAGCAAGGAATGCGTTGTTGTCGTTTTTGTTTCCTGCATTGTTGTCGGGAATGTTAACGTCAGGAACCCCATTCCCGGCGTTGTTGTCGTTTTTGTTTTCTGCATTGTTGTCGGGAATGTTAACGTCAGGAACCCCATTCCCGTTTCCTTTGCCGTCCCCGTTTCCGGTGTTCACATCCGGAACGCCGTTATCGTTGTTTGTGTCTCCTGTGTTTGCGTCAACTGTCACCGCCGCTTCTGAAACAACCAGCCTTATCTGCGTGTAGTGCCCGACTTCAAGCTCTTTTTCGCCGAGCAACTCCGAGACATTGGACAACTGCAGCAAATCAAAGCCCTGCTTCTCTTCACTGAAGGTAAACCATTTTTCCTCTGCCTTGTGCACTTCAATCGCTGAAATGGTCACATTGATTGCGGTGTACTCTCCGCCAAATGGCTTGTCGGTTATTTTAAGCTCCAGTTTTCCTTTTGCCCTTTCGCATGCGCCTTCAGGCATGTCCTCTGCGCAGGTAATACAATTTTCGCCTGCCTCTTTTTCGCCGTTTCCGCAGACCGGTTCAGGCTTTCCCTCTGCAACGCACACCCCTGTTGAATCCTCTTCTTCGGGGTTTTCAAGCACGCAGTTGAATCCTTCCGGGCATTCCGCCGCGTCTTCCCCTCCACAAAAGGAGCAGTCTGGTTTGCAGTTTGCGTGGTTTTCGCCTTCACCGCATTCGCCGTCCCCGCAGAACATTTCATGTTCCTGCTTCATTTCCCGGAATTCTTTCATTGTAAGGACTTTAATGACCGGAGTCATGACATAGTTGGGTCCGGCTTTTTTCACTGACTCCGGCCTGAAGTCCAAAACCAGTTCAGTTGTTTTTCCTTCCCTGATTTCGAACGCCTTCACCAGTTTCACTGTTCCGCCTGGTATTTCCGTGGCGTGGACGCTGTCGTCTTCCAGCACAACCTCCGCAGACTTCACGGTAAGCCTGATTTGGGTGTACTTTCCGACCGGCCTCTCTTTTTCCCCCAGCAGCCCGGTTACTCCGCTTAACTGCATCAGGTCAAAGGCCTTCTCTTCTTCACTGAACACAACCCATTCATTTTCCCCTTTTTCGGGAACCAGGCGGATTTCAATCTTTGAAATGGTCACATTCAAGGCCTTAAGACCTTCCAAAGGCTGGTCCGTAATGTGCAGAATAAGTGTCCCTGTCTCCTTAACTGCCGGCGTATCTGGAGTTACCGGCCCAATGTCTTCCGTGCATCCGAACAAAACAACACTCAGCAACAAAACTCCAAGGAGTTTAAAGTTGTTCATTTTTAAATTAGTGAATATAACTGTATTTAATGCTTTACTTTACTTCCCTTGCTAACTGTATTTAATGCTTTACTTTACTTCCCTTGCAATCAGCTCGAGTTCCTGGTTAAATGAACTCTTTTTCACGTATCCCTGAACTTTCAGTTCTTTTCCTTCAATTTTTTTCTTTAATTCCGCCACCACGTCCTCCGGCTTTTCATCCACAAGCTTTTTTAATTCCCCTTCGCTTACCCCAAGCATTTTTTCCGCGTTTTCCTTAAACCCTACTGCACGTATTGAGCCGCTTCCGTCATCCAGTTCAACTGAAGCAACCGCGTTCATTACCGGTTCTGTCACTTCCCCACAGGAAGGGCACACAAAATTTTCACCCGCCTTTTCCAGTGTTCCCCGGCATTTTCCGCACGAAAAATAGTACGGGTTCCTGTCAAACAGCTTCACAATTTTTCCCTTTACCTCCACCCGGTTTTCTCCTTCCCTGAGTTCCCCGATTTTTTTCTCTTTTGCCTCAATTTTTGCGTCCTTTAACAGTTCGTTTAATTCCGGGAGTGAAAAGGAAATCGGCGGCTCAACAATTATTCTGCCCCTCCAGCTTAACTGCAGTTCCGTGCCCTGCAATCCTTTTTTCGTGTACGCGCCCTCAATCTTCACGATTTTTCCCACGGCCAATTTGTTTACCTGTTCAGCCAATTCATTCCATGCGCTTCCCCGCACTGTGCCGGTTTCGTCCCCGACCTCAAACCCCGTAACCTTTCCTTTCCTTCCGTCTTTCTCAAATTCCTTTATGGGCTGCACCCTTAAAAGCCTGGCAATTATGTCCACCTGATCCATTTTTTCCTCCAGGTCCTTCACCTTCAATGCATGGCTTTTGGCTTTTGGCAGGCTTCCCGCCATTTCTTCATCCAAAACATCTATTCCCCCGTTGAAACCCAATCCAAGCTGTTTTTCTCCCTTAAAGCTTGAAACAAACGAATTCCTCAATTGCAGAACAGAGTTTCTCCCTATTTTTTGCTTGTCCATCCATTCCACGTCCTTGTGCCAGAGCGTTAAAGGAATTTCCCCGCTTTCGTCCCCAAGCAAAATTTTAACCAGCTTTCCTTTTTTTCCCCCGGATTCAAAGCTTTTTGGGGCGTAAACCCTCAAAACCCTTGCTTTCAAATCCACGCCATTCATTCCGTCCTCCAGTTCCGAAATTTTCGCTGTTTCCTGCACCTGCTCTTCCGCGTCAACCGCTATCCCCAATTCCTTGGCTATCATGAACGCCGCCCCCTCGTCAGTCAAAAGCCCGGCAAATTTTTCTTTCTTCTTTGCAATCAGGCCCTCCACTTCTTCCCTTGTTTTGCCTGTTTTGGAGCAGATCAGGCCCAAAATTTTTTCCTTGTCTTCAAGCAGTGAAGCCATAACAAAAACCTGTAAGAAAAGGGTTTTAAACCGCTTCCAACCATTCTTTCTCTGTGTTCCGGGAAATCCTTCCAGGGCTTTACGCGTTCATTTCCCGTGACTACGGCTCAAATGTCTATCTCTTAAAAGGCGCAAAAAATGTTCTCATTGACTCAGGCTTGGGGCAAAGCATGCGCTCTTTCGGGGACTTCCTTTCAAAAGCAGGCCTTGACTTCAGGGACATTCACTTAATCCTTCACACCCACGGCCACGCGGACCATTTCGGGGGAGACAAGTTTTTTCCTCACGCGGAGCTCTGGATGCATTCAGCTGATGCAAAGGCACTAAACGCCAAGAACACTGATTATGCCGCCTCTTCCATGCTTGGGGCAAACGATTTTCCATCCATCCAAAACTTTTTCCAGGAAAACCAGCCATTCAATTTGTTTCAGTTCAAGCTTAAGGTTATTTTCACTCCGGGGCACACCGCGGGCGGAGTCTGCTTCCTGGAAAAAGAGAACCGCCTCCTTTTCTCCGGCGACACGCTTTTCAAGGGAGCGGTGGGAAGAACAGACCTTGCATCCGGAAACCGCCTTCAGCTTCAAAAATCAATTGAAAAGCTTTCTTCCCTGGACTTCAATTTTCTTTTTCCCGGCCACGGGGAAACACTGAAGGGAAACCAGAAGCCAAACATTGAAAAAGCGTTAAGCCTTTTGAAATGAAAAAAATTTTTTTTTTGCAATGAAAAGGAGAAAAAAAAACCAGTGAAAGAAAAACTATTGCTTTCAGGAATTTTTGCCGCAACCTTAATCGGCTTTGCCACAGTGGTTTCAACGGAGGTGGCAAAAAGCCTGAACCCGGTTGCCATGCTGCTGCTTTCATACCTTGTTTCATCCGCCGTCCTGCTGGTTTGGCTGAAAGCCAGAAACGAACTAAACTTTGCCCGGCTCATTGAAAACAAAAAAAAAATCATGGAAGTCGTGCTTTCAAGAAACGTTTTTGGGGCGCTTATCCTGGTTTACGGCTTTTCCCTTGCCCCCGCAATTAACGTGATAATTTTGCTTAGAACCGAAACCGCGTTCATTCTCGTTTTTTCCTTTTTTTTTCTGAAAGAAAAAATTGACGCAAAAAGGCTTTCAGCCCTTTTCCTGGTTTTTTTCGGGGCACTCCTTTTAAGCGCTTCCGGAAATTTTTCCGCCTTAACATCTTTCCAGTTAGGCGACTTATTGGTTTTGGCTGCGATGGCTTTCACCGCCTACAGTTATTTTCCCGCAAAAAAACTGCTGGAAAAACTTTCGCATGTTTCCCTTCTCGCATTTTCAAACCTCCTTTCCATCCCTTTTTTTCTCGCAATTGCATTGATTGCTTCCCCCTCTTTCTTCCCCCTGCTTGACCCGCAGATTTCCCTGTTACTCCTTCTTTCAATCCTTTTGTTTTTTGTTTTCGGAATGTCTTTTTTTTATAAGGCAATCAAGGGCTTTTCCCCCTGGACGGTGAGCGTGTTGCTGGCTGTTTCCCTTGTTTCGGGCGCAGCGCTTTCCTTTTTCTGGCTCGGCAACACCCTTTCCTTTGTGCAGGGCTTCGGCGCATTATTGGTTGTTTTTGCCTCTCTCCTGGTTTCCTTTGAAAAAAAGCGTTAAGCACCACGGCTTTTTATATTCTTTTCCTTCAAGAATATACTAACGCCGGAAAGGAAAGCCAAAGAGGAAAAAAAATGGATTTGTCCCCAAAATTCGGAAAAACGTACAAAAAAATTCTGCGCCTGCTTAACGAAAAAAAGGCGCTCACCTTCATGCAGCTTGACCCCCCAAATTATTCTCCGGAATTTAGCGGAAAAATAATTGCCGAAGCCGAAAAAAACGGATTGGACGCGGTTGCCGTGGGCGGCTCGGTTGGAGCGCAAGGCCAGCTGTTGGATGAAACCATTAAAGAAATCAAAAAATCTTCTTCCCTTCCCGTGATACTGTTTCCCGGAAACATCGCGACCCTTTCCCGTTACGCTGACGCAGCCTACTTCATGTCGCTTTTGAACAGCAATGACCCTTACTTTATTTCCGGCGCGCAGATTGCCGCCAGTTTTCCCCTGAAGCAGATGAAGGTTGAAGCAATTCCAGCATCCTACATTATAGTGGAGCCCGGAAGGGCTGCCGGATGGGTGGGAAAAGCGCAGTTAATCCCCCGAAACATGCCTTACCTTGCAGCCATTACCGCGCTTGCGGGCCAGTACATGGGCTCGCATTTGATTATTCTTGAATCCGGCGGCGGAGCGCCCAAGCCGGCGCCAAAGGAAATGGTTGCGTTAACCAAAAAAACAATTGAAGTTCCCTTGCTTGTTGCCGGCGGAATCCGCTCCCCAAAGGACGCGTTTGAAACCGTTTCAGCCGGCGCCGACATAATTCAGGTTGGGACCGCCTTTGAAAAAGCGGGCGGAAACCTAAAAAAAGCCGGCGCAAAAATAAGGGAAATAACGTTAGCCGCGAAAAAAGGCGGAAAAAAAAGGAAGTGAATTTATGCCCATAAGAGCCACAAAGCAAAACACACTTTTCCAAGGGAACACTGGATTGTGGGCTTCCTTCAAATAACCAGGCAGGCCCCCCAAAAGGCTTTTGGATCCGCATGAAATGCGGTCCCAAACCCTCAAAGAAGACAACACTAACAACCCAAAGAAATCCGCTGCCTTCAGGCAGCGGTCTGCGGATTTCTTCCCA
>CAYTYC010000002.1:0-75619 GCA_964442255.1 uncultured archaeon | reverse complement strand
CTAAAAGGCGAAGCCCGTTTTTGCTCAAGCTTTTGAAAAAAGCTTGTTGGCGTAAGCCAGTTTTCGCTAGCCTTTTTTTGAAAGGCGAAGCCCGTTCGGCGTAAGCCGGTTTTGATCAAACTTTTTTGAAAAGCTTGTAAAAAATAGAGAGAAGAGCCAGGGAAACGCCTTTTCAGGCGTTTTAGCTCTCCTCTTTGCCTTTTTGTCTTCCTCTACAGAATTCGGGGTGATAGAATTACCCGCGGATAATATATAGCCTTCCCTTTTTAAAAAGCTATTGGCTTTAAAAACCAAACTTTGGGGAACGCGGAAATTCGGAAAATAAAACCCGGGGATTGGGTTTGAAGGGAAAGACTTTTTACCTTATGCTTAAAGGTTAATTTTAGGCGGGGAAAAAAAGTTGCTGCAAAAAAAAAGCGAACTCATTTTCAAGGCACTCAAAAACAACGGGTTAAGCGGGCTGATGAATTTGCGGAACAGAATAAAGGACTCCAAAAACCCGCGGGAAAAAGTAAGCTTCATGCCGACTTCCGTGCAAATTGAGCCGACAACAAAATGCAATTTAAGGTGCGTTATGTGCGAGCACACTTACATGAAGCAAAAAGCGGTTGACCTGGACTTAAAGACTTTCAGGAACGTGCTGGACTCAAACCCTTTCCTGCGGGTGGTGAATCTGACGGGAATAGGGGAAAGCCTTTTGAACCCGGGGCTTATGAAAATGGTTGAATACGCGAAATCCAAGGACCTGTATGTGTGGTTCACTGACAATTTCACTTTAATGGACAAAAAGACTGCTGAAAAACTTGTTGAATTAAAGCTGGATGCGCTTGACATTTCACTGGATTCCGCGAGAAAAGAAAATTATGAAAGAATTCGGGGGGGCGCGAAGTTTGAGAAAGTGATTGAAAACCTTAAGGGAATGGTGGAAGTGAAAAAAAGGTTCAATGCAAAGAGGCCTGAGCTGTTTGTCACAACAGTTGTAATGGAGGAAAACGCGGAGGAAATGCCGGAAATAATTGAATTAATTCATTCAATTGGAGTAAAGAAAATAATTTTTGTCGGGATGTTAAAGTTTGCTGGCTCAAAAGGAAAAGGCTTGCGGGGAAAAGAAAAAATCAGGGAAATTTTCAGGGAAACGGAAAAAAAAGCTGAAGAGATGGGAGTGGAAATAATTGGAATGCCGAACCTTGACCCGGTGCGGCAGGAATTCTGCAGCTTTCCCTGGACAGGGCTTTATGTTACGGCCGAAGGAAAGGCTTTGCCTTGCTGTTTCGCCACGCAGAGAAACAATCCCGCGCTCACTGAAAGCTCTGCTTTGGGGGACTTCAAAAAACAGGGCTTTAAGGGAATATGGAAAGGCGAAAAGTACGGGGAGTTCAGGAAAAAAATCCTGGAAAAGGACTGGCCGGAAATCTGCAGGGGCTGCGAAAGGATTAAATCAATTTACTGAGGAAATTAAGGTATGGACCTTTCCCATTACATCAAGAAAAGCAATTCACTGAAGGTTTTGGGGTTCAGGGAAAAAGAGAACGAGAAAACCTGCATGCAGTGCGGGAAAGCTTTGTCGCGAGAATTAGGGCCATTGTATTATCAAAGGTTCTGCTCAATGAAATGCAAAGAGGATTACTGCGGAAGAAGCTTTCAGGACTGATTATTTTGAGTAAAGGAGCCTTCAAAAAAAGAATGCAGCAGATAAGGGCAAAAAATATTGAGGCGAAACGTGAGGCTGCAAAGGCAAGGGAAGCAGCGGAGAGGAGAAGGGCCCGAAAATCGGTGCTTGGGTTTAACCGCGGCTTACGCAGGGCTCTTGAAAAAGGGATAGTGGAAGAAAAACCCACGGGCTCGATGATGTTTTCTTATTCGCCAAGGGTAAGCTTTTTGCGGTCAGCAGGATTAAAAGAGCATTTTTCGGGCATGGAAAGAATTAAGATTGAATGGGAATTAAGTACGGAAAGAAATTTAAAAGCAATAAATGTGAAAGTGGACGGAAAGCCAGTAGAAGAAAAAACACAGTTGTGGATGCAGCTTGACGCTGAGATAGTGAAGTCCATGGATAGCTTTTTTGTAGTCTGAGCACTTGTTTATGTTTTTTTCTTATGTAACTCTTTTGGTGCAAAGATGATTGACGAGGCAAAGTCTGAAGAATGCCCTGTTTGTGGTGAAGCCGGCAAAACCTTTTTGATGGAAAAAAGGCTGAACCTTTTCAGCTGCGGAAACTGTTCCCACACTTTTACAGTCAACCCAAAGCGCGTGGAAGACTACGGCGAAAAGTATTTCACCGACACGCACAAAAACTGGTTTGAAAACGAAAACAAAAAGCTGTTTGACTTTATCTGCGCTGAGGCGAAAAGGCTTGCGGAAAAAAAGGAGATCAGGCTGCTGGACATTGGCTGTGGAAACGGCGCCTTCCTAAAGCATGCGGCGGAAAAAAACCCGAAAGCAGAACTCCACGGAATTGACCTGATTGAAAACTCTTATCCGGGAATCAATTTCATTAAAGGGGATTTCTTAAAGGCAAGAATAGGGAAAAAGTTTGACGCGGCAACAGCCATAACTGTTATCGCACACATCGGGGAACCAAAAAAGTTTGCCGGAAAACTAAACAGCCTGCTTAAGCCCGGGGGAATTGCGTTCATTACCACGGTTAACACAGGAAGCCTTTTATACAGGACCGCGAGGGCTTTGAACAGGCTTGGGTTCAGGAAACCGTTTGACAGGGTTTACGACTTCCATCACCTCAACCATTACTCAAACCATTCGCTCAAAACCCTTATGGAAGGAAACGGGTTCAGGGTGTTGAGCCAAAAAAACCACGGCCACCCGCTTAAGGCTTTGGATGTCCCGGCCGGGGGAATTGTTTCAGGCGCAGTTTACATGCTTTCAGTGTACTTGATTTTCATTTTGGCCGGGCCGCTTGGAATGGGAAAGCTTCAGACGATCGTTTGCAGGAAGGCCAAATCCACGGAAAAAGCGGGAGCACTTGTTTAAATTTTTTTCTTTTGTAATTATTTTGGTGTACGGATGATTGAAGGCGTGAAAACAAAGAAACTAAAAGTGATTCCGGATGAAAGGGGCAAGTTAATGGAAATGCTGCGCGCGGACGATGAGCTTTTTGAAGAGTTCGGGCAGGTGTATGTCACAACGGCTTTTCCCGGGGTTATAAAAGGATGGCATTACCACAAGCTGCAGACAGACAACCTTGTGCCATTGAAAGGGGAAATGAAGGTCGTGTTGTATGACAGCCGAAAAGATTCAAAAACTTTCGGGGAAGTGATGGAATTCTTTGTTGGGGAAAGAAACCCGATGCTTATTCAGGTTCCGCCCTACGTGTTCCACGGGTTCAAGGCAGTCGGGACGGAAGAGGCATATCTGGTGAATGTTCCCACAAAAACCTACAACTACGAAAACCCCGACGAATACAGGGTTCCCGCGGATTCAAAGGAAGTGCCCTACAGCTGGGAACTCAGGCAAAAATAATTTGGTTTAATGGAAGCAGGAAAAATGCGTTGGCTGAAGGTTCCGGCAGCAAAAAAAGGCCCTGTGGAGGGGTTTCATTGAAAAAAAAGGCTTTGGTTATCGGGGCAGGGCTTTTGGGAAAAAAGCTTTTAAAAGAGCTCAAGTTCCGGGGATGGGAGGCTGAAGGCACTTCACTGGAAGGAGGAGAATTCTTAAGGCTGGACATAAGAAATGCGCAGGAAACGAATGAATTGGTGAAAAAACTGTCGCCGGAAACGGTTTTTTTGGCTGCCGCGCTCACGAACGTGGATTACTGCGAGGAGAATCCAACTGAAAGCAGGGAAGTGAATGTGAAAGGCACGGAAAACGTGGTGAATGTGTGCAGGGAACTGGGATGCTGGCTTGTGTTTCTTTCCACTGACTACGTGTTTGACGGGGAAAAAGGGAATTATAAAGAGGAAGATGCGCCGAATCCTTTGAATGAGTACGGGAAAGCAAAACTGGATGCGGAGAAAATTGTTTCCGGAATGCATCCAAACTTATACATAATTGCGCGTACTTCCACGCTTTACGGCTTTAATTCGGGAAAAGGCAAAAAGACTTTTTTGGACTGGGTTAAGGAAGAATTGGGGCAGGGAAAAGAGATAAGGGCGGTTGATGACCAGGTTACGTCCCCCACCTTGACTGATGACGCCGCAAATGCCTTGGTTGAACTGGTTGAAAGGGAAAAAAACGGATTGTTTCATGTCACGGGAAGCGGGGCGGAAAGCAGGCACGGGTTTGCGTTAAAGGCTGCGGAAGTTTTCGGGCTGGACAAAGAAAAAATTCTGAAGGCGAAAACCGCGGAACTGGGGCAGAAGGCGAAGAGGCCGAAGGACTGCTCTTTAAGCATTTCCAGGCTAAATTCTTTGGGAATCGGAATGCGGGGCACGGGAGAAGGAATTAAAGAAGTGAAAAGGCAGATGAAAGAAAAGGGATTGAATTGAGGGAAGAAATAAAAAAGGGGTTAAGCGAAAGCGCGGAACTCAAAAGAAGGCTTCTCGGCGAAGATTTTGTTGAAGGAATTGAAAAAATAATTTCCTCCGCGGTTGAAACGTTTTCCGGCGGCGGAAAAATTCTTGTGTGCGGAAACGGGGGGAGCGCCGCGCAGGCGCAGCACTTTGCTTCAGAGCTCGTGTGGAAGCTGGAAAAGGAGAGAAGGCCGTTTGAATGCGTTTCCCTTGCAGCCGACCCCTCTGTTTTGACCGCAATCTCCAATGACAGGGATTTCGGGGAAGTGTTCAGCAGGCAGGTTGAGGCGGCGGGAAAAAAAGGCGACCTTCTGCTTGCGATTTCAACAAGCGGGGAATCAAAAAATATTTTGAGGGCGCTGGAAAAAGCAAAAGAAAAAGGGCTGAAGACAGCCGCGCTTTTGGGGGGCAGCGGGGGAAATGCAAAAGGAATTGCGGAAACAAGCCTTGTTGTGCCTTCCCCGCAGACGCAGAGGGTGCAGGAAGCGCATGAAACAATTCTTCACATAATCTGCAGCGCAATCGAAAAGGCGGAAAAATGAATGAAAAACTTTTGGAAACAGTGCAAAGATTTGAGGGAAAAAAAATTCTTGTCGTTGGGGACGTGATGCTGGATGAATACATTGAAGGCGAAGTGGAAAGGATTTCGCCTGAAGCCCCAATTCCGGTAGTTAACGGCTCCAGGAAAGAGTTTCGTTTGGGCGGGGCGGCAAACACCGCGGAAAATGTTTCGGCATTGGGCGGAAACGTGTTTTTGCTTGGGGCTGTTGGAAAAGATGAACTTGGAAAAAAGCTGAAGGAGCTTATTGCAAAAAAAGGGATAAGCACTGAAGGCCTTTTGGGGGAAGAAAAAAGAATTACAACCCATAAAACAAGGGTTATTGCGAGAAGCCAGCAGGTCTTGAGAATTGACTTTGAGTCAACGCATTCAATTGGCTCTTCGTTGGAGGAAACCGCATCAGGCTACATACGGGAAAAGCTTCCGGAAATTGATGCGGTCATTGTTTCCGATTACGGCAAGGGCTTTGTTTCAAAAAACATCGTGAAGGGACTGATGCAGGAAAGCGAAAGGCAGGGCAAGCCGGTGGCCGCGGATTCAAGGGATTTTTTTGGGCTGGATTTCAGGGGGGCAGCGGTTTTAAAGCAGAATAAAAAAGAGCTTCAAAAAGAAACCGGAATCAGGTTAATTGGAGAAAAAGACTTTGAAAAGGCCGCGGAGATTTTCATGGAAAAGCTTTCACCCAAGGGGTTGCTTGTAACCCTGGGAAAAGACGGGATGGTTTTGTTTAAAGGGAGTACTGCAGTAAGGATTGCTTCACGTGCAGAGGAAGTGTTTGATGTCAGCGGGGCAGGGGACACGGTGAGTGCGGTGCTTGGATTGGGTCTTGCGGCCGGCGCAGATTTAAGTGATTCGGCGCATATTGCGAACGCCGCCGCGGGAATTGTTGTCGGAAAGCTTGGAACCTCTTCTGTCAGAAAGGAAGAGCTTTTGAAGGCACTCGGAAATTGAAACTTTTTCCCGGAAACTTTTGAAGAACGTTTTTGATAAATCTTTTATTAAAGGATTTTGGAGTTTTTTTTCCTTATGCGGAAAGAAATGCTCAAGCTCGTGGTTTGCCCGGAGTGCGGGGGCAGGAAATTCAAGGTACGGGAGAAAAAAAGGAGTCCTCTGGAGTGCAGGGAAGGCACGGTAAAATGCCTTGAATGCTCAAAGGAATTCAAGGTAAACAAAGGAATAACGGATTTTCTTGTTGAGCATACTGAAGAAATAATGAAAGAGCAGAAAGCGTGGATGAAAGAGCAGAAGGCAAAGGAAAAAATTGATTTAAAGGAGTTCCTGCTTTCGCTTCCCCGCCCTGAGAACAGGGAAGACAGGGAATGGTGGGCGGAGCAGGCGGACAACTATGAAATGGTCATGGAAGAGCTTAAACTGAAAGGCACTGAAACCGTACTGGATTTGGGTGCGGGAAGGTGCTGGAGCACAAGGGACTTCGCAAAAAAAGGTTGTTACGCTGTTGGAATAGACATTGTGAAAGAAAAATTTGTTGGATTAGAGAGTGCGGACCTTTACCTGAAGAACGGACAGTTCTTTGAAAGGATGTTAGCGGACATGAACAAGCTTCCGTTTGCTGACAAAAGCTTTGATGTTGTTTTTTCCACCGCAACCCTGCATCATTGCTCTGACTTAAGGGAAAGCTTTAAGGAAATTTCACGCGTACTTAAAAAAAAAGGAAAACTTGTTTTGGTGAACGAGCCTGTTAGGGGAATATTTGAAAGCAAAAGAGTTGAGCACAGGATCGCCGACCTCGGGGCAAACGAACATAAGTACTCCATCCCTGAATGGACTTCCGCACTCAAGGAAGCTGGTTTCACTTACAGGATTTTTTTTCCAAGGAATGTGGAAAACATGATGGCAACAGGAAAGGTTAAGGGCGGCAAAGGATACAAGGTAATGCTTGGAAGAATTGCTTCCGGTTTGTGGGGGAACCGGGTTGGAAGGATTTTGCTTGAAAAGGTTTTTCATTTGCCGGGGCAGTGGCTGATTGGAATGGGTTTGGCTTTGATTGCGGAGAAGAAAGCATGACTAAAATTGTTTTGGCGAGTTTGTGGGAGAGGAGCATTTACCCAAACCTTGGGTTAGGGTATCTTGCGGCTTATTTGCAGAGGTACGGGAATTTTTCCGGAACAGAAATTGAAATAATTCAGGAAGGCGAGAAAAGAGGGCTGGAAAAGGTTTTGAAGTCAAAGGCTGACGTGGTTGCCTTAACATGCACCACCCCAAATTATCTTTCAACTGTGCGGGCATCGGAAAAAGTGAAGGAAAAAATGGATGTTCCGGTTTTGCTTGGGGGACCGCACATCAGCGCAATACCTGAAACCCTCCCCAAAAGCTTTGATATTGCGATGATTGGAGAAGGGGAGGAAAGCTTTCTGGAGTTAATGCAGTTAATGGAAAAAGGAAAAGATTTTCCGCGGGAATTGGATGAAGTGAAGGGGATTGCGTTCAGGGAAGGGGCAAGGATGAAGAGAACCGGGGAAAGGGCATTGATTCAGCCTTTGGACAAAATTCCCTTTCCCGCGAGGGAACTCCTGGAAATGGAGCGTTACTTAAAGCCGCAGGACATTTTGTGCACGCATGAACTGCTTAGGGGCACTTCCCTGCTTTCCTCAAGGGGATGCCCGTATCGGTGCGTTTACTGCCAGGCATCCAAGAACTGGAAGTTTATACGCTATCATTCAGGGAAATATGTTGCTGAAGAGATAAGGGAATTATATGAAAAGTACGGGGCAGAGGCTGTTGCCGTGGTGGATGACCTGTTCATTTCAGACAAAAAAAGGCTGCAGGAGATTGTGCGTTACCTGAAAGAGTTTGGCTTGCTTGGGGAAATAAAGTATCTGGTGGACGGAAGGTCGAATTTGATTAACGATGAGGTAATGAAGCTGTTGAAGAAAATGGGGGCAGTTAATGTGGCGTTGGGGATTGAGTCAGGCAATGAGAGAATACTTAATTATTTGAAGAAAGGAACTGTAACTGTTCAGCAGAACATTGAGGCAATAAAAAAAATAAACGAATACGGGATGGGCGTTTACGGGCAGTTCATGATAGGCTCACCCACAGAAACAAGGGAGGAGATGCTGGAAACAAAGGAGTTCATCAAAAACCCGGGAATAAAGGCGGCGCACATTTCCATCACAACGCCCCTGCCCGGGACAGAACTGTGGGAGGAATGCGAAAAAAAGGGTTTGGTTGATTTGAACAACATTGACTGGACAAAATTTGACATGGACCCGAAGAATGTAGCGAACTCTTTTTACATAAACGAAAAAGTTCCCTTCAAGGAATTCATGAAACTATACAGGGAGTGCTGGCAGGAGTCAATGCTCAAGCACGTGGAGCAGACAAGCGCTTTTTTCAGTGTGGAAAGTCTGGGGAAGGCACTGAAAAAGCCGGGGCTTGCTGCAAGGCTTGTCTTAAGGTTGATTAAAAAAAGGCTTTTGGGCGGGGGAAATGGACGCTGAAAAAATTCTTGCGGTAAGGCTGGACAGGCTCGGCGACTTGGTGTTAAGCTTCCCTGCACTTAAAAGTTTGAGGAAAAATTTTCCTGAAGCATTCATTTCAGTGCTGGTTCAGGAAAGGTGGACGAAGCTTTTGGAGGAAAACCCGTGGGTTAATGAAGTGAAAGTCTATGACAAGAATTTTTCTTTGCGGAAAAAAATGTCGCTCCTGCGGGAAATACGGGGGCGGGGGTTTGATTTTGCAGTGGATTTTCAGCCTGGGCCGAATTCATTCGGCGCAATGGCGCTTTTCTTCAGTGGAGCCCGCACAAGGCTCGGCTACAACATCGGCTTAAGGAAGCTTGCCGCAAACAGGAAAATAAATTTTCCCGAAAAAATAAAGTACGAAGCGGAAATGGCGCTTGATTTGCTTAGGGAATTGGGGTTAGAAGTGGAAGGAAAGGCAGAAATTAAGGTAAGCAAGGAAGCAGAAAAGGAAGTCGCGAAACTGATGAAAGGGCTCGGGATAAGGAAAAAGGATTTGGTTGTCGGAATGCATCCCGGCGTGAGGGGAGACATTCCCGAGAGGGCGTGGAAAAAGGAAAGGTTTACGGAGTTAGGGAAAAGGATTGCTGAAGAGCTGGGCGCAAAGGTTTTGGTTACTGGAAGCCAAGGGGAAAAAGAACTGGTTGAGGGAATTAGAAACTCGGTTGGAGAACAGGCTTACGCTTTCACTGAGCTGAATCCAATGGAACTCGCGGCGCTTACAAAAAGGCTTAACTTATACATAACGAATAACTCCGGCCCAATGCACATTTCCGCGGCAGTCGGAACTCCCCTGGTCGTGATAAACGCCTTTTCAAACAACGCGCGGTGGGGGCCATTGGGGAAAGAACACATCATAATAAAGAGGGAGCTCCCCTGCTTTCCCTGTGAAACCGGTGCGCCGGTAAAATGCCCCCGCGGATTTGAATGCATCAATTCAATCCAAGTGGAAGAAGTTTTTGATGCAGTGAAAAAACAGTTGGGAAAATAAAACTATTTTTGGAATTTTTTCCCGAACAGCAGAAACATTAAGGCGATTGTTGCCGCAAGAAAAATTGAAACAACGGAGACAGCCTCATTGGCGTAAGCAGGCAGGGAGTCAAGGGCAAGGACGCTGAAGGAAAAAAAAGGGGACATTGTTCCGGTTTGCAGTGTTAGGGAGGCTTTCAGCCAATAGTAAGCGGAATCAAAGGGGTAAAGGAAAGCCATTGGCCCCCCCAAATCCAGCACAAAGTGGGACCCCAAAAGGAAAGCCGAAAGGCCCGTCAATTTGTTTCTTTCAGGGGACCTGAAAAAGAAAACAAAGACAAGGCTGACAACCAAGGCAAAAAACAAAAAATTGTGGAACAAAAACCTGTCTCCGCCAAGAAATTTTTCCATGTCAGGGACAACCGCAAGAATGAGGAGGGCCGGAAGAAACCTGTGCTTCACCTTAAAGAAGGCAAGCAAAAGAAAGGGAATTAAAAGATGAAAAAGAACGTCCATAAGCCTTTATCCCCCTGCAAAATTTTTAAATTGGCTCCTTTTCCAGGGACTTAATCCAGTAATGGACCGTTTGGGTTTCCGTTGGGGCGTGCAACACAATTTCAATCCTGGAGTCACTCTTCACCCTTTCCCCCAAAAAAATTTTCTCCCCTATCTCTTTCCTGGCGCTTTTTTCAACAAAAATACCGTACTCTTTCAGCTTTTTTTTTCCTAAAACTCCTTCATCCAGGAAAATTTCAACCAAGTAAGTGAAGTCTTTTTCTTCGTGGTTTTCTATTCCGTAAACAAAGGAGGCCTCCATTGTTTGGGAGACTGAATTTTGGTATGAGCCGGGCTTAAGATATAAAAAGGTGAAATAGGCTTGCGGTTTTGGAAGAAAAACCAGGGCGACTGAGTAAAGCAACCCAAAAACCAATAGAATGGAAAGAGCCTTAATCATTGACTCATTTGACAGCATCTCATGCCCCCTCCCTGTTCAGGTAAGAAAAGAATGGAATCAGCCTTTCCTTTAAAACGAAAGCTGAATAAAGGATAAAAGTAAAGGCAAATGAAAAGGAAAAAACTGTGAAAAAACTGAAGGCAAAATCAAAAAGAAAACCTGAAATAAGTGCCACAAGATAAGAAAAGAAAAAAGCCGCCAAAGAAAGCGCAAAAGCCAAGGCAAGGGACTTAAGCGAATAATTTTTTTCCTTTAGGAACAAGATTGTGAAAAAATGCCCTGGGGGGATGAATGCAAGGAAAATTGCTGCAGGGACTGCAATTAAAGAAAATATTTCGTCAAAGGTCTGCCCTGGAAGCAAAAAGGAGTCAAAAGCCAGGGCAAAGAAAGACAAAAGCGCCAGCAGGAAAACCGAGTCAGATATTTTTCTCCACTGGTGTGTGATTATTTTCCCCCGGGACTCATAGTAGCCTAATGCGTGGGAAATTATAGGGGAAACTTTTTCCCTGAAAACAAACAAAAAGTAAAACAACACATTCAAGGCATTGATTACCAACAGGTTGTGGAGAAGGCCAAGTGGAAAAGAAAGCAACACGTTAGCCATAACCGCTGCAAGGGTTATTGTTGAAACCGATAAAGCAATGCTTAAGCCAAAGATTTCAAGTGCGTCGGTTTTCCTGTTAACGAAAAGTAAGGAATAAAGGATAAAGCCTGTCGGAAAAAGAAGAAGATAAATTCCAAGGGGAACCCTCCAAAATCCGCTCAGCTCGTTAAATGCTTCAGCCGGCTCTGTCAGCTCGGAAACCACAAGCACGGCTGAAGAAAAAACAGCTGAAAGGAAAACCAAAGCCAAAACCAAGTCCTTAAGTGATTTCACTGTAATCCACCCGGTAAACGTGCCTGTCATTAATTGAATAAACTTCCTTTAAAAAATCACACCCCAAAGGTTCTGCGCTGTAAACAAAGTTGGGGCGCCCGTAAAGCATTTTGGCCCTTTGCTCGCATCCAACGCTCAAGAATTCAAATGCCTCTTCCTCCCCCCGTGGACCGCGGAGGCGGGCCATATTAACATACAAAACCTTGTTTCCGGCTATCCCGTGTATCGCACGGGAATGGCCGGGCAAAGCCAAAACAACTTCATCAATATTGGAGTTGTGCTTGAGCCACAAAATCGCGGGAACATCATCTTCCTCTATAACACGGTAAAGATAGGGGAGATGGGTGAAAGGAATCAGCAGAAGCTGGTTTAACAGCAGAAAGCCCACAACCAACGCTATCAATGCCTGCGGAAAACGAATCAATCCGATTTTGTTTCGGATGCTGAGTTTTGAAATTTTTTTCTTAAGCAAATGGTTTAATCCGGAAACAATTGCGTAAATTCCGATTCCCGAAAGAATCGCAAAAACAGTTGCAACGTACATGAAAACCCGCCGGTAGTCAGCCAAAAAAATTCTTTCCTGGGTAAAGAAAAGGTAAATCAAGGGCACCAGGGTTATGGCAAGCAGGGGAAGAATTTTTGCTTCACGGTTCCTTAGAAGCAACATGTAACCCATTCCAATCAAACCCAAAGCAAAGCCAGCCCAGGTTAAAAACCTTGGAAGAAAAAAGAAGACCTGCACTTCGTAAAGGGAGGTAGTGAAGGTAATTGTCCTAAACACTGTTTCAATGAATTCAGCCCTTGTGCCAAAAGAAAAATCGGCGATTGAATAGGTAACCATAAGCAAGGCAAGGGCCGCAAGCTCCAAAACAACGAAAGCCATTTTGTATTTGTTTTGGACCAAAAGCTTTGGGTGAATCATTAAGTAAACAAAAAAAGCCGGAAGGAAAATTATTGCGGAAGCCGGGTGCACCAAAGTAAGGTTCGCAAACACCAAGGAAAGAGCGGCAAAGTATGCGTATCCCTTAGAGGAAAAAGCCTTTACGAATAGAAACAAAACCATTGGAATGAAAGCCAATCCAAAAGCCATTGGAACAGCAAACCAGTAACCGAGGAGGGTGGGGTTTGGCCGGGTCAAGAGAACTGTTACGGAAGCTATCAGTCCGGCGATGTTGCTTCCAGTCAAATGCCTTACAAGAAGGAAAGTGAAAAAAACCATCAGAAAAGTCATTAAAACGGGAATGAAAAGGGCAACATAAACCCCGCCCAAATCCGCGACATCCCAGCCGGTCGCATTCATCAGGAGAACCATCAGCACATGGTAGTTTTGCTCCCACTGCGGGTCCCATCCTTCCCTCCAATAAGGGTTGTAGTTCACCAGGCCATCTGTTCTGGCGATTTCGTTTGCAATTGCGATGTGGTCCCATTCATCCGAATGATATGGAAGAGGGTAAAAGTCGTGGATTGAGTAGGTAAAAAACCAGCTAAGCAGAAAGAAAAAAGCGATAAGCCCTGCCCATAAAAACGCTTTTGCAATTAAGTCCCTGTTCATTGTAACACTTTATAATAGTGTTTAATGAATTAAAATTTATTTGATTGCCTTCCGGGCCCCATAAAGCTTTAAATTGGGTTTAGCGCATATTTTTTCGATGGAATCATTGACTATTTTTATCCCGGCTTTGAACGAGGAAAAACATATTGGAAATGTTATAGGGGAAATTCCGCTCAAGAAATTAAGGGAAATGGGCTTCAAAACAGGGGTGCTTGTAGTTAATGGCCCCTCCACTGACAGGACAGAGGAAATCGCGAAAAAAAAAGGCGCAACAGTTATCCAGACAAGGAAAGGGAAAGGAAACGCAGTAAGGGATGCATTCAATTATATTCAAACGGATTACACCATAATGCTTGACGCTGATGAAACCTACCCCGGGGAGTACATTATCCCGATTTTGGGCGAACTGGAAAAAGGCTCGGACGTGGTTTTGGGGTCAAGGCTTAAGGGCTCCATACAAAAAGGTGCGATGAGCGGAACAAACCTCCTGGGAAATAGGGGGCTTACCTTTATTGCAAACCTTTTGTTCGGCTCAAAGATAACTGATTTGTGCACTGGATATTGGGGTTTCAGGAAAAAAGTCATTAAAGGGGTTGAACTCACTGCGGAAGGGTTTGACATTGAGGCAAACCTTTTCAGTGAATGCACCCACAGGGATTTTTTGTTCACCGAAATTCCGATTACCTACCGCACTCGCGGGGATGAACCCAAACTTAACGCATTCAGGGACGGAGTGAAAATTGCAAGAAGGCTTTTTGACTTGAAGTTTTTGCGCAACCCGAGAGTAGTGAAGTACAACATGGCGCTCCTTCCTTTCCTGCTTGCGGTTAACCTTGTAACGCATTTGGCGGTTAGTTTCGGGCTCACCAAAAACTTTTATACCTCAAACTATTCCTTTGGTTTCTTGGGTTTTGAACTCGCGCCTTTTCTTTTTTCTTCCACACTCCTTGTTTTAACTTACAGCCTGATGATTTACATGACAAAAGGAAACTTCCTTGCAAGCACTTTGTCTTCAATTACCCTGGTTTTTTCTTTTAATTTCCTTAATAGCATAACACTGCTTCCTTTCAACATGCTTATCGGCTTCGGGCTGTTTATTGCCGCGCTTTATGGAATACTTGTGACGTTTGGAAGGGAGAATATACAAAGGTATGTGTTCACCTTAATTCCTTACGCTACGCTGTTCATCTTCAGCAGGGAACTCTTCACGGTGCTTTTCTTTGTTTTTCTTTTCTATCTTGCAACCGAATTCAAAAGCATTGCCTCAAAGAGGCTTGTGCTTTTTTGGGCTGGCGCAAGCGTCGTGATGCTTGTCCTGGCTTCAAACCTTTTCTCTTTCCAGCCAACCGCAGGAAACCTTTTGAATGTCCTCTACTATGTGAGCCTTTCACACTTCATTATCGCAATGGTTGGCTTTTACTTCAGTGTTTTCAGCAAAAGGGCAAAAATCCTTGTCATACTTCTTGTTTTCATGCTTTTCTTTATTTACCTTAACCCGGTTATTTCAACGCATTTTCTTGTATCCTACACAATTCTTGTGACAATGCTTGTTTACACAATAATCCTTCTCACAGGAATAGGGCTGGAAAGGCTTATTTCAATGGCAAGAAAACTTATGCCCGCGCCTGTAAAGGAATAAATTGTTTTCCCAGCATGTTCTCTTTAATGCCAGCAACAGATGCCTCTGTCCTTATCCCCACAAGAAACGCAGGAAAAGGCCTTCAAAAAGTCCTTGAACAGGTGTTTGCCCAGAAAGGGGTTTCCTTTGATGTTGTGGTGTGGGATTCCGGTTCAACCGACTGCACAAGGGAAATAGCGGAAAAGTTTCCTGTAAAGCTAAAGACCATTTCCCCAAAAGAATTCGGGCACGGAAAAACCAGGAATGCGATGGCAAGGGAAGCAAAAGGAAAGTATTTGGTTTTCCTTACACAAGATGCTGTTCCGGAAACCATAGAATGGCTGAAGAAGCTTGTGCAGGGGCTGAAAGAAAAAAATGTTGCAGGCACTTATGGAAGGCAGGTTGCAAGGAAAAACTCTTCGCCAATGGAAAAGTTTTTTTACGGAAAAAAATATGGAAACAAAAAAATTTTCCGAAACTCCAAAAACCGGGGTGAAGAGGACATTGTTTTTTCTAATGCGAATTCCGCGGTTAAAAGAAAACTTTTTCTGGAAGAGCCTTTCTCCGAGAAAACAATTGTCTCAGAGGACTATGAATGGGCCTTCAGGGTTATGCGGAAAGGCTTTGACATAGTTTACGAACCGGAAGCAGCTGTACTTCATTCCCATAGCCATGGATTGGCATCGGATTTCAGGAGACACTTTGACATCGGCTACTCTTATTCGCAGATCCATGAAAACTTTGATTCAGCCCGTTTCACTAAATCAGGAATAGGGTTTTACAGGGAATTAGTGGGGTGGCTGCAAAAAGAAAACCTCTCACACCTAATTCCTTACGCGCTTGTTTCAGGCACGGTAAAGTTTTCAGGGCTGACTGCGGGGAAAAACGGAAAATTTCTTCCCAAAAATGTTTGCAGAGTTCTGAGCGGGCAGAAATGGTTTTGGGGGAAGTGAAGTGGATAAAAACAAAATCGCAATTGTTTTGGTTCTGGCATTGCTTTTGCGGCTGATTTTTTGCTTCAGCATTCCTGTCTGGGAGGCGCCTGATGAAGAGCCGCACTACAATTACATCCTCTTCCTTAATGAAAACAAGGCTTTTCCTGTTGCGGAGCACAGCATGGTTTCCGGACACAAGGACTACCAGAACTGGCAGCCCCCGGCATATTATTTGGTTGCATTGATTCCTTTCAGCCTTTTTGCGGGCTTTGGTGAATTGCCGGCGATTTACGCGTTAAGGCTTTTGTCTGTTTTCCTGGGGGTACTTGGAATTTACCTTGTGTACAGGATTGCGGGAAAAGTTTTTCCTGAAAAGGAATGGCTTGCTGTTGGCTCGGCATTGTTTGTTGCATTGCTTCCGGCGCACATTGCAATGACCGCGGTAATCGGAAACGACACGTTCTCTTACCTTGTTTTTTCAGTTTTGCTTTACTATTTAGTGAAAGCTGTGCAGGAAAAGCCAGGAACATTGACAGCGGTTTTGGTTGGCGTGCTTTTGGCTGCAGGAATCCTCACAAAGTACACCCTCTTCATCGGGGTGCCTGTTGCGGTGCTTGCGTTTTACTTTAACGGAACAAAAAAGGGTTTCCTGAAAAAGTCCCTGATTGCAGTTGGGTTAGCTGCAGCAGTTGTCGCGCCGTGGTTTGCGCGGAACCTCGCGGTTTACGGGGACTTGACTGGAGCCGCGATTGCTGCGCCTGCAATTGCGTCTTTTGGGTTTTGGGAGGCGCACTTTTTTGTGATGAACATTTTTGAGACGTTTTGGGGCGCGTTTGGAATAACAAATCAGGTTAGGTTTCCAGGGACAGTGTATGCGTTTCTTTATCTGGTTTCCTTTATTGCGTTTGCAGGGTTGATGAAGGTTTTTTTTGGGTTGAGGGAAGGGAAGGTTTTTCTGGAAAAAATTCAGGGAAAAGCGGTTATGCTTTGTGCTTTAAGCGTAGCGGTTCTTTTCGCGATTGAATTATTCTATAGTTTGAAGCATTTATCGCCGCAAGGCAGGCACTTTTTTCCTGTTATTGCGCCGATTGCAATGCTTTTTGTCGCAGGAACAAGGGACGTGCTGAAAACATGCTTTCTGAAGAAGTTAAATGAATATTCTTTCTTTGTTTTTTTGTTCCTTTTGGACATATG
This sequence comes from uncultured archaeon, assembly GCA_964442255.1. Classification (GTDB taxonomy): domain Archaea; phylum Iainarchaeota; class Iainarchaeia; order Iainarchaeales; family 1-14-0-10-31-34; genus CAYTYC01. The sequence continues at coordinate 59,012 of CAYTYC010000002.1, read as the reverse complement.
GGGTTTGTATCTCGTAACAACGGTTTTGTGATGAAAATGAATGCAAGCATAGTTATTCCGGCGCACAACGAGGAAAAAAACCTGGAGAAATGCGTGGAATCAGTTTACCGGGAATGCGGAAAACTGGGCTGTGAAATAATTATTGTGGACGACTGCAGTTCAGATGAGACCGGAAAAATTGCGGACAAGCTTGCAGGAAAGAATTCAAATATTTCGGTTATTCACCGCTCCCCACCAAACGGGTTTGGCTTGGCTGTAAGGGACGGATTCAAAAAAGCTAAAGGGAATGTCATTTTGCCTGTTATGGCTGACCTTTCCGATGACCCTAAAACAATCCCAAAAATGATTAAAAAAGTCGGTGAAGGGTACGACATTGTGATCGGTTCAAGGTTTGTAAAAGGAGGAAAAACAGTTGAGTATCCTTTCATTAAGCTTTTTTGCAACAGGCTTTACAACAATGTTTTGGCACTTGTTTTCGGAAAAAACATTAAAGACTTTTCAAACGCGTTTAAGGCTTACAGGAAAGAAGTTTTCAAGGGAATAAGATTAAAGAGCACCTGCTTTGAGTTGACCGCTGAAATGATTTTGAAGCCAATGGTTTTAAGGAACGCAAAAATTGCTGAAGTGCCCACAACCTGGAAAAACAGGAAAGCAGGGGAAGCCAAAATGAAGCTCCTGGATATCGGGGGAAAGTATGGCTCAATTCTTTTGGAGTGTTTTGCGTTAAGGTTTAGGGGGCAGAGAAAGTGAAGGTGGCTGTTGTTGCATCCCCTTTTCCCCCCTACTTTGGGGGGGTGGGGAATACCGCGTTCCATAATGCACTGGAAATCGCAAGGCTCGGGCACAAAGTAAAGGTTTTCACCTCAAACTACCCGAAAGGAAATTTTCCTTATCCAAAGGAAATCGGGGTTGAAAGGCTTAATTACTGGTTTAAGCTGGGGAACGGAATTCTTACTCCCGGACTGGTTAAATTGAAGGGATTTGATTTGGTGCATTTGCATCTTCCTTACCACTTTGGGGGAGAACTGGCGGCACTTGCCTCCAAGGCAAGGGGAATTCCAATGGTTTCAACATATCAAATGGATGTGGTGGGAAAGGGGTGGAAAAAGCGGTTCTTCAAATTCCATGAAAAGGTTTTCCTTAAATCTGTTCTGGGAAACTCGAAAAAAATTATTGTCAGCTCTATGGATTATGCAGAAAACTCTAACATTAAAGAAATTTTTAAAGAAAGAAAAGAGGATGTTTCCGCAATCCCAAACGGGGTTGGATTGGAAAAATTCAATCCAAAGATTGACTGCAGCGGGCTAAAGAAAAAACTTGGTTTAAGGAACAGGAGAGTTGTTTTGTTTGTGGGCGCACTGGATAAGGCGCATTACTTTAAGGGAGTGAATGTTTTGCTTGATGCATTCAGCAAAATACAAGAAAAAAATGCTTTACTGCTTGTTGTGGGGGAAGGCGAACTCAAAAAATATTACAGGAAAAAGGCTTCCGAATTAGGGATAAAAGAGCGGGTTGTTTTTACGGGAAGAGTTGAAGAAAAAGTTTTGCCTGAGTTTTACGCGCTTGCGGATTTCGCAGTGCTTCCGTCAACAGACAAAGGCGAAGCATTTGGATTGGTTTTGGCTGAGGCAATGGCCTGCGGGAAAGCGGTTATTGCATCTGACTTGCCGGGAGTAAGGAACTTGGTTGAAAAAGGCATAAACGGGCTGCTTGTGAATCCAAGGGATTCAATTGATTTGGCGGAGAAAATGGAAAAACTTTTGGGGAATAAAAGCATGTGCAGAAGAATGGGAAAAAACGGAAGGAAAAAAGCGGAAAAAGAGTTTGGCTGGAAAAAAATTGCTTTAAAAATTGAAGACGTTTATTTAAATGCAGTGAAAGGCTTATGAACGCTTTTTCAGCGATTTTTTTGTTCCTTATTTGGGGCGCAGTGGCCCTGCTTTTGCTTCTGGTTTTAAGAAACAATGAAAAGTTTTTCGAAAAAAAACTGAAATTTTTTCTCCTTGCCTTGGTGCTGCTTTCAGTTTTTTTTTCGGTTTACGCAAGGTTTGGTTTAAGCCATGAATTTATTTTCAATTCAACTGATGAAAACATTTTGAAGCAGAACTTTGATGTCTCTGAAAATGCGGGAAGCATATTTAAGTCCCACAGCTCTGGGCCCGGTTTCCTGGCTTTGCTTACGCAGTTGCAGTTGGATGGCTTTGCAGGATTTGAGCTCGGGTTCCTTATTGCCTTTTTGGACCTGTTTTTCAGCGCCTTCACCGTCCTGATTGCTTTTGCGCTTTTAAGGGAAGTCACATCAAACCAGAGGATTGCATTTGGGGGCGTACTCTGCACAATGTTTTCCGGTTTTTTTATCTGGCCGCTTATTGAGCTCAAACCGCAGTCTGCAGGCATGGTTCTGTTCTTTGCTTTGGCGCTGCTTTTGGTGAAAGCATTGAAGCAAAAAAAGGCTTCCTTTGTTTTTCTTGCGGCTTTGGTTCTGGTGCCGTTGGCCTTTATGCACTTGTGGTCCCTCCTTCTCTCTTATTTATTCCTTACATTCGCCTTGTTTTACGTTTTTTTGAAGAAAAACCCGCTTAAGCTCAGGGCAGGGTTTGCCGCACTTCTGTTTCTCTGGATGGCTTCACTAATGCTTTTCCTTTCCCTTGCGGGAATACTCTGGGACCTGCACTTTGTGGTAAGGGAAGCAATGGGGGCTGGAGGTCTATACAACGAGATTGCTTACCCCGGTCTGCTGAAGCTCCATGTCCTTGAATCAGGCCTGAATTTTTCATACCTTGTTTTTGTTCCCGCACTCCTGCTGACAGGACTGACTTTCCTTGCTTTAGCCGGCCTGAAATTAGCCCATAAAAGGATATCGCGTGTTTTTAACGCAGTTCTGGCGCTTGCCAAAAAAACCAAGCCAAATCGAATCCGATTAACTTTGCTGGGGCTGATTCTTGCGGCCATAACAATACAATCAGTGTTGCACTTAAATGAAATAACGCGTTCATACCTTAATCCGACTGTATTTTTGGTTCTGCATTCAACTGACTTTTTTCTTTTGGCTGCCGGCTCCCTCACTTTGGCTGAGATGACCAGAAAAAATGATTTAAGAAGGCTTGGGTGGGTGTTTTTTGTTATTGCGCCTTTGCTTTGTATTTTTGCTTTAACGCTTTTTGCGGGATTCTTCCTTAAGGAAGGCTTTGCAAACTTTGAAATAAGAACCTTGAACTATCTTGTCCTTTTTTTGGGGCTTTTTGCATTCATGTTCCTGGCAAGGCTTCCAAAGCAAAAAAGAAACCTTGTTTTGGTTTTTGTTCTTTTATTTCCGTTGGGGCTGTTTACAGGAACACGGGAGCCAAGTCTTATCCCAAACCACTTGACATATTATTCTTTTGAGAAGGAGTTTGACCACCGCAGGGCAATTGACTGGCGAGACGGATTAGGCAAAGACACAGGGATAGGGCTTTTGGATAAGGAAAAAGGGCAGGGGCATTTGGTTTCCGGTAAGGAATTTGACAAGGTTTTTGAATCCAAATGGACAAAGGGGTGGAGAAAGCATGCGGGGAAAAAGGATGCGGATATCGATTTGTTTTGACTCCTTTATGCAGGGAGGGGGCGCGGAAAGGATTTCAGCCGTGCTGGCGAACGAACTGAATGCGGACATCATAACCTGCGGCTACAGAAAAGAAGTTTACAGGGAATGGGTTAAGGGAAAAGTAATTGATTTGGGAAACTGGAGCGTTAAGTTTAATGAAAGACTGGGGTGGCTGGAAAGCGCGGCAAGGTTTTATCTTAATAGGAAAAGATTCGAGTATGACGTGAACATTTTTTCAGGGTTTTTTTCCGTTTACGGGGCACAGGAAAATCAAAACAACATATGGTTGTGCGTTACGCCAAACAGGACTCTTTACGATTTGCGCAAGCGAAGAATGAATGAATTGGGTTTTCTGCAGAAACTGCTTTGGAAACGGTATATTGATTTTTTTTGCCCAAGGGACCAGAAAGCCGTTAAAAAAAGGTTCAAAAAAATCGTTTCAATCTCAAAGAACGTGCAGTCACGGGTGAAAAAATTTTATGGTTTGGATTCAGAGATTGTTTACCCCCCCATTGAAACAAAGAAATATTACTTCAGCAAATTCGGTGACTTTTATTTTACTGCAGGCAGGCTTGTTCCGGAAAAAAGGTTTGGGTTAATTGCAGAGGCATTCGCGGAGATGCAGGAGAAAAAGCTGGTGATAGCGGGTTTCGGGCCTGAAGAAAAAAACATAAGGAAGATTGCCGAAAAACACGGGAACATTAAGTGTGTGGGAAGGCTTACGGAAAAAAAACTGGCGGAATATTACGCGAACTGCTTTGCGACAGTTTATATGCCAGTGGATGAGGACTTTGGAATGGTTCCGTTGGAAGGCAATGCTTCAGGAAAGCCCTGCATTGCGGTGAATGAGGGAGGCTGCAGGGAAACAGTGGTCAAAGAAAAAACCGGTTTTCCTGTTGAACCAAAAAAAGAGGAAATAATCAAGGCAGTCAGGGGGTTAAATGAAAATCGGGCCAAGGCAATGAAAAAAGACTGTATTGAATGGAGCAAAAGATTTGATTCAGCCGTTTACATCAAGAAATGGAAAAAAATCATTGAGTCAGCCCGTTAGAGTTTATTAAAAGTTTTTTGCAGTGTTTTTTTTATATGCGGAAAGGAACAGACATTTCAGTAAGCATTGCGTCCTGGAACACAAGAGAACTCACAAAACAATGCATTAAGTCAATAAAAAAAGAGCTTAAAGGCAAAAGCCTTGAAATAATTGTGGTGGACAACAACTCAAAAGACGGCAGTGCAGAAATGGTGGAAAAAGAGTTTCCTGAAGCGCTCCTCATAAAGAACAAGGAGAACCTTGGATTCGGGAAGGCACACAATCAGGCAATACGGAAAAGCAAGGGAAAATATGTCATGATAGTGAACAGTGACGTCAAAGTGCTTTCCTCTGATATAAAGGCAATGGTTAAATTTTTGGACTCGAATTCAAAGGCAGGGGCAGCAAGCTGCAAAATACTGAATGAGGATTTAAGCGTGCAGAAGAACTGTTCGCCTTTTCCCACCCTTGCAAATGAGTTTGGGGCAAGGATTCCTTTTGCAAACCGGTTACTGGCAAAAGATTCATGCGGATACAGAGAAATAGAAGAGATAGAGAACTTCAGTGGAAGCTGTTACTTAGTGAAAAAGCAGGCAATAAAAGATACGGGAATGTTTGATGAAAGCTTTTTTGCCTACGTGGAGGAAACCGACTGGTTTTACAGGATGAAAAAAAAGGGCTGGAAACTATACTTTTTTCCCGGCGTAAAAGCAATCCATTACGGGGGAAAAAGCACAAAGGATTCCCTGAAAAAAAAGGAAATGCAGTACAAAAACTTGTTGAAGTTTTTCGAAAAACACCACGGGAACGCAAAGACAACAGCATTAAAAGCCGCGGTCTCCCTCAGCAACTTGGCAGAAGTTGCTTTTTTTCCTGTTTCATATCTTTCAGACAAAGAAAAAGCAAGGGAAAAGGCAGGGCTTTCGCTTAAGCTTTTGAAAATCAATTTCGGTGGAAACAAGTGATAGGAAGAACCAAAAAATATTTGGAAACAAGCCTGACTCCGATTGATTTGGCGAAAAGCAGGGCAAGAGTTGACCCAGACAAGCTGAATGTCGGGTGGTGCTCGCTGTTCCCGCCAACAGAAAACGGTGCCGCGGCTGTAACTTATTACTTTGTAGGAAAACTGATGCAGGAAAAAGGAACAGACGTTTACGCAGTCCCTTACGGAAACAGAATAGACAAAAAGCTTTTCCCTGGAATCGGTTTCGCAAAGCCGGAGGACAGTTTTTTGGATGCAATTGTTTTCTTCTGTTTAGGGGTTAACCTGGAAAAAATCTTGGGAAAAGCGAAGGCGAAGACTGTTTTCTTCCAGACAATCCATGAGGCGGAAAACCTAACGGAAAAAAAGGGAAAAATCCTCGAGCTTGCAAAGGCAGCAGACCTCACTGTAAGCACAAGCAAATGGGCAAAAGAAGAGTTCAAGGCAAATGGGCTGGAAAATGTTGAGAACATTCCCTTGGGTGTTGACACCGAACTTTTTTCCCCAAAAGACGGGAAAAGCGGGTTTGAGGTTTTGTTTGTTAACAGGGCGCATTACGCGAAAGGAATCCTTCCCTTCCTGGATTCAATTCCATTTGTTCTGGAAAAACACCCTGAAATTGTTTTCAGGGTTCACGCCCCTTTGGACAGATATTCCCCGCATGCGGGGAAAATAGCGAAGAAAATAAAGGAAACAAAGAAAAGTTTTTCAGAAAACTTTTTTTCCGAGACACAGTGGACTGAATTCAAGGAAATGCCGGAAAAATATTTTAACGCAAATGTTTTGGTTTTTCCAAGCAACAATGAAGGTTTTGGCGTTCCGTTGGTTGAGGCAATGGCTTCAGGCATTCCGTGCATTGCGGCAGACAAGCCGCCAATGAATGAAATAGTTGAGGATGGAAAAACCGGGTTCTGTGTTCCTTTAAGGAAAAATCCAAAGTACGGGGAAATGACTTTTCCTTCCCCGGAAAAAATTGCGGAAAAGGTCTGCTGGCTTAAAGAAAATTCGGGTGAATCGGAAAAGATGGGAAAAAAGGCAAGAAAAAAAGCTTTGGAGGAATACTCCTTGGACAAATGTGCAAAGTTGTTGGCTGAAGAGCTGAGGAAGGTTGCGGAAAAATGAATTTATTGGCTGTGGAGTCAGCGGATTTCCTGATTGCTTGCGGTCTCCCAGATTTTTTCAGTCAGCAGGGATTCAATTTTGCCGTATTTTTTGTCAAAAAGTTTGTCAAAGTCTTCGGAATTCATTCTTCGGAGAGGCAGTTTTTCTTTTGAATAAATGAACATCACGGGCTTTCCCCCGTAAAAAATTTCGGCTGTTTTGCTGAACGCCGAACCCATCCGATTTTCAGCCTCTTCCCTGTTTTTTGCCTCAACAATAATGAAAGAGGTTTTTTCTTTCACTGAATCAAAGTAACCCCATAAATCGGCTGAATGGGAGTCGTAAACAGCCAATGTGTCCAGGTGAAAATAGTACCTTGCAATTGTCGGGTCCTGGTCAGTAAAAACGGCTTCACCTTGTGCAATGTTTTCCCTGGCATAATAGCCCGCGGTTTTAACTCCGGTGTTTTTATCCAATACAGTGCCAACCAAGCCAAGAAAACCGCCAAACAAAGCAAATGAAACAATCAAAGCAACAAGAGCAGGGGCAGTCCAGTAAAAACGTTTTTTGAGGACAAAATGGGAGTCAATGCGTTCAAGAAAAAACCCAACCAAAAAAGCCGCTGCAATCGCCGAATGATACATGTAATTCCTGACAATTGTCTGGGTGTTGGGAACCACAAAAACCCAAATAAAGGATGAAACCAGAAACAGTGCCAAAAAAAAGTCTTTTTCCCTGGATTTGAACTCCTTTAACGCAAAAATAACTGCAGGCAACAAAAACAATGTAAAAACTATCCCGGAGTAACTTGAAAAAAGGTATAAAAAGCCAAGCAAAAAAAAACCCGGTTTTGCCTTTCCTTCAAACAGGTGCCCCCAAAAGCCTTGGGTGAGGTTTCCTGTAAAGACAAAATAAGCCTGGACAAGCAGGAGCGGCAGAAGCAAAACCAGGGTCAAAATAATTATTCCAATAAAACGCCTGTTAAAAATCCCGCGAATTCTTGAGGCAAGGTCCCTGCCGGTTGAGAAAAAGAACCCAAGGAAAAAAAGCGCCGGAAACATTATCAAAAAAACATTGTCTGAGGAGAAATACATTGCAAGGGAAAAGGCGGAGAGCAGGGCAAACTTTTTTGAGTCCCTGTTTTTGAAGTGTTTGGTTAAAAAATAGATTGTAAGCAGAAAAAGAAAAGCCGGCGGCACAAGGTTAAGGTTTCTTACGGAATGCATTATCTGGAAAGGCATAAACGCAAAAATTGCGGACGCAATCAAGGCGGCTTTTTCATTCATGATTTCTTTTCCGACAAGGTAAACAAGAAATATTGAAGCGCTCCCCAGAACAACAAAGGGAAAAAATAAGGTGAATTCGGTTAAAGGGGCCCCAAAAAAAGACAGCAGGGAAATGTTAACTGAATTTACCAGTATGTTGACGTAACCCCAGGGAAAAGCAAGAAAACGAAAAATGTGCAGGAAAGCGCCTTGACCTGAGGCCTGGAAAACATTGAAGATGTTGAGGGAAGCCAAAAGAAAACCCGCTTCATCTCCGCTTGAAACAACTTTTTTTTGGAGGAGAAGAAAAAGCCTTAAAACAAATGCAAAGAAAACAATTGATGCGATAAGAAAATGGTTTTTCCTTATTTTGATTACCCCTTAAACATTGAATTTTTCAACGGTTATTATGCCCCTCTTGTGCAGCACATACCTGGTCAGAGTTTTAAGGATGTTTGCACCATATTTGACGGATTTCGTGAAAGTTATTTTATGTGACTCAGGCCCGTAGTGGGTGGGGATAGGGATTTCCCTTATCCGCATTCCTTTCTCTTTCAGGAGAATGAATATTTCGGTGTCAAAGTAGTAGTCGTCTGTTATTTTGTTGAATGGAAGCTTCTTGAGCGCCCCGCAAGAGTAAGCCCTGAAACCCGAATGGAATTCTGAAAGGTTAAGCCCAAGGGCCTTGTTTTCAACGAAAGTAAGAAACTTGTTCCCAAAAAATTTCCATAGGGGCATTCCGCCTTTCCTGGGGTTTCCCTTCATCCTTGAACCGAAAACCATGTCGGCTTCGCCTTTTTCCAGGGGGGCAATTAATTCAGGTATTTTTTCCGGGGCATACTGCACATCCCCGTGAAGCATTACAACAATGTCATAGCCTTTCCTGATGGCGTAATTGTAGCCTTTTTTCTGGTTTCCGCCGTAGCCGAGGTTTTTCTTGTTCCTGTAAACATTCAGCTTGTTAAGCTTATTGAGGCACTTGTAGCCTATTCCCGCATAGTAGGTGTTGTCATTGCTGCAGTCATCGAAAACATAAATTTCTCTGGATTTTTTCATCAAACCCGGGGGAATCCTGTCAATCGCGGAAATAAGTGTGGTCACCGCTTGGTAGGCAATTATAAAGACAGCAATCTTTTTCTGTTTCATTTGCTTCTTTCCTGTGGCGTGAGCCTAAAGAAGAATAATGTAGAAAGGTATTAAAAAAAATAGACGTTTTAGTTAAATGCGGTCAACTAAATGCGGGTTTTATTCAGCATCCGGGCTGGAGCTGAAGAAGCTGCATGGAAAGGCTCGTGCAAATAATGAGGGAGAAAACGAAATGAAATTACTTGTGCTCAATGACTACGGAATCTCCTGTTCAGGGACAGAAAAAAGGCTTAGGCTCCTGCTCAACGAATTCCTGGAAAAAGGCTTTGTGGAGGAAATTCACTTAATTGAATCATCCTCCCACCCGGCCCCGAGTTCACATTCCAAAATAAAAATACACAAAAGCAGCAAAAAGGATTCAAAGGGGCTGGTGAAAAAAATTGTGGAAGAAAAAGGAATTGATTTGGTTCAGGTTCACAATGTTCTGCTTCTTGGGACGCAGTCCATCCGGAAGGCAAAGGAAACCGGAATGCCGGTTGTATACTTCGGGCATGATTACTGGCCGCTGTGCGGGAAAAGGATTCTCTTTTCAAAAGACAAAAAGGTTTGCGAAAAAGTTCGGGGGATGAACTGCATTGCATGCGTCGGGATGGGGGCTTTAATTGCGACAAGGAAAAACAAAAAAGCAGTAAACCTGTGCGACCTGGGCATTGCAGCAGGCGAGAAAGTCAAAAATATCTACGAAAAAAACGGATTGCTCAAGGGAAAATGGAAAACAGTTGTTCCATGGGTTGATTTCAAAGACCTTAAGGAAGCGGGCAGGGAAGAAAGCACAATTCTTTTTGCAGGGCCAATGGCGGAATTCAAGGGCTCAAGAATTGCGGTTAAAGCCATGGGAAAAATAGTGAAAGAATTTCCTGAAGCAAAATTAAGGTTTGTTGGAATGGAACAGGAAAAGGAAAACCCTTTACGGAAAGAGGTTGAAGAACTGGCGGAAAAAGAAGGTGTCTCAAGAAACATTGAGTTCAAAGGATTTATGGGAGAAAAGAAGCTAAGAGAAGAGTATGCAAAGGCGGCCGTTTACGTTTGCCCGCCTCTCTGGCCGGAGGTCTTTGGCTTGACCTGGGCGGAGGCAATGGTTCAAGGCTGTCCTGTTGTGGGAAGCCGGGCGGGAAGTTTAGAGGAATACATTCAAGGGAAAGGGCTGCTGGTTAAAGAGGGAAAAGCGGAAGAATTGGCTGAGGCAGTGAAAAAACTTTTAAGGGAAAAAGAGTTCGCGGAAGAGCTGGGCAAAAAGGGAAGAGAAGGTGCCAGAAAAGAGTTTTCGGTTGAAAGGGCCGCAAAAGAAATAGCCGGAATTTATTCTTCACTTCTGCGCTAAAACATAGAACGCAAAACCTTCCCTGTTTTTCATTAAAGCATCCAAATGGCATAAGAGCTTAAGGAAGGGAAGCGCAATAGCCTTCAAATATCCAAGGCTTTTTTCATGAAGAACCTGTTCAACCAGCCAGGCCTTTCCGCCAAAGAAGCCAAACGAATTCCCTGAACTGAGAACTTTAAGCCCCAAAGACTCCAGAAAGGAAACCATTTCATCCAGTTCAAACCCTTTTCCTATGTGCTCTTCTTTCACGAACTCGGCGTAACGCTTCAGTTTTCTTTCTTTAAGCATTTTTTCGGTGTGTTTGCCGGAAGGCATATGCAAAAAAAGAAAGCCCCCTTTTTTCAGTGACTTGAAAAGCAGCCTGACTGCCTTCTCGTTTTCCTTTAAGTGCTCCAATACATCCACTGAAAACGCAAAATCGTATTCGTTTCTTTTGCTTAGCTTGGTTAGGTCGCCCTGAAAAAAGGTTATGTTCAATAATTTGAGTTTTTTCTGCAGTGCTTTATTCAGTTCGATGGCGGTTTTATTCTTGTCCATTGCATCAATTTTTGCGAACGGAAATTTTTCCGCAAGAAAAAAACTGTATTCCCCCGCCCCGCATCCTGCGTCAAGAATTCTCTCAAAACTTAACCCCTTTATCGCTTTCCTGAAGTAAATGCTTCTCTGGAATCCGCCAATGAAGTGATAGCCGTGAATCAGATAGCCGAGTCTGCCAAAAAAGTTCAGGCCCTGTGTTAAGGGAAAGTTTTTGCCGAATCTTGGCATGAAATCAACTCTTTATTTTAAGCACTTAATTCCCTTTAAGCAATTGGCTGAAAACATTCTTTAACTCTTTTCCGATATGTTCAGTGGAAAACCGTTCATTAAATGTTTTGAAGGCGTTGAAGGCGATTTTTTTCCTGAGAGCAGGGTTTTTTTTCAATAGCAGGATTGCATCCGCCAAGGCCTTTTCATCAGCGGTTTTGCAGAGGAAAATGTTTTCCCTGTGCTTAAGATGTTCTTTTGCGGCAGCATAATCGCCGTTTATTATTGGCTTCTGCATTGCCATTGCCTGAAAAACCTTGTGGCCGATGAAAAGGCTGCCCTTAAAGCTTTCCCCGAACTGCCCAAGGCAAAGGTCTGCTTTTGCAATTTCCCGTGGAATGAATTCATAGTCGACCCAGCCCGCAAAAGTTGTTCTCTTTATTCCAAGATCTTCCGCGAGTTTCATGCATTCTCTATAAGTTTGCCCTGTTCCAATCAGCCTAAAACGGATGTCTTTCTCGTTTTCCAGCAGCTTTATTGCCCGGATTATGTGGTGGGCGCCCTGCAAAGGAACAAAGCTTCCGAAAAACAACACATTAAATGACTTGTTTTTTGGTTCAGGGCGGGGGAAAAACAGGTCATCCTCTGCGCCGAGGTAAACTGTCTTCAATTTTTTTCTTTCAACTCCAAGCAGTTCAATGAAGACTTTTTTCTGCGCCTCTGTTTGAATCAGCACTGTGTCAGCCAAAGAGCATGAAAAAGTGTCCTTGAATTTCTGCCAGCGCGCCTGAAAAGATTTTTCAGGGAAAATCCTGCTGTCCAACACAAAAGTGTTGTATTTGGAAACAAAAACATCAAAAGCAACCGGCTGGCGCGTGAAAAAAGAGAAAACCCTTGCAAGGGGAACGTCCCATTCCCAAGGGAAAAGCACAAAAATTGCGTCACAGTCCCTTCCATTTCTCCAGAACCTTAAAGTAAGGTAGGAGTAGGTCTTCAGTTTTTCCCAGCTTGTCTTAAGCAAAAAATTTATGTGCGAGAGTTTGTCTTCCACTTTTCCCTCAAATGCAGGAAGAGGGGAATTGCATTCAACTGTTTCAATGCCTTGCTTTTGCATTGCCTTCCGGAGCACGCGGTTGCGGGCGTAAAGGGGATCGTAAGTCCCAAAAAGGCAGACCTTCATTTTTCCGCCCGGTTTTTTTGTTTCAGGTTTTGGCTGCATGGCTGAAATAAGTTTGTCCCTAACCCCTTTTTTATTTATTTGTGCAATTAATAAAAGGTAGGCTGATTTGAATGGGGTTGACCTTAAGAACTGTAAAAAGCCTTGGGCTGGTTTTGGGCTCAAATGTTTACACCACTTTAATCCAGTTTTTGAGCCGGATAATCCTTGCATGGTTTCTTTTGCCAGAGGCATTCGGGCTGTTTGCAATAGGCTTTGCGGTAATAGGTTTTCTTGAGACATTCAAGGGTTTGGGCATAAGTGCGGCGCTTGTTTACAGGAAAGAAGAAATAGGGAAGGCCGCTAACACGAATTTTTGGATTGAAATGGCTGTAAGCGCAGTCTTTTTTGTGTTGATTTTCTTTTCCGCGCCTTTTATTGCGGGGTTTTTTGGGGACGCAAGGATTGAATGGATTACAAGGATTCTTGCACTGGTTTTTGTTTTCCATTCCCTTGGAAACGTGAACTATTTTTTGCTTGAAAAACAGCTTAAGTTCAAGAAAACTGTTCAGGCGCAGTTGGTTTCATACACCGCATACTTTGCCTGTGCTGTTTTCTTTGCCGCAAATGGCTTTGGTGTCTGGGCGCTTGTTTACGGTTCAGTTGTGCTTTCGGTGGTAAACACATTAATGCTTTACCTGGTGTTTTCTTGGAGGCCAAAACTGGAGTTTGACAAAAGGATTGCGCGGGAGCTGTTCGGCTACGGAAAATTTGTTTTGGTTTCAAGTGTCCTGACTTTCCTTATACTGAACCTGGACATCGGGGTGGTGGGAAAATTTTTGGGGATGGAGCTGCTTGGATTTTATTCAATGGCTTTGGTGATTTCAAACCTTCCGGCTGTACTGATGAGTTCAGTAATCAACAGGGTAATGTTTCCGACTTACTCTTCAATCAGGGCAGAAAAGGAAAAGCTTTTGGCCGGCTTCAGGAAAACCCTTCATTACACATGCCTTGTGGTTTTCCTGCTTTGCTTTGGGTTGTTTGCCCTGGCTCCGGAGTTTGTTTCAGTTGTTTTCGGCGCAAAATGGGCGCCAATGGTCGGGCTGATGCAGGTACTTGCATTGTTTGGGGCTGTCAGGGTGATTGGCGCGGTTGCGGGAAACTTTTTTCTTGCGACAGGAAACCCGGGGCTTTTTGCAAAAATCGAACTGCTTCACCTCACTATTTTGGCTGTTTTAATTCTTCCGGCTGTTTCTAATGCAGGGGCAATGGGTGTGGCAATAACCGTGATTTTGGCTTGTTTGTTTGTGAATTCCCTGGCAATCTTCAAGGCAACAAGGATTGCTGGGGAAAGGTTTTCCGGTTCAGTGGAAAGGATTGGGAAACCTTTTCTTGCTTCAATTGCAATGGCTGCAGTGCTTTTATTTCTTAAGGAACTGATGCCCGGAGGGCTGGTTTCACTTGTTTTGCTTGCAGTTGCAGGCCTAACTGTTTACATTGCAGCAAACATTTTTTTGGACAGGGATTTGCTGAAGGAAAGCAAGGCAGATTTTTGGCCAGGAATCAGGTGAATTCGTAGATTCGGGTTTCCCCGAATTCCTTTACAAGGGAAAACCTTTCAGGGTTGTTCCTGACCACAGGCTCAAGGAATTTTTTTGTTTCAAGGTTGAATTCGTCCACCACAACAAAGCCAGCGCCTTTTTCCTCAAACTCGGAAAGGATTCTTTCCTCATCGCTGCCGAAGAAAAAATGGAAAGCCTTTCTCCCGGAGTAAATGTAAAAGTTGTTTTGTTTCCTTGCTACAATCACGGCATCTTCAGGCGTGTTTTGCTTTGCCCATTCCGCTGCCTTAAGGTAATTGTGCCAGCCCTGGCCTTGGACTTCTTCAACGTAATTCGGGTTCCTTTCCTGCAAAAAAATGCCTGCAGAGGCAATTACCCCCAGAAAAAGAATCAAAAGGAAAAAAAACCTTGGAATGTTTTTCTTCAGGCCCAAAGAAAAATTCAGTTTGCCCAGCAAAAACCCCGTTCCGGTGAAAAAGTAATAAAACAGGAAAGGCAGAAGCGGAAGGAGGTATCTTTCTTCAAAGCTCGTGAAAAAAATAAGCAAGGCAAAGTAAAAGAGAAAATAGACTTCCTTTAGCTCGGCTTTCCGGTGCAGTGAACTGAGAAAACCGGTTAAAACCAGGGCGAAAATCAGTGGGGAAAGGAAATGCCTTAAAATGCTTGAATGCGGGAAAAAGGAATTGTATCCCGGGAAAAGGTTTGAGGCGGTGTTTGAAACATAAAACAGTGCATGGTGGATTGCCCTGGAAAAAAAGCCTTCCACACCGACACTGCCCAAGTCCGTGTCCCTTGGGTCTGAAACCGCCGCGAGCTCAAGGTAATGCTGGGTTGGGTTTCCCGGGGCAAGGGTTCCAACAAAAAACCAGAAAACAACGGCAAGAACCGCCAAAGAAGCGAGAAAAAGGTTTTTCCTGTCCTTAAGCATTCCCTTACGGAAGGAAACGAAAAGAAGTGCGGCAACAAAAGTGATTCCAGTAAGCTTGGTGAAAAATGCAAGCAAAACAAACAACAGGGAAAACGCGAAAAAGTTTCGGGAATTGGTTTCAGTGAATTTCGCGAAAAAAAACAGGGAAAGGAAGGCAAAAAACATGAACGGAATTTCAGCCATCACCTGGTGGGAATAGGAAAAGAAAAGAGGGGAAAAGCCCAACAGGGCTGTGAGCGCGATTGCAAGGTTTTCCGAGCAGTGCCTTTTGAAGAAAATAAAGACAAGGCAAAGGACCAAAACTGCGATAAAGGAAACCAAAAACTTCACCGCAAAAAAGTTCAGACCAAAGAAAAAAACCAACGGGGAAATAAGAAGGGGAAAAACAGGCGGAAAGTGCGCATGGAACGGTTGCCCCGGAGACTGCAAGTCAGTGTAGCCTTTTCCTTCAGCCAGGGCTTTTGCAAGAATCGCGTAATTTGCGTCGTCGCCGTTTGCGCCGAGAAAGCCGTTCAGTGAAAAAGCATAGAAAAGGAAAAAAAATGCCAGCAAAAACGCGGTCCTGTTCCGCTTCAAAACTTCAGGCAGCCCCACCAAAAAACCCCTAAAAGAAGGAAGGGTGTTTAAACTTTTAAAATGATAACAGCCCAAAGAATGGTAAGAGGAGCCAAAAATGCGCATTCTTTTGCTTAACCCGGAGTTTCCGCCTGTCGGGGGAGGCGCAGGCAGGGCAACCTACAACATCGGGCGGGAACTGGCAAAATTAGGGCATGAGGTTGACATCCTGACAGGAGGCACGGGAAAATTCAGGGAACTGGAAAAAACTGAAGGCATTAATGTTTACAGGGCCGGGATGAAAAGAAAAGGAATCCATGACAGCGGCAGTCTGGGAATGGCGCTTTATGTCTTCAACGGGTTCCTGAAATACAGGAAACTCTTAAAGGAAAAGGAGTACGATGCAGTGCACGCCTTTTTCAGTGTCCCCACCGGAATAATTCCGTGGCTCGGGAAAAAGCTTTACGGGAAAAATTACATTGTTTCATTGCGCGGCTCCGATGTTCCCGGATACGATAAATCAGGGTATGGGTTGCAGCACGGAATATTGAGGCCGGTGAACAGAGGGGTGTGGAAAGAAGCCTCAGAAGTTGTGGCCTTAAGCAGGGGGCTGGAAAAACTTGCAGAGGAATTTGTTCCGGAAATTGATTACGCTGTGATAGGCAACGGAATTGACTCCAAAAAATTCAGGCCCCTGAAAAAAGTTCATTCAAAAAATTTCAGGCTGGTTTGCACCACAAGGCTCACAAAAAGGAAAGGAATAGAATACCTTCTGGAGGCAGTTAAAATGCTGCAAGAAAAAGGCCTTGAAAACATTCGCCTGGACATTTACGGTGAAGGCGCGCACAAAAAAGAACTGGAAAGTTTTTCCGCAAAACTTGGTTTAAGGAATGCGGTTTTTTTCAGGGGATACATTAAAGGGGAAGGGCTGCCGGAAGCCTACAGGGAAGCGGATGTGTTTGTCCTTCCCTCGCTTGCGGAGTCCTTTGGGCTGGTTTTTGCGGAGTCAATGGCATGCGGCTTGCCCATAGTGGCAAGCAATGCAATGGGCATTCCGGAAACAGTTGAAAACAATGTCAACGGGCTGCTTGTTGAGCCCGAGAATTCAGGGGAACTCGCTGACGCACTGCAGAGAATGGCTGAAGACACTGGGATGAGGGAAAAAATGGGGAAAGAAAACCGAAAGAAGGCGGTTGAAAAGCTTACCTGGAAGAAGGTTGCATTGGATTACCTGAAAATATATGAAAGTTCGCGGGGCACGGGAAAATGAATTTAAACAAAATAAAGAACATTCTTTTGACAGCTTACTCTTTTTTGTTCAAGCCTGCGAAGGCGCCGAACAGGCCGCTGTACCTGCAGCTTGAGGTCACAAACGCCTGCAACTCCAGATGCCAGATGTGCAACCACAGGGAAACAATAAAAAACCCGGGTTTCATGTCACTGAAGGAATTCAAAAAGATAGTGGACGAGGTTAAGCCCGCAACCTTAAACCTTACGGGAATGGGGGAGTCATTCCTGAACAAGGATTTTTTGGAAATGGTTTCATACGCAAAATCCAAAGGAATTCCGGTTGGGCTTGCAACCAATTTTACCCTTGTTGGGGACAAGATAAAGGAAATCTGCGGAAGCGGGCTGGACATGGTAAAGGTTTCAATTGATTCCTCAAACAAAAAAAACTACAAAAAAATCCGCGGAATAGACTGCTTTGAGTTGGTAACCGAAAACATAAGGAAGCTCCAGGAATTCAAGGAAAAGCACGGGCTGGAAAAGCCCGAGCTCAGGCTGAACTTCGCTCTCCAAAGGGACAATTTGGATGAACTGGATGAAGTGGTCGGGATGGCAAAGGATTTTAGGGCAAAGGCCGTTTACGTGCAGTACATGGAGTTCGTGAACATGGAATACAAAAAAAAGGTTGTTGTCGGAAACCTTTCATTCAATGAACTAAAGGAAAAACTGGAAAAAGGCCTTGAAAAAGCAAACACTTTGAAAGTGAAAACAAACATTCCGATTCTTTTAAGGGATTTGGGGATGTACTACAACAAAATGCGGCCGGCAGAAGAATTCCGGGACACCGGAAGGGTGTGCCATTTTCCTTGGACGCACACTTACATTGAATTCAACGGGGATGTAAGACCGTGCCAGATGTTTGTGTGGAAACGCGGGGAAGGAATTCTGGGGAATGTTTTAAGGGACGGATTTGAGGGAGTGTGGAACAACAAAAAATATGTTGAGTTAAGGAAAAAAACCAAAATGAAAGAACGGCCTTACCTGCCGTGTGAAAGCTGCATCCCTCAAACCTTTAAAAATCTTGCATACCTGTACAATAACGTTGTCCCAGGGTGGGGAAAGAAATGAAGCTGACAGCGGAGTTCAGGCCGTTCACAAGCTTTTGTGAGGGAACAGGCAATGTTGAAAGCGACTACCGCCTGTTTTACAAATTTTACAGGAAAAACTACGCAAGGTTTTTGCCTGAAGACAAGAACGCAAGAATTTTTGTGATGTCCTGCGGGCATGGATACTTCCTGAATTTCCTGAAAAAGCTTGGCTACAAAAACGCTTTGGGAATGGATGCGGACAGCGAAAAAACAGAGTACGCATCATTCAAGGGCTTTGCCTGCAAGACAGGGGATTCCTTAGACTTTCTTGCAAAAAACAGGGAAAAATTTGACTTCATTTTCGCGGAACAGGAACTCAACCACCTGACAAAAAAGGAAGTCCTCCTATTGCTTGACCTTGCAAAAAAAAGCCTGAGGGAAGGCGGAGCCTTTCTGGTGAATTCCCTTAACCCCGCAAATCCCCTTATAGGCCCTGTTGCGCCGCACCAAAACGTTGACCATTACTCTTTTTTCACGGGCTACAGCCTCAAGCAAATCTTCAGGTTCAAGGGATTCAAGGATGCAGAGGTTTTTCCGATAGACTATTATGTCCTGTACAGCAACCCATTGAATTACCCGGCAAAGGCGCTTACCTCGCTTTACCACCTTTTCTTCAAAATAAACTTCAAGCTGTACGGAAAGCCTGACAGGATTTTCACAAAAAAAGTCGGGGGAATCGGATTCAAAAGGAAAAAATCCGAGGGCAGGATAAACTTCAAGAAAATAAGGAACAAGCTTTACGTCTCAAATGTGCTGGCAACAAAAAAGAAAATCCCAAAGCCCCTGCTGAAACTTTACCTGAATGTAATAGGCCCTCCGCTTGTTTTCAAGCGCTTAAGGGTCAAAAGCATGCTTAAGCACTTCAAAAAGGCCGCGCCGTTTGAAAGCGTGCTGGATTTGGGCTGCGGAATCGGGGACATTGCTGTGCTTATTTCCGACAAATTCAAGGCAAGCGTTCTGGCCGTGGACAACGACTTAAAGAGGATAGAGGTTGCAAGGACTGTTGCAAGAAAACACGGTTTGAACGTGGAATTCAAATATGCTGACCTGGAGAAAAGGTTTTCGCCGGGAAAAAAATTTGACTGCGTTCTTGCGTCAAACCTCATGGGCCACATTAAAAACGATGCACTTGTTTTCAGCGAGTTCCCGAAATTCCTGAAAGACAAAGGATTCCTTGTGTTATGCGTTGACTCTGACACAAGGAGAATAATCTCCGAAGAACACGAAAGAAAAGCAGGGCACTTCAGGAGCGGATACAATTTCATGCGCCTGAAAAAGGTTCTGGAAAAAAACGGCTTCAGGGTTCTGGATTACGAATTCATTGAAACCAGGGACCTGGCAAACAAATACTATTACCGCTTAAACCCATTGCTTCAGCTTATTGTTTTCCCTTTCATTTACCCCCTTATCCTGCTTTCCGACCTTTTTCCGGGGAAAAGACCGAACATGGCGACAGTCCTTGCGCAAAAGCGCTAGAAAACTTTTTTCCTTTCCAAGAAAATGCAAAACAATCCGAAAACAATTGAGTAAGCCAACAACAACAGATGGTATGCAAAGCCTGAAGCCAGGGCTGTTTGCTTCCCCATTCCAAGCGAAATATAAACAATTGAGTAAAACCCTTCAACGGTTCCAAAGCCTGCCAGGCCCTGTACAGGAATGAAGTCGAGAAGTTTCAGAAAAGAAGTGGCAATGGAAACAATGAGAAGCGTAACATCCACCATCATGCCCTGCAAAACGACAAAAATAAAGGATATGAGCAGCAGCCACCTCACAACGGAAACCAGGAAAACCGAAAACAGGATATCTTTTGACTTTATTACCCTAAAAGCGTGAACCACTTCCAGAAGCAGGTTTCCGAGTTTTTCCCGCAAGCCGGTTTTGGGAAAAAATTTTATAAGCAAAAAAACAACTTTTTCCCCGAAATACAAAATGAGAAGAACAATAAAGAAAAGCATGAAAACCAAAAGCGCAACCAAAAAAATGGCCCTTGAAATTAATTCAGGGAGTTCCGGAAGGAGCAAAACCACCGCAAAAAATATTCCTGAAAGCGCAAAAAAATCGAAAACCCGTGAGGCAACCAAAGCAGAGGTCGCACTTGCAAGGGAAACATTATGCTTCCTTAAAAGATAGAGCCCGCTTAACTCCCCGGTTCTGGAGGGAAGAAGGTTTATGAACAGGGTGTGGATTGAGGCAATCTTGAAAAGCCCGGTTACCTTCAGGTCAGGCCCAAGCAAGAGCCTGAACCTCAAAGCCTTGGAAAGGGTTATTAAAAAGTATATTGCTGCAGCCAAAGCAATACAGGCAGGCGAAATATTGGAGATTAACTCAACCGTTTTGAGGGCATTGAATTGGGTCAGCAGAAAAAAAACCAAAACCGCGGTTATTGTTCCTGAAAGCAGGACTTTTGTCTTATTTCCCATTTTTCCAGCCACTTAGCCCCTGTTTTTTGACATCAAATCCGCAATCAGCCCGAGGAAAAAAAACTGCACCGCCATTACCATAAGCAAAACAGAAGAGTCAGGCAGCTGGCCCCTGAAAAACCCGATGTAAAGGGCGTAAATAAAACCCAAAACAAATAACACAAAAGAAACAGGGAGAAAAATTTTCAGGGGCCTGAAATAGGTTATTGCCCTGAGAATAAGCAAAGTAAAATTCACTGTGTCCTTTATTGGGCTGATTTTGGACTTGCCTTTTCTTTTAAGGTAGTCTATTGGAACATATTTTACTGAAAAATCGTTTGAAAGAAAGGCAATCGTGATTGTTGAGGTAAGGGAAAAGCCGTTTGGGAGAATGGAAAAAAACTTCAATGCACTTTCATTCCTGAACAGCCTTAACCCGGAGTTAAGGTCAGGGATTCTTGTGCCTGTGAGATAGTTTGCAAGTTTTGTAAGAAACCATTTTGCGGGCTTCCTGATTAACGGGGCGTTAACTTTTTTTCCTGTTCTCGCCCCGACAACCATATCAAATGTTCCTGCGAAAGGCAACAGCTTTGGGATTGCTTCGGTTGGGTAGCTGCCGTCAGCGTCGATTATGAGAATCCATTCGTGTTTTGCTTTTTTAATTCCTGTTTTAATGCTTGCGCCGTATCCGCGGTTTTGGGTGTGGCTGAGGAGAAGGGCTTTTTTTCCGACTGCCCGCGCTGTCCGGTCAGTGGAGGCGTCATCCACAACAATTATTTCATGGGTAAAGCCTTTGAGGGCTTTCTTCACCCCTGAAATCACGCCTGAAACAGCGTTTTCCTCGTTAAATGCGGGCATTACAACGGAAACAGCGTTTTTGGCCATAACAGGAAACATTTGTGTCTTAAACTAATTAATAATTTATTGATTGCCTGCCGCCTCAGGAATCCCCAAAAACTGGTTCTATTTTTCTTAACTCCACTTCGTCAAACCATACTTTTCCTGAGCCGTCGTTGTCAAGCCTGATGTAAATGGAATCTGCTTCAGGCGGAACCTCAACTATTTTTTCCGCCTTAAACCATCCGCTTTCCCCTCTAATGTTAAACCACAGGATTTCCCAGTAAGGCAAATCAAAGTTTAAGAGAAAGCCAGAGTAAAGTTTGCCTTTCCCGAATAAATGCATTTGCGGGCGAGAACCTTCGCCAAAAGCCTTTGCAGACAGGAGATAGTATGCGTGGCTTTTGCCCGTGGGGTAATCCACGGAAAACGCTTTTTCTTCAGGGAAAAAACCCGCTGCAATTAATCCGCTTGAGTTTCCGGAGAAAGCCCTTGAATTGTCCTGGATTACTTTGCCTGTCCAGCCCACAGGTTTTCCGTTTTCCGCAATTTCAAAGCCCGGGTTTGAAAGAATGTTTTCGCCTTTCCTGATGCACTCAATTTTCTTGGCTTTTTTTTCGCTTGAATTGAAGAGCAAAAAAAGCTTTCCTTGTTTTGGCTCCGGGTTTTCACAGAAAACCTCGCTTAAAGAAAATTTTTCCCGCCATTCCGGTGAAATTCCATGGAAGAGTTCCATGGCTTCCTCAAATCCGTTTCTCCAGACCAGCACGCGGTCAAAAAAGAAAATCCCTTCAAAGGAATCCCTTTCATAAACGAAAAACACAGGGGCTTCAGGGGAATAGCTTAAATGTGCTGACGCCTCAGCAAGGGTTGATTCAGAGATTTTTCCGGCTGAATCCCATTCGCTTTCCTTTTGCCAGGTGTACACAAAACTTGAACCAACAATAAGGACAATCACCACCGCAGAAAAAACAATTCCCGCAAAACGTTTTGCATCAAGCTTTCTTTGAGTCAAGGCACTTGATTTTATAAGCCACCATAAAAAGTATCCAATCAGGATTGAAGAGCCGGCAGACGGCAGATAAAAGTACCGTGCCTGCGGTGAGCCAAAAGCAAGCGGCAGAAGCAGGGTAAAATAAATCCAAAGCAGGGAGAATTTAAACGCCGGTTTTCGCGACCTGAAGAAAACAAAGTAATTTAATGCGAGAAAAAAAACAATGAACAGGATTCCTGCTGCAAAACGAAATGGAAAGTCAACTGACGACTGCACAAGGAAAACAAGCAGGTCAGGCGCCGGAAGCAAAAGGAATGCAAGCGCGTCCCTGTAGAACAACAAATAGAAGAATAGGTGGGGCGCTTCCCCGTAAAAAGGCGCCAATAATGCCTTGAGGGAAGCTGAAAGCAGGGCCGCAAAAAAGAAGGGCGCAAAAAGCAGGGCCCTTTTTCTGGTTTGTGAAAAAAGCTTCCCTTTGGAGTGGAAAAAAAACTCAAACAAAATAAAAATAATGAAAAGTATCACAGCCGACTCCTTGGTCAGCAAAGCAAGGGAAAAAAAGGCAAAAGAAAAGGCGTAAAAAGCTTTTCTTTTGTGCTCAAGGTAATGTGCAAAAAACAAAAGTGAAAGGATTGAAAAAAAGAAAAGAAATATTTCGTTTAATGTGCTTACCTGAAACAAAACCTCGTAATTGAGGAAGAAAACCAGGAAGAAAAAGGAGGCAAAAAAAGAAGGCAGGCTGTTTTTCAGGATTTTTCTTGCAAAAAGGAAAACAAGGAAGGCGTTAACCGAGTGCATTAAGATTGCGAAGAGCCTGTAGTATGAAGGCTCCAGGCCAAAGGAAAACAGCAGGGTTGAGTAAAGGAAGCCCAAAAACGGCCTGAAATAGGAGTCAAGAAGGGGTTCAAAAAATTTTTCAATGGAAAAGTTTTTTCCGTAGTCAAGAAGCAGGAAATCGTCGCTCACAAAAAAGTTGTCAACCGAGGCCCCAAAAAACAAAAATGAAGCGCAAAATAAAAAAAGCCAAACTAAAAAAAAGAAAAAGATTTTCCTGGATGAACGCCGGCTTTCCATCAAAACAACTGGCATTAAAAGTGTTTAATAATGTTTTCCAGGTATTAAGTGGGTATGCTGGACTGCCTGCTGGTTTTTCCCCCCATTTCAATAGATGAAAGATATGCTCACGGGGTTGGGGATGTCGGGGGGCATATGCCTCCATTGGGGCTCGCCACGCTTGCAGCCGTGCTGAAAGAAGAGGGCTTCAGCGCAGGAATTCTGGATGCCCCTGTTTTAGGGCTTTCAATGGAAGGCGTGCTGGAAAAAATAGCGGAACTCAGGCCAATGGTTGTCGGGTTTTCCTCTTTGACGCCGACCTTTAACAGAACACTTTTTCTCGCAGAGAAGCTGAGGGAAAGGTTTCCGGAAATTGTTCTTGTTGTCGGGGGACACCATGCAACAATCCTGCCGGAAGAGGTAATGAAAAAAGGGGTTTTTGATGTCCTGGTTTACGGGGAAGGCGAAAAAACTTTCACGGAACTTTTAAGCGAATTAAAGCGGGACAAAAAAATAATTGAAAAAAAGGAGAAGCTCAAAAAAATTGATGGAATCTATTTTTTGTCAGGGGAAAAAATAGTTAAAACAAAGCCAAGGGAGCTCATAGAAGATTTAGACAAGCTTCCGTTTCCGGCAAGGGAGCTCCTGCCAATGGAAAAGTATCTGCCTCTTCCAAACCAGTACAAAAGAAAGCCAGTGGCGAACATGGTTTTAATCAGGGGATGCCCATACAACTGCACTTATTGCTCAAGCCACTCAATGTTTGGAAGAAAAATACGGGCAAGAAGCCCTTTCAAGGCAGTGGAAGAAATGAAGCGAATCATTAAAGAATTCGGGATAAAAGAAATTTCCTTCTGGGACGACACCCTCACAGCAAACAAAAAATGGCTCCATGAATTATGCGATTTGATGATTAAAGAAAAACTGGACTTGACTTGGAGCTGTTACGGCAGGGTGAATACTGTTGACAAAGGGCTTTTGGATAAAATGAAGGAAGCCGGGTGCTGGAACATTTTTTACGGAATTGAAAGCGGAAGCCAAAAGCTGTTGGACATAATAAACAAGCGGACAAACCCGGAGCAGATAAGGAAGGCGGTGAAGCTGACAAAAGAAGCCGGAATTGAGGCGAGGGGCTCCTTCATGCTTGCGTTGCCGGGAGAAACGCCTGAACTTGCGGAAAAAACAATTGACTTTGCAGTTGAACTTGACGTGGATTACGCGCAGTTCTGCATCACAACCCCTTTTCCCGGGACACAGCTTTACGAGGACGCAAAAAAATACGGAAAACTGATTGAAGACTTTGACAAGTACAGCATTTGGGAGCCTGTTTTCATTCCCCACGGATACAAAAGCATTGAGGAAATAAAGGAACTCCAAAAAAAGGCGTTCAGGAAATTTTATTTGCGGCCAAATTATGTACTTAAAAGGATTCTGAAGATACGGGGATGGACAGACATCAAAAGAAACATTCAGGGGCTGAAAATGATCCGGGCTTTTTCGTAGGCGAATTCAAAGGCCGAGCCTTATTTTAAGCAGGCTAAAAAACATTCCCGGAACCGCAGAAAAACTGAACTTTGTTTCCTCTGAATCGGTCCACTTAACCGGAACCTGCCTTATTTTAAAGCCATTTTTTTTCAGTTTCCATAAAAGCTCCACATCAAACTCCCAGCCCGTAGACTTTAAAGAATTTTTAATTTTTTTTACCGCGGTTTTTTTGAATGCCTTTGCCCCGCATTGGGTGTCAGGGATTCCCAAAGAAAACATCAGGTTAACAAGCAAGCTAAAAGCCTTTGCGCTGAAGACCCTGTGGGGAGGCTGTCTTTTTTCTATCACTGAATTCCTTAATGCACGGGAACCGATTGCGGCATCCGCATTGCCTTCAGACAAGGCCTTCACAATTTTTTCAAATTCTTCCGGAGGGATGGAGTTGTCCGCGTCAGTAAACCCAAGCATTTCGCCGCTTGCGGCATCAAAACCCCTGTAAACCGCGCCGCCTTTCCCTGTGTAAAAAGGAAAATTCAGGCATCTGAGATTTTTTAATCTTCTGCTGACCTGTTCCGCTTTTTTAGGGGTTGAATCAGAGCAGTTGTTGCACACAACAATCAACTCAAAGTCCTTGAATTTGCGGGAAAAAAAAGAATGATACGATTCTATTGTGGGAAGAACCCTGTTTTCCTCGTTGTAGGCCGGAATGATGATGCTCAGGCTTTTATCCATGAAAACAACCCAGAGCAAATAAGCCACAAAAGAATAAAAAACAGATTGACGTTAAAAATTATCGGAAGCATGGAAGAAAGGGCAATTGAATCAGACCAGGACAAGGACGTCTACAACGCAAGAAACCCGTTAATCAAGTTTTTCCACAACCAGAGGCTGAATGAAGTGGCAAAAATGGTTAAGCCGAAGGGAAAAATCCTGGATGTAGGCTGCGGGGAAGGTTTTTTTTTAATCAAAGTTAAGGGAAAACGTTTCGGAATTGACCCACTGGAAGAGAAGCTAATAAAGGCAAAAGAAAAAAACAAAACATTCCTTTTGGTTAAATCGGATGCCTCAAAACTGCCCTTCAAAAGCAGAACATTTGACACAGTGGTGTGCTCTGAAGTCTTGGAGCACGTAAAGGATTACAGGAAAGCCATAAAGGAAATCAAGAGGGTTGCAAAGGACAGTGGAGAGATAGTAATTTCCGCGCCAAACGAAACCAACCTCCGGCTTGGAAGGCTTTTTGTGTTAAGGTTTCCTTTAAGGGTGCCCGCGCATTTGAACCGATTCACTCCAAAAGAAATTGAATCACTTTTTGGCCTGGAGATACGGGAAACAAAAAAGGTCCCTTTTCCCTTTTACAGGCTGTGCCTGAGCCACATAACAAAATTCAGGAAAACAGCAAAAAAAAGATTCACCTGACTTCAAATAATATTATTTCCGGGGACCTGTCCCGGAAGAATTCAAACAACAGAAGTTTTTCTGAAAGCATTTTGACGCTTAAAGTTGACCGGGGATGGAACCGGTACTCCTCACCAAAGCTTTTTAGTTCACGGAATTTTTCGGGGTTTTCGTCAACAAATTTTTGGATAGAGTTGCCTCCATCAATACTGTTTTGGATGAGAAAATCCTTTTGGTTAAGTTCACTTGGTTCAGGAACCCTGTGCACGATAATTGTGTCTTCCCTTCCAAGGGCCTTCATTGAGCCCCACCAAAACCAGGGATGCGCTTGCACTGTAAAAACACGGGAGTTTTCAGGAAATGAAGAGGCAATGAAAAGCCCGGAGTCAAAGGCTAGTTTGGAGTTAGTGTAGTGCACGGAGTAAAAGCCCCCGTAAACTTCATTCACTTGAGCTACGACTGAAACTGAAAGAAGGACAAGCAGAACCGCGAGAGCGGAATTCAGGAGGCGCTGTTTTCTTGGAAGCCCTTTCAGCAATGCAAAAAAAATCGGAGAAAAGGAAAACGCCAAAATAAAAAAGAAAAAAATGTTCAGTAAAAGTGTTGCGGCTTCAGGGGAAAAAATCCATGCATTGAAGAACAGAATCCAGAAAACAAGGTTAAGGAAAAAACCCAAAGCCAAGAGCTTAAGAGGCATTGAATCCAGTTTTGAGAGCAGGTGGTCGGAAAATATTTTGGAAAAGAAAACAAAGATAATTGGAAGAACCGGAGCCAAATATCTGAATGCTTCATGGGAATTCAAGAAAATTGGCACAGCCATTCCCGCAAGCGAGGCAAGCAAAACAAGTGAAAAGAGGTGGCGGTTGATGAAAGAGCCAACTGAAGGAAAGGTGAAGGAAGGCGAACGAAGAAAAGAAAAAGCGAGAAGCGCAAAGGCAAACAGGAAAATTGGGGCCAAATAGTTTTGGGTGAAATAAGTGGCATAATAGAGTATTCCGGATTCATTGGGCGGAAGGAAAAAATCTTTTGCGGCCAGGAAAAAGTTTTCCTCCATCATCCCCTGCTGGAAGCCCCCAATTCCGCCAAAGAAGATAGTTAAAAAAGCCCAAAAAACAATAAATGGAAGGAAAAGGATTGCGTACTTTTTTGCAAGCCCCATGAAAGAAGAGATTGCGCCTGGCTTTTTTTGGGTGAAATTAATTAAATCCACAAACAAAAGGAAAACAATAACTGCAAGGAAAGCAACTCCAATCGCCTCACGCGTAAACAACGCAACCGCAACCAGTAGTGACGCGATAAGCAGGTTTTTGGTTTTACTGAAGGAATTCAAAAGTAACAGAAAAGCCAGCCAGTAAACCGCACTAAGCGTGATGTTAAGGGTTCCAATGTAGCCGATTACATAAGAGGTTGTGTAAGTTGTTGCAAGAAGAAACGTGGAGAGCGCCCCTGTGTTAAAGCCGTAACGCTTTGAGAACAACTTAAAATTCAGGTAAAGCATTGCAAGGGTTATCCCCACAGCGGAAAAATGCATTGCGTAAACCAAAACATAAGGGCCAAAGCCGAAGAGAAAAATTATTGGAAAAAAAATAAGCAAAGCAAAAGGCCTGGGAAGGACATTCAGCTGGCTTAATTCATCCAGGGTTTCCGCCGTAATTGGTCCCGGGAAAACGGTTTTGTATGTTGTAAGGTAACCAAAATCGTCTCCGTTAAAGGGAATCGGCTGGAAGCGGAAGAAAACAAAGAAAAGCAGGAAGAAAAACAAGAGCAAAAACTTTTTGTTTGAAAACCGGAAAAATTCCCCGAAACGCATTCAAAGACCCTTTTAGGTTTTATTTTGTTTAACAGTCTTTGAAAGAATGTTCTTAAAGGCTTTTTCCGTTTTGTCCCAGGTGTAATTCCTTGAGTCTTTCAGCGCATTTAAGCTTAGTTTTTTGCATAACTTTTTGTTTTTCAGTATTCTGACGACTTCTTTTGCCATTGCCTCCGGGTCGGGTTCAACAATTGAGCCGGTTTTTCCGTCTTTAATTGACTCCGTTAGCCCAGGAATGTTGTAGCCGACTGCAGGGGTTCCGCGGGCATTTGCTTCGGTTACAACCAGGCACCAGCCCTCCCTTACGCTTGTGACAAGAACGAGGTGCGCTTTTTGCATTAACTCGGCTTTCTTTTTTAATGGAAGATAGCCAAAAAACTTGAATCCTTTATGAACAATGTTCCTGAGTTTCTCCGCGAAAAATCCGCTTCCGGCAATCCATAACTGCAGGTCAGGGATTTCCTTTTTCGCTAGCTTAAATGCCTCAAAAGCGTGGTCAGGGCGCTTGCCCCGAGTAAGCCTGCCGACAAACAAAAGAGTTGGCTTTTTTTCCTTTACGGGAGGCCGTAGAAGGGGCTTGAAGTTTATGCACACCGGAAGCAAATCAATGTTTGAAATTCCTGCTTCTTCAAGGTCCTGCCTTGTTGAACTGGAAATAGTTACAAGGCAGTCTTTTCTGTAAAGGCGGAGGAAAAGGGGCTCAAGAAAATAACCTATCCACGAAACAGGAAATGGCATTTCAAAGAACCAAACTTTTCTTGAAAGCTGGTAAAGCAGAGCAAGCCTTTTTTCTTTAACGTAAAGGGGGCTGAAAAAAGGAATTGTGTTTATTTCATCGACAATCAAATCGAATTTTCCTTTTGCTTTCTTCCTGTAATAATTGAATGCTTTAAGGTAAACAGTGTATCTCCCGCCGTCCCTCACAACATTGACTCCCTCGATTTTTTCCAGCGCCCTGCAGCCGTCAAAGGTTGAGGTGAATAAAGTGAGTTCATGCCCTGACTTTACAAGCCGTTTCATCAAGCCAAAGCTTATCCTTTCCGCGCCCCCGGCCCACGGGTGCTTGATGTCCTTCCAGCTGAGCCACAAAATCTTCATTTAATCCCCCGCAAAAAATGGTATGACCAACCATAGTAAAAAAACTTTTGCTTTTAATTGGCGTTGAGGACATGAAAACATGGGACGATTTCTGGAAAACTCACCGCACATCAAAAGCGGAAAAGTTTTACATTGAAAAAAGAAACAAGGAAATAAAAAAAGCGCTTGAAAGGATCGGAAAAAAAAATCCCCGGATTCTTGAAGCCGGATGCGGTACGGGTTCAAACATCCGGCTGCTTAAAAAAGAAAACAAGCGTTTTGCCCTTGACTTGAGCAAGACAGCTTTACCGCAGGTAAAGAAAGAAATCCCGGGAACTGTGCAGGGAGACATTGAAAGGCTTCCGTTTAAGGAAAACTCTTTTGACCTGGTTTTCAATGCGGGGGTAATTGAACACTTTGAATCGGAAAAAAAGGCGTTAAGCGAAATGGCCCGGGTTTTAAGCAAGGAAGGGCTTCTGTTGGTTTTTGTTCCAGGAAGATTCAACCTCTGGCAGGCGTACAGGAAACTGAAAGGAAAGCGCTGGGTGCACGGCTACGAGAAAAATTATTCAGTTAAGTCCCTGGAAAAAGCGGTTTCCTCTTCAGGCGCTGAAATAGTTTTTTCAGGCGGCTTTGATTCCTTTACCTTAAAGGGATTTACCCTCAAAATCTTTGGGTTAAGGTTTCCATTTGACTTGGATTTTGGTTTTGCGTCCCAGGAAGTCTTTGTCTGCGCAAAAAAAAAAGTTAAGGGCCGGAAAAAGGGATTCGTTGAACTTTCTTCTTATTAACTCCTAAAAGCATGTTAATTAAAAGCGAGAAAAACAGCAAGGCATTGACTGAAACCATTATATGCAAAACCTGAACCAAGGAGGCGTGGAAGAAAAGAATCAGTACGGGTTCTGAAAAAGTGAAAAAAATCAGGGGAAACAAAAATCTTTTCTTGTTGAGCGCAAGGCTGTAGTAGACCAGTACATTGGTTAAGGCAAAAAAAGTCATTGCAAGCCCGAACAAGCCAATGAGCCCGGCGGAGTTAACGTAAGGCAAGCCAAAGAAAAGAAGCACGACAAAGTAAGGGAAAAACCAGTAAACAAACGCAACCAAGGAAGAGAAAGCAAAGACATAAATCAGGCCCTTTTTCAGAAGGGAAAAAACTTTCCGTGGGTTTGCTTCCTCCGCGGCCATCGGGAAAAACACGATAGCCAGGGAAAGGGCCATAAAGTAAATGACTTTCGCGAGAACTGACGCAACCGCATAATTCCCTGCGTCAACGGAAGAGAAAAAATGCTTCACCAATACGACGTCAACATGAATCAAAACCATCAGGCAGAAAAACGCCGCAAGAACAGGAAAAGAATAGGCGTAAATCGCCTTTTTTCCAACCAAGACTTTTTTTCCCCCGAAAAAGCCCCTCAAGAAAAACAAGCCAAGAAAAAGGGCAATGAGTGCAGCCAAAGCAAAGCCAAACAACGCCCCGCTTACCGCAAAACCAAGCCAAACAAACAGAACCGCAAGCAAAAGCTTCAGGACAGACATCAAAAGCGATGTTGCGCTGAATTCAACAAACCTCTGCAGCCCCTGCAAAAAACCCAAGGGAACAAACAAAAGGGAATAAAACAATACAAGAAGCCCTAAAAGGATTACAGGCAAAGGAGAAGAAATGTGAAGAAAATCCGAAATGGTTCCGCTGAACAAGGCAATCAAAACAAAGGCCGCCGAAAAGTAAACCAAGAATTTTTTGGTCGCCCTGGAAAGAAGGCAGCCTACTTCATCAAATTTTTTCAGGAAATTGAATTTTGAAACAAAGTTTGCGAGCGTTGTCTGGATTGTGAGGGTGGGGGCTGACAAAACATAGAAAAAGGCGAGGAGAGAGGCAAACGCCCCGTACTCCGCAGGGCCAAGCATTCTGCCCAAGACAACGTGAAACAGGTAGTTCACGAATGCCGCAAACACGTTCACGACAAACAAAAGGCTTCCGTACTTCAGCAATCTGTCAGCCATTTTCTCCCGTCACTAGTATTAAAATATTCATTGATGTTTTAGATAAGGTAATTGAGCGGAAAAATTATTAAACACTGGCAAGGCGGAAAAATGGAGAAACCCTCCTTCAAAAAAGTCAAGGAATTCGCGTCAAGGCACAAACAGTGTTTGTTTGTTGCGGCGGTGTTTGTTTTTTTTGCGGCAAACTTTAACAGCTACGTTGTCTGGAGCGACGGGTTTGCGCATTACACACTAATGAAATCAATGGCCCAGGACCTTGACTTTGAGTTAACAAACCAGGTAATGCAGGAACCAGACCAGCACATTTATCTGGTGACATGGGACCCAAAACATGAAAGATTCAATACAAATGCTTCATTTGGGACCGCGCTCTTTAATGCCCCTTTTTATATTGTTGCTTTGGCTTTGGATGGCTTTTTTCAGGCAAAATTTTCTGCAGAGCTTGGAGTGCAGGGAACAGTTGAAGAGTTATGGATTCACATGGCTTCAGTGAACATTTCAAGCAACTTTTACGGGATATTGACTCTTTTCATTTGCCTGGGGATTTTGGGGCAACTAAAACTGAAAAAGTCTTCCTTCACTGTGCTGGCGGTTTTCGTTTCAACGCCTCTGCTTTACTACTCTGTTTTTGTTCCCTCTTTCACTCATGCAGTTGACGCTTTTGTGATCAGCTTGTTTGTATTCCTGTTTCTGTTTTTAAGGGACAAAAACCCAAAATACCAGTTTTTTGTCGGAGCACTTTTGGCGGCAAGCATGTGGGTGAGATATGCGAATGCGGTGTTCTTTGTTTTTCTTTTCGTTTACTATATTTATTTTAAGAAAATGGGGCACACAAAGCATTTAGGGGCGGGGTTTCTGTCATTGATTTGGGTTTTGCCTTTTTACTGGAACGCACACATTGGGGCAATGGGAGAGGAAAACATTGCGTTGATTGCTTCAAGCAGTGCCGCGCCAATTCCTGCAATGAATTTCCTGAACATCCTGTTAAACCCTGTGCACGGGCTCTTTCTGTGGTCTCCGTTGACTGTTCTTTCAATCATTGGCTTGATTTATTTGGTTAAGGAAAAAAGGGGCCCGGGGGTTTTCTTTTTAGGAATGTTTTTGAGCCTGACTGTTGCGTACAGTTTTTTTTCGGAGTGGAGCGGGGGCTGGAGCTTTTCCCAGAGGTATTTGACTTCCCTTTTTCCGGTGTTCGTTGTGGGCTATTCAGTTTTTCTGAAAAAGCACAGGAAACTCGGAATAGCTTTGGGGGCAGTTCTGGCCTTATATTCTTTGACGTTAATGTTCACTGAACACTTTGGATTCATTGACGGAGTTGAAGGAACCCCGTTTGACATGGTTAAGGGTTTGCTTAACGGGAAAATAACTGTGCAGGGGTTCATGGAAAAATTTTACCGTTTTTCATTGCTTGATAATTTGGCTGGATTTTTTAAGTGAGCCGAATGTCCTGAAGCAAGGGCCTTCAGCTTTTTTTGCTTTAAGAATTTATATTTTGCAGCAAAAAAAGCCAAGGTAAGCCCGCGCCTGCCGTCCAGGAAACCCATGCGAAAAAAAAATTTGTGTGCAAAAGAAGCAAAAGGAGAAAACAAGAGTTTTAAAAGGGAAAAACTTTTTCCCTTGGAAAAATCCTGGCGGGCTTCAATCGAACTATACAAAACGGTTTTTTCCCTTAATTCTTCCAGGTCCCTGTATGGTTCATGAAACACTTTTCCGTTTAACTGTGAAAGTTTTCCGTTTACCTGAATGGGCTGGTGGAGTTCGGTTGGAAAAACTGCTTTGGAGCTCTTGAAAAGCCTTGCCTGGAAAAAAGTTTCACCGGAATGGTTTAAGGTTTTGCCCAGGAAAATTGTCTGAAAGGGCAGAAGAAAACCGTCAAAAGAGCTTTCTCTTTCAAGCATTTCTTTTATTTCATTCTGCAGTTCTTTGCTAAGGCTTTCATCTGCATCCAAAACAAGCACCCACTGGTTAGAGGCTTTTCCAACCGCAAATTCCCTTGCGGGTTCAACAAACCCTGTTTTCCTGCACCTGAAAATTTTTGCCCCAAACCTTTTGCTGATTGCAGTGGTGGCGTCTGAACTTTGCTGGTCAACCAAGACTATTTCGTCAGCCCACTTAACGCTTTCAAGGCATTCCGCAATGCAGTGGGCCTCATTTTTTGCGACAATGCAGGCTGAAATCTTTTGCATAAAAATCACTTACTTTAACAACAAAAAATCCCCTATTGCGGCGGCGTCAAGTGTGGAGGAGTAAAATGTCCGGACAGCATCCAAAGGGCTGCAGACAATTGGCTCGTGTTTCAAATTAAAGGAAGTGTTTAAGACAACTGGAACAGAGGTTAAGCCTTCAAACTCTTTTATAAGACGGTGATACTTTGGGTTGGATTTTTTCTTTACTGTTTGGGGTCTGGTGGAGCCGTCAACGTGGGAGGCGGAAGGAATTTCTTTTAGTTTTTCTTTCCTGATGTTAAAACTTAAAATCATAAACGGGGACTCAACAGCAGCCTCCAAGTATTCTTCTTTTGCTTCATCCGGCATGGAAGGAGCCAAAGGACGCCAAAACTCCCGCCCCTTTAACTTGTTTACCTTGTCTTTTGTGGATTTTTTTGTTGGATTTGAAAGAATGCTTCTGTTCCCCAAAGCCCTTGGTCCGAGCTCCATTCTGCCCTGAAACCAGCCCACAATCCTGTTTTTTGCAAGGAGTTCCGCTACCTCGCCTGAGATGTCCCTGCTTTCAGTGTAATCGGCTTTAATTTTTTTTAACAGATTTTCGATTTCCTTATTGGAGTAAGCTGGGCCAAAGTAAGCATGCTCCATCTTGTGCTTGACTTTCTCTCCGTGCTCTGCAGCGCAAAGCAGTGCCGCCCCAACAGGGGTCCCGCCGTCATTTGCTGCAGGGAAAGCAAAAAAACCGTTTACATTGTGTGAATTCATTGCAACAGAGTTTGCAAGGCAATTTAAGGCAACCCCCCCGCTTAAGCAGAGATTGGGGCGGCCTGTTTTTTCAACAGCCCATTCCGCAATATTTGAAACAGCCTTTTCCAACGCCTTCTGGGAAGCAAAAGCAAAGTCAGCATAATTTTTTCCAAGGGGGGATTCATTTGTTCGGCTGGGAAAACCCAAAACCTGTTTGTTTATTGCGTTTGATTCATACGTTAAAGAAGGGAAGCCAAGCTTGTACCATTCCGGTTTTTCGGTGTCAATTATTTTTTCACGGATTCTTTTTTCCAGGGATTTGTTTTTCTTTCCGTAGGCTGCGAGCCCCATTGTTTTGCCTTCCCCAAACCTTCCAAGCCCCAAAAAATTTGTTACAGTAAGGTAAAACATTCCCAAGGAATTATGGCAAAGCTCTTCCCTGACTTTTTCGATTGAGTTTCCGTCCGCATTCCAGACAACAGTTGCGTTTGCCTCGCCGTTTCCGTCAACACTTATGACTGAGGCATCATCAAAGCCGGAGCAGTAGAATGCATTGGCTGCATGCGCTTTGTGGTGTTCAAAGTATTTTACTTCAGGAATGTCAAGGTATTGCTCTGAAAGATAGGCGACAGTGCCCTGGCAAAGTTTTTCAACTTCAAGCTGGTTAGAGTTTTTTCCTGACTTCCACAGTTTAACAGCGGAGTTAAGCCCCTTGTTTAAGAGAAAATGGGCCCCCAAAGGCCAGACATCCCTTCCCCGGGAAAGCCAGCTGAAAACATTTCCATAGGAGAAGGCACTGAACGGCAGCCACGGAACAGCCACAAAATCTATTTGATCCATTGTCAGGTTGGCCTGGTTTAGGCAGAATTTAATGGATTCAAGCGGGGCGGAGTAGTCGTGCTTTTTTCTCGAAAATCTTTCCTCTTCTGCCGCAGCGACAAGTTTTCCGTCCTTTACCAGCGCTGCACCAGAGTCGTGAACAAATTCAGCTGAGATACCCAAAACATTCAATTCAAGTTCACCTTCTTCCGGTAAGCTGCCTTAGCAGACCCAAGTCCTTCTCATCCACAACCCTTAAAACAAAGAGAAGAAACAAATACAATATTGAAACAAAAAGAATTAATATAAATGAGAAAAAAGTCAAGCCAAAGGACTCATTAAACAGGAAAACAAGTGCGAAAAACAGCATATTCAGGACTGAAAGTTTTGGAAGGTAACGCATAATAGCGGGCTTGGCTGTTTTTCTGGAAACGTAAAAGAAAAGAAGGGCAAACAAAAACGCTGAACTCATTAGTGCGCTGACACTTGCCCCAACAAAACTCATAACAGGAATTAACAAGAGGTTCAGCAAAATGTTTAAGCCGGCTGTTAATGCGAAAAAGACCATTGCCCATTTTTGTTTTTCACTTGAGTAAAGGACATTGAAAAGCAAAGAGTTCAGGAAAGTGAAAGGCAAAACCCATGCAAGGACAGTTAAGGCGCTTGCAGCTTCAATGAATTCCCGGCCATAAATTATTTGAACGATCTGAAGGGAAAAAACTGAAATAAGTGAAGCCAGGGGGAAAGAAAAAATTATTATCAGCTTGAATGAGCGGGTGTAAAGAAATTCAAACCTTTGCCGGTTGGAGTGAAAGAATTCAGACAAAACCGGAAAAATTGCAATAAAAAAGCTCACTTGCAATACTGTGAGGGCGTCAATAAGCCTGTAAACTGAGCTGTAAAGGCCTATTGCCTTAATCGGCTCAAAGGTAAGTTTTGACAAAAGCACTGCGTCAATTCTGGTGTAAACCGCCTCCAGAAAACCAATTAGCATTAGTGGCGCGGAGCTGACAAGCAAATACTTCAAAAGTGCGGGGTCAAGGCGCCAGCTGAAAGAAGTAATTTTTTTCAGTGCAAGGAACGCGCTTAAGAAAAGAATAAAAACGTTGACAAGCAAGTAAGCCAAAGCCAGGAAAACGATGTCCAAACTGTTGGTTACAACAGTCCAACCCAAAACAAAGAAAAAGAGGCTCTGCAGGAAAACCAGTAAAGCCTCAAATTCCATTCTCTGAAAGGCTTTAAAGTAAAGGCGGAAAGTGTTGGAAAAGGATTCAACCAAAGAAGCTGCAACAATAATGCAAATAATTGAAGTCAGGTGAGAAGGGTAACCCAAAAAAAGAACAACAAAAAAAACGGTTAAAGCCACAAGGAAAGTCAGCCCGAGCTTGAGTGCAAAGATGTTTGTTAAATACTTTTTTTTGTCGCTTTTGCATCTTGCGACATCCCTTATTGCAATCGTGGTCAAGCCAAAATCAGACACAATAACAAAGAAAATGGAGAAAGCCAGTGCAAAGTTGTATTCCCCAAAAAGCTCCGCCCCATAATGGCGGGCAACAAGAATCAACAAAGCAAAAGACAAGAACATGCCGACTGCTCTTGAAGCAGTGAGTACAACCATATTTTTGGCTATTGTTCTTACTTCGCCCATTTAACTCCCCTAAAGTCTTACCCCGACAACTCCAACTGAGACACAAAAGAAAGGCCCAAAAAAACTTTTTTCCAGGGATTTAACCAACTTCAAGTAAATTTTTCTCAGGGATCCAGGCATAAAAGGTTTTCCGGTTATGCCTTGCCCAATCAAATGAAGGTAAGGGAAAAATTCTGTGCCATATGAACTGCAAACCCTAAAACCGTTTTTTTCCAGAACTCTTTTCAATTCAAAAAACGAGTACTGTGTTTCCCAGCCAAGAGTCCAGTGCTTTTCCCCCATGAGTTGCTTCCATAAAGTGTAAAGGGAATATTTTTGGGGAACATCCACAAGCAAGAAGCCGCCTTTTTTCAGCACCCTTTTTTGGGCTTTAATAAAGGGCTCAATCTCTTTGAAGTGCTCCAGGACCCCCTGCGAATAAACCAAGTCAAATGAATTACCTGAAAAAGGCAGTGAATTCAAATCCGCTATAACAATATTTACTGCTGCATTTTTTTCTTTTGAAAGTTTTTTGATAAGCTTAACCGACTGCTTCGAATAATCCAAGGCAAACGCTTTTGCGCCTTTTTCTGCAAAAAAGGTTATGTCGTTTCCGCGCCCTGCGCCAATGTCTAAAAAACGTTTTCCGTTTAAGTCTTCAAACAAGGAAGAAACACAAAAGACAAGGCTTTCATTTGGTTTCGTGGAATGTGTCTGCTGCCAGATTCTGTCCCATCTTTCAATCCCTTCCAAACATGTTTTACCCATTAGATTCACTCAGAAAACCGGGGCAGCCTTTTTTCCTTTTTAACGATTCTTGGCAAGTGCTTTACAAGAAAAGCAAAAAAACCGTTTTTTGCATTAAAGTACGTTAAATGAACCAATTCTACAGCACCCAATTAAGTTGCCCCTATTTTTTACCCAACATTCCTTTAATCAAATTAACGGGATAGAAGATACAGGGGGAAGAAAAAGATTTAAAGCGTGACAGAAAAATGCATTTAACCGGTTTTATAAAGGCACTGAACGCAAAAGGGCTGGATTTGTTCATGCATTTTCCCCCAATAAGCGCCCTAAGAAAGCCTTTGCTAAGCAACGAATTTTTTCTGTTCACCTGCGACGATTTAAGCGAAAAAACAGATTTATCCGACTTAAAGGGGCTTGCATGGATGCTGAAAAAATTCAAGGTAAAGGGAACCTTTTTTGTTATACCAAAAGTATACGGAAAAACATTAAGCAAGGAGAAAGCTGCGGAAATGACGGCAATACTGAAGGGGCATGAAATTGCGCAGCACGGGCTGACGCACGAAAGAAACGAAATAGTGAAAGAAAAAAAGGAAACACGAAAAAAACTTGTTTCTGAAGGAAAAAAAATTCTTGAGGAAAGGTTTGGGAAAAAGGTTGACGGCTACAGGAGCCCAAGGTTTCACCTCCACCGGGGAAGGGAAAAAGAGCTCAAAGAAAACGGCTTCCTTTATTCTTCAGATTCTTATTTCTTTAAGCCAAAGACATGGAAGACAGCTGAAGGGCTGCGGGTTGTGCCTGCGGAGAGTGTGTGTGACCCAATAATGCAGTTCCAGTACAGCGAAGAAAAGGCAATGGAGTTCACGGAAAAAATGCTGAAAAGAATTGAAGAAAAAAAATTCTTTGTGTTTCTTTTCCATATCCAGTCCTTTGGGGAAGGGAAAAAAATTCTGGAAAAAATTTTGGGAAAAGTTAAAGAAAAGAACATTGAAACCGGGTGTTCGCTGAAGGAATTCGTGGAGAAGCTGGAAGCAAAAGGAAAGGGTTAATAAAAACTTCCAAGCAATTAAAAAAAGAAAGTGAAGCAAATGCAAGTGAGGGGGATGAGCTTGTTTGCCTTGAGTTTGGTTTTGGTTTGCATTGGGGGAGCAGTATTCGGGCAGATAATCCTGAAAAAAGGAATGAATGAAGTAGGGGAACAAAAAAGCCTGCAGTCTCTTTTCAGCAAAGACACTTTTTTCAAAATAATAACAAACAAATACTTGGTTGGGGGTGTGCTGCTTTACGCCTTTCTGGCAGTGCTTTGGCTTGGGGCGCTTTCCTCACTGGATGTAAGCTACATTTACCCCCTGTTAAGCATAGCATACGTGCTTGTCGCAATAGGCGCCTTTGTTTTCCTTAAAGAAAACGTTACCGCAGTAAGGTGGGCAGGAATAATTTTAATCGCACTGGGAAGCTTCCTGATAACAAGAACCTGATTTAAATGAAAAAACTGTTTTTTCCGGCGGTTCTGGCGCTTGCGGCTTTATCCGGCTGTGTGGGGGCAGGGTGGGACAACGTTTACGAACAGCACGACGGAAAAAAAATTGTCCTGGACGGGTACATAAACGGTTCAGCAAACTACCCCGCGGAAATATTCACTGAAGGCGAAATCCGCGGCTACCTGTGGAAGGACCAAAAAAAGGAAGTCGGCCTGCCGCTGCTGCTGGAAAAAGAAACAAGCTGCCCCACAAAAAAAGTGAGGGTGCACGGGGAAGTAAAAAAAAGGCAGGTAACCCGGGTAAGGGGAACCCTGGGAACAATAAACTGGATTATAATAAAGGCGGACAAAGTGGAATGCCTCCAGTGAAACCGAAAAAAAACGGCTGAATTTATACATAACGTTTTTGTTTTGTAGCCACCAAACAGGGAAAACTCCACACAAAACGCGGTTTCACGGCAGCGAAACATTTAAATAAAGAAAAGTCAAAATACATACAATTTACAATTTAAAACAAAAATTGCGGGAAGGTGTGTGGTGAAATGGGGCTGGAGAAAGAAATTCATCTTGACAAAAAATACATCGCAAAAAGGCTTTTTGTTATCGCGGTAATCGCGGGAATAGTTTTCCATTTGGTTTACAACAGCGGAAACCCCGCGGCCTTCTATGTCACCGCCTCCCCCACAACCCAGCACGACCCGGGAACAGACGACATAAACGTCACGGTCACATTCTACAAGGAAAGATATGAAGCCATTGGAACAATTTCAGCGCGCCTGATTAAAATGAACACAAACGGGGACCCCAATACAGGGGGACTGAGCGCGCAGTCAAACACCGATGTAAACTGCACCGCAAACTCCGATTACTACAGCTACGGGCTCTCGCAGTACGTCACAGACATTGCAGGACACGATTTGAATATCCTGGAATACGGCTATGTTGACTTTGACCCGGATGCAGGGGCCCCCGGAGTGCTGGACAACAACGTGGGCGCAAAGTTCACGCAATGGGACCCAGAAATAGCGTATTACGGGCACGCATACAATTACGCGGGAACATTCACCTGCGTTTTCACGTTTGAAGACCTGCCGGACGGAATATACATTTCAGCCGTGCCGTTCATAAACGGGCTGGCGGTAAGCGAGTCAGGGTATGATTCAGATCAAAGCGGCGCAAACGTTGAACCAAACGCAATAGTCGGAATAAAGACAATCCAGGCATCCGGGGTAACTGATTTGAACTTCACTGACGCAACAGGGCAGGAAAGAATGTACTTCAGCATTCCACAGGACGGAACAAACGGCACAGCCGGAACAGACTTCATCACGGTTGACATCAACGCTGAATCAGCAGCAAAAACGCCTTCCGGCGCAAGCCTGGACAACGATGCGCCAAGGTTTTCCTTTGGCTCAAGCAAAACCGGGCTGACCGTAAACAACAACGGAAACGCAACCCTCAGGCTGACTTACACGGGCTTCATTACGGATGAACAGGCGCAAAGCGCAAACCTGAACATCTGGAAATACGATGGCTCAAGCTGGACAAAAATCAGTTCAGGAAAAACAGTGAACACCGACAGGGACTACGTACAGGTAAACATTGACTCATTCTCTGAATACGCTTTCGCCACGGACACCTCCACAGGGGGAACAAGCCCCACAACCCCGGCCGGGCCGGGTGGGAACGGAGGAACAGGAGGAGGCGAAACAGGTGAAGCCACCACCGAAGTGATTGCGGAAAACAGCACAACCTACACGCCGACAGACGAAAAGGTAACTGAAATACTTTCAGATGCCGGCTTTACCCCTGAAGAGATTGCAGAGGCGCTTGAGGCAATGGAGGACATTGAAACAATCACCTTCACATACCAAGTGGAGAAACTAACCTCAGCCGGAGGAGTTGTGAGCTACATGACAACGCTCACAA
Source organism: uncultured archaeon (assembly GCA_964442255.1). Classification (GTDB taxonomy): domain Archaea; phylum Iainarchaeota; class Iainarchaeia; order Iainarchaeales; family 1-14-0-10-31-34; genus CAYTYC01. The sequence continues at coordinate 18,702 of CAYTYC010000002.1, read as the reverse complement.
TAACAGTTGAAAACAATTCCGGCCAAAGGTGGGAGAACGTGAAAGTGCTTGCAACAGTGCCAAAAAGCATTGCGCAAAAAGCCTCAGAAATAAGCAGTGACGAGGAATTTGAGGTGCTGGTGGAAGACCCCGTATTAGAGTTCCTGGTGCCTTACATCAACCCCAACAGCTCTTATGAAGTAAAATACAGTGTGGGCAAAAAAATAACGGATTCAGCGTTTTTGGAAACCGTTTCCCCGGTTGTAACTGAAATAGGGGCAAAAGTTGTGGTTGACCCCTGTGAGGGAGTGAACTGCGACGACGGAAACCCGTGCACAAGGGACTACTGCAATGCAGCCACCGGACAGTGCGTGAACGAGGCGCTGCCTGACGGCTCAATCTGCCCGGAAGGAACATGCCAGGCAGGAAACTGCGTGAAAACGGCTCCCCAACAAAAGCCCGCTGCAATGCCTGGAATGGAGGGATTCATCATCCTGATAATCGTGGTGGCAGTAATCATCGCAGGATGGTACTTTTACTCCAAAAAAGGGCGGGAAGGCGGAGCCGAACCAATTGCGCCTGAAGAAAACGCAATGAAGCCAAAAAAGAAGGCGTAAGCCTTCGCTTTTTCTATTTTTTTTTGTTTTTTACGCGCATTACAGGAAATTAAACATTTCATGCCAACGCACGGACTGGCACCTTCAACACGCCCGACCGCCGAGCCAAGGCAGGAAAAAAAAAAACCTTTGGAAAGGGTTAAAAAAACCTAAACAGGCTTCTTTTTTACGGGATTCAATATGCAGGCCAAAGAAAAAATTATTCCAAGGAAAAATCTCAAAGACCTGGGTGAAAAGTTTAAGCGCATTGTGTTGACAAACGGGTGCTTTGATTTATTGCACGCAGGGCACGTGCAGTACCTGGAAAAAGCGCGGGCAAAAGGGGATTGTTTGGTGGTTGCATTAAACGGGGATGAATCCGTCAGGAAATTAAAGGGCAAAGGCAGGCCCTTAAACAACGAAAAAAGCAGGGCAATTGTCCTTGCAGGCCTGCAGGCAGTCGATTTTGTGGTCGTGTTTCCGGAGGAAAGAATCACTTCCCTCATTGAAGAGCTAAAGCCGCAGGTGTACGTTAAAGGCGGGGACTACGCTCTGGAGACGCTGGATAAAGGGGAGAGGGAAGCGCTTGAAAGGATTGGGTGCAAAATTGTTTTGGAAAAAAAGGTGCCGGGCTACTCGACTTCTGAAACGCTGAAAAAAATACGCGGGCGGTAGGGGGCAACTGCCGTTCTAATTACGCCTCTCTCTCACTCCCGGCCGGACGAAAACAGGCATGATAGCGAGGCGAAAGCCGAGCCAGTGCCATACGGAGTATGGCACACTCCACTCCCGCGAGCAGGCGGGATTCCACTGCCGGGAACAGCCGGCACGGCAATAAGCGAATGAAAGAGTTTAAAAGGCTCTCCGGTTCTCCGAATTCTTTTGTGGAAGAAGAAAAAAGCTGTGAAGAGTGCAGTGAATGCCTGCCGGAATGCGGGAAAAGAACCAAGGAAATAGGGAAAGCGCTCGGGTGGGGAATAATTTGCAGGCAATTCAACGGCGAAAGGCTGATAAGAAAAGAAGAAGGAAAAGAGCTGAGAAAACAGGAAAACGGCTCACTTTATTACGCAGTCCAGGGATGGCAGGAATTAAGCGCGCAGGAAGCGCTTCTGGTTAAGGAAGCCGTGAAAGAATTCCAGTCAAAGGAAACGGAAAACGGAAAAGAAAAAGAACTGAAGCTCACTTTCAGGGAATACTGCGAAAAAAACGGCATACAGTTAAGCGAAGAACAGAAAGAAACCCTGCCTGAAATGGCGGACTCGCTTGTCTACGGCTTTGGGCCATTAAACGCGCTCATGGAAGACCAAGAAATAGAGGAAATAACCGTTTCCGGCTTCGGGCAAGAAAACCCTGTCCGGGCGTTTCTTGCGGGAATGGGGTGGAGCGAAACAAACATTTACATTCCAGGCGAAAAAAACTTCATTGACTTGGTGAACAGGATGGCGCTGGGCTCGGGGAGAAGAATTAGCTTAAGCCGGCCAAGCCTGAACGCCCACTTAAAGGACGGCTCAAGAATAAAGGCAATCATTTCCCCGTTAAGCGCGAAAGGCGCAAGCCTGAACATACGGAAATTTTCGCCCACCCCCTTCACTCCCCTGGACCTGATTTCAACGGAAACAATTGACGCGGAACAATTGGCGTTCCTTTGGATGGCGCTTCTTGCGGACACAAGCATAATTGTTGCGGGAAACACTTCCTCGGGAAAAACCACCACGCTAAACGCATTGTTTTACTTTATTCCACGGGAAGAACGAATTGTTTCCGTTGAGGAAACCCTTGAATTAAGGCTTCCCCAAAAACACTGGGCAAGGCTGACGACAGGGGAAGAAAAAAAGGCGTCAATGTCAGGGCTGATATACGAAACGCTGCGGATGCGCCCGGACAGGATAATTGTCGGGGAAGTGAGAAAACCGGAGGAAGCAAAAGCAATGGCGGACACGCTGCTTGCAGGGCAGGGAAAAGGAAGCGCCGCAACCTTTCACGCGCAAAGCGCAAGGGAAACAGTGAACAGGCTGAAATCATTCGGAATAAATGAAACTGAATTGGGCGGAATGGACTTAATTGTGGTGCAAAAAAGGTGGGGAAAAGAGGATTTGGAGAACAGGACAAGAAGACAGGAAAGGAAAGTGGCGGAAATAGCGGAAATATGCCTAAACCCGGAAGGAAAACTTGAATTAAACCCCCTTTGGGAGTACAGCCACAGGAAAAAAAAATGGGAGAAAAAATTTTCGCCAAAAAAAGTTTTGCCTGCACTGGAAAAATGCTTTGGGGCAAACAAAAAAGGAATTCAAAAAGAAATCAGGAAAAGAAAAAAACTGCTGGAAAAAATGGCGAAAAAAGGCCTGACCGCAAAACAATTTTTGGAGGAAGTAAATTAAATGGAAAAAAAGTTTTTTCTTGCGCTACTTTTTCCGGGGGCATGGTTTCTGGCTTCACTGGCTTTACGGGAGCTTACATTAAGCCTTGTTGCCGCGGGAATTGTTGCCGGAGGATATTGCGCGTTCACGGAATTCCTTCACCCAAAACTCAAAAAAGAAAGGGAAACGCAGGAACTGGAGGCAGCGCTTCCCCTGGCCCTGCTTTCTTTGGCGGTAAAGCTGAACACAGGGCTGGAAATAGAGGAAGGAATTGAAGCAGTCGGGAAAGAAGGATACGAAAAGGCAGGCAAGGAATTCAAAAAATGCGGGAAAGAAATCAGGGAATGCGGGGCAAGCACAAGGGACGCGCTGAAAAGGATGGCGGAAAAAAACAATTCACTTGAGCTTAAGCGGGCGGTTTCACAGATTGTAAGCCTAATGGACGCCGGCGGAGAGAAAAAAAACAGGGCAGAGCCCCTGAAAAAAATTGCGAAAGAAATACTCTTGAAGCAAAAGCATGAGTCAAAAAAGTTTTCCTCAAAACTCGTCTTCTACTCGCTTATGTTCATCGCGTTCAGCGCGCTTGCCCCCGCACTGTTCCAGGTATTCCTTATTGCGGGCAGCCTTTTCCTGGATTTAAGCCTCACCCCAATTGCAGTTCTGCTTATTGTGGCGGTTTTCTTTCCGTCCATTGCGGCGGCAATCCTTGCATTCATTCGTTTCAGCACCCCCGCGCATTTGAGGTGAAAAAAAAAATTGGGCGAAAAGTCCTGGAAAAAAAGTCTTCGGGAAAGGTTTCCCGGAGAAAGGAAAGAACCGGGTGAAACGGCAAACTCTCTCCTGCTTCCCGGGCTGACCGCGGTTGTCGGGTGGGCTGTTGTTTCACTGTTTTTTGAATTTTACTGGATGCTGTGCTTTCTTCCGGTTGTTTTCTTTGTTCCCGCATTATTGAAGGGGTTGTGGGAAGGCTATGCATCCGAAAAACGGAAAAAAGAAAAAGAGGAAATGGTGCCGGATTTGCTTCTGCAGGCAAGCGTTTTTCCTCCGCAAACCCCTACAAGCGAAATAATTGAATACCTGGGAAAAGAATCGTTTGGGGCGCTTTCCAAAGACTTCCTGAAGGCGGGGGCAAAAATAAGGAAAGGGGTTTCGCCTGAAGACGCGCTTCAAATGCTTGGAAAAGAATCCGGAAGCCCCGCCATTTCCCGTGCGGCTTCACTGCTTTCAGTGGGGCACAAAACGGGAGCGGACATGGGCTCCTTACTGCGGGAAACCGCTGAAGATTTGCTGGAAACCCAGCACATTTTCCGGGAACAGCAGTCCAGTCTGCTGATAGAAAAAATCACCCTCATTTTTGCCGGCGGAATAGTGGTGCCCCTGATAATAGGGCTGAGCACCGGGCTGGTGCAGGGGCTGGATTTTCCCGCAGAACTTTTGGGGGAATTAGGGGCAGGAAAAGAGGCAAGCGAAGCCCTCCTGCAGGCAGCTGTTTTCGGCTCCCGGGTTTACGTTGCTGAATACGCTTTGCTGGCGGCCGTTTTCCTTTCCCTGCAGGAAGGAAACATCAAAAAATCCTTCGTGTATGCGCTTTTCCTGCTTCCCTTAAGCCTTGCCTTCTACTTTATTCCCCCGGCCTTCCTGTTCGGGTGAATGGACAGAAAAAAAAAGGCCGAAACGCGCAAGGAAAAAAAGAGGCAACTCAAAAAAATTAAATACTACTTTGCGCCTTTATTATGTGGTTGAAAATGAAGCTTTTAAGGGAATTAATCAACGCCTTTGGAATCTCGGGAAACGAGGACTCTGTGAGGAGAATTATCAGCAGGGAAATAAGGAAATACGTGGACGAAATCAAAACCGATTCAATGGGCAACCTAATCGCGATAAAAAAAGGCCATTCCCCAAAGGTAATGGTTGCAGCGCACATGGATGAAATAGGGATAATGGTGAGAAAAATAACTTCAGACGGAAAAATAAAGTTTGCCGCGGTTGGGGGAATGGAGTCCATTACCTTGGTCGGGCAAAGAGTGCACGTGGCGACAACCAAAAGCGAAATCCACGGAGTAATCACAAGCCACAAGCTCCAGGAAGGAAGCGAAATAGAGGAAATACCGGGAATGGATGAACTTTACGTGGACACGGGGCTGAACAAAAAAGAGCTTCAGGCAAGGGGAGTGAAAGTGGGAAGCTATTTGACTCCGGAAAAAAAATTCGAGTACCTGGGAAGCAAAGAAATAATTTCCGGGAAAGCATTGGACGACAGGATTGGATGCTGTATTTTGATTGAATTGGCGAAAAAAGCGCGCAAAATAAGGGAAGAAATTTATTTTGTGTTCACGGTACAGGAAGAAATGGGGTTGTATGGGGCAAAAACCTCGGCTTACAGGGTCAAACCGGATTGGGCGGTTGCGGTGGACGTAACAACAACAGACGACGCAAAAGGCGAGAAAACAAAAATCCTGGGAAAAGGGCCCTGCCTCACGGTAATGGACGCGGAAATGATTACAAACCAGTGCATTGACCAGTGGTTTGCGGAAGTAGCAAAAAAAGAGAAAATTCCGCTGCAGCTTGAGGTAACGGAAGGCGGGACAACCGATGCAATGAGCATCAGCCTGACGCGCGGAGGAGTGCCTTCAACGGTTTTATGCGTTCCAATCCGGAACATGCATTCCACCATAGGGGTGGCGCACAAAAAAGACATAGACAACGCAACCAAACTTCTTTTAGGGGTTTTAACTAAGCCGCCGAAAAAATGCCTTTTCTGAAGTTCCAAGGCACTTCAAAAGGCTTTGCCCCAAAAAAAGCAGTTTCAAAAGAAAGGTTTTAATAACACTTTGAACTTTCCTGATAGTGGATTGGAATGAACATGCAGCACATTGAAGTGAATTTCACGGAAACAACGCAAAAAGACCTTTCAGGCTACACGCTGATTGAAGGCTTTCCCGGAATGGGGTTGGTGGGGACAATTGCCTCAAAGTATCTGGTGGAAAGGCTGAAATTCAGGGAAATAGGGCACATGGACGCAAACGTGTTCGTGCCCATAATCCGAATACACAAGGGCTTTCCGGTTTACCCTTCAAGGATTTACGTGAACGAAGAAAAAAAACTGGTTGTGCTGATTTCCGAGCAAATAATTCCAAGGCAGTTCACGGAAAAAGTCGCGAAAGCGGTCGTAAAATGGATAAACGAAAAAAAAATAGGGAAAGTGATTTCCCTTGCGGGAATAAACACGGGAGAGCCGAAAACCGAAAAAGTTTACGGAATAGCGGCAAACGATGAATCAAGAAAAGAAATGGAAAAACACAATGTGGAAATAATAGATGAAGGCATCACAACAGGAATAACCGCGCTCATACTGCTGGAGTTAAGGAAAACCCGTTTCAACGCTTTTTCCATACTGGGAAACGTGAACCTGCAGGCGGACTACAAAGCGGCCGCGGCATTAATTGAAAAACTGAACGGAATCCTGGGGCTAAAAATCAAGACAGAGCCGCTGATGAAAGAGGCACAGCAAACCGAAAAAGATTTGCTGAAACAGCTGGAGCAATTAAAGAAAACGCATTCCACTGTACAAAAATTCGAGGAACAAACCCCGATGTACACTTAAAAATCCGCTGAATTTTTTTTTTTCCCGCAAACGGCCTGACGGAAACAATTCATTCGCCCGTTAAAACAGGCGGGATTCCCGAAAAGGGGTTGTTAAAGAAAGCAAACAAAAAAAAACTTTTTTTTCTTTACAGCCAATTTTGGGTTTAAAGGCCGGAAAAAAAAACTTTAAAGCGCCCGGATTCTTTTTTTCCGGTTCACCAGCACAAACACTGCTGCAAGGAAAGAAAACAAAACCGCAAGGAAAGGCAACAATTCGGACAGCTTTTCCGGCACTGATGGAAGGGCCCATGGGGGCTGCTGGGAGCCTGCAGCAATATTAAGGGTCATCACGTTTCCTGCAGGCGTTGAATGCACTTTTCCGTCTTCCCCGACCTGTGTCTGTATTCCGTGCTGTTTGAAGGCCTCAAGCAAGGGAAGAATTTGGCCGTTTTCCGTGTACCAGTTCCCTGTTTCCGGGTCATACCAGAAGGAACCATTTTTGCCCATCATCGCCTTAATCAGGGAGTCAATTCCATTGTAGTTAACCCCTGGAACGCCGTTTTCGGCGTTAAAGGAAAGGTCATGCGTTCTCCCGTCCTGGGTCTTAATCTGCACTCCCTCAGGGGTCTGGGAAATCGAGTCAATAATTGAGTCATACACTTCCCCTGTTTCCTTGTCTATTACCTTGAAGTGCTGGTTGCAGTCCTCGTCCTCATAAAAAATGAACAAAAACCTTTCAGTGTCAATCACGTCAAAAGGCCCGTAATCGGTGAGAATTGCGTTAAATTTTTCTGCCGCAGCCGTTTTATACGGGGAATTGGGGTCGGCCTGCACTGCAAAGTCAAGCCCCAGTTCCTCGCATCCGTCCGGTCCAAGCTCACGGGAAAGGGCCGGTTTCAGCCCAGTTATGTCGTCCTTGTTCAGTATTCCGTCCTTGGGGCGGCGCAGCCAGAAAAGCAGTTCACTGGTTTCAGGCTTGAAAACCATGTAACCGTTTTCCATTTGAATTGACTCCATTCTTCCCACAAAAGGCTCCCCATCCACAGACCCCAAAAGGTTGGAGCGCCTGTCAGCCAGAATCTGCAGCAAAGGAATTTTTCCGCCTGCCTCCATGGAGGCGATTTTTCTGGGGCCGATTCCTTCAGCAAAAATTTTTCCGTCCCTCGGAAAAATGTTCGGGTAAACGTCGGTGGAAACGCTTTTCACCAAACCAAAAACGTCGCTCAAATTTTCCGTTCCCCATTTCCCTCCCTTTTGCCCGCGGATTCCCTCAACCAGGCAGTCCTTCACTTCATCCAGCAAAACAATTAATTCGCCTTCCGCATTCATTTCAAACATCAAATCGTTGGAGTCCTTCGGCAGCCTGACTGAGCCCAGGGTTTGCGGAACAACAACACCCGGAATGCGGGTGTCAATTGAAGACATTCTAACGTTGTCCCCGGAGTCCACAATTTTTTCCCCGTTCACGTCAATTTCGCCTTTTTCAAAGTCAAGTTTCACGGAAGTGTTGGAGTCATGGTCAAGCAAAAGCAAATCGCCTTCAGTCAAATACTTTAAGGGATTCATTTCCGAGTTTCCCTGCGCCCAGTAATAAAACAGCCCGATTGCGGAAAGCGTTCCCGAAGTCTGCCCCCGGGTTTTAAGTATTGCCTCCACGACACGGTTTTTGGAGGGCTTTTCAACGAACTGGTCAATCTGTTCCCCCACTTTTTTCACCGCGTCATTGGTCGGGCCGGCGGTGGAAGCGAAAGCGTTCTCCCAGGTTTCCTTCACGCCCTCAAAAAAGCTTAAGGCGTTTTTTTCAAGGTTTTTTTCGGAGTCCTTTTTTTCCTCCATTTCCTTTTCCGCGGGCATGAAGTAATGCGAGTAATAGCCTTCCCTGTCGTCCACGCAGTCCTGGAATTTTGGGGCAAGCACAATCTGCGTTACCGCGCTGCCGAAGATTCCGCTTCCATGGAACAAAAAATAGCCCAGGGTTTCACTGAATGCAAGCGCCCCGCCGACCGCTGCGCCGAACTCTGACGCCTTATCCCAGCCCCGGAAAAGCTCTTCAAGCTTTTGCCCGCAGGTTGTTCCCTCTTTCCTGGCTTTCACCAAATCAATGTTTTCAGGGCTGCCTTCGCCTCCCGGAGCCTCGCCTTTTAGGTTTGTGTGGTAGCCAAAGGCAATCAGCAACTGGCCTTCGTCTTCCTTGTCTTCAGGGGTGTCCTCCAAAATAAAGGAGGTTAATTCCTTGTTTGACTTGAATGAAGCGTTAAAGGATTCAAGGCCAGTGGGCTTCAACGAAATTCCGCATTCCGGGCAATCTTCCGGGCCGGCAGCATAGTAAATGAGGTTTCCCACCTTTGTCCTGATAAGGTGCTTGGTGAAGCGGTCATAGTATTCCCGTATCGGGTTGTAATGTTCGGAGACCTCATCCAAAACAATTTTCCATGGAAACTTTTTGATTATGCGGATAAACATGTCCCCGTCGTCGGAGCCCTCATTGGAAAAAAAGTCCACGAACGCGTCATCGTATATTGCCTCTTCCCCCGTGTAATAGGTTACCTTATAAAATTGCTCGGGAAGCATGTACCCTGAAAGGTTTTCCTGGAACAATCCTTTTTTCATGAAATAATAGGCGTAAGGGTAAGCCGTCCACTTTGCCCCTCCCCTCACGGAAAAATAGCTTTTAATGAGCTGCTCTTCCTGCATCATTGCCTGGTCCAAAAGCGAAGCATACCTCCTGCTCTTCCATTCCCTTTCCTTTAAGGTGTTCATCATTCTTTCCGCGTTTTCCTTTAACCCGGTGTGAAGCCTGGTCTGGAATTCATAGTCGTTTATTCTTCTTGCAAGCTCGTTCGGGGTAAGCACTTCCGCTGCCTCCCATCCGCCCGTGTAAATTTTAATCGGGCCTGAAGTATTGCGCTCAATTATTTCAAGGGTTCCCGGCGTAATGGACATCATTTCCCCTGTGTCAAGCTTTGCGAAGTTTTCAACGTATTTTCCGCCCGCGACCGCGTGCTTTAATTCTTCCGCCCCCACTTCATGGGCCAACACGGCGTGGGAGCTTGGGCGGTAAAGCTGCAGGTTTTTTCCGCCGCGCACAATGTTTCCCGCGTTGTCCGCGGTCTTGTAAAAGCTTTTCATGCTCACGGTGGAAAAGTCGCCGTGCTCCGCGAATTCACCGAAAATCCTTTGGATGTGCCTGGAGTTTTCCATTAACGGCATTACCGCTTCCCCGCCCTCCTGCTTTACCGCGGCATTCCATAAGCCTGATTCCTTTGAGCGCGCAAACCATTCCGGAATGTCAAAAGAGGTGTCGTCATCAAAGCGCTGCATTAATTTCGAGAACTCCCTGCTGTATTCAAGCTGTGCCGCATCCGCCGCGGCTCTTGCCTGCGGAGTAAGCGCCTCAAACTGCACGTCCCCTACTTCCTTGCTTCTCCACGCCCTAAGCTCCCCGTTCGGAAACTGGGATTCAAGCTTTTTAAGCCTTGAGTAAAACCGGTCCCTTTCAATGTCCATCAGCCCTGTTTGCGTTCTCACATAGCCCCTCCATTTCGCGAAAGAATCATAAAAGTGGCCCTTTATTTTTGGGTCCTTGATTTTTCCAAGCAATCCGTCGGGCTGCCATATTTCGTTCATCCATTTCCTGAAAGGCTCTCCCTTCAACGCGTAATAACCCGCGGTGCTTGCGCCTGTTGTTGGCTCAATCATCGGGGTCCAGACCGACCCCAGGCCGTACCTGTCCTTTTCAACTTTCCATCTTGCAAGGCGGTTTTTTCCAAGGAAATCGGTTGGCTTGGAAAAAGTTGTCCTGAGCTTGTCAGCCCACTTCAGGCCGAATTTGTCAAGAAAACCCCTTCTGGCGCTCCAGCCAAAGGCTTTCCATATTCCGCCCACGATTGTGGGGCCAAAGTTGGCAAAAGTTAAGTCCATGCTGTACCAGGAGTTAAAGTATTTGTCAAACATGCTGTAGGTTGTAATTGAGCAAAGGTAGTGGTCGCAGGAGGTCGCCATTGTTGCGGTAAAGGAGTCAGTGAAAAGGGAGTTTGGAATCATTTTGCCCGGGGTTCTCACAAACGTTTGGGCGGTGAAATTGTTGTCGTTGTATACTTCGGATTCAACTATCATTGCCGCCTTTTGTTCTTCAGTCAAATTGTTGGGCTTTTCATCGCTGGTCCATTCCTTTACCTGGTCAACGACGTTCATGAAGTCGCCCTTTATTCCGTCCCCGCTGTTGCGCAGGAAAAGGCTGCCCGCAACCAGGGGGCAGTCCATGTTCAGGTCCTTGCACCTTCCCGCCCTCACGGAATCATTCAAAAGCATTCCAAAGGAAAAAGCGCCCGTGCTTGACCTGTTCAAGAGGTAAGCGATTTCGCCTGGCGCCATCATCCGGGTGGGCATCTGGAAGGCGGTGACCTGCCCTCCCGCCTCCCCGGGGTCAACGAGTGTCGCGTTTTCAACCTCTTTCCTGTCTTCAGGGGGAGTTTGAGCCGCGCTTGAGCCCAGTTCGTCGGCCACAATTCCTTCCTGCAGTACGTTTTCATGGATTGCGTCCACTTCTTCCCTGGAAAGGGATTTGGTTGAGCAGGCAAAGTCAGGGGAAACAGAGGAAATGCCGTCAATGCCCGGCATTCCGTTCTCCTGCGCGAAAGCGAAAGGCGAAAAAATTGAGCCCGCAATAAGGTAAACCAGCAAAAAAACCGTGAAATCCTTTTTTGCGCGCATTTTTTTTTACACCATGAAAATCAAGTGAATTAATGCCGGAATGGTTAAAGGCAAAACAAACAAAACAACTGCCGTTCCAGCCATGGTTGAGGCAAAGCACCCGGCAAAAATATTTAGGGCCTTCGGGAATTTATGCTTTTTCTCCATTTTTTCCATCACAAAAAGCCCGAAGAATTCCAACGGCATCAAAAGGAGGGCGAAAAGGAAGGCCAGTGCAAGGGATTTCAGCAAAAGGGTTAAGGCAATGGAAATCCATTCGGAAAAAGTGTAACTGAATTCCGGCGGAATAAAGCCGGGGTCTGCCTGCCAGAAAGCGAAAAAAACCGGCAAAACGTAAACCAAAAGCAGGAAAACAAACAGGATTAAGTAAGTGGAAAGAAAGGACGCCCTGAACCAGCTCCAGTCAAACCTTTTATACCAGTGCCTGTTCAAAAGCGAGGCAAGGAAAGCCAGCACAAAAACGCCCAAAGAAAAGAGAAACGCGCCCCTAAGAAAGGAGAAAACAGACAACACTAACTCAATCGGCGTTGGAAAAGCCATACAGGGAAATTATAGAATTCAACTAATATATATAGGTTTAGTAAAGGCGGGAAGTGAGGGAAAAAAAGCTAAGCGAAGGTTTCGCCCCTTTTTTCCCTTAAATAACAGGCGACTGAAATTTCGTCAATCCTTTCAAACAAAAGGAAAACCAGCGGAAAAAGGGTTGCCTTCAGGTAAGAGAAAGGGTTTTTCCCGGAGTAGCCCCGGAGTCTCTGGATTTGCCTGATTTCACGGAAATCCCGCTCAATTTCGGGAAAAAAACGGAACACAATGTAAAGGGAAAGGTAAATTGTTTTAGGCAGGTGAATCCTCTTAAAAAACTTCACCAAAGAAAAGACATCCGTGCTCAGGGAAAAAAACGCGAAGGAAAGAAAGATGGCTGCCATGCGGAGGTTGGAGACAATAATTACTTCCCAAATATTGGGGATGTACGCGGAAAGGAACAGAAGAAAGCTCAGGTCGGTGAGGAAAAGGAAAGGCGCAATGCTCAAGAGGAGTTTGGGGAAGGCCCGGGGGCCTGCAAGCAAAACCAGCATAAGGGAAAATGCGAAAAGGACTGCAAGCGGAAAGGCGTCCCTGAAGAAAAGCGCGAAGGCGCTCACCGCAAGCACCGTGAAAAACTTCAGTTCAGCGGGATGCCGCGAAAAAACCGATTCAGGGTTGAACTGGAACATTCGCTCAGGCCTCCGTTCAATAAAAGCACGCGGTCGCACAATTCCGCAAGGCGTTTGTCGTGGGTTGCGACAAGCATTGAATTAGGGCTTCCTTCAATCAAGTCATAGACCCTGCTTTTGTTTCCTGAATCAAGCCAGGTGGTTGGCTCGTCCAAAAGCATCACGCTTTTTTCCGGAAAGCTTGCAAGGGACAAAAGCTTTTGCTGGCCTTTGCTTAATTTTTCAGGGGCGCAGGAAGAAAATTCATTCATGCCCAAAAATTCCGCTGTTTCAGGGCTGCAGATTTCCTGCAACGCGGTTTCCCTGAAAAAAATGTGCGCAGGGTTTTGGGGGACAAGGTTTAAGGGAAGGGAAGAAAAAATTTTTCCCCTTACTTTGTGCAGGCCGGCAAGCGACTTAAGGAAAGATGTTTTCCCGGAGCCGTTCGCGCCGATGAGTGCGACCTTTTCGCCTTCAGCCAATGAAAAAGAAAGGTTTTGAAGGCTTAAGCCGCTTAATTTCAGGGAAAAATTTGCGTCCAAAACAGTGCGGAAAAAATTTTTTTGCGGAATTTTTTCCGCGGAATTTCCCTTTCTTCGTTCACGGTTTTCCGCCTCTTCCGCGGAATCCCTCTTTCGTATTTCATGGTTTTCCACGGGATTTCCAAGGGAAAATGTTTTCATTCCCTTAAGAAAGGATTCGTCCTTGTCAAACCAGATTACCGTCTTGTTTTGTTCCTCAAGGAGCTCTTTAAAGGCGCGCGCCTCAAAAGGGTCCAAAAGCTCCAAAGGCTCGTCAAGGATTAGCAGTTCGGATTCATTCAAAAGGTTGGAGATGAGGTTTATTTTCTGCTTTTCCCCTTCGCTTAACTCAAAAACGGATTTCCGGAGGAGGTGCTGGGCGCGGAAATCGCCTAAATCGGCCCTTCCTGTCTCCTCCTTAACGGTTAAGGCAAAAAACTGGGAGGAAGGGTTCTGCATTATCAGGCCTGTTTTGGCTTTGCAGGAAAATTTTCCTTCAACCCTTGCTTCAATTAATTCCGGGATAATTCCCGCAAAGAGCAGGGCAAGCGAGCTTTTTCCGCTTCCGTTTGCGCCCGTTATTCCAACTGATTCCCCTTCCCGCAAAGAAAGGAAAAAGTCTTTTACGGCGGTTTTTTCCCCGAAAGAAATGCCTAATTTTTCGCATTCAAGCATTAAGCCTGGACCTCAGCTTTGTTTTAAACAAGACAAAGTATGCAAGGGAAAACTCTATCACGGAAAGAAAAATGTTCGGCAACACAATCAACTCCAAAGGATAGTTGAGCGCCTCTTCCACCGGAACGCCCCAAAACACGGGGAAAGCAAAAAAGTAGTTGAACAAAGACATGAAAATTGCGCGGAAAACTGTTGCGAAAATGAAGCCCGCGAAAAGGAATTTTAAGGCGGTTTTGCCCTTCAACTTCAGCAAACCGAAAACAACAACCATCGGAACTGTCGCAAGAAATTTTGCCGTCGCCCCCACCCACCCCGAGGGAGTGAAAACCAGCACAATTGAGGAAATAACCGAAGTTAAGAGTCCTCCGCTTAAGCCGAACGCAAGGGAGGACAAAATCCAGGGAAAGCCGACCAGGTCAATGCGGATGTCCCCAAACTTGTAGAACAAAGGAAGGAACTGGAAAACCAGGCTTAATGCCGCGAGAAGCGCGGAGCCGATTACAACCTTGTTGCGGTTCATGCTAAAAAAAGACGGCGCATTTACTTAAAAAGTTTACGCTTAACGGAAATGAGTAGCTTTGCGGGGGGAAAAAGAATTAAAATATGGAAGTGCCTTCTTTTAGCCGAAGGAAAATGGAATACGAAGACATTCCAAGAAGGCTGAAGAGGTTTTACAGGCAGGCCGAAAAAAGGGGCGAGCCTCCGCCAAACTACGAGGACTTTTACGGGCAGTTTGAGGAAGGCTCCGGCAGGGAAGGCACAAAAGAAATAGTGGACGAACTGCAGGGATTAAGCCCGGAGGAAAGAAAATCATTGTACAGGGAGCACAGGGGAAGAAACAGGGAAGAAAAAAAGAGAATAGTGCAGGAAATAAGGAACTTCAAGAACCGAAACAAAAGGGAGCCAAGCAAAAACGAGGTTGACGCGATGGCTGAAAGCATTTTCCCGCAGGTGAAAATTGAAAGGAATGAAAGAAGCGGGGGAAAAGGAAGAAGAGGCAAAGAAGATGGGAATGAAGTTAGGCCGTTAAGGGAACCAAAGGAAAAGCAGAGCTTTGAGGACCTCCTGAAGGAAGGGGAAAACAAAGGAATGGGGGATGAAATGGGCCTGGGGTTGGGTGATTTGGAGAAAGAACTGGGAATGGAAGAAGAAGGGGAAGAGCTGAAGGAATTGAAGGAATTCAGTGAAAAAGAGCCGGAAAAAAATTTGTGCCCAAGCTGCGGAAAAAAAACGGAAAAAATAATTTACTGCCCAAGCTGCGGAAACGCGTTCTGTCTGGCTTGCGCAAAAGATTTGGAGAAAGGCGGGGGAAGAATGAAGTACAGGTGCCCGAAGTGCGGGAAACGGTTCACGGTTCAGGAATAGGCTGAATTGACTCCGTTAATTTCGTGAATTTCGTGCAGTTAAGCGCACGGAAAAGCCTTCCCTCCGCAACAGCTGTTTGCGGGTTGTCTTCACGCATGTCAACTTCGGTTGAAAGCCATGAGGCAAGCTCAATCAGGCTGTTTTCAACATCCACCTCATATCCCCCTCTTCCGTCTTCCACTATTTTCGGGAAAGCCGCGGAAGTCACTGTCCTCCCGGAAACCCCCAAAGAAACAGTGAAATTCGTGATGTCCGCCCTCCTGCCAGGGGCACACCTGTAATAAACAGTGGTTCCTTCCCTGGCAATGGAAGGCGCTTTGCCAGGCACTTCAAGAACCTCCAATTTGGTGAGCTTCAAAAACATGAACGGAATCTCTTCCCCTTCCCTTTCGTCAATTTTTGTGTTAATGTAAAAAAGGTAGTCATGCGAGTCGCTGATTGGGCGCATAACTTCCCTTATCTGCCGCGCCAAAGCAACATCGTATTCGTCTATTTTATAATGTTTATCGTCGCCTGCTTCTTCAGTGGTCAAAACCGCGTAATCCTCTTTCACCAACGCCATAAGGTAATCAACCTCAGGCTCGCCGGCCAAATTCATTGAATCAGGGTCACGGGGATAATTGGAGTAAAGGATTGTTTTAAGCGCGGAAGTCGTGAAGTCTGCCTTGTAGCGGTTTGAAATAAAGCCCCCCAGGTTTTGCCCGTAGTCCGTGACAAAAAGAAGCAGAAAACTGGATATGGCCATGACCACAATCAAAAAAAACAAGGCATCGGTTACAGCGGCCTGCCCTTTAGAATTCAAGCCCGCCATGCAGCAATCACCAAAAGCATTGGTTTAACGTAATGCGAGGGCTTTTCAAGTTTTGGGTCCCGGAATTCCCCGAAATCAAGGACAACAGAATAAGTTCGGGTGACAACATTTTCCTTTTCCGCGGGAATAACGGGAAAGCCTGCCCACCTGCCTTCTGCAGGAACATTTGTGCACACAAACTTCACTTGCCCTTCCTCAGGGCTTTCCGCCCCAAAAAACTCAAAGCCTTCGCTGAAAATAGTGTTAGGGTCAAGCTCGTGCCATTGTTTTCCTTCCCTTTCCCTGAATTCAATGTAGTCCACGAGCCCTGCAACAAACTTCACCCTTCTCACGTTCAATGAATTGCACAAATCGCTGAAATGAGGGTAGCCGGAAATGAATCCGGTTGAACGCAGGGAATTTCCAATCTGCATTAAGGTGATGTCGTCCTCAAAAACAGAGGTTTTTCTGTCAAAGGCCTGGTTTGCGGAATAAAAAACCGAAAAAAAAACAATCAACGCAAAAATAAGGGGAATAAGGGAAGGCAGGTCGTCGCCAATAGGCCCAAGAAAGCCTTTTCCGGAAAAACCCGCAAAAGAATGCCTTTCAGGGGCTCCGCAAACCATTGGTTTGCGGTAGGCTTTGCCGAAAAAAATGCCCCGCGGAAAGCCTTTTAGGGGAAAAAAAATTTTTTTCATTCAACCGCCCTCAAAGGAGTGCACTTAAATCCTTCACCCGGGTGCGCCGCCTCCCCCGCTTCCATGAGAAAATCCAGGCACGTCCTGCCGGTTGAAGAGCACGGAACAAAGTAAAGCGTTTTGTTTGCCCCATGCGTTTCCTTCAAAAAAACGTATGCGTCAATCCTTCTCTGGTCCTGCGGGTCCAAAGTAATTCCTTTCCCGTGTCCCTCGTGCTGTACCGGGCTTCCCTGCCCCTGCACGCTGTTTTCAAGTTCCACATAATCAAAGAAAACAATTTCTTCAACCTTTCCCTCCTCTTCGTTTTCCCCCGCGATGGGAACATCAAAAGAGGAGGCGGCAATCACTTTGCCTTCCTCTTTCCTGTCCGAAACAACAAAAGCCACCTTATAAAACTGCCTTCCGGATTTATCGTATTCAAGCGCCTTAACCGAAAAAACGTAGTAATAGCCTCCTCCCCTTCCGCTTGGGCTGGTGTCAAGCGAGTCAGGCAGGTAAAAAACCTTGGAGTCGCAGAAGGTTTCGCTGTTAACCATGGTGTAAATGCTTCGCGCGTGGTTTGTGGTCAAGTCCGCGGCAACCTTTTTCACGATGGTTTCGCTTAAGCCGAACAAAAAAAACGAGGAAATGGTGAAAATTGCCATAACCAGTATAAGAAGGTTGAGCTTGCTTAAAGTGAATCCAAGCATTCATTCACCTTTTCTCAAGGAACGCGCAGACATGCGGTGTTGAGTCGCCTTCCAATGGAAGGTACTGGAGCCTGTACTTTCCTTTCGGTATTCCGGAATACTGGGAGAACGGGTTGTCATCAGTTGTGTCACGCAAATTAATGAGGGAATAGTTTTCGCCGATGTCGCAGCCCCTGTCCTTTTCGGTAACGTATTCCACTGCCGCGGGAATGTCAAGGCATTTTTCAATCGGGTCAACGTCCGCGGCAGGCGAAAAATAGGTGAGAATCGTGCACCTTTTCTTGTCCCTTCCGCACCTCACGCCGCAGTAGGTTTCATTTAACCAGTCCTTCATCACCACGCTTTCGTCGGCCGCACAGGAAGAAAAATTAAAGTTAATGCTTACCGTGTCCTTGTTGTTCACCACCCTTTCAATTGCGCCCTCCATTTCGGAAAGCTTTTCGTTCACTTTGCCGAGGCACTGCTGCCTTTCCAGTTCCTTCATTGCAGTCAATCCCACAAACAAGACAAAACCCATCAGGATGACCGCAATCAGCAGTTCAAACGGCGCGGCTTCCTGGCCCTTTTGTTTCATTCAAATTCCCTCAGGCTGAATCGCCGCTTGTTTTCACGATGTCCTGGGACTGCTGGAACATCGGCTTAATCACGGCGATAAGCAACAGGGCGGCGATAATCAAAACAATGAGCATGTAAACTGAACTCCATTCGCTTTGCGCTTTGTTTTCCGAAAACAATTCCAGCCCTTTCCCTTCACTGCCCTGCGCCCTGCGCACAAAAAATTTCCTCAATTCAGCCACACTTAAATAGAATTCTGGGAAGTATTTAAACATTCCCTTAAAATAAAAAAAGGAAAAAAAGCCTGTTTAGGCTTCCTCTGAAGGCACTACCGCAATAAAGCAGCAGATTGTGGTGTCATCTTCTCCGCTGCCTGTTTGCGAAGGGCAGCACCCAAGTGAATCATACCAGTCAATATCCAGAATTCCTGAAGCATAGGTTTTAATTGTGTCGGAAAGCAGCTTCCTGCTGTCGCAAACCCCGCCAAGCTTTGCAGCCATCGGCGCGCTTCCCGTGTAAGTGATTACTTTTCCTTCCTCATGCTCGTTAAACCTTGTGCTCTCGCCGTAGGCGCCCGCGCTAAGGCAAATTTGCTCTTCAATGAGGCCGCTTCGCGAGGAAAGCGCCAAATCCCTTGCGCCGATTGACATATCCTTTTCAAAGGTAACCACGCTGGACTTCATCGCCCTGCCCTGGCTTGTGTACATTTTTTTCAGCAACGTTTCAGCCTCTTCCTGCGGGTCCCCCACCCCAAGGTTTGGAATGATGCCGACAATGCCCAAAAGAATCCCAAGAATAACCATTGCCACAACCGCGGCAATCAACAGCTTAAAAGTTGAAAAAGCCTGTCCTTTTGAGTCCATTAAAACCACGTAATAAAGAAACGCTTTCCAGTATTTAAAGATTGCGGTTTGGCGTATCTGCCAACCGGGTCAAATTTGTTTAAGGCAAGCATAAAATTTTGTTTGCTTTTCTGGACAAAAAAC
>CAYTYC010000001.1:93845-106707 GCA_964442255.1 uncultured archaeon | reverse complement strand
AACCATGCGCTAGCATGGCTCCCTGCACTGCCGGCAGAAGCCGGCAAATGGGGCCGCCCGGATTTGAACCGGGGTCAGGAGCTCTTTTGCAGCCAAAAGCATATTCTTGGGGATTGACCAAAGGGAAATCCCCACATATCTCGGACCCAGCCTACGAAATGGCTGACCCAAAGCTCCGATGCTGGACCAGGCTACACCACGGCCCCAAAACAGTAGGATTTTGGGGGCAGAAAAGTATTTATATGAATTATTCCCTTATTTTAGCGCATTTTGGCTTTCCAGGATGGATTAAAATGAAGGAAAAAAAGTTTTTGTTTTGTTTGTTTTTGGCCTTGTTTTTGCTGTTTTTTTCTGCTTTCGCTGCAGCTGATACCTGCCAGTTTGGTGCAGAAATTACCGGGGTAAGCATTAAATCTGACACAGGGTGGACAGTGGACGTGGACTCAACAACCGACATGGACTTAAGGGTGAACGTTTCTGACCCCGGGAGTTGCACCCTTGACCAGACATTAAAATGGCAGTATTACGACGGGGACTGGTATCAGATTCCTGTTGACGGCGAAAACCTTGACTGCTCGGAGGCAACCTGCAGCAGAGACAGCCCAAGCGTAAACACTTACTACCAGAAAACAATAACGTGTGTTTCGGAAGGCAACTATAACGTAAGGGGAGAGTATACAAGTACTTTGGGCGGGTTCACTTCAGACCAAAAAACCCTCGCCTGCGAAGCCGCGGTTGTGCCGGAATTTGATTTGTTGACGGTTTTGGCTGCAATTGGAATAGGGATTGGTTTCATTGGCTTTGCTTCCTACAGAATGCAAAAAAGTGGAAAGCGGTAGCCATTTATAGTAATTTGCACCTCAGTTTTACTGTTCAAAAGGAGAGTGAATAATTGAAGCAAAAGGCGCTTTTTTTGGTGTTGGCCTTAATTGTTTTTACGCCGTTTTTTTCTATTCCCGCGGAAGCCGTTGATGATTCATGTGAAGAGGGAGGAAGCATTGACTCTGTAAGCATTAAATCCGACACCGGATGGACAGTGGACGTGGATTCAACAACCGACATGGACTTAAGGGTGGATGTGACAGGGACATGCACGCTGAATAACTGGCTTCAATGGAGGGACCAAACTACGGGAATCGGCACGGGGTGGGGAATGATACCCTCGGATGATACTGACATCGACTGCACGGGGGTAAGCTGCCGGCAGTACCAGCCGGACCAGGATACATGGTATGAGCAGACAATAACCTGTGTTGCGGCAGACGATTATAGCGTGGCAGGATGGTATTTTGGAAGCTCCGAAACTGTTATTTCTGAAATCAAAACACTTTCCTGTGAATCCGCCGTTGTCCCGGAATTCGATGCCTTCACGCTTGCGGTTGCACTCATTGTTTCCATCGCATTCATTGCGGTTACCTCGCGGTTAAGGAAAAAATAAGCACGGTTTTTTTCAGGCTTTTTCACGTGAAGTGAGGCCACGGTTTTGCCTTAAAAAAAAAGGCTTTTTTTTCAAAGAAAAGCGTTAAATAAGTGAACCGCTTTAATTTTTACTATGCTTTTCCAAAGGCTTGCGGAATACTTTGAGAAAATTGAAAAAGCTTCATCACGGCTTGAAATGACCGAATTGCTTGCTGAACTTTTCAGGAAAACCAACAAGGAGAACGTAAGGCGGGTCATTTACCTTGCGCAGGGCGGATTGGGGGCAAAGCATGAGCGCAAAGAGATTGGGCTCGGGGAAAAGCTTGTGATGGAGGCAATGGCAAAGTCCTCGGGCTACCGGAAAGAAGAAATTGCGGCGGAGTACAGGGAAAAAGGCGATTTGGGGCTGGTTGCAGAAAAACTGGCGGAAAAAAGGAGGCAAAAAAGCCTTTTCACGGAAAAGCTTACAATTGAAGGCGTTTTCGGGAAACTGAAAAGGGTGGCGCTGTCGGAGGGAAAAGGAAGCAAGGAATTAAAGCTGAAAAGAATGGCTGAATTGTTTAACTCGGCTTCCCCTGTTGAGGCAAAGTATTTGGCGAGGATTCCGCTGGAAAATTTGCGCCTTGGAATAGGGGACCCGACAATAATGGACGCGTTTGCGATTGCCTTTCTGAAGGAAGGAAAAAAAGACAAAAGGCTTTTGCGGGAAGCGGAAAAGGTTTTGGAGGCGCGGGGGGCAAAGCTTGAGGAAACTGAAGTGGAACGGCAATTGAAGTTTAAGGTAAGGGAAAAAATTGAGGAAAAATACAACATTCACTCGGATTTGGGGGGAATCGCTGAATTATTGAAAGAAAAGGGGTTGAAGGGATTGGAGAAGGTTAAAATTTCGCCTGGAATTCCCATAAGGCCGACTTTGGCGGAAAGGCTTTCCTCCTCGGAGGAAATAGTGAAAAAGATTGGAAAGTGTGCGGTTGAAGCCAAATATGACGGGTTTCGTTTAAGCGTGCACAAGGACGGAGAAAAAGTCGTGATTTTTTCCCGCCAGTCCGAGAACGTCACTGAAATGTTTCCGGAAATAACGGAGGCAGTTAAAGAACAGGTGAAGGCAAAGGAAGCGATTTTTGAGGGCGAGGCATTGGCTGTGAACGAGGAAACGCAGGAATACCGGCCTTTTCAGGTGACAATGCAGAGGAAAAGGAAGTACGGGGTGAATGAGACGGCAAAAAAGTTTCCCTTAAAGCTGTTTGTTTTTGATTTGATGTATGCGGACGGAAAAAATTTGATGAATGAGGCTTTCAAAAAAAGAAGGCCAGAACTGGAAAAGATCCTGAAAAAAGGCGGCACAATTGAGTTGACTGACGCAATTGTGACCGACAACCCAAAGAAAATTGACAAGTTCTTTCAGGCAAATGTGGAAAAAGGGCTGGAGGGAATAATTGCAAAAGATTTGAATGCAAGGTATGTTGCGGGCGCAAGAAAGTTTGCGTGGATTAAGCTGAAAAGGTCTTACAAGGGAGAATTAAGCGATTCAGTGGACGCGGTTATATTGGGTTATTTTAAGGGAAGAGGGAAAAGGGCGCAGTTTGGTTTGGGCGGATTGCTTACGGGTGTTTACAGTGAAAAGGAAGACAAATTCAAGTCAATTGCAAAGATTGGCACGGGAATGAGCGAAAAAATGCTGCAAAAACTGGAAGCAAGCTTGAAAAAGATTTCCGTGGACGACAGGCCTGCACGGGTTGAATCGGAGTTAAAGCCGGACAAATGGGTTGACCCCAAATACGTTATTGAGGTTAGGGCGGATGAAATAACGAAAAGCCCGGTGCATACTGCGGGAAGAAGGGAAGGCGTGGGTTTTGCGCTTAGGTTTCCGAGGATGATTAAATTGAGGGCTGACAGAAAACCCGAGGAAGCAACAACAGAAAAGGAAATTGAAAAAATGTTTAAGGCGCAGAAAATCGTGGGGAGAGAAGAAAAATGAGCAGGACAGGGTTTTCGGTCAAGGCAGCCGTTTTTATCGCATTGATTTTGGTTGTCGCCTATGCTTCAATTGCGTTCGGGGAAAGGGTCGGCTACTTCAGGGACGTTCTCCTGCTTAAG
Organism: uncultured archaeon; assembly: GCA_964442255.1. Classification (GTDB taxonomy): domain Archaea; phylum Iainarchaeota; class Iainarchaeia; order Iainarchaeales; family 1-14-0-10-31-34; genus CAYTYC01. The sequence goes on along the minus strand of CAYTYC010000001.1, from coordinate 103,191 downwards.
GGAAACCTCCTTGACGCGGCATTGCTGTACGGATTCATTTTCGGGGTTGGTTTTATTTTGCGCTGGCTGCTTAAATGGTTTTACCGCGCGGAAGCCGGGTTTCCGAGGTGGCGTTAAGTGTTTTCGCCTTTCAAGCTCCTGGTTTACGCGGTTTTTTCAGTTGCCCTTATCTCTGTTATTCTGTTGCTTTTTGGCTTTTTTCCCCAGGAAGTTGACTCTGTGGACGAGCTGAAGCTAAAGCTTTCAAAGGCGGAAAGCCTGCAGGGACAGTTTTTTGAGACACGGGAAATGCTTCTGCAAAGCGGGGAAAGCATTCCCGCGAAAACATTCAATGCAAGAAAGCGTCTTGTGGATTTTCGCTGCAACATTCCCGGGCTTTGCTGCCCTGAAGGCGAGAAATGCGAAAAGGCGGTGGAATGGGAAAGGGAGTACGTGAAGTTTAATGAAACAAGAAGGCTGAAGGCTTACGCCCGCTGTGAAGAGAAAGCAGGGGTCATTCTTTGCAGCGTCTTCTTTGGGTTGCCGCCGGCGCAGGCTGAACTGGAAAATGTTTCCATTCCTTCTGAACTGGATTTGGCTGAAGGCACTTCCGCAACCGTAAAGTTTGATGTCTTGAACACGGGAGAAATGGACGGAATAGAGTGGGGGGTTTCCGTTAAGCTTTACAGGAAGTATTGGGATGCGGGGGAAGAAAAAAAGGCGGTGTGGGGCGACGAATGGGAATACATTAAAGTTATTGAGCCGCGGGAGAAAAAGCATTTCCAGTACAATTTTGAATTGGAGGAAGAGGACAGTTATTCAATCAAGGCGAGGGTTGAAGGCATTGAGTCAGGGTTTGCGGAAGTTGAACGGGATTTGGAGGTAATAAACTCTGGGGAATCGTTATGCGAGGCGACAGAAGAGGAGGAAACCGCTTACTTGAGTAGTGTAAGGGAAGGGATGTGCTTCAGGAAATATTTCTGCGAGGGCTGTTCTTTCGGCTTTGAATGCAGCAGTGCATGGGAGAAAAAACTCCCTGAAAAAGAGTTTGAGGCTTCCTCAAAGGACTATGCGTTTGAGTATTTCAGCAACGAAGGCAAGGACTGCGGAGGAACAATTCAGCCGCCAGACGAACTTCCTGAGGAACCTCCGGAACATCCGCCTGAAGAGCCCCCGGTGGAACCCCCTGTTTGGCCTCCTGTTGAAGAGCCCGAAGAAAACGAATATCTTGCGTGGCCAACAACTCTTTACCGGGTTTCCTCCTGCTTTGGAATGCGGGAACTGGACGGAAAAGACGATTTCCATGACGGCATAGATATTGCTGTTGCTGTTGGAAGCTCAGTGTTCGCAGCGGAAGAAGGAACTGTAAAAGAAACCTGCTTCAATGAAAGGGAGGACTGCAGGGGATACGGAAATTACATCATACTGAAGCACAATGAAAACCTTTTCACAAGGTACAGCCATTTAAGCGAAATCCACGTCTATGAGGAAAAAGAAGTGGGAAAAAGGGAAAAAATCGGCGAAAGCGGAAACACAGGGAAGAGCGGGGGATCACACTTAGACTTCAAAGTATATGAGTCCCCAAACTTATTGAAGGACCAGGGATCAAATCCGTTCTGCCACTTCAGTGAAGAAACATACCAAAAAGCGGAATTTACTCCAAGCGCTTATAGCTGTGACCCAAATAAATTTGACGACCCAAGATTTGAATGTTCCCAACCAGCTTAACCCTTTTCCTCAAGCTCCGCCTTTTTTATTTTGTATTCCCCGCCTGCCCCGGTCCAGCTTTTTTCGGCTTCAATGATTTTGAGTTTCTTTTTGAATAAAGGGCAGTCAATTACAAGAGACTCAAATTCCCCTCCTTCGCCTGCCGGATTTAACTGGAATTTTTCTTCCAGTTCAGCCAGCTCATGCACGGCTTTTTCGTCCAGCCTTCTTCCCAACCACTCTTCGCCCAGGCCTTTTGCGGCGACAGCAACAATTAACACTTCAAAATTTTTTTCCAGAAGCTCTTTCAGAAAAGCTTTCTGGTTTTTTCCCCAAAGCGGGGCAAAGCTTTTCAATCCAAGCCCTGCACACAGGGAATCAATCCTTTTTTTCTGGTAATTGGACGCCAGTGCCCCGGAGACAACGCCTTCAATTCCTTTTTCTTTTTTTAATTCCTTTAACGCGGTTTTAAGGTCTTCAAGCTCTTCTTCCTTTACGCCCAATGTTTCCCGTGAATGCAAAGGAATTTCCATCGCCCCGGCCTGCAGTTCCGTAAGCGAAACGTTCGGGTAATGGAACATAAAGGACTCCGCGCTTTTTGGCTTCATTGAAAGCAAAACTTCCACGGAATGGCCTTCCTTAAGCGCCATGTAAACCGCAAACGTTGAGTCCTTTCCCCCGGAAAAAAGCGCGGCAAGCCTCATGGTTTCACTTCCTGCCCGCGTCCGCGGTTTCGCAGCAGCCCAAAAAAAACCATCGGCTTCACATCTTGCAGTACCTGCAGTTCACTGTTTCACAGTACTCGTTTTTCACTTTCCATTTAAGGGCCCAGGAGCGCATTTTCTTTATGACCGCAATGAAGTCTTCCCCGCACTCCGTGAGGGAATACCTGGATTTAACGGGAAATGTTTTGGCGTCAACCCTTTTTTTCACCATTCCCTGCCTGACCAACTCCTTCAGCCTTGCGGAAAGGATTTTTGGCGTGATGCCCGGAACCTTTTCCTTCAGGCGGGTGAACCTCTTCCATTTGGGTTTTCCCTTGTATAATTCAATGAGTATCAGCAGTGTCCACTGCTTTCCGAGAAAACCGGCAACCCGGTAAATCGGGCATTTTCGGTCCATAATATACAACCTGAAACCTAACTATTTTAAAGGTAACTGCAAGCAGGATACTTAATATAAAAAAGATACTCACTGCCGGGGGCAACTAATTAAAGGTTTTCGGGATTTAAGCTTTTTCCAATGGCAACAGAATTAGTGTACTTAAAGGACTGCTACGCGAAAGAATTGGAGGCAAAGGTCACGGCGGCTGAAGGGAACGGCGTTGAGCTGGACAAAACCATTTTTTACCCCGAAGGCGGGGGGCAGGAGTCAGATAGTGGAACAATTGAATGGAACTCCTCCAAATCAAGGGTTAAGTTTGTCAGGAAATCCCCGGGGAGGGTTTTGCACGAACTGGAAGGCGGAGTTCCCGCGGCCGGAACCGAAGTTAAGCTGAAACTGGACTGGGAAAAAAGATACAGGGAAATGCGCATGCATTCCGCGCAGCACCTGCTTTCCTCCATTGTATTGGACAAGTGGAATGCCTCCACGGTTGGAAACCAGATTCACGCTGAGCAGAGCAGGATGGATTTTGCCCCCATTAAATTCTCGCAGAAAATGCTGGAGGAGGCAAAAAAAGAGTTTGATAAGATAGTGGACGGGGGAAGGGAAATAAAGATTGAATTCACGTCAAGAGAAAACGCTTTGAAGTCCGTGGACGAAAAAAGAAGAGTGCTGTTTGACAGGCTTCCGGAGGCGATAAAGGAAATAAGGCTTGTGGAGATTGTTGGCGCGGACAGGTGCCCGTGCGGGGGAACGCACGTGAAAAACACGAAGGAAATAGGGCACATTGAGTTCGTTAAAAGGGAAAACAAGGGCAGGGAAAGGGAAAGGGTCAGCTTTAAACTGAAAGGACCTGCCGAAAGCGGATGAAAAAAAAGCAAAGGAATGGAAAGGCTTTGCTTTGCAGCAATTCAACAGGTTCATGGAAACATGGGTTAAAGGAAAAGATAAGCATTAAATGATTTATGAAGACAATTTGCCGTGTGAGAGTAAGTGGCGGAAGACTATTTTAGTGAAGTGAAAGAAAAACTGGAGAAAATTATTCCAGAATATGATTCCCCTGATTTTAAGAAAATGAGGAATGGCATTCGCAGGCAGTTGCAGAAACGGGAAAGCGACTACTTTTTGCTTTTACGGGGCCTGAAAATTCTTGTCCTTGGGGACTGGCACACCGGAGAACAAAGAAAACGGTTGAACGACATAAAAAATGCTTTGCTAAAAAAAGGGTTGTACGCTGAAACAATAGACACTTATTATGACTTGAAAAAGGCAGGCCGCTTAAGCCAAATTCAGATTCTGGAAACCTGCTGCATAACACACCAGCTAATAGTTTTCATTGACGGGGAAGGCGCAGGAACAATAACAGAACAAAATTATTTGACAGAAAACTACGTATTCCACGGCAAAACGCTTTTCTTCATAGAAGAACCAAAATTCAACAAGCTTAAAGGCGACCCAAGCCAATATATTAAAAGTTTTCCAACCATAGTGGTTTATAGGAAAGGGGAATTGATTGACAAAATTTTAACGTACGCCCGGCTCAGAATTCACAGGCTGGCAGACATAATTGAATACCAGTCAAAAAAAGGAAAAGGCCTAAAAAGGCTGGATTACGTTCCGTGGCGTAAAAGGCTGGGGGAAAAACGATAAATTAATATAAAAGATTAAACCTCAAATGAATGTGGGTGCAGGAAAATGAGTGAAGAACTGAAAAGAGTCTACAGTGACGCAATAAAACTCAAAAACATTATTTTGGAAAACAAAAACATAGACCTGCTTCTGTATCTGGCTAAATATAACCCGAAAACCACCAAAGAAGACATAGCAAAAAAATTTGGAAAAGAAGCGCTCCAAGGATTAAAAGACCTGGAAGACGTTAAACTCGTTAAAGAAGAAGAAAACAGGCTCCATCTAACAAATGAAGGCATATTCCAAGTAGAAGGACTGCTGACAATCTCGATCTAAAAAAAACTATTTTTTCCAGCCACACACGGGTTAAAGGAAACGAAAAATAGTTTAATGACAATGAACCCTATTGCGTGTTATGGCAGTTAAACCCGTTCGCCGAATGAAAGCAAGCTGGGGAAGGCAATTGTCAAGAATGTGGGGCATTCCAGTCAGGGCAAGAATTACGCAAAGCGAAAAAACGGCAGACAATTTTAGGACAGCAACTCCTTTTGGGTCAACTCCAAAAGGGGAAACCATTTCCATGGAAAAAGGCAGTAAAACAAAAACAATGATTTTAATTAACCCTAAAAACCCGGGGAAAACAACGGTTGCACACGAGTTGGGGCACGCAGCACACGAACAAAAAAGCGGCCCACAAAGAATCCGTCCCCTGAAAAGCCTGTTAACCAACAATGGGCGTGAAAAACTTCAGTTAACCGAGTTTTTTGCGCGAACCTCTGAATTCGAGTACTGCAAACGCTTCGAAAAAGAAAAATACTCTCAAATAATTGCAGAAAACCAGGCAAGCAAGGGAATAAGCGGGGCAAAGGATGGAAGGTGGGTTGCCGCAAGGTTTTTGGCTCCTTTCCAAACGCCAGGCAAAGAAACGCGTTAATGCAGGAAATCCTGACGCAAAACTTTTCAAGCATACGCAAAGTCTACGAATTCCTTAAAAAAAGGGGAATGAAAACAAACAAGCCAGAATTCAGAATCAGGAAAAGAAAAAGGAAATTCACTTGAAAACAAAATGTTGTTTTATTAATCATTTACCAAGCCCGCAATTATTTCTTCGCACCTTGAACCAATTAAAGCCACGGCAACTAAAATTAAAGGCGTGAAAAGAAACAGCGGGTGAAACGGTTGCTGTGCTCCAAACAAAGAATAAGAAAACAAACTCAAGGCAAGCAAAGCCACGTACAAAACTACTGCGGCTCTTTTAAGGGATTTCCCGGAACGATGAAGCCAAACAAAAACCCCGATAATGAAGCCAGGAACAGCCAGATACGGGGCAGTGTAAAAGCCTATTGAAACAGCGGTAGCGCACTCAAACCGGGAATCACATAACTCTAAAGCCCCGGTAACCCCAAAAAACTTGTGAATGAATCCAAAAGGCAGAAGAGAAAAACCTAAAACCAAAACTAAAAGCGCGGGAAAACCCCAAAAATACGTGAAACCCGGCAAACCAAAACCAAAGCCCAACAAAGTCCAAGCAACAATTGGATGCCCCAAAAGCATACTGTATGTTTTTTTTCCATGTTTAAGTGAATTTTGGTACAATACCCGCAAAAACGGTTATTCACTGCTAATTATTTTGCCTTGGCTTACATTGAAACCTTTGCAACATTTCCGTCTGCGAAGCAGACAAGGGCTCCGCCTTTTGCTGGAGCCATTCCCCAGATTGCGTTTTCTTTCTGTTTTGATGGGGGGATTTCAATCAGTTTTTCCATTCTACTGCTGTACAAATCAAAGGAGAAAACTTTTCCGTATCTTGTTCCAACAAGCACAGTGTTTCCAGAGAGTGTTTGCATGCAGCTTATGTCTTCCCCGATGTTTCGAAGCATTTTTACATTGAACCTCTTTCTTGCAAAGTCTGGTTCTGCAACCGCAATGTCGCCCCACCGGTTTCCCACTAAGAGCCTGTTTTCATCTATTGATTCCATTCCCCAAAGCGAGGGGCCAAAGCCTTCTTTCAATCTTTCGCTTCCGGTGTGAAGGGACTTAAAGTCAAACCTTAGAACCGCGTCTTCCCTGAAATTGTTTCGGTCAACCGCGTAAAGCATTCCGTCATAGTCGCCGGAAAAAAGTTTTCCGTCCCCGCTTTCCTTCAGCGACCAGAGCCTTGTGCCTTCTTTGGTTAACTGGAGTTGGGCCTTTGTTTCAAGGCTTTCCGCGTCGATTACTTCCAGTTTTCCTGCCCTTGTGCTTAAGGTTATTTCGTTTCTTTTTCTGTTGAATACTGCGTTGTAAACGCCTCCGCCAAGGCGGTCGTCTTTCTGGAGAAGAATCTTTCTCTGCCTGTTCATTATGCTTAAAGTGCCTTTTGCTGACTTGCATCCCACAAATGTTTTTTTGCTTGGAAGTTCAAGAATCGAGTAAATCATTGAGGGAAATTCCCTGAAACCCACTACTTTTCTGCCGCGCAGTATTTGCAGGACTCCTTTTGATTTTTCCGCAATTTTCTTTGAGTAAGGCACTTTTCTTCTGTTCCAGTTGCTTCCGCCCACGTAAAGCATACCGCCTATTTCTGCTGCCGCATAAACAGAGGTTTCAAAGCGAAGCGTGCTTTCCACTTTGGGTCTTGCTATTCCGCTGCCCCCTGGCCTGCGGGGAACCCAGCGCCTCCGGGAAGAAAAACCCGCTTTCCTGTTCTTTTCAAAAAAAGGCATTCAACACAAATAAAGGGGGACGGCAGTATTTATTCCTTGCCCTGGCTTCGGGCTTGCGGCTTCACTATGGTGGTTCCAGAGAGCACGGCAAAACACGCAAAAACCCGGGAAACCGGAAAGATTAGCTTTAAATTAAGTTGATTCCTTTTGGTTAAAGGAATGAAGGCAAAAGACTTTTTAAGGAAAAAATGCCTGAGCGAAGGCGATTTAGTTGAGGTTGAGGCGGAAGGGGAAAAAGTGCGGGGCACCCTTCTTCCGGCTTCAGAAAAAAACCCCTCAATAATCTACGTCAAGGCAGACTCAGGGTACAACGCCGCGGTTGAGGCGGATTCAAAACTGAAAATAAAAAGGCTCGGGAAAGGGAAAAAGGTCGGAAAACCTGCCGCCGAATCCGCGGAAGAACAGAAAGGCCTTCCCCGCATAACCGTAATCCACACCGGCGGAACAATCGCCTCCAGGGTCAATTACAGCACAGGCGGGGTTATTGCGTCCTTCTCCCCCGAGGATTTGCTGGCAATGTTTCCCGAATTAAGGGGGGTGGCGAACTTTAAATGCAGGCTTGTCAGCGAAATGATGTCAGAGGACATGCGGTTTGAAAACTACAAAAAGATTGCGGACGCGGTTGAAAAAGAAATAAAAAACGGGGCCGAAGGGGTGATAATAGGGCACGGAACTGATACATTGCATTACACTTCCGCGGCGCTTGCGTTTATTTTTGAAAAACTCCCTGTTCCCGTTATTCTGGTGGGCTCGCAGAGAAGCTCTGACAGGGGAAGCAGCGACGCGGGAATGAATCTGGTGTGCGCGGCGCGCTTCATTAAGGAAACGGATTTTGCGGGCGTGGCTTTATGCATGCACGATTCTTCGGCGGACAAAACATGTGCAGTGCTTCCCGCTACAAAGGCAAGGAAAATGCACACAAGCAGGAGGGACGCGTTCAAGGCAATTAATTCCTCCCCCATTGCAAAAATAAGCCATGAATCAAAGGAAATCAGTTTTCTGGGGAAAAATTACCAAAGGAAGGGCAATTCAAGGGACGTTGTTTCAAAAAAGAATTTTGAGGAAAAAACCGGAATTCTCCGAACCCACCCCAACATGAACCCGGAACAGTTCGGCTTTTTTTCCGACAAAAAGTACAAGGGCTTTGTGCTGGAGGGCACAGGCATTGGGCAGGCACCGACCAACACCCCGGAAAACAGGAAAAACTATGAAGCACTTAAGAAATTCATTTCAAAGGGCGGGATTGTGGTGCTGACCTCCCAGTGCATTTTTGGCAGGGTTCACCCCTTCATTTACACGAACTGCAGGCGCCTCCACGAAATAGGCGTGATTTTTGCGGGGGACATGACAACCGAAACAGCCTTCATAAAGCTTGCCTGGCTCCGGGGGAATTACAGGAAAGAGGAAGCAAAAAAACTGTTTACCGAAAACCTGCGCGGGGAGCTGGACGAAAGAAGCGAATTCAATGGATTTGATTTGGATTAAGGTTTTAACATGGAGTTAACTGTTCTGGGTTCAGGCACCTTGGAGCCGAGGCTTAAGCGCAATCCCGCATGCAACCTGGTGAAGGCGGGAAAAACGCTTGTGCTTGTGGACGCGGGCCCCGGAACAATTCGCAGGCTGCTGGAGGCGGGGGTTAACCCTTTTCAAATAGACGCAATTCTTTTCTCGCACCTGCACAACGACCACGTGAATGACCTGCCCGCACTGCTTTGGGCTTATGCGTTCAGTGTTGTGCCGAGAAAAAAAAAGCTTTTGCTTGTGGGCCCGAAAGGATTCAGGGCCTATTTCAGGCTTTTGTGGAAAAAAATTCTTTTGCTTGACAGGCACCTTCCCTCAAAAAAACTTCCGTTCATTTGCGAAATTAAGGAGTTAAAAGGGGGCAGCCTTAATTTTAAAGGAATTAAAATCAGGGTTTTTCCGACAAGGCATCCGGTTAAAAGCGTGGGCTACAGGCTTGAAAAAGGCGGAAAATCTTTGGCGATAAGCGGGGACACTGGAAAGTGTGAAGGGGTTGTTTCCATGGGAAAAAATGCGGATTTGCTTGCGCTTGAGTGTTCAAAGCCGAACAGCAGAAAAGAGCCAGGCCACCTTACCCCGAAAGAATGCGGGATGATTGCGTCGGAAGCGGAATGCAAAAAACTGCTTTTGACGCACATTTTTTTGGGGGCAAAGGAAAGCGCGCTCCGGAAAGGCGTTAAAAGGCTTTTCAGGGGCAAAGT
>CAYTYC010000001.1:82039-93745 GCA_964442255.1 uncultured archaeon | reverse complement strand
GCTTTGGAGGAATTCTGCAGAATCCACGAAATCAAGGTGAAGGGAAAAGTGCTTGCAGCTGCGGAAAAACCAGGGGAAGTGAAGGAAAACAAGGAGATAATGGAAAAATGCTTTGAACTGGGAAAAAATCTTGTGGAAGTTTGAAATGACGTTGGACTACAAAAAACTTGGACTGAAGTGCGGGCTGGAGGTGCACCAGCAGCTTGACACAGGAAAGCTGTTCTGCAGGTGCGATTCAAGGCTGAAAGAAGACAAGCCCGACTTTACCGTTGAAAGAAGGCTGCGCCCTGTGCCCTCAGAATTGGGGGAATACGATGCGGCTGCACTGGAGCAGTTCAGGAGAGGAAACTCCTTTGTTTACGAAGCTTACAACGATTCAACGTGTTTGGTTGAACTGGATGAAGAGCCGCCGCATCCGGTTAACCCAAAAGCCCTTGAAGCGGTTTTAGAGGTTTCACTGATTACGGAAAGCAAAGTCTTTGATGAATTGTGCGTGATGAGGAAAACAGTCATTGACGGTTCAAACCCGTCGGGTTTTCAAAGAACCGCATTGGTTTCAGTGGGCGGGGCAATCAAAATAAACGGGAAAGAGGTTGGGGTTCAGGCAATCGTTCTGGAAGAGGATGCCGGAAGGCCCATGAAACGCGAAGGCAAAAAAATTTTTTACCGCCTGGACAGGCTGGGAATTCCGTTAATAGAGCTTGCAACAAAGCCCGGGATTTTTTCACCGGAGGAAGCGCTTAAAACCGCTGAAGCAATCGGGGAAATCTTCCGGAGGACAGGGAAAGCAAAACGCGGACTCGGCACAATAAGGCAGGATTTGAACATTTCAATCAGGGAAGGCGCAAGGACGGAGGTAAAGGGGGTGCAGGAACTTGCGTTAATCAAAACCTGCGTGGAAAGGGAAGCGCAAAGGCAGCTTGGGCTGGTTGAAGTGATGAAAGAATTAAAGTCGCGTGGACTGAGTGAAAAAGATTTAGAGCAGGTGCCAATTAACTTAAGCAAAGTATTTGAAAAAACCGGTTGCGGGATAATAAGAAAGCAGTGGAGCAAGGAAAGCGTTTTCGGGATAAAATTGAAAAGTTTTGGCGGGTTAGTGGGAAAGGAGCTGCAGCCAAACCGGAGGCTTGGAACAGAGTTTGCTGATTATGTGAAAGCGAGAACCGGGATTAAGGGAATCTTTCACTCGGATGAAATGCCGGATTACGGTGTCAGCGAAAAAGAAGTTAAGGAAGTTTCAGGGAAGCTGAAGTGCGGCAAGGAGGACGCTTTTATTTTTTTGGTTGGGGAAAAGAAAAAAGCGGGGGAAGCACTGGAAGTTGTTGTGGAAAGGGCAAAGAAGTGCCTGCACGGGGTGCCGGGGGAAACCCGGGACGCGCTTCCCGATGGAAGCAATGCATACAGCCGCCCGCTGCCTGGAGCGGCAAGAATGTACCCTGAAACAGACATTCCACGGATAATTGTTGACAAAAAAATGCTCAAAAGGCTGCTTAAGAAACTTCCGCTCAGCACAAAAGAAAGGGTTAACTTATACATAAAGGGGTTTGGTTTGAATCCGGCCCTCGCCCAAAAAATGGCTTACAGCAATTTTGCGGGCCTTTTTGAGGAATTGGTCAAAAAAGGCGCCAGCCCCACCCCCACAGCCGTGCTGCTATTGGAGGATTTGGTTAGAATGAAAAGGGAGGGCGCCAAAGTTGAAAGGCTTTCAAATGAAATGCTTTCACAGGCAATTGAAGCGGGAGAAAAATACGGTGTACCGAGAAAGCTTTTGGCTGAAGCGCTGGGAAGATGGACGGAAGAGCCCGGGAAGGACTTTAAGGATGTCATGAAAAATATTGGCGGCGGAACAGCCGGAGAAAAGGAAATTGCAAAAACCGTTAAAGGAGTTGTCCACAAAAACCGTGCTTTGATTGAGGCGCGCGGGGAAGGCGCAGTAAGGGCTTTAATGGGGGACGCAATGAAGGCCCTGAAGGGAAAGGCGGACGGAAAAACCTTAAGCTGGCTTTTAAGGAAAGAAATCGAAAAAATTAAATGATTCCCCAAAAAAGTAAATTAAAGGCAAGAGATTAAGAGTGGGCTAAAAAAAAATCAGGGGTTTCCATGGAAAAAGAACTAACTGATTCAAGTTACGCAAAAAAGGCGCTGGTCAAAAGAAAAAAGGATTCGCATAAGGGAGAGAACGGAAGGCTTTTGGTTGCCGGAGGAAATGAACAGTTTATTGGCGCGCCGATTTTGTCTGCGTTGGCGGGAATTGCAGCCCTCCGCTCCGGAACGGATTTGGTGAACATCTGCGCCCCTGAGAAAGTCGCATGGGCGATTAACTGCTTTTCCCCGGATTTGATTACAACCAAATTCGCGGGAAAGAATTTCAGTGAAAAGCACGCAAAAAAAGTTATTGAATTAAGCAAAAAAAACGACTGCCTTCTTATTGGGCCCGGCTTGGGGTTGGGGAAAGGAACGCAAAAGTTTGCGAAAAAGGTTGTGAGCGGAGTGAAGGTTCCGGTTGTCGTGGACGGTGACGCGATTAAAGCACTTAAGGGAAAAATTTTCAAAAACAATTGCGTGTTGACTCCCCATTCCAATGAGTTTGAGGTTTTTTCCGGAAAAAAGGTTCCAAAAGAGCTGAATAAAAGAAAGGCTTTGGTGAAGAAAGTTTCGTTAAAGCACAAGTGCGTTATTTTATTGACGGGCAAAGTGGACGTAATTTCATGCGGAAAGAAGGTGAAAATAAATAAAACAGGGAATGCGGGAATGACTGTTGGAGGCACAGGGGACGTGCTGGCTGGCTTGTGCGCGGGGCTGGTTGCACAGGGCGCAGGGCTGCTTGAAGCTGCCTGCTCTGCTGCCTACTTCAACGGCCTGGCAGGCAACAGGGCTCACAAGAAATACGGCTATGGCCTGATGGCAAGCGACCTGCTTGAAGAGCTGCCCAAATTGCTTTTTCAGCCTGCAAAGAAACAATAAAAGCTTTATAGTGTGATAGAAAGCTTTTCAAACAAAGCTTTCTATTATAGTAGTGTGGACTTTAGTCTTCGCTACTTCGTCATAATAACGCGGAATTATGGAGCCACTGAAACAATACAAGGACAAAAAGCAAGATTCATGCCCCTGTGGAAATGGCTGCTTGAAAAATAAGCAGGCAGCTGAACCGCCGCACAAAAAATAAAGACCGGGGGCCTTTCAGACCACGCAGAATTCTGGCGGATTAAAAAGGCTTGAAATGAAGGAAAGGCATTTTAACCACTTTAATGATAGTTTTTTGCATGGGAACACGCAGGCGAGTGGGGTTGGATACAAAAAATGCCGCAATAAGGAGAGCAATTTTTCGTAATCCGGAGACCATTGCAGCAGATATTAGGGAAATGCTTAAGCGCAAGGAAAAACCAGTTGAAACAACAATTGGTTCTGTTCGTCAGGTTAGGGCGCAAATGAGGAGAAATGGAATTGGGTTACCTGTGGTGCGGAAAATGTCTCCAAGGTCAAATTTGGATGAAATGGGAACAAAAATTAAGAGAAAAGTTTTTTATAATCCCCGGAGTAATGCTGCAAAAATAAAGGCAATGCTGAAAAAAGATGGAATAACGGCTTCTATCACCACCATTAACAAGGTTAAATATCGTATGCGGAAAGAGGGATGGCAGTTGCCAGACATAAGGGGGCGGAAAGCAACAATTCCGGAATTGTCAGTTCAACAGGAAAGGTTAAAAGCAAAAGCAATGCCTGACGTAAAAAATGCAATACGCTCAGCCGGCGTGAAGCACAGGTTTTGGAGGGAAACATCCAAGGATTTCGAGGCATACGTTTTAGGTTTGCTGCCAAGATGGATTACAAAATATGATCCCCAAAAAAAGAGTCTTAAAAGCTATATTTACGACAAAGTTTACAATGCTGCACGGGATTTCATAAGAAGCGCGCTTAAAGAGCGTTTAGGGTTAAAGTACCGTGAAGCGTCAAGACTCACGGTTCTAATTAGGGGGGTAATGCACGGGAAAAAAACCTTGGAAGAAACCGCCAGAGAAAGAAAAATCCCGTTAAAAGAGGCACAAGCGCTTTGGGGCGCATACGAAAGCTACAGACGCCTTGGGCAACTCCCTGAAGAAAAATGAGGCAAAATAAGCCTTGAAATTGGGAAAAAGAGGTTATAAAACCCATAAGCAGTATAAGTTTTAAAGGATTAAAAGCCAAAGAATAGTGGGGAAAGCAATGTTTAAGGGAAAAAATTACCTGGAGTTAATTGACTTCCTTCCCGTGGAAATGATTGAAGGCCTGCTGTTGGGGGAAAGCTTTAAGGCAAGGAAAAAGAAATTCAGGAACCTTGTCGTGCAGGGAATGGGCGGAAGCGGAGTAACGGGCGAAATACTGGAATGCCTGCTGAAAAAAGAGCTCAAAATTCCTTTGCAGGTAAACAGGGATTACTCAATTCCCGCCTACGTGGACAGGAACACATTGTTTATTGCGGTCAGCTACTCCGGAAACACCGAGGAAACGCTTGCAGGAGTGAAAGAAGCAAAAAAAAAGGGCGCAATGGTTGTAGGGATTTGCTCGGGGGGAAAACTGAAAAAGGCAGTGAAAAACTGCATCCTGCTTCCGGAAGGCTTTCCTCCTCGGAGCGCGGGAGGCTTTCTCACTGTGCCAGTGATCGTAATTTTCAGGAAGCTGGGATTGATTGAATCAAAGGAACACGACGTGCTGGACACAATTTTGCGCCTGGACAAAAAGTCGGCGAAAATGAAAAAAAGGGCGCAAAAAATCGCGGCAAAACTCAAGGAAAGGATTCCGCTTATTTATGCTCCGGAAGAAATTAGCTGTACGGCCAGAAAATGGCAAACCGAATTAAACGAAAACTCAAAGTATTTCGCGCACTTCAATTCTTTTCCTGAAATGAACCACAACGAGGTCGTGGGGTTCAGGCAGTTGAAGAAGGCGGCGGTAATAATTCTTTTGCCCAAGAAACTGGACAAGCAAATGCAAAAACGGGTGCGGGCAATGAAAAAATTGTTCAGGCGCTTTCCCGTAGTGGTTGTAAAGGCTGAAGGAAAAAGTTTTTTTGAGGAAATATTCTGCCTCCTGCAGTTCGGAAGCTATGTGTCCTATTTTCTTGCGATGAAAACCCGGACAGACCCTTTTCCGGTTAAAAACATTGATTACCTGAAAAAGGCTTTGGCGAGAAAATGAATTTGGCCGTTGGAGTGGATATCGGCGGCACAAACATCAAGGCAGTGCTTGCCGGTGAAAACGGAAAAATCATTAAAAAATTCAAGGCAAAAACGGGGGCTGGCATGAAAAAAAAGAGGGCCCTGGAAAACGTTTTAAAGGCCGTCGGGGAAGTGCTTCCAGAAAACAAAAAGGTTAAAGGGATTGGAGTTGGGTTTGCGGGGGTTGTTGACGGAAAAGGAAAAATATTGTTTGCCCCCCACCTGAAGCCCTTAAAGGGAACAAACCTGAAAAGTTTTCTGGAAAAAAATCTGCACAAAAAGGTTTTCGTTGAAAACGACGCCAACCTGATGACTTGGGGGGAATCAGTGTGGGGAAAGGCAAAAAAGTTCAGGCTTGTTTTGGGCGTCACCCTTGGAACGGGACTCGGGGGAGGAATCGTGCTTGACAGGAAAATTCTTCCGGGAGGGGAATTCGGGCACTTGTGCGTTTTTTTTGGGGGAAAAAAATGCGGCTGCGGAAACAGGGGCTGCTGGGAGGAATACGTGAGCAGAAAAGCTTTTCTGGAAACCGCAAAAAGCAAAATGCGGAAACAAAAAAGCTCTTTATCCAATTACCCTGATTTAATCCCCAAAGACATTGACAGGGAAGCCAAAAAAGGGGACATGGCCGCAAAGGAGACAATTGAGGAATTAAGCGGTTATCTTGCAGTTGGTTTGGGAAACCTTGTGAACATTTTTTCCCCTGACGCAATTGTTTTGGGGGGAGGCTTAAGCAACAGCCGGCTGCTTTTAAATAAAGCAAAAAAAAGGCTTGACCTGCATATTGTCAAGGCTTTCCGCTCCAAAACCAAAATAATTAAAGCAAGTTATGGGGATTATTCTGTGGCCGCGGGAGCCGCGGCCTACGCTTTGGGGGAATAAAAATGGGGAAAAAAGATCAGAAAGTTAACGCGGCAAAAAAGGCGCTGGAGTACGTGAAAAAGGGAATGACTGTAGGCCTGGGTTCAGGGAGCACGGCAGAAGAGTTCATCAGGCTTTTGGGGGAAAAAAACAAAAAATCAAGGCTTGGGGTAAAATGCGTTTCCACCTCCGAACAAAGCGCCGCGCTAGCCGAAAAAGTCGGGCTGAAACTGGTTTCGGTTGAGAAAGCAAAGAAAATTGATTTGGCGGTGGATGGCGCGGATGAAGTGGACGGAAAAAAGAGGCTGATTAAAGGAAACACGCTGTACGCGTTTTTGAAGGAAAAGGAAGTGGATTACAGGGCGGAAAAGTTTGTGGTCGTGGTTGATGAAGGAAAGATTGTGGAGCGGCTCTCCAAACCTGTGCTGATTGAGGTTGAACAGGATAAAAGGGATTTTGTTTTCAATGAGTTTGCGGATTTGGACTGCGAAAAAAAGTTTGTGAAGGATGACGCGGGTGAAAGGAAAGTGAGCGAAAGCGAAAACCTGATAGCCTATCTTGATTTTCCGGATGGCGTCCCTGCACCGGAGGAATTGGAGAAGCGCTTGGATGCAACGCCCGGAGTCAAGGCCAACGGAATTTTTTCAAGGGACTGCACTGTTATAGTGGGAAAAGACAGGGAAACAGAAGTTTTAGATTAAACTACGGCGGGTTAAAAATCCGCCAAATTTTTTTTTTCGTAAACTGCTTATGAAAACCCCTCTTCCGCCCATTGAAACAGGCGGGATTCCCGGAAAGGGGTTTCTAAATCATTCCTTTCCCGACTTTTCTTGCCCTTCTGTAGCATTTTTTGTGCCAGTACTGCCCAGCCCACTTTTTTTCTGTTCCACCTCCCCCGCACAAAGCGCAGGCTTCATCGTATTTCCCTTCCGGAGCGCTTTCCCCGGCTTTCTTCTTCTCCATTTCCTCTTTTTTTGCCTTAAACCTGTCCATTAAGCCCATCAGTTTTTCACCTAACTATTTAGTTCTTCAACTATTTTTATTACTTTCCTTGGATAACGTCTAGTCCCAACTTATACTCAAAAAACATAAAGAAACAAACCTTTAAATTCATCCTTACGTTAATTTTCTTAGGGGGACAAAAAGAATAATGAGTGAAGCTATACAGAGTTTTAGAGACCTCAAAACAATACCCAAACGGAGAGCACAGGTAAACGGAAGGCTTGGCAGAAATTATAAAGACATCATAGATTTTATCCATAGACATCAACCAGTTCAATTGTTTCCTATCACTAGATTTCTTAGAGCAAAAAGAAGACACCTGCCAAAAGATGAAGCCCGCTTTTTCTCCAGTACCGCAAAATTCGCCCCCAGGTATTTGGAAAAGGAAGGGACAGAAAGAGCAATAAGCAAAACATTACTAACGGAAATGCGCAAAATGGCTGAAAGAATTGGACCCGAGTTTAGGGTTGCAAGCACTGGTTGTGGAAGTGGCACGCAAGAACTTTTTGCAGCTACAAGCTTTCCTAAAACAAGAATAGACGCAACTGATTTTGCACCAGGAACATTAAGAGAAGCACAAAGAATCAAAAAAGAATGCGGAGACGCCCAAGTAAATTTCAGCGTTGGAACCCTTGAAAATCCCGGACTTCCACAGCATTCATATGACCTTGTAGTAACGTTTAATGCAATACATTGGGCTGGAAAGAGTGGATTGAAACAAGCTCTTGAACAGCAAAAAAAATTGCTTAAAGAAAGGACAACTTCTCGTTTTGTTGTCGGCTGGATACCGCACCACAACAAAAAAGGTTCAGGTCTCAAACGAGACCAACAGCCTACACCAGAACAACTAAAAGCACACCAAATACCAAGAGAACACATGATAAGAATAGCAAATGAAGTGGGTTTGGAACTAGAATCAGTGAAATCATACGAGTACTCGTTTCAAGGAATCCCGGGACAAATGCCGATATTGATATTCAAGCTAAAAATGAATTAAAGAAAGGAAAAAGATTTTGCAACAAAAGGCTGCTCAAGAATTAATTTCTTCCACTATTTCCAGCACTTCCCCCAAATCCTTCACAAAATAGTCTGTTCCCGCTTTTTTCAGCCTTTCGCCTGAAATGAATCCGCCCCCAATGCTTATTGCCTTCATTCCGTGTTCTTTTGCTGCCTCAATGTCCTGCAGGCCGTCGCCCACAATGATCGCTTCTTCAGCCTTAACGCCGAGTTCCTTCAGTGCCCTGTCAGCTTCTTTTCCTTTCGCCATTCCCGTGATGTTTCCTTCCACCGCCTCCACCGCGTCAATTAAATGGCTTATGCCGAATTCCTCCAGCTTTTCCAGGATGTCCTTTTTTCGGTGCGCGCTTAAAACCGCGGCCTTTATGCCGCGTTTTTTTAATTCCCGTAAAACCTCTTTTGCCCCTTTCCTCAGGCAGCAGTTCTCCCCTTTTTCGCTGTAAAACTCGAAGAAATCCTGCTGGTATTTTTCCAGGTTTTTAAGGTATTCATTGGTTGGAACATTGTTTGCCTTAAAGAACTTGGGGAGGGGGATTGTGAAAGTGTTTCTGTACTGCTCAAAGGAAATCTCTTTTCCGCCGAGTTGTTTTATCTGAAAATTTGCGCCCGCAAACGCGGCTTTCACGTCATCAAACAATGTTCCGTTCCAGTCAAACAAAACAGCCTTAATCATAAAGTATCATTAAAACAAAACAAATTTAAGCCGCTTAGTGGACTAGCATAATCAGATGCCGGCTTTTCGTTGGAACAGGATCAGGCAAGCGGGCTTGAAACAAGTTAAGCCTGAAGGAAGAGAAATATCAATTGGGAAAAGAGCCTTTACAGCGAGTCCCTCTTGGGCGTACTTTTCGCATAGATTGGGTGGAGAAAAAATTTTGCTTGAACTGGACCCCTCCGCAAACCACATAACGGTTTTTTCCGAAAGACGGCCTGAAGACATCGGAATGCTTGAAGTGCGGAGACAAGGCAACTCCGCTTCATTTGTTGGCGGCAGTCCAAAGAGGGCGCCAATTTTTCTTATCGAAAAAGAATATCAAAGGAAAGGGCTAGGGGAAGTAATGTGGAGGCTCATGGAAACGCATCTGTCGTTAAGCGGCGTAAGGCGGGTTTGGGTGAATGTGGAAAACAGGAGCATTATAGCTTTCTTCCTGAAGCACGGCGGAATTTTGGAGCCACGCTTCAAATCAAGCCCGGCGGCAAGGCGGCTTTTCAATTCACTGGGGCTTGAACGGAGCCCAAACGAAGGGGAACTCCTAAAAGCAATAGAAAGGTTTCCAAGGGACACCTTTCCAGAAAAAATAAGGCTTGTTAAGAAAATAGCGCCAATAAAGCAATAGCCCCGGGGAGATTCGAACTCCCGTCACAGGGTTTCTTCAACCAGAACCTCCCACAAATATTTATAAAGGGTTGACCAAAGGGAAAACCCTTGACGTATCCGCGTGCAAACTTCGCGCGAAAGTTTTAAGGGAGGTACCGGATCCCTGGTTCTGCGCCTCCCCCGAAAATTAAGGGAGGTATCGGAACCGCAGGTTCTGATTTCCAAAGCCCTGCATCCTTGGCCGCTAGACTACGGGGCTGTGCTCCGCAGCCTGTTTTTTGGCGAACCTTTTCTTAAAAGGTTCCCCGGCTACGGGGCTGCACCCAAGATGCACAATAAAAATAGGGTTGAAGAAGATTTAAAGGTTATGCAGCCTATCTTTTTGGCTCTCCCCTCTGGCGCATTCTGCCTTCAGGCAAAAAATTTTCTATGCCTCTTGCGCTTAGCTCGTTTTCCCTCAAGCTGCTTAAATGCTTTGCCAGGCCCATGCGCTGGTATTTTGGGGCAGTGAATGCCCCGCCTGCGGCTGGCCTGCTTTTGTCTGCCGGAACAAACAGGCTCACGCTTGAAACAGGGCCTCTTTCAGCCAAAACCTTTCTCCCAAGCCAGTCCCTTTCAGGGGCCGTTTCATGCAAAGAGAAAACAATTTTTTCCCCGCCCCTGGCAGGAACAATGCGTTTCCTTGCAATCAGCGGAAGTGAACTGTTTAAGGGGTTATCCCTTAAACCCAGAAAACCGCCCAGGCTTAAGGGCTTTACCCGCATTCCCCTGTAAGCGTGAAGCGCGGAAGGCTTTCTTCTGAAGAGTTTGGGCAGACCCATGCCAAAACTGTGCTGGAAAAGAATTAAGTAGATTCCTGGCGCTCGGGAGCGCCGGCACTTTATGGCTTCCGGCAATGTTTTCCTTAAAAGCCGCGCGAAACGGCATTCACCAGCCGTTCAAGAGCGGCAGAACTCTGCCTCGCGGCTTCATTAGCTTTTTATTCCTTTCCTGGCAGAATTTAGTCTGATGAACCCGAGAAGGGATTTACGGATTCTGTTTTAAAGCTTATTCTGGCGAATTATTTAGTTTCAGCAATTTAACGCATAATTGTGGGAGAGTGGCGCAGCCTGGTTAGCGCATCCGGCTGATAACCGGGAGGTCGAGAGTTCAAATCTCTCCTCTCCCACCACCTTTTTTAAAGTGCTTGCGCAATTTTCCTGCCGAATTCCCTTGCAGATTTCGGACCGTCTGCCGTAATCAGTTTTCCGTCCACTGTAACCCCTTGTGCTGTGAACTTTGCTCCCCTTTTTTCCAGGTTTCCTTTTTCGCTTGGATAGGAGGTGGCTTTTTTGCCGTTCAGCAGGCCCGCGTTTGCAAGAGTGCTTGGAGCGATGCAGATAGCGGCAGTCGGCTTTCCGGCAGAAAAAAACGCTTTCGCCAGTTCATGCGCCTTTGGGTTCTGGAAATAAGTGCTGCTTCCGGTTCCGCCCACGAAAACGATTGCGTCAAATTCCTTAGGATTCACTTCATCAACGGAAAGTTCCGCTACAGCCTTCCCGCCAAGCATTCCAGTTTTTTCCCCCCTTGAAAGCGAAGCAATAACTGTTTTTGCGCCAGCCTTTTCCAGTTCCTCTTTCGGGTGAAACAATTCCTCGTCCCGGAAATTTTCCGGGGCAATCACAAACAAAACCTTTTTTCCTTCTGCAGACATTCAATCCCTCCTTTCTTCAGGAAATGTTTGGCTGAAAGATTATTTATATATAAGTTAGAATGAATCTTGACTTTCTGAAGCCAAATGGAAGAAAAATTTCGGCGTTTTTAATAATTTTTTTTGTCGCGCCTTTTCCCATATTTATGTACATTGACCCCGGAGGAAGTGGCTGGTATCCAATGCCTTTTTTAGCCCCTTTCCTATTTTTGGGCGGACTTTTGTGGTTGATTTTTGAACAAAAATTTTATTCTGAACCCCAATTTGCTGTTTTTATTTTACATATGGTTGTATACCCTGTAGTTTCCTACTTGCTGGCCTGCCTGTCAATTTTGGTTTACGACAAAAAGAAGAAAAAACAGCCACCGAAGCCGGACAAATAATCTCAAGCCCGTTTCTTTCCGCGTCCACCAAATCATTCCCCAAAAATTATCCCCTCAATCTCCGCCTTCATTCTCACATTAAGTGAAACGTGCAGCCCATAACCAGTAGGCTTTTTCACGACCAAGCCTTCTCTTATAAGCTGTTCCAGAGACGAAACATGGAGCGGAACACCAGACCGGGAAATTTTTTCACGACCAAGCCTTCTCTTATAAGCTGTTCCAGAGACGAAACATGGAGCG
>CAYTYC010000001.1:0-81939 GCA_964442255.1 uncultured archaeon | reverse complement strand
ACACCAGACCGGGAAATTTTTTCACGACCAAGCCTTCTCTTATAAGCTGTTCCAGCTCTTTCTTTACCTCTCTCCACAACTCCTTTGGAAAGCCTTTTGGGATGTTGTCAAAAGCCGTATGCTTTCCGCCCCAAAGGCTGTGCCGCACCATTTTGCGCAGAATCCGCCTCCGAATCCCGAAAGAAGAAAGTTTCATTAATTGAAACACCAAGAGTAAAATATTTAAATTTAATTCATCGTCTATTATCTAACGTGATTGGAGTGGCGGAAGACAAATCCCTTTTCGTGGAGTTCTTTGGGGACTACCCGATAATCAGGGTATTGGACTTTTTGATTGAAAACGACGTATTCGACTACGGCAAAAAAGACATCTGCAGGCAGGCGGACGTTTCATGGAACACCCTGGAAACCTTTTGGGAAAGGCTTGAAAAGACAAAAGTCGTAACCAACACAAGAAAAGTAGGCAAAGCCGAGATGTACAGGCTTAACACCGAAAACCCTGTGGTGCAGGAGTTAATCGAACTGGACAACATGCTGATGAAAAAAGCATTGGAAAAAATAGGGGAAAGAAAAGAGAAAGCTTTAGCCAGGGCAAGATGAAAAAAGAATTTTGCGCTGAAAAGGTTTAAAAGGCACAGGGGCTAATTAAGTTATGGCCAAAGAGTTCAGGAAACACTATTTTTTGGATGAATGGGTTATTTACTCGGAGGAACGGGCAAACAGGCCGACGGACTTCAGAAAAGAGCGCTGGAAAACGAAAAAAGGGAAAAAAGCGAGGCAAAAGAACTGCCCCTTTTGCTTGGGGAATGAGGGAATGACTCCCCCTGAAAAACTGGCGGTAATTGACGGAAAAAAATGGAAGCACAGGGTTTTTGAAAACAAGTTTAGCGCACTGGACCAGGAATTGGAGCACAGGGAACAAGGAAAAAATTTTTACTCGCATTCCCCCGCGTTCGGCTTGCATGAAATAATTGTGGAAACAAACAATCATTCCCGTCTGCTGAAGGAGTTAAGCCAAAAGGAAATGCTTGAACTGCTGAAGGTTTACAGGGAAAGGGAAAAAGCACTGTGGAAAATGAAGGGAATAAAACGCGTGGTGCTGTTCAAAAACCATGGAAAAGAATGCGGGGCCTCGCTTTCACACGAACATTCCCAGATAGTTGGCGTGCCATTTGTTCCGCCGGCGGCAAGGAAAGAGGAGGAAGGCGCAAAAAAATTTTACTCCAAAGAAGGGAAATGCGTTTACTGCGAAATTGAAAAAAAGGAAAGGAAAAGCGAAAGAAAGGTGTTTGAAAACCCTTCTTTCACGGTAATTGCCCCTTATGCATCCTTCTGGCCGCATGAAACATGGGTTGTCAGCAAAAGGCATAAGCGGTGTTTGATGGAGTTTACCGAAAAAGAGTTGAGGCACCTTGCGGGCATTTACCTGCAAACATTGAATGCTTACTTCGGCCTTTTCGGCGACCTCCCCTATAATGCCGTGTTCCATTCATGGAATGAAAAAGAAAAGCACGTGCATTTTTACATTGAATTTTTGCCGAACATCCACAAAATTTACGGCGGAATGGAAAAAGGCACGGGGATGGCGTTAAACGAAAAGTTTCCGGAAAACTCTGCATGCGAACTGATGAAGGCGGGGAAAAAAAAATTTTTAGGGAAAAACCTTTAAATAAGAAAAAGCCTATTTAATGCATGCTTAGGAAATTAAGGGACTATACCGGGGTCGCGGGAAAGACGGCAATACAGGAAATCAGAAAAGAGGCGGAGCCGCTCAAGGAAAAGCATTTGGTGCACGTGAACTCCACCCTTTACGGGGGCGGGGTAGCGGAAATCCTTTCCAATTTTGTTTTCCTTATGAACGACGCAGGAATCCAAAGCGGCTGGAGGGTGATGAAGGGTTCGCCGGAATTCTTTACCACCACAAAAAAATTCCACAACGCCCTGCAGGGGGAAAAAATACGGCTCTCGGAGCTGAAAAAAAAAATTTACATGGAATTCAACGAGGCAATGTCATTAATTTCGCACATAGACGACTCCGACTTCATAATAGTGCACGACATTCAGCCCCTGCCTTTAATAAAATTCTATAAAAAAAGGCAGCCCTGGATTTGGAGGTGCCACGTGGACCTGTCAAAGCCCAACACAGAAATGTGGGCATACGCAAAGCATTTTGTGCAAATGTACGACAGGATGGTTGTTTCAATGGATTCATTCAGGCAAAACGCATCCATTCCACAAACCACAATCACGCCATCCATTGACCCCTTAAGCAGCAAAAACAGGAAAACAACGGAAAAAAGGGTGACAAAATACCTTTCAAAGAAAGGCATTGACAGGGACAAGCCCATTGTTTCCCAGATTTCCCGCTTCGACAAATGGAAGGACCCTGTTGGAGTGATAAAAGCGTATGAGATGATTAAAAAGAAATGCAACTGCCAGCTTGTTTTAATGGGCTCAACCGCCGTGGACGACCCTGAAAGCCAGGGGATTTACGAAAAAACCGTTAAAAAGGCTCACGGAAAAAAAGACATCCACCTCATAACGGAACAGAACAGCTTTCTTGTTAACGTGCTGCAAAGGGCTTCAGGCGTCGTCCTCCAAAAATCAACCAGGGAAGGATTTGGCCTTACTGTAAGCGAGGCACTGTGGAAGGGAACCCCTGTTGTTGCCACAAATGCGGGGGGCATTCCATTGCAGGTGATTGACGGGGAAACCGGTTTTTTGGTGAAAAGCAACAGGGAATGCGCGAAAAAAACCCTTCAGCTTCTTAAAGATGAAAAGCTTCGGGAAAGGCTGGGGGCAAACGGAAGGGAACACGTGAAAAAACATTTTCTGGTTACAAGGCATCTCCTGGATTACCTTAAAATGCTGAACGGCTTCAGCTGACTATTTTTGGAGTTCCTGCAGCGCCTCAATCAGCCCCGCGGAACGGGACTTGGAGGTGACCTGGTCCGCAAGGGCCTTAAGCTTTGGGACCGCGTTTGCGACCGCAACCCTAAAACCGGGAACATTGAATAAGTCAACATCGTTTTCCCCGTCACCAAAGATGACTGTTTTTTCGGGCTCAAGGTTCAGTTGCTGCAAGGCAAACAAGACCCCCCTTTTTTTGTCTGCTTCCTTTGGGGAAACCATCACGTTGTCAATGTTTTTCTTAAATGCCAATTCCTTTAAGCTTTTGCCAAGAAACCGCTTTATTTTTCCGGAGTTTTTTGCCTCGGTTGAAACAATTATTTTTCCGGCATTCACGCTGAAAAGGGCCTTTTTGAGTTTCCTTCTTGCGTCGGCCATCTGCTCGGAGTCAATGAAAATGGTTTCCTTTTTTTCGGGAAACCTTATTACCGCGCCGTTTTCCGCAACAATTGCGTCAAAAAAAGGGAGTTTTTTTTCCAGCCCAAGCACGTACCGGTAATTCCTTCCAGTAACCAAAACCCTGGGCTTCTTCACCTTTTTAAGGTAGTTGAGAACGCTTTTTCTCACAACCCCGGGCCTGTCCGTTAAGGTGCGGTCAAAGTCCATTAAAATCGCCGAAACGTCCTTGAAGTCAAGCATTCTGAGGTTCCATGATTCGGATTTTTTTCTTAAAAGGGAGTTATACAATGCAATGTGCTTTTCTATTCCAATGTGGGCGCCAAATTTTTTTTCAACCGTTTTCAAGGAATTTTCGCCCATTTTTTTCCTCAGGTTTCCTTTTTCCAGGAGTTCAGCCAGGCGTTTTGCGGTTGCCTTGTGGTTTCCCACCGGAACCAAAAAACCGTTGAAGCCGTTTTTCACCTGCAGGGGGATTCCACCCGCCTTTGTCCCCACAACCGGCTTTCCGCACGCCATTGCCTCTGTTACGCTTAACCCGAACCCTTCAACCCTTGAAACAAGCGCCACAACCTCAACCGCGTTGTACAATTCGGGAAGCTTTTCGTACGGGACATTTCCCGCAAAAACCACCTTTTTTCCGAGGTTTTTTTTCTTGACCAGCCCTTCAACCTGCAACTCATATTTTCTCCTGGCGGATGAAATCTTTGAGCTCATAGACTTTCCGCCCGCAAAAACCAGCCTTGCGTCAGAAACTTTTTTCAGCACTGCAGGCATTGCCTTTATCAGCTGGCTGTGCCCGCTTTTTCTGTCAACTCTTTGCACGCATAAAATGACTTTGGATTTTTTTGGAAGCCCGAACTTTTGCTTCACTTCCTCCTGGTTTACTTTCATTTTTTTGAAAAGCCTTGTGTTGGCTATAGGGTGAATGAGTTCGCTTTTGTCCTTCCTTAACCCGGCCTTAACCGCGGACTTAATGTAGTCAGGGGAGGAAAAAACAACCTTATCGTATTCCTGCATGTGCGACACCAAAAATTTTTGCAGGTTTTTTGACATCCGCCTGCTGAAGGGGATGTGCCAGGTGAGGATTGTGGGCACTCCCCGTGGGATGTGGCGGTAAAGGAACAAGAGCTGGAAGTCCTGCACGTGCACTATTTCAGCGGGATGCTGTTCCATTAGCTCAAAAACCTGCTCACCAATCAAATCGTTTATTTCATTGTATTCCTCAAACCCCTCCATTTCGGAGGGGTTTTTGCTGAAGGTTTTCCCGAAGCAGTGGGCTTCATCGTAAATCGTTTCCTTGAATTTGCTGTAGCCCTTGAGCTGTTTTCTGTCCAGCGGCTCTTTGGGCACCCTGTAAACATTAACCTGCTTTATTTCCTCTTCACCAGATTCATGGGGAGGGCGGAGCTGCACTTCAGCAACTTCATGGCCGCGCTCCTTCAGCCCGGTTGCAAGGTTAAGCAGGTAAGTTGAAACCCCCCCAATGTAAGGGTAAAACGACTGGCTTGCGAAAAAAATTTTCATGCGCTATCCCAACCAAAAGACTGCCGGAAAGAGTATTTATATATAACTTTTAAGCTAAAATGATTGTGTGGACACAAAAATTTTTTTGGACGAAGTGAAGAAAGCAAAAGCCACCCTTATTTTGTTTTCTGCGCTCATTCTCTCATATCTTTTCCTTTCAAACATGGGTTTCTTCATTCCGTTGGAAAAGATTGAGGCACTGGAATTCTATTTACGGCAGCCTTCAGGGCTTTTCACTTTCATGTTCGTGCACATTGGGGCAAGCCACCTCTTATTGAACTCGGTTTCTTTCCTTGTTTTTGGGTTGGTGCTGGAGCGCGCACTAAAGGGAAAACATGTTGTGGGAATTTTTTTTCTTTCAGGCTTTATTTCCGCAGCCGCTTTTCTCCTTGTTTTTCCGCAGTACGCGTTGGTTGGGGCAAGCGGCGGAACGGCAGGAATGATTGCCGCCGCGTTCATGGTTAAGCCAAAGAACACTGTGCTTGCGTTCATTGCAATGCTTTTGCTTTTCGGGCTGGGAACTGTTGCTTACGGTAAAATTTTTGAGGAAAGCAGGAAGGCAATGGAGAAAGAGGTAAAAGAAATAAGGGAGAACCAGAACAAGGCAATCCTTGAGGGGGATTTGAACAGGGCGCAGGATTTGAATAGGCAAATCGGGGTTGTGAAGGAAAAGATTGCGGAAACAGAGGAAGGACGGCAGCGCGAAGAGAAAACGCCGAGCGATGCGCTGATACACGTTTTCGGGGCGTTTGTGGGGCTGGGCTATGTGCTGGCCTTCAGAAGGGAAGACTACAAAAAAACGGTTGGAGCGTTTGACGGCTTTGTAAGGGGAAAATGACTGCTCCCCTGCCGGAAGGCAGGGGCATCTGATTTTTCATTTGGCAAAGTCAGTTAAACAATCGCCCTCAGGGGCAAGGCATTAAACCCCCTAACGCAGAATAAACTTTTTCGGCGGCACGCGGTTTAGAAAAGGCCCCACACAAAGTAAGCCAGCAAAGCAACCACCAGTGTTCCGATTGCCGCTACCACGATTCCGCTTTTCGCCATGTCCTTTGTTTTAATGTAGCCGGAACTGTAGGCAATTGTGGAAGGCGGGGTGCCGACCGGAACAATGAAGTCCAGGCTCACGCCCACTGCAACAAGGATTGCAAGAATTTTGGGGTCGATTCCAATAACAGGCGCAAGAGGCAAAATTACGGGAATCATTATCGCTCCGGCCGCAGTATTGCTTGCGACAATTGTGAGAAGGATTGCAAACAAAAGTATTATCAGGAGAACGAGAAACATCGGCTGGCCGAAAACAATTGCAAGCAGCAGGTTGGCTATTTGCTGGTCCAGCCCGGAGGCGTGCATTGCTGTGCCTATTGAAAGCCCTGCGCCAAAAAGGATTAACGCGGCCCACTGCACCCGGGAAAAATCTTTTGTGTTAAGCAGGCCAAAAAGGTACAGGAGAATAATCGGCACCAGGGAAATTGTGCTTGCGGAAATTCCGTGGAATCCTGTTGTAAGCCACAGCGCAACAGTAACAAAAAAGATTGCGAAAATAATTTTTTGCTCTTTTGAAAGCGGCTTTCTTTCAAAGTGGGCCTCAATTGAGTCAATCTCAGGCCTGTACATCTTGTACAGCACAATCCACGCGACTGGAACCATTATGATTACGATTGGAACGCCGTAAAACATCCAGTCCAAAAAAGTGAGCTGAATGCCCTGGTCGCCGAGAAACTTTAACGCCATCGCGTTCGGGGTTGAGCCAATAAGGGTTCCAAGCCCGCCTATTGTTGCCGCATAGGCTATTCCCAACACGATTGCCTTCCCGTAGTTTGATTTAAGGGGCTCAAGCTTGTTTGCCGCCAATACAACCAATGCAATGGGAAGAATTACCGCTGTTGAGGCCGTGTTGGTCATCCAAAAGGAAACAAACGCGGTTAAAGCCATCAAAACAAGGAGAAATTTTTTGGGGCTGTGGCCGACACGGGAAAGGAGGGTGAGGGTTATTACTTCATCCAGTTTGTGCTTTTGCATTGCGACAGCCAAAACAAAGCCGCCCAAAAGCAGCACCAGCACGGGGTCAAAAAAGGGGGCAAAAACCTCGGTGGGCGTGAAGCCCGCCCAGACAATCAAAAGAAATGCGCCAATCAATCCGGAAACATGCAATGGAACGACTTCCGCAAACCAGAAAACCATCACAAGAATTGTTGAGGCGAGAACAAGCTGCGCCTGCGGATCAATTCCGAGGGGAAGCAAGGAGGTAATGATCGCCGCAATTACGCCGAAAACCATTATTCCGTAGCGGATGTATCGCTCCATGCTTAAAAGGAAAGACTTTCCTGTTTAAATTCATTGCTCCTGGAAAAAAAGCGCATTAAACTGCGGCGGGTTAAAAATCCGCCAAATTTTTTTTTTCGTAAACTGCTTATGAAAACCCCTCTTCCGCCCATTGAAACAGGCGGGATTCCCGGAAAGGGGTTTCTAAATTTCTTCCCAGATTTCCACGAAGCTGTCCACCAATTCATCCAAAAAGCTTTTCCTGTGGCTGACAATTAATCCGGCGACTTTTTCCGGCTCTTTCACGGAAAAAAAGGTTTCCCTTCCGGAAAGTTCACGGGAAAGCAGCCCTTTTTCCATGAGCTGGCTTAAGTGCCAGGAGGTGGTGGAAGTGGAAAGCCCGGCTGCGTTTGCAATGGATAGTTGGTTGGCTTTCTTTTTTTCAAGGAGAAACAGGATTATTTTGCGGACCTTTTCCTTGCGCAAAAGAGACATTGTGTTCTGGCTTTCCCCCAACTGTTTTCCGCGGATGGAAAAATAGCGGGAAAACTTTCCGTCCTTTACCACGCGAATTAAGTGCTTTTTTTCAAGGAAATCAAGGTGATACTGGAGGCTGCCGACCGCAATTCCCGTCCTCCTCTGCAGTTCACGGAAATGCAGTCCGGGTGAAGAGTCAATGGTGCTGAAGATTTTTTTTCTTGCCCCTAACTCCAGCGCCTGCTCGGCTTCATCCATCAAGGCACCTATTTCCCCTTATAAAAAAGCGCCACAAACAGCAGCACCAGAATCGCGAGCTCAAAAACGTTCTCCGAAGAGTCAGGAAGGAACAAGCCGGGGCTTACAAACAAGTCCATTATTTTCAGGAACCATTTTCCGGCAAACAAAAGGAAGGCAAACGCAATAAGCAGAAAGCGCCTGGAACGGGTTTTCCTGTAGGCAAGCAAGGCAATCGCAAGGATTGCCGCGGAAAAAGCGAACACCAAAACTTTTGTTACAGCATCAAACTGTGCCGCGGCCTCGCTTACCGGCCGCAAAGGGTCCCAGAGGGCGGCGGCTGAAACAGTGGACAAAATAAGCAGAAAAACCAATCCTGCCAAAAAAATTTTTTTCATGTGAATCAAAAAAAGAATACAGGCAAAAAAAAGAAAAAGGTAATCAATTGCGAGGTGAAACAAAGCAATTGATTCCCTTCAGGAGGAATGGCGCCTTGGAGCTTAAAACTCGCCATATAGACTGCAGCTTTTCATTTATAAATGAATTTTGGTACAAAACGCGAAGAATAGCACAAACCGGCATTAAGGCTTTTCAAGCAATTCCAGCCAGATTTCCCTGTTTCTCGGGCCGTCAAACTCGCAGAACATTATTCCCTGCCAGGCGCCGGACTGGACTTCTCCGTTTTCAATTATAAGCATTACACTATGGCCGACAAGCGAGGACTTGATGTGGGAATCCGGGTTTCCCTCTGCATGCGAGTATCCCGCGCCCTCCGGAACCAGCTTATTCAAGGTGTTTTCAATGTCTTTTTTAACGCTTGGGTCGGCGTTCTCGTTTACTGTGATTCCCGCGGTTGTGTGGGGAACAACGACAACAGCAACACCGTTTTTCATTCCCGCTTTTTCAATTAATTCCCGGACTTTGTCTGTTACGTCAATCAGTTCGTTTCTTTTGTTTGTTCTAACTGAAATCGTGTGCATCTTACCACAAAAAAATTTTTACGGGTAGCTTCTGTTCATTGTGCGCGGGAAAGGGATTGTGTCCTTAATTGAATCCAGTTTGCAAATCCATTGAAGAAGCCTTTCAATTCCCAAACCGTAGCCGGAGTGCGGGACAGAACCGTAACGGCGCAGGTCAAGATACCATTCATAGTTTTTCAAAGGAATTTTGTCTTTCTTGAGTTTTTTCACCAGGTTTTCGTTTACGTCTTCCCTTTGGCCGCCTGTGCACAGTTCGCCAAAGCCTTCAGCCGCAATTAAATCAAAGCTGAAGCATTTTTTGCCGTCCTTGGGGTCCTCTTTTGCGTAAAAAGCCTTTATTGCGGTTGGGTAAGTGTGGATAAAAAAAGGCTGTTTTTCTTTCTGGCTTAAGAGTTTTTCTTCTTTGATTGTTAAATCCACTCCCCAGGAAATGTTTTTCCGGAAATCTTTTTCAAGGGCCTTTAAGGTGTCATCGTAGGAGATTTTCCTGAAAGGGGTTTTAATTTTCAGCAAATCCTTTGGGTCCCTGCCCAAAAGCCCCAGTTCTTTCGGGTTTTCCTTTGCGACAAAATGGCAAATGAATTTCACCATTTCCTCAATATGGGACATCATTTCAAACATGTCCCCCCAGGCGATTTCCCCTTCAAGGTGCCAGTACTCTGAGAGGTGGCGCGCTGTCTTGTGCTTTTCCGCCCTGAAGCTCGGGGTAAGCGCCCAGACCTTTTCCATTGAGAAAATCAGTGCCTCCAAATACATTTGCGCACTCTGGCTTAAGTACCTTTTTTCCCCGAAATAATCCAATGGAAAAAGCGTTGTGCCGCCTTCGCAAGCGTTTGGGGTAATTATTGCGGGGCTTGTTTCATAAAAATTGTTTTTCCTGTGCCAAAGCCGGGCTGCATGGAGCAAGGAGTCGCGGACCTTGCTGATTGCGGTCATCTTTGAACTCCTAAGCCACAAATGCCGTACATCCAGCAAAAACTCTTCACTCAAATCTTTCTGGATTGGGAACGGCTCTCCAATGTGAATTGCAGCGAATTTTTCCGCCCTTAATTCAATCCCTCCCGGGGCACGCGAGTCAACTTTCAGTTTTCCCGTGAAATGAACAGAGGACTCAAAGTTCAGGGAGGAAAGCTGTTTCCATTCCTTTTCACTGAACTTTTTTTTCCCGAAAATGCATTGAATTTCTCCGCTTGAATCCCTTAAAAGGATGAAAAAATTATCTGAAACCTGCCTTTTTCTTTTAACCCAGCCCCGCAGATTCACTGGCCCCTTCCTTTTTTTCAGGGCATCTTTGACTGAGGAAAATTTTTCTGCCAATTCTTTCACCTAGGGAAGGACCCGTGTCGGGTCCCGGGGAAATAATGCAGTATCCCTGATGTTTTCAACATTCAAAAGCTGTTGGGTAATCCTTTCAATTCCAATCGCAAACCCTCCGTGAGGCGGCACCCCGTACTTGAAGAATTTGGTGAACCATTCAACCGAATCCAGGGCCATTCCTTTAAGCTTAACCTGTTCAACAATCCTTTCATGCCTGTGCTCCCTTTGCCCTCCGGAGCTTAACTCCAGCCCGCGGAAGTAAAGGTCCACGCTGCGCGCGTACTCCGGCTCTTCATCCACGCGCATCACGTAAAAGGGTTTTGCTTCAAAGGGAAAACGGTTAAAGAAGTAAAAGTCTGCCTTGAATTTTTTTTGGATGTAATCCCATATAATCTTTTCGCCTTCCGCGTCGGGGTCTTTGCCTCTTTCAACGCTTCCGCCTTTTTCTTCAATAATATCATACACTTTTGGGAATCGGAGTTCGGGAAAAGGTGTTTCCGGAATTTTAAAGCCCACTTCCAGTAATTTGAGTTCCTCTTTGCATTCTTTTTTCACTTTTTTCAGCATCGCTACAACCAGCTCCTCCTGCGCCCTTTCGGTTGTGGTTTCATCCTCAATGAAGGCTTCTTCAACCGCGATTGCCCTGTGCTCGCATAAGTGTTTCGTGGTGTGGCTCTGCTCCGCGCGCCAGCTTGGGCCGATGTCGTAAAGCTTTTCAATTCCCCCCGCAATTGCCAGCTGCCTGTGGAGCTGGGGGTCCTGGCGGAGGAATGCTTCCGTGTCAAAGTATTTCATCCTGAAAACCTCTGCCCCGCTCTCCGAGGCAGCGCCCATTAGGCAGGGGGTGAAAACCTGCTGGTAAGAGTTTTCATTCAGCCATTCCTGCGCTCCCTGCAAAAGCTTTGCCTGAACAGTGAACAGCGCCTGGTTTTTTGGCTTTCTTAAATCAATGCTTCTCCAGTCCAGCCTCGCGGACTGGTCTGTTTCAATCTTTCCGCTCATATCAATTGGCGTGGGGGTATGCGCATTGGAAACAAGCTCAATTTTGTCGGGAATTAGTTCAACCCCGGCAGGGGCTTTCGGCGATTTTTCAATTTTTCCTTCAACGCAAAGCAGTGATTCTTTTGTGAATTCGGGAACTTTTTCAAACAATTCCTGCTTGACTTTTTTTTTGTGCGCAGTCACCTGCAAAAAGCCGAACCTGTCGCGGAGCGAAAGAAACCTTAAGCCCCCAAAATCCCTGCTCTCCGAAACCCAGCCAAAAAACCTGATTTTTTTTTCCGCAGTCTTTACTGTTATTTGGCGTGAATTCATTCTTTCCATGGGTTCACCTGAATTTCATAATAAAGTACCTGCATTAGGGTTTTAAAGGTTTAGAAGCGCGAAAGAAGGCAAAAGAAAATCCGGGGGGTTTTGAAGTTTTAAGGTTTGACTGAAGGGAAAGCGCAGTTTCTGCGCAGGCAGCAGGCGAAGCATCCGGGCGAGGTTTTGGTGCAGAAATCCTTTCCCAATGCGACAAACAGGGCGTGGAATTCATTGAACAGCTTCACATTTTTTGGCAGGCGGGACTCAAAAAAACTTTGAACTTCTACATAACTGCTGTTGGTTTGCCTTTCCCCACGCAACCTTGAAAGCACTCTTTTCGTGTAAGCGTCCACCACAAACACGGGCTTTTGGGCCGAGTACAGGATTATGGAGTCCGCGGTTTCTTCCCCAATTCCCTTAATTGAGAGAAGCTCTTTCCTCAGCTCAGCGGAAGGCTTTTTGAATAACTCCTCCAGTTTGCCTGCGTAATTTTTTTCCAGGTGCGCGGAAAAATTTTTCAGGTAGCCCGCCTTTTGGTTGAAGTATCCCGCAGGCTTTATGAGCGAAGCTGTCTTCCGCTTTCTTGCTGAACCCAGTTTTCGCGGGGAAAGCATTTTCGCTTTATTCAGGTTCTCAAGCGCCTTCATTACGTTCAGCCAGGAAGTGTTTTGCGTCAGGATTGCGCCAACACAGATTTCAAACCTTTGTGCAGTGGAAAGCGATTTTCTTTTTTTATAGGTTGGGGCAGTTTCTCCCGGTTCTGTTACAGGCCACCAGTTCTGTTCACCGAATTCTTTTAGGATGGTTTTGTATAAAGTGATAGGCTGCACAGAAAAAGGTGGCCGGAAAATGTTTTTATTTTAGTCTTTAAAAAGATGCCTGAAAGATACCTTAATTAAGCCCCTCTTGGGTTAATATTTGAGGGAAAATATGCCGAAATTGAGGCGGGCCTGGAACTGGATTGCCGGCAGATTTCACAGGCGAAGCCCTGTGCAGGCACAACTCACAAGACTTCAAAAAGATGCCGGAAGATTAATAAACGGGACAAGAAAAATACAGGGAGATGCAAGAGCCGGTTTGCGTGACACGAAAAGAGCGCAAAAGGCCCTGGATGAACTTGCCGGTTCTATCGCCAAAAGACCCAAAGGAAAGGGAAAACCCCCGTGAAGCCAGGGAAAATATCCGGGCTGCTTTGGGAGAATGCGGAAAAGGAGCATTGGGTTTTTAAGGAAGCAATCAAGGCTATTTCCTGCGCTAAACAAACTCGTTTAAGGTTTTCTGCCCTTTCGCCCCCAGAGGGCGGGCCTCAATTCCGAGTTTTCTTTTCACTGCACGCGCAAACTCTTCCGCAAAGCCGTGGTGCGTAAGAACGAGTTTCGGATTGGACTCTTTCACGTAGCGCAGCAGCTGACTGAAATCCGCATGGTCTGAAAGGTGGAAAACCCTTGCCAGCCCGCTGCCGTACCTCCACCCCGTTGCGAAGGCGGCCTCAACTTTTTTTCCGATTGAAAGGGAAACCGCCTGCATCAGATTATAGTCAACGTAATGCGGGGGAATAATCAGCACATTAAAGTCCTTCAGGTTGTGGTCCAGCTTCACATAATTTCCCGGCTTCACCCCATGCGACTCATACACCTTGTTTGCGTTGAAAACCGTTTCATGGACCAAAGGAATTTCCCCCGTGAATTCGTTTACCGCTTTGGTCAACTCCTGCGCCTTTCCAACCGCATAACCGCCAAGCAAGAGAAACCTTTTTTGTGCAACGCCTTTCTCCACCCATTTTCCAATCTCCTTGTACATGGTTTCGCGTGAAGGAAAACTGAATTCAGGCAGGCCAAAGGTTGTTTCAATGACAAGAATATCGGAGGGAATTACTTCGGCTGCTTTCTGCACCAGGGAATCCGAAAGCTTGAAGTCCGAGGTGAAAACAATGTTTTTTTTTCCCTCCACTTTCACCTGGCTTGAGCCGAGGATGTGGCCTGCATTATGCAGGCTTACGCCAAAACCGTTCAAAGCAATTTTTTTCCCGTACTTCAATTCTTTCACTTTTTTTGCGCCGTTTCCCCTGCATTTAATGAGGGAATGTGTTTCCCTTGTCATCCAGTACTCGCAGGAAGCCTTTCTTGAAAGGCGTGCATGATCGGAGTGCGCGTGGGTAATGCAAACCGTTTTGGCCTTTGCTTTTCCTTTTGGGTCAACCGCAAACTCCCGGGACCTTCCCAGGCAAACCTCTTCCTCCGCGCACGGCATTTTTTTTCATCTTCCTTTTTTTCTGCGGGTTTTTCCGCAAATTTTTTTTTTCCGCTGAATTTTTCCGGCTTTTCCGGATTTTTTTTTACTCCTTTTTTTTGGTTGCCGGCTTTTCGGGCTTATTCCTTGAACCGCAGGATTTGGCCTTCTTTTAGCTCTTCTTCCCTGAATGCGCCCAGTTTCAGCGAGCACTCCTGCCCTCCAAAGGCCGACTTCACCCGGGAGGAACGGGAAAGAATTTTTTCCACAACCCCTGTTTTGCCTTCCAAAAGGCAGTTTACGCCCTCTTCAATTGCGCCTTTTTGGAGCAAGCCGTGCACAACCAGCCCGATTCCTTCCAGTGAATACACGTACCGCACTTCAAACTCCGCTTCTTTCACCAGCTCTTTGGAAACAATTTTTTTCCTTCGCCTGAACAAATCCGTTAAGCCCGTTTCAATCCCCAAAATAATAGGCTTTTGGGGCTTTTAAGGTTTTCCAAGCGAGTAGAAAGAAATTTAAATAACCGAAGATTTAATAATACCGGATTGAAATGGTTGAAAGGCTGGCTGAAGAGCTGATTCACCGCGTGAAAGACTTCCAGGATTACCTGAATTCAAATGAATGGAAGAAATACAGCAGGAAAAGCTTTGTGCACGCGCTGGACTCCTCAATCCAGCGGCTGGAGGAAATACAGAAGATTGTGTACGGAATAAAGGGAAAAATGGAGCAAGACCCCGGAATGAATGCCCCAAACCTTGAGCCCCTTGCAAGGGATTACGCCTCCTCCATTAACGTGCTCAGAAGAAACCTTGTGATGGAGCAGGACAAAAAAGAGAAAGAGGAATGGGGCTGGCAGCAGCAAATAGAGGTGCCGGAACTGTACGGCGACTTAAGCAACAAAATCCTTTCCCTTTTGCTTAAAACGCGTTTCATCCTTGAGCAGGTGCACCTGCACACCCGCTCCGAAAAGCTCACCCCCCTGGATGAAAAAAGCACCGCATCCCATGTGATGAGTTTGCTTAAAACAAGGGAAAAAGAGTTCCATGATTTAAGGGAAAAGCACGAGGAGCTGAAGCACCACGCGTTTATTGGAAAGGCCGGGGAAAAGAGTTCCATTGACCTGGAGCACGATTTAAACGATGTTGCAGTGAGGCTGGAAAAAAGCCGCACCGAACTGGAAGGGGAAATGAAAAGCCTTTCGGAAAAAATTGATTTAATCAATGATTCTTTTGCGGATGTAAAGGAAAAGTTTGATTCCGCCGAGCACCTCATGTACGGCTACCTTTCAAAGGGCCCGGAGCTTGTTTCACTGCTGAAAAGGGAAAAAGATTTCGCGAAAAAAGTTCTTTTAGACATAGAACATGAAAGTTTGCAGTTACGCAGTTCTTACAGCCGCGAGCTCCTGAATTTGCAGCACTCAAAGCTGAAAGCCAAAGAGGAAGCAAAAAAAGAAAACGAAAAGAAAATGAGGTCTCTGGAGAAAGAGGTAAGGGAACGGGATTCATTGGTGGAAGATTTAAGGAAAATCATTTCCCACAGGGAAAAAAGGGTTGAAAACCTGGAAAAGCAGCTGCACAGCGCAAAAGCCCATTCGATTTACAGGTCATATAAATTAAGGCTCAAGGGCCCAAAAAAGAAAGAAAAAGATTAATTCATTTAACCGGAAAAAAAACAAAAAAAAAGTGCTTGCCCTTCAAAACGCTGTCAGCTTACCTCAACCCAAAACCACAAGGCGTAGGGTTTCACGCTGTCCGGCTTTTCCACTTCAACCGTAACGCGCTGTTTTGAGCCGTAATCTGTTTCAAATTCCGTGAACTCCCTTATCTCTTTGAGTTCCCCGTCCTGCAATTCAATTTCTTTTTCCACTTTGTCCCCGCCAAAAGCGCTCACCAAGTAAGTGTAAGTAAGGGTTTTTCCTTCATGGTTTCCTATGAAAAAATTTACGGGAATCCTTTCCCCTATTCTTGCCCCGTCCACGATTGTTTCCCCTGCAAAGTAAACCTCGGAGTAGTAAACAGGCTCGCGGGTAAATGCCTTGAATGCGATAAGCGCCCCCGCAACTATAATCAGCAAAACCACTATTCCGGTGAACAAAAAGCGGTCAAACCTCTCTTCCTCGGCTTCAGCAGGCATAAAATCAGATAAAATAAACGCAAAAAGGGAATTTAAGGGTTTGGTTTACGCCCTCATCTTTAACGGAATCTCCAGCCT
Organism: uncultured archaeon; assembly: GCA_964442255.1. Taxonomy (GTDB): domain Archaea; phylum Iainarchaeota; class Iainarchaeia; order Iainarchaeales; family 1-14-0-10-31-34; genus CAYTYC01. The sequence goes on along the minus strand of CAYTYC010000001.1, from coordinate 66,082 downwards.
GTCAAATTTGTTTCTCGGGTAGGCTTTCTTTCCGTCTTTTATTATTTCAATCAGCCCTGTTCTTGCAAGCTCGTGCAAATCCCTGCTCACGGCCTCTTTCTTCCTTTTCAGTTCAACTGAAAGGAATGAAACGTTTTTTCCTTTTTTCCCGGACAGGTGCTGCAGCAACTCCAGTTTTTTTGCGGACAAAACAGAGAAAAGCTGGTTAAAGTCGTTGAAGTAAATCACCTGTTCAGGGCAATTCGCTTTCCTGTTCTTCTCCAGTTTCATCAAATCCCTGCTTAACGCATTCCTTCCAATCCGTATAACCGCTTTACCTTCTCTCGCCATACTCAATCACCTTTCAGATAGTTTCTAATGAAAGCCTTTTTCCAGACCCCATAACTTTCTTCAATCTCCAAAACAAATTCATTTATTGTTGAAAATGAAACCTCCTTTCCAAGCACTTCAATTCTCGGCGGCTTCTTGTAAAGCCTGTGGACGTAAACACTCCCATGGGAAGAGTCAAAACGGATTATTTCCATGTTTTTGCCTTCCAGTTCGCAGGTGCAGTTCACGCTGAAAGCCTTGGGTTTTCCTTCCCTGTTTCTTTCAAACCTCCCGTGGATTAAGTCTTTTCCCTGTGCATCCAGATACTTCGGGAAGGTTTTCTCTTTTTCCACCGGACCACTTAGTTAACATGTAAAGTTAATTAACGCAATAAGTTAATTTAAACTTTCGCTTCGATAGAAAAAGGGCTTCCGGATTTAACATTGTTTGGAAAGGGCACATTTCCCGTGAAAAGCCCTTGGAGGGAGTCGAACCCCCGGCCTGCGCTTTGCTCCGGTTAACCCAAGCTAAGACCCCTTAGCCTTCGTAATCTTTTCCAATTCAGGGTAAAATCTGGTTATTCGGTTTCTATGCCGTTTGTTTGAGAACCCTATCTTCTGCAAAAACAGCTTAACGTCCTCTCTTGCCGTTATCTGCAGCCTAGTCTCATCAGAAAGAACTTTTGACCTAACCTCGATCTTTTTAAGCTGGTAATGCACCTGCCTAATCAAAAAGGGATTACGCATTGTTAACTCGATTCTAATATAAGGTCTACGATAAGCCGGTCGTTTATCGTAAAAAACGCAACCATCAGTATCAAACATGCCTCGAATACAAGGGATTATTTTTTCCGGACCCGACTCAAGAATTTCAACAGGAATTCTAACCCGGTTAAATTTTAGTCCAGCAGGCATCTCAAACCCAGTAGTAAGAAACTCAAAAAGTCTTTTAGAATAAAAACTAACCCACAAAGCATTCCCACTACGGCGAATGCCTGCTTTATCAAAACCAAATAAAGAACGGGCTATTGGAATAATTGTCCCATCATAATAGTCTGCATCAAATCGATTGTCTCCCGCAAATTGCACCACATATTTTCCGCCATAATTGTTAGTGAAACCATCTCCAATAAAACAACCGATAAATTCGCTTAGCCCCTCAGTCAATTCCATATCCAAATCAAAGTCATGTTTTGGATTTTCTTTTTGTTTCGCGATTGCAATAGCACGCCCCTTTTCAAAAATATCTTGGTGTTTACCATACGTTATATTCCCGCCAATGATTTGCCCCCAATTACCAGTCTTATAGTTTAGTTTGGATTTAAAGAGTTTTTCCAAGTGACTAGGAAGCAAATCACACAATTTGTCAAAAAGGCGGGAAGGAATAGTCCATTGACCGGACCTATAATTCTCCATTGAAGTTTTTGCTTCGCTAATATGATTATAAAATTCACGCCAAGTCCTAAACTTTCCATAGCTCTTCAAATTTTTAAAGAAGTTATCCCTTACAGTTTCAGAATCAAAATAAACTCAAGTCACAATTAAAAAACAGCTTTTAGGGCTATTAACTTTTGGAAAGGGAGGAGATTTCCTGTGAAGAGCCGCAAGGGGGAATCGAACCCCCAATCACCGACTTACGAGGTCGGAGCATTACCATTATGCTACTGCGGCAAAAGAGCTACAAGGGCGCAGTAGAAATTAGGCAAAAGAAGTATTTAAATGGCTTTGAATATAATAGATAATGGTTTTAAAATGCAAAGAAGAGCAGCCAAGAAAAATGCGGGAGGCAACAGAACCACAAAAGGCATGGCATTCAGGGAGATCAGGGCACTGGGAAGAGTGCTTTCAGAAGCGCCCCCCGGAAGACCGCTGCAGCCAAAAATAGTTGAAGCACTGCAAAGCCTTGACCGCGCCCCTCCAATAGGGGCAAAAACAAGAAAAAGGAAAAGGGCGCAAGCCGGCCCATAAAAGACTTAAATATCTTTAAAGACTATTTTCCCGTTCCCAAGCCTCCACAACAATTCCGGGAGTTCCCTGATTTTCACTCTCTTTTGTTCCGTGGAATTCCTTTCACGGATAGTTACATCCTCTTTCCCCAAAGAATCATAATCAAGGGTTACAGCATACGGGCACCCTAGTTCATCCACACGCGCGTACCTTCTGCCGATTGAGCCCTTTTCATCAAACACTGCATCCAAACCGTTTTCTTTAAGCAATTCAAAAACTTCCAGCCCCTTTTCAAGCAAGCCGTCCTTTTTAACCAAAGGGAAAACCCCGCACGTAAAAGGGGCGAGCGCTGAAGGGATGTCCAACAAAATGCGTTTTTCCCCTTTTTTGGTTTCCTCGCGCAGGGAAAGGTTCAGAACAACAAAAAAGGCCCTGTCCAGGCCAGCGGAAAGCTCAAAGATGTGCGGAACAAACTCTTTTCCGTCCTCCTTAACCTTCAAATCCTTTTTCGAGCCCTTTCCATGCATTCTCAAATCATAGTCTCCGCGGTAATTGCACGCAACCAGTTCAATCCAGCCATACCCGGTTTCAACCTCGAAGTCCCATGTTTCCTTTGAGTAAAAGGCGCGCTCATCCACTCCAACTTCACGGAAACGCATTTTAGCGAAAGGAATTCCATAAGCGAGGTAAAGTTCCTGCAAACGCGCAATGTAATACGCAACAAGTTTTCCGGAAACAATTTTTTTGTCCACCAAATCCTTTGCCCGCAACACCTTTTCCTTTTTTTCATTAAGGGAAAGTATGCGGATTTTTTCGTTTTCCATTTTCCCGAAGTTTTCGCATTCATTTATTTTTTCGGGGTTAAAAAAGATTTCAATTTCCATCTGCCCGAATTCGCGGGCGCGGAGTAGAGTATTGCGGGGCGCGATTTCGTTCCTGAAAGCCTTTCCGGACTGCGCCAGCCCGAGCGGAAGGTTTTGGCGCATGCTCTTGAACATCCGGCTGAAATCCAAAAACAAATTCTGCGCGGTTTCAGGCCTTAATCCTCCAAGCTGTTTTCCAGTTGCGCCAATCTCCAAAAACATCATCATATTGAACCTTTTCACTTTTCCAAGTTCGCCCCTGCATTTCGGGCAGCGCAATTTGTTTTCCTTTATCAGTTTGTCGAATTTTTCTGCGGGCGTTCCCTCCGGAAAGTTCACGTTCACGTGGTCAGAGAGAAGGGAATCCGCACGGTAATGAGAATTGCATTTCCCGCACTGCGTTAAGGGGTCGTTGAAGTTTGCGCTGTGGCCTGAAGCGTCAAAAACCGCTTTCGGCAGGACAAGCGAACCGTCAACCTCCAAAAAATTTTCTTTTTCCACCAGCTCCTTTCTCCACAATTCCACAATTTTTCTTTTGATTGCAGTTCCATACGGCCCGAAATCCCAGAAGCCGCCAAAACCAGAGCCATATATCTCGGCTGAAGGAAAAAAAAAGCTTTTCCTGAGCATTAATTCCATGAAATTTGATTCCTTCACTTAAACCATTCCTTTTTTCGGTTTAGCCTTCAAGATTTGGTTTATAATATTATTTAAGTGTATATTAAAAAGGTGTTGTGGTGGAAAAACGCGAAGAGCTAAGGAAAAAAATGCTTTCAAAGGCAAAAAAAGGCGTTGCTGAAGCGTTCACAGGAAAGGACGTTCACATAATTAAGGCAGTCAACCTTCTGGAGGATTTGGATGAATCATTCAACATTCTTGCGGAGCAGTGCAGGGAATGGTACGGCATTCACTTCCCTGAACTGAATTCGCTTGTCCGCGACCACGAATCCTTTCTGAAGCTGGTTTCGCTTGGGGAAAGAAAAGAATTCAAAAAAAGCATTATCCTTAAAGCCTACCAAAACGAAGAGGCGGCTGCAAAAATTGAGGCAAAAGCCCCTTCATCCATGGGAGGGGAAATAGAGAAAAAGGATTTGGAACAAATTCAAATGCTGGCGGAAAACGCGCTTTCAATCCGGCAGGAAAGGGAAAAGCTTGCCGACTACATTGCCTCTGAAATGAAGTCCCTTGCACCAAATTTTGCGGAACTGGCAGAACCGCTCCTTGCCGCCAAAATGCTTGCAAAAGCATCTTCCCTGCGCAGATTAGCGTTCATGCCCTCTTCAACCCTGCAGGTTTTGGGTGCAGAAAAAGCGCTGTTCGAGCACCTAAAACACGGCTCAAAGCCCCCAAAATACGGAATCCTTTACTCCAACCCAATCATAAAAAAGGCAAAGCCCTGGAATAAGGGGAAATTATCCAGAACTCTGGCGGGAAAGCTTTCCATTGCCTTAAAAGAGGACTTTTTCGGCAAAAAACGGCTTTTTCCTGAACTGAAATCCGGCATTGAACGAAAAGCCAAAGAGCTTGAAAAAAAAGGCAGGAAATGAATTTCCTGCAAAAAAAGGCAAAAAAACAGGAAATAAAAAATGAAGGAAGAAAACACCGTCTTCCCAAAAAAAGGGCGGAAGAAAGGAAAAAGAAAAAATTTTCAGGAAAAAGGCGGAAATACGGAAAGGCATGCTTTCCGGGAAAATTCTTTTGAAGAAAAAAGCCTGCTTTTCCAGGGAAAACACATTTTCACTGAAAACCTGTGCCCCGGCATTAAAGTCTACGGTGAAAAGCTGCTGAAAATCAGGGGAAAAGAGTTCAGGCAATGGGATCCTCGCAGATCAAAGTGCGCAGCCGCACTGCACTCCGGCCTGAAGAAACTGCCATTGGAAGCCGGCTCATCCGTTCTCTACCTGGGTGCAGCGGAGGCGACAACCGCCTCGCACTTTTCGGATTTGGCCGGGAAAGAGGGAATAATTTTTGCTGTTGACGTGAGCGCAAGGGTAATGCCCAAATTGATTGAAGTAAGCGAGCAAAGGGAAAACATTATCCCTGTGCTTGCCGACGCAAACCGGCCGGAGCTGTACTTAAAGGATTTGGGGAACGAGAAAGTGGATTTGCTTTACCAGGATGTCTCCCAGAAAAACCAGGCAGAAATTTTCCTGAAAAACGCCAGGCTTTTCCTGAAGCCAAAAGGATTCGGACTTCTTGCGATTAAGGCGAGAAGCATTTCACAGAAAATGGGGATTCACGAGATTTTCCGGAAAGAGCTGAAAAAACTGGAGCCTGAATTCAAACTTCTTGAGCTTGTTCTCCTGAAGCCCTTCCACCCGGAGCACGCGATGGCCTTCCTGCAGAGAAAAAGTTAATTAAAGGGTTCGCGGATTATTTTTGCATGGATTTGGAAATACGGAGGCAGTTTTTGCATTACTTTTTCGGGTGCCTTGTGATTCTTTTGGTCGGCACGGTTGGAGTTGTGCCTTACATTTTCATTAACATTGGAGTGCTTGCAATCGGCTTCTCGCTTTCGTTGATGATTAAAAGGAAGGCAAAAACTTTTCTTGTGCACGACATCGTGAAGCTTGTGGGCAGGCAGGAGGAAGCCTTTCTCCCGGGAAAAGGGGCCCTGTCTTTTTTTGCGGGAACCCTTGCCATAAGCTTTCTTTTCTACAACAATCTGCTGATCGTGTTAGGGGCACTGGTTGTGCTGGTGTTTGGAGACTCAATTGCAACGGTTGCGGGAAAAAAGTTTGGCTCAATCTGCCTTCCGAACAGGCGCTCCGCGGAAGGCACGGTTGCGGGAATACTGGTTTCGGCCTTTTACCTGTGGATGCTGTTTCCATTGGAAATCGCTTTGCTTGCCTCCACCGGAGGAATGCTTGCCGAACTCCTGGAATTCGAGGACAATTTAACTATCCCTTTGGGCACGGGAATTGTGCTGTGGTTTTTGGTTTAAAGCCCACAGCAAAGATTAAATTCTTCTTGGTTCAATTGTTTTTCATGGGCCCGTAGCCTAGTGGATAGGGCGGCAAGGTTCTTCCAGAACCCCGCAGGCCTCCTAAGCTGTAGGTCGTGGGTTCGATTCCCACCGGGCCCGTTACAATTAAAGTAAATAAAAATGAACAAAAAAACCAGGAAACCGCAAGAAACACCAATAAGCAGGTTTGGGGTTCATAAAAGCTTGAAGCCGCTTAAAAGAGATGAAAAAGACTTCCACGAGCTCTGAAACACTTCGTCAAGCCCTCAAATTCAATTCAGACGATTGACGAAACATTTTTAAGGGGTCTTTTCTTTAATTTAATTAAACTTTTTTGATTCGTGGGGGGAATTCATGGACAAGCTGCCGGTTACAATGGCAGGCGAAATCTGCCTGAGCAGGGACCCGGGCAGGAGCATGAAAAAATGGCGCGAAATTTTCGGCGTGTCGCAAACCGAGTTGGCTGAATACCTGAAGGTAAGCTCTTCCACGATTTCCGATTACGAGGGCGGCAGAAGGCAGAGCCCCGGCATCGTGGTGGTGAAAAGGCTGATTGAATCCCTGCTGAAAATAGATGACAAGCGCGGAGGAAAAATAAGGAAACAGCTGGAAAAAGAATTCAAGCCCGAAAGCGACGTCTTCGGAATACACGAATTTTTTGGGGCGGTGAACGGAAAAGAGTTTGCTGAAAAGATTGGCGCAAAGGTTGTCGCAAACCAGGCCCGGCTAAAAGAAGTCGTGGTTTACGGCTACACCTTAATTGACTCGTTGAAAGTGATTCTGGATGTTCCGGTGCACGAATACCTTCAAATGTACGGAAAAACCCCTGAAAGGGCACTGCTTTTTGACCACGTGGAAAACGGAAGGAGCCCGATGATTGCCGTGCGCGTGGGAAGGTTCAGTACGGACATGAAGCCCTCAATAGTTGTTTTGCACGGGCCAAAAAGCGTTGACCCGATTGCCGTGAAAATCGCGGAAATAGAGAAAATCCCTTTGCTTGTGACAAACAAGCCGCTTCAGGAAATTGAAACCGAACTCAAAAAGTATGAAGTTTAAGCCTTCTGCAGCGAAAGCATTTCCCTGGAGTTCAGCCGGAAAACCGCCCTCAAACCTTCACGCAAAAGGTGAACCGCTTTTTCTGTTTTCCATTTTTGTCCATCCCGACAACGGAATGGGAGAAGACAACACTTGTTTTTGCTTTTTTTGCAAGCGCTTCCGCAACATCCTTTGCCGCCTTCTTTGAGCCGATTAACGCGTCAAAGCCTTTCCTGTCCTTCCTGAATGCAATCACTTTTGCAAGGGAATCCAATTTCTTCTTTTCCTTCAAAATTCGCTCAATTTTTTTCTTTAATTCCCCCTCCCTTTCCCTGTTCTTTTTTTCTTTGAACCGGAGTTGGAGAATCGCCTCATAGTAGTCGGAGGCAAGCTTCATGCACGCATCGCATATCCCTCTTTTCGGCTTCAATAAAGCCTGCTTTATTAAGCTTATTTCTTCCCCGTCCACTGTTCCGGAAATATTCAGTTCCGCAACGGTTGAGCCTTCCGCCAGGGGCTGAAGATTTACTTTAACGCCTTTTACCCGCAATTCTTTTTCCTTTAGCTTTGAGGAAACAAAGTCCTTCAAAAGCCGTTCATCCTGCTCATTCCACTGCCCTTTCAGGCGGATTTTGTTGCAGCGTTTGCAGAACTCTACCCGGATTTCTTTCGGCAGCTCCACGAGCGCGTGGTCCAATGCAAAGCATTCCGCGCAAAAGCCTTTAACCGGGCGCAGGGTTTCTTTTCCGCATTTCGGGCAAAACCTTTTAGAAAAAGGTTTGCAAAAATTTGCCTTCGGGGAAACGCGGTTCATTTTTCCAGCCCCCTGTTTTTCTCAAACTCCAGGTAAAGCACGGGGTTCAAAACCATCTGGTAGGTGGCAATCATCGCGTTGACTATTCTCAGGACGAAAAACAATATGAGCGCGCTAACCCCCACCGCCAAAATGTCCCGGTAGCTTACCGCAAGGAAAACAGTGACAAGGCTTAAAGACATCGTGATCACAACCGCCAAGGACACCGGGCAGAAGTTTTTTTTAGCGCTTTTAATGGACGCAAACAGTGAAAGAAGCCCTTTTTTTTCGATTACCGCGATGGGGTAAACAAAGTAAAAGAAAAAGGAAACCCCGAAGACAACCGCAAGGAGGATTGCAAGGCTTAAGGCGATAAAAAGCAGGTCCCTGGAAAGCAGTGCAAAGGAGAAAAGGAACACAAAGGGGATAAGCGCAAGGATTGAAACCAAAAAAGAAAGCACAATGGGGGCCAGGTAGCTTAACGAGTTGCGGGAAATGTGCGCAAAACCGGAGATAAGGGAAATTTTTTCATTTCGGTAGAATCGTTCAATGAAGTAAGGGTAAGCCGCGTTCACGAACACGTCCGCCAAAAACATTCCGACAAATAAAATGAAAAGCCACGCAACCTCCGAAAAAATCAGGCTGGCCTGCTCCGCTATCTGCGCGGGGGGAAACTGCCGGATGGAAAACAACCGCACCGCCTTTTCCGCAATCAAAAGCAGGAGGATTCCCCAAAGCAGCGCGAGAACGATTTTCGGGAGAAAAAGCTTTGGCTCACTGCGGAGGGCGGTGAAGGAGTCCTTGAGGGAAACAAGGAATTTTTGGAATTCGTTCATGCAAGCCCAACTGTTTCGCCGTTTGCGGGCGCCTCAACGCTGAAGCCTTTTCCTTTGAGCTCTTTCTGCAGGCCTTCAATTATTTTGTCGTCCCCGTGGATTAAAACAATTCTCTCAGGCGCAGCCTTTTCAGCCATTTTCATCAGCTCTGAGTGCGAGGCGTGCGCGGAGAAATCAAATTTTTTCACTTCAGCGTCAACCTTTAATTCTTCTCCGTCAATTACAATGGTTCCTTTTTCCGCCAACTGCCTTCCCTTTGTTCCTTCAACCTGGTATCCGGTAAGGAAAACCGAGGAGTTTTTGTCGCTGTAGATTCTCTTCAAATAATTCAGTGCCGGGCCGCCTTCCAGCATTCCGGCAGTTGAAACAATTACACCGGGCTCCCTGAATATTGCGCCTTTGTTGTGCCTTTCAACCCAGGTGGTGGAGTGGAGGGCTTTCCCCAAAAACTTGGGGTCCTTCAAAAATTCCGGGAAATCAAGGATAATTCTTGCGGCCTTTTTCGCCATTCCGTCCAGGAAGACTTCCGTGTCCAAATTGTATTCGTGGAGAATGTCAATCATTTCCTGGCTTCTTCCAACCGCAAAAGCCGGCACCAAAGCCCAGCCCCCCCTGTCTATTGTGTCCTGCACGCTTTCCACAAACTCTTTTTCGATTTCTTTTCTTTTTCCGTGTTCCCGGTCACCGTAGGTTGACTCCATTACCAGGGTGTCAATGTCGCCGAATTTTGTGTCCGCACCGTAGTGGAGGCGGGTTTCGTTTATTTTGAAGTCGCCGGTGTAAAGGAGCCTGTGCTGCGGGTAATCGAGCTTGACCATTGCCCCGCCCAAAATGTGGCCCGCATCAAAAAACTCCATGAAAACGTTTTCCGTTACGTCCACCTTTTTCCTGTAACCCAAAGGGAAAGTGAATTTTTCGGTTTTTTGCACCTCTGCTTTCGTGTAGGTTGCTTCAGTGCCCTCTGCCTTCGCTATCTTCAGTGAATCAGCCCACAAAAGCTTGCTTAACTCCAGCGTAGGAAGGGTCATAAAAGACATCATGCAGGAGTCCGTATAAAGCGCTGGCAGGTTTCCACTGTGATCCAGGTGAGCGTGGCTGATTATTGCCGCATCCAAATGGCTTTTCAGCTTTAAGGGATACTGGATTCTGTCCGGGTTGAGCTTTATTCCGTGCTCTAACAAAATCTTTTCTCCAGAGTCAAGCAAAAAACTGCTTCTGCCTACCTCCCTGCCTCCGCCTAAAACCTTCATTTTCAGCATAAACACCAGTTAGAATTTAGCCGGGAATAGGTTTAAATAGTTCGCGGAAATCAGTCAAGCAAACACTTAAGCCTTGAAACCACGACTTGTTTTTCGTGCCCGGGGAGGCCTGCCTCATTCAAAAAATCCAGGAGTTTTTCCCGGAGAATTTCCCCCGCCTCTGCCCTGTAAATGATTTCATTGGCTTTTTCGGAAAGCCCTGGCCCCGGTTTCAGTTCCCGGCGCGGGTTCCTGTTTTTCCGCACAATGCGCCTTAAAACTCCAGAAATGCCCATGCAATGAAAATAGCCGTTTCTTCTTTAAAAACCTCCCCCAACGTTTAGGAAACGAAACTGAACACTTTTATTAACATTTTGCCGGAAGAAATGGTTGGGGTGGAAAAAAAAATGAATACGGCCTTTGAAGTGCTGGAGAAGATACGCGAAGAAAAGCCGTTAGTGCACCATTTAACCAACTGGGTTACCATTTACGACTGCGCGAATATTGTGCGTGCGGTGGGCGCTCTCCCGGTAATGGCGCACGCAAAAGAGGAAGTGGCGGAGATGGCGGAAATCGCCTCCGCGCTTGTATTGAATATTGGAACCCTCACGCCGGAGCTGATTGACTCAATGGTTTTGGCAGGAAAAAAAGCAAATGAAAAAGGCATTCCGGTTGTTTTGGATGCGGTCGGAGCGGGTGCAACCTCTTTCCGGACGGAAAGCGCAAAAAAAATTTTATCTGAAGTGACGGTTTCGGTGCTGAAAGGAAACTCCGCGGAGATTGGGACGCTTGCTGAAGTGAAGGCGGAAGTGAAGGGAGTTGAGGCAATGGGTGTGGAAGGAAGCCTGGAGGAAATTGCAAAAACTGCGGCCAAGAAGTTTAACTGCGTTGTCGCATTGACCGGAAAAGTGGATGTTGTGAGCGGCGGGGAATCGCTTGCGCTCGTTAAAAACGGGCACGACATGATGGGAAAAATTGTCGGCACGGGATGCATGGCTGCCTCAGTTATTGGGGCATTTGCAGGAGTGGAAAAAGATTATTGGAAGGCAACAGCGTATGCGTTAAGTGTTTTTGGAATCGCGGGGGAACTGGCTTCAAAGGAAAGCACGGGGCCAGGAACTTACAAGGAAAAATTTTACGACGAAATTTTTTCGCTTGATGAAGGAAAGGTTGAGGGCATGCAGAAAATTGAGTTTAAGTGAAGCGGAATCCGGAAATCCCGGAAAGTTGAATTCGGATGAAATATAAAAAAAAAGGGGAGTTTTTGGGAAGTGGGCAAATGAAACAAGATTTTGACTTGTACTTCATTACCGACAGAAGGCTTTCAAAAAAGCCGGTGAAGGAAACAGTGAAAGGGGCTCTGGAAGGGGGAGTGAAATTGGTGCAGTACCGCGAAAAGGAATTTCCCGCCAAAAAAATGGTTGAAGAAGCAAAAGAGCTGAAAAGGCTTTGCACAGGGCATGGCGCGCTTTTTTTGGTGAACGACCGGGTTGATGTTGCGCTTGCATCTGGCGCGGACGGGGTGCATTTGGGTCAGGAAGACATGGAATTAAGGGAGGCAAGAAAGATTCTGGGAGAAAACAAGGTAATCGGGGTTACTGCCCATAACGCGGCTGAAGCCAGGGAAGCAGAAGAAAGCGGAGCGGATTATGTTTCCGCCTCCCCGGTTTTTGAGACAGCCACAAAAGAGGATGCCGGCAGGGCAGGGGGAATTGAATTGCTGAAAGAAGTTAAAAACGCCGTGTCCATTCCTGTGACAGCAATCGGCGGAATCAATGAAGAAAACCTTTCACTGGTGCTGGAGGCGGGAGTCAAAAAGGTTTCAATGATTTCCGCGGTTTTAATGCAGGAGGACGTGAAGGGGGCCGTTGAAAGAATCCGGGGAAAACTGAAATGACGCTCTTGCGGAAAGGGGTTAAAGGAAAGGGGCGAAAACTGAAATGACTTTGTCAAGGAAAGCAAAGGAAGGAAAGGTTTCAAAGGAAATAAGGAACGCCGCAGTAAAGGAAGGCATTGAAGCGGAAAAGTTAAGGAAAAAAATTGCGGAAGGAAGGGTGGTAATTCCCTTGAACCGGAAAAGGACGCCCATTGCGCCAATTGCAATAGGGGAAGGGCTGAAAACAAAAATAAACGTAAACCTCGGCACCTCCCCCTCAAAAATTGATTTGGAGGAAGAAAAAGCAAAACTGGCAGTTTCACTGAAATACGGAACCGATACGTTGATGGATTTAAGCATTGGCGGGGAATTAAACAAAATTAGGGAAAAATTGCTTGCCCTTTCCCCCGTTCCTTTGGGCACTGTTCCGGTTTACCAGGCAATGGCTGAAGCGGAAAACGAACTGGAGATTGGCATAGGGGAAATGCTGGAAGCAATAAAAGTGCAGGCAAGGCAGGGCGTTGACTTCATGACAGTGCATGCGGGCGTGAAAAAGGAATTCATTCCGCTTCTTGAAAAAAGGGTCACAGGGGTTGTAAGCAGGGGAGGAAGCTTTCTTGTGCGTTGGATGAAGCACAACAAAAAGGAAAACCCTTTGTATGAAAACTTTGATGAAGTGCTGAAGATTGCAAAAAAATTTGATGTGACGCTTTCATTGGGCGACGGCCTGAGGCCGGGAAGCATTGCGGACGCGACAGACAAGGCGCAGTTGGCTGAACTCAGGGCATTAGGTGAATTAACGAAGCGCGCCTGGGAAGAGGACGTGCAGGCAATAATTGAAGGCCCGGGGCATGTTCCCATTCACCAAATTAAAAAGAACGTGCTTTTGCAGAAAAAATACTGCCACAACGCGCCCTTCTATGTTCTCGGCCCATTGGTGACGGACATTGCCCCCGGCTATGACCACATTACCTCCGCAATAGGGGGGGCGGTTGCGGCAATGCACGGCGCGGACTTTTTGTGTTATGTGACTCCGGCAGAGCACTTGAAGCTTCCGGATGTGGAGGACGTAAAAGAAGGGGTAATCTCTTCGCGTATTGCAGCACATGCAGCCGATTTGGCTAAAGGAATTTTTTCATCGCATGAAAGGGACCGGGAACTGAGTTCAGCGAGAAAAGCATTTGACTGGAAAAAGCAGTTCATGCTTTCCCTTGACCCGGAGAAAGCAAGGAAATACAGGAAGGACTCCAAGGTGCATGAGGAGTTCTGCTCGATGTGCGGAAAATTCTGTTCAATGAAGGAATAGGTGAAAAGTTGAGAATCTCGGAAATAGGCGGGGAGTTTGCATTAATTGAAAGGGTTACGCGGAAAGTGAAAGACAAAAGCGTGAAAGTCGGAATATGGGATGATGCCGCAGTAATCAAGTGGAAGAAGAACCTTTTCCTTGTTTTAACAACTGACATGCTTGTGGAAAACGACCACTTTTCCCTGAAATGGTCAACCCCCTTCCAGATAGGGGCAAAGGCAATGGAAGCAAATGTTTCGGACATCGCGGCAATGGGCGCCCTGCCAAAATATGCGCTTGTTTCAATTGCGTTAAGCAAAAAGGTTTCCGTGAAATTCGCGGAAGAACTATACAGGGGCTTTTACTCTGTTGCCCGGAAATACGGCTTTGAGCTGGTTGGCGGGGACACAACGCACGGAAAGCTGATTGTTTTGAATGTGTGCATGGTTGGGGAAGTCGACAAAAGGAATTTGAGACTGCGGAGCGACGCAAAGGTTGGAGACCTTATCTGCGTTACAGGCGATTTGGGGAAAAGCGCCGCTGGTTTGGAAGTGCTGCGAAAAAGGAAAAAAGGAAACGTTAAGCAGCACCTTGAGCCTAAAGCGAGGCTGAAGGAAGCAGGGAAGATTGCGCCTTACGTGAACGCAATGATTGACGTCAGCGACGGGCTTGCCTCTGAAGTGAGGCACATTTGCGAAATGAGCTCGGTTGGCGCAAGGATTTTTAAGGAAAGGATTCCTCTCTCCAAAAACACAAAAAAGCTCGCAAAGAAAGTGAAAAAATCCCCGCACGATTTTGCTTTGAATGGCGGGGAAGACTTTGAATTGGTTTTCACAACCCCCAAAAAAAATTTGAAAAAAATACGCGGAGTGAAGTACTCAGTTGTCGGTGAAATCCTGCCAAAAAAAGACGGAATTTTTCTTCTGGAAAACGGGAAAAAAACGGCCCTCGGAAAAGGCTTTGAGCACTTTTAATGCGAAACTTTAAATTCCCTTTTTGCCTCTATTTATGCGATGAAAAAGCAGGTGGATTTTCCGGAAGCGCAAAAGCTTTTGCGGAAATACGGGGTGCGGTTTGCGAAAGGCGGGCTGGTGAAGGAAGAGAAGGATTTGCCGCGCGTTGCAAAGAAACTTGGGTTTCCGCTTGCAATGAAAATTGTTTCGGAGCAGGTCGTTCACAAAAGCGATGCAGGCGGGGTTGAGCTGGGCATTGAATCCGAAAAAGAGGCGCTGGAGGCTTTCAGGCGAATTTTGAAGAATGTGAAGAAAAAGGCTCCAAAAGCAAAAATCCGCGGAATAATGGTGCAAAAAATGGCTGACGGGGTGCAGGTAATTGTTGGGGGAAAAATTGACCCGCAGTTCGGGCCCATCATTTTGTTTGGCTTGGGCGGAATATTCGTGGAGATAATGAAAGACGTTTCCATCCGCCTTGTTCCAATCACGCGGAAAGACGCAAAGGAAATGGTTTCAGAAATAAAAGGAAAAGCGATTCTGAAAGGCGCGAGGGGAAAAAAAGCCGTCAATTTCAAAAAACTTGAAGGTTTGCTTTTGAATGTAAGCAAATTCATGGAAAAAGAAAAGGTTTCAGAGCTGGACCTGAACCCGGTAATGCTTGACTCCAGAAACGCCCTTGCGGTGGATGTAAGGGTGATCAGGTGAAGAATTTAAGCAAATATTTGAGCGAAAGGACGGCCGAACTGCCTGACTCAACAATTGGCGCCCTGATTAAAATCGCGGAAGAAGACAAAGCAGTCATTTCCCTCGGGCCGGGAGAGCCGGATTTTGGCACGCCAAAAGAAATCCTAAACTACGGAAAAAAAATTCTTTCAAAGGGCTTCACGCATTACTCTCCCCCCGGCGGGAGAACCGATTTTAAGAAAGCGATTGACAGAAAGCTGGGGAAAGAAAACGGGATTAAGCTGGACGACCCGTTAAAGCAGGTTGTCGTGACAAACGGCTCAACCGAAGCAATAATGATGGGGCTGATGTGCCTGGTGGACGCGGGAGAAGAGGTTCTTACGCCCAACCCGGGCTTTCTCGCATACATTCCTTCAATCAAGCTTTTGAACGGGTTTGCGGTCGAGATTCCGCTGAAGGAAGAAACCGGATTCCAGATTGATTCTGATGAAATAAAGAAAAGCATTTCAAAGCGCACAAGGGCGATAATCGTTAACTCGCCCTCCAACCCAACCGGAACCGTGCTCAAAAAAAAGGATTTGGAGGAGCTTGCAGACATTGCCGTGGAAAACGAATTGCTTTTGATTTCCGACGAAGCATACGAATACTTCGTGTACGGGAACGCAAAGCACGTTTCAATGGCTTCCTTAAACGGAATGCAGCCCCATGTTTTAACCCTTCACACATTTTCCAAAAGTTATGCAATGCCCGGCTTCCGCCTGGGCTTTGCCTCCGGGCCGGAGTGGCTGATTGAAAAGATGACCAAAATCCACGTGTACACCGCGCTATGCGCCCCCACCTTTTCCCAAAAACTTGGGGAGTTTGCCTTAGGGATGGGCAAAAAGCCGGTGGAAAAAATGAGGAAAGAATACGAAAGGAGAAGGAAAATGGTTTTAAGGCGGCTGCGGGAATTGAATGGCTTGACTGTTGACGTTGAGCCGGAGGGGGCGTTCTATGTTTTTCCGCGCATTGACTCCGGGGAAAATTCGTTTAAATTCGCGAAAAAGGTTCTGGAAAAGGCAAAGGTTGCGGTTGTTCCGGGCACGGAGTTCGGCGCGGAAGGGGAAGGGTTTGTTCGGATGAGCTACGCGACAAAGTATGAACTGATTGAAAAGGCGTTTGAAAGGCTGGAAAAGTTTTTCAGGCACGGCTAAAAAAAGTCTTTAAATACTTTAAGAGCATTAATTCGTTATGGCTAAAAGAGGTCTGGCGAAAGCGCTTGGAAGCAAGAGTTTGACTAACCTTGCTGCGGCGCCACTTAGCTCGCTGAGACTTTGCCGCCTCCTCCACGCCCCAAAAGCATGAGGGGGCTGGACCTCAAAAAGGAAACCGATTATGCGCAGTGGATTGAATCCGTAAAAAAAAGAACCCAAGAAACCCCGGCGTTGGACAAATTTAACCGGTTTATTATTTCAACCATTGAATCAAAAAAGCCTTCCTTCAAAAGGGGAATGCCTTACTTTGTTGTGGAGAATTTTCCGGAAGGCCACAGGGATTTACCTGTTTTGGTCTGCTTTGGGGCTGTGTTTGCCAAATCACCCTAAAAAAAAATTGTCCCGGATAAAAGCAAAATAGAGAAACTTATGAATGTGATATTATAGCCATGGACATAAATAATTGAACTTTTGTACATTAGGAAATGCTTTAGTTTGCCAAAATGCAGGCAAAAAACAAGGTTCCAAAAACCAAAAAGTTTCCAAAACTTATGTCCGATACTATTAGACCATGAATGGAGGGAACTTATACTCATCTATGGGGACAAGTTTCAGGGAAGCATAGACGCACACAAAGTTGTTTTGCAGAAAGAGAAAAGAGACCTGGAACGAAACGGCCTGTTAATGGACCTTCTAAATTGGCTTAAGGAAGAGTATTCCAAAGCTTACGAAGAAAGAATAAAAGCGCGGGGGATAAACGAATAAACCCGCCTAAACTACGGCGGGTTAAAGCCCCCCTAATTTTTTTTCCCGTAAACGGCCTGACGGAAACAATTCATTCGCCCATTGAAACAGGCGGGGTTCCCGGAAAGGGGTTTCTAAAAAACCCTGTTCGGGAGCTGGCCTTCTTTTGCCGCGCTGAACACAAGGCTGGTGTTTGTCCTGTTCACGCTTTCATCGGCAAACATTGCCTGATTGAATTTGTCCAGTTCCTTTGTGTTCCTGAATTTTGCGACCAAAACAAAGTCGGTTTCCCCTGTGACACGGTAAGCCGCGCACACGTGGGGATCCTGCGCCCACTTGTTTGCCGTGGCCTCAAGGTTCTGCGCCGTCCTGACAGTTATCACAACCGTGACATCGTATCCGAGCTTGTGCAAGTCAATGCTTGGGCGGTAGCCAAGCAAAACCTTTTCCTTTTTCAGCTTCTTTATCCTGTTTGTCACCGCGGGCGCGGAAATTCCGATTTTTTTCGCCAGTTCGTGCTGCCGAATTTCAGGGAAAGAAATCATCAGATTCAAAATCTTTTTGTCAATTTCGTCAATCACAGAAACCCTCCTGTAAATTTAATTTCCAGATGGACACTAAAGCCAAAACTAAATTAATAACCCATAAGAAAGAAAGGCTTAAATAATTAATTAAATTAACCAAATCAAAAATTTAAATTAAGCTTTTAATATGTTTAACGCCGTATAGATTAATGGGTTTTGTATGCCCAGACAGGCTCCAATAAAATTAAAGGCAATATTTTCCGAACTCCTACCAGGCTTTGGCGTTTCACACGCCAAAGTCTACTTCTTTTTGCTTTCAGGCGAGGTTAAAACCGCCACACAGTTAAGCCGGGAAAGCCTCGTGCCCGTGAACAAGGTTTATGTTGCGCTGAATGATTTGCTCCGCCACGGCCTGGTGCACTGCACTAACTCGCATCCCGCAAATTATTTTTCAAAAAACCCCGTGAAGGCGTTTGAGAAACTGGTGAAAAGGAAAACCTCTTTCCTTGCGCGCAGGGCGGTTGAGCTTGAAGGCATCCTGAAGCAGAGCCTGCAGGCGGAGGAGCAGACTTACCTCATAAGGATTAACGGGGAAAACAAGAAAATTGAGGACTTCAAAAACAAGGTTCCGGTGAAAGATGAACGCGAACTAAAGGAAATGAAGAAAACAATTGAAGAGGCGCTGGAAAAAACAAATGGAAAAAAAGTTTACGGTTACGCTGTTTACCGATAGCTTCTGCCATATAAATGCATTGGTACCATTTGTCCGTACTGTTTGTACTGGAAACTATTTATATGCGGAAAGCGTAAGCGTTAATTGAATTTCCGGAAAACCGCGCGGTTTATCCAACCAATCAAACCTTTCAGGGGGTGGTTTGGCTGAACATACTGGAGGCCGCTTGCATCAGGATTGAAAAGGAAAATGAACTGGACAAAAGGGAGAAAGTCAAGCTCAAGGTTTTGATGGCGCTGATAAGGCACGGGGAACTGTTTTTTGACGAAATAACGGAAATGGCAAGGGAAGAAGAAACAAGAATCAGTGAAGCTTTGGGGGAACTCATGAGGAAAAGGCTTGTGGAAAAAAATTTCCTGAAATTCAGGGTAATGGAGCCTTTTGAGGCAGTCAACAGCCTCAGGCAGGTTAAGTGAAAAGCATTTAAAGCACCTGCCCCTGAACTGCAACAAATGACAATCATTTGCCCTGCATCGGCGATTGCCTGCAAAAAATGAAAGAAATACCAGACACTGAACTGCAACAAATGACAATCATTTGCCCTGCATCAATCCATTTGCGTGAGCGAAAGGCAACAGGGCATTTAAAAAAGAATGTCGTTTGCTATATTAATACATGGAAGCGGAAAAGGAAATCAAATCCTTTTTGAATGAATGGAAGCCACGCATTGACAGGGAAATGGAGAAATGCTTTCCCCGGAAGGCGGACAAAAAATGGACGGAAAAAGTCTTCGGAAAGCCTCTCTTTGAGTTTGACGAAGAATCCATAAACAAGTCCTTGAACGAGCCGATATGGGAGTTTTTGGACCGCGGGGGAAAACGCTGGAGGCCTGTGCTAATGCTTTTGGTGAACGAAGCATTCGGGGGAAATCCGGAGAAAATACTGGAGTTCGCGTGCCTGCCGGAAATGGTGCACAACGGCACAATAATGGTTGACGACGTGGAAGACGACTCCGATTTAAGGAGGGGAACGCCCTGCACGCACAAAATTTACGGCACCGACATTGCAATCAACGCGGGAAACATGCTTTACTTTGCGCCCCTCCTTCCCCTGACTGAAAGCGGCTTAAGCGAAAAAAAAAAGAACCGCGCATTTGAGATTTATGTGCAGGCGCTTTTGGAGTTAAGCGTGGGGCAGGGGCTGGACATTTACTGGCACAAGGGAAAAAAGGAGCCCTCCGAAAAAGAATACCTTCAAATGGTTGCCTTTAAAACCGGAACACTTGCAAGGTTTTCCGCAAAGCTTGGCGCGGTGCTGGCGGATGCTGAAAAAAAAGAGGCGGAGGCCGCGGGAAAATTCGCTTCAATGATTGGCGTGGGGTTCCAGATACAGGACGATATTCTGAACATCAAGCCGACCGGAGAGTGGGGAAAAGAGTTCGGGGACGACATAAACGAAGGAAAGCGCACGCTGATGGTCATCCATTCTTTTGCGAACGCGGAAAAAAAGGACGCCGAAAGACTGAAGGAAATTCTTGGAATGCACACAAAGGACGAAAAGCTGATTAAAGAGGCCGTTTCACTGATTGAAAAAACCGCCTCAATAGATTACGCAAGAGAAAAAGCCAAGGAACTTGTGAAAGGCGCCTGGAAAGAAATCGAGCCTTTGCTGAAGGAAAGCAAGGCAAAAAAGAAGCTCAGGGCTTTCGCGGACTACCTTGTTGAAAGGGATTGCTGATTTTTTGGTTTTAACCAAGAAACCGGTTTTTTTGCGGGGGCTAAATTTTGGGTTCAATTTGTTTTCTGGTAAGCTCTTTTGAGAAATCGAATTCGTGGTGCGGCTTTAACACAAACTCGCATCTTTCCGGCGCGCCTGAAGCAAGGCACGCGAGTTCCACGCAGTCCATGTCCCGCTTCATGACACTTGAATAAACCCCGGCAAGAATGCCCCTCATTAAATGGTCAACCGGATGAAGGCTTTTTCCCTGCAAAGCCAAAGCCAGGGGGGAATTTTCAACGGTTACAAGCGCCCGGCTTTTCTTTTCATCCAAATGCATTCTTTGCAGCGGGCCCCAGCCAGAAGATGAAAAATAGTTTTCCATTTCCTCAAGCCTTCTCAGGGCACTGTATTCAAACGGAAACTCGAACCTTTGAACAAGCCTTTGCGCGGATTCCTTCACCGAAGAGTAAAGCTTTTTGTGGAGGTTTTCATCATCTATTGAAACAATGGACAAAAGCAAATCCAGGGGGGCAAAAACAAAGGGAACGTTTCCGAGGAAAAACTGCCCTTTAACGAATTTCACCTGGTTTCCGAACACGGCTTTCCTGTAGTAGTCGTTGAACATGCTTCCCGTACAAAAGATGGCTTCATGCGTATTTATAGCTTTCCCCAGCTGAAGCAAAACATTTAAATAAAAAAACGCGCTTATTCTTGGACATGCTTGGTTTGACTGCATCCCTGACATTTGTTCTCGCCGCAATCCTTGTGGCTGTCCACTGGTTTTCCGAGCAGTTTGCGGCACACGTTGAACGCTTTCACGCACAGCTTGTGAGCTTTTCCGCGGGGCTGTTCATTGCATTCATTTTTCTTGTGCTGCTTCCCGAACTGGTTGAAGGCGCCTCCCTGATGGGCGAAAAGGTGTTCGTCTTCCTTCTGGCGGGTTTTGTTTTGTTTCATGTGATGGAAAAATACATTTACCAGCACGTCAAAAACAAGGACGTCCTTTTAAGGGAGCTTGCGGAGGTGCATGCCGCCGGATTTTTCATTGACCACTTTGTCGTGGGCGCTGCACTTTTCTTTGCCATTAATTCCCCGCAAATTGAGTTGGGTTTTCTCCTGTTTATTCCGCTTTTCCTTCACACGATTTCCTCCGGAATTTCCTTGACGCACATCGACGAACACTTCCAGAACAGAATAATTTCCATTACGCTTGCGGCCTCCCCTCTCATCGGGGCGCTCTTTGCTTTCCTTTTGAATCCCGCAAGGCACATTTTTCTCGCCATTTTTGCTTTCGTGGTTGGCGCGCTGCTTTACGTTGTGATAAGGGACATGCTTCCGGAGGGAAGCAAAGGAAACCCCTTGTTCTTTGTGTTGGGGCTTATCCTAAGCCTCGCGATGTTCATGGCCGCGGGAATTGTGGGCTGGTGAAAAAAAAAAATGCGTTATTCCGTGTACGGGAAAACAAATGTCAGGCGCCTTCCAAAGGGCGTTGAAAAAATTCATTTGGTCAGGCCAATCAAATTCACTAAACTGCAGTATTTGGCGGAAAAAAAGGGCGTAAAGGAGTTCAGCTTAAGCGCGTCCACCTTAAAAAGGCTGGGGGAAAAAAGCAGGAAATACTTGAAGGAAAAAAATGTTTCCGTTAAAGTGGAAAACAGGAGGGGAAGGGCACTGGAACTGGGTTTTGAAAAGATTCTGAAGATTTCGGACCTTAAAAAGGATTACCTGAGCCTGAGAAAAATAGAGGAACTCACCGGAACGCCGAAAAGCACCGTGCACTACCTTTTCCGTTACGCGGACAGGGGAAAGGTAAGGAAAGGCAGCCAAACCATTTACATCGAGTGAAGCCCTGGCCTTAAGGCCTCCGTTTAAGCGGATTCCGGCGCATTGGAGTTTGGCTGAAGCCCCTGATTTGTGTTTTCTCATTCAAAAAAAAGTAGCCTTAAAAAGCGTTTCCAGGGGAATTTTTTTTATGGCTTCACACAAGGCCGCCTGGATTTTGCTTGTTGTTCTTGTATTCGTGTTAGGCATAAATTTGGGCCTTTTCTTAAGCGAATCCCATGGCATGAGCCCAGTGGGCGGGAGCCCCGCTAAAGAGCCCCTGCCTGCCGGAACTTTTTCCGCGGAAATAAGCGTTGTGGCGGTTTCCGCATCAGAAAACAAGGGAATAGTGAACAAAGCTTCAGTGGAGATAAGAGAAGGCCTGCCAGGGGAAAAAAGGATTTTGTTCAACACCAACCCGTTTGTGGAACCTGACACACAGGAAAGCATCGAGGTCGCCGCAAAAGTTGCGGAAAACTTCACCGGAAAAAGCCTCAGGGGAAAGGACGTCATTTATTCAATAACCGAAACAAAGGCTGATTTGGTGGGGGGGCCGAGTGCGGGGGCTGCATTGGCTATTGCGACAATAGGGGCAATAAAAGAGGAAAGCCCAAAGGAAAAAGTGGCAATAACCGGCACAATAAGCGAAAACGGAAGGATTGGAAGAATCAGCGGGGTAATGGAAAAGGCCGCGGCTTTAGGGGAAGCCGGAACACGGCTTTTTTTGGTGCCGGAAGGCCAAAGCACAATAACCTATTACAAGCAGGAAATCCGGGAAGAAAAGCGCGGTTTCCTCACAATACAGCGCGTGAACTATGTGCCAAAAACCCTGGATTTAAGGGAATTCGCGGAAGATCAATGGGGAATGCAGGTGAAAGAGGTTTCAACCATACGGGAAGCCGTGGAAAATTTTTTTTAAGGAAAGGGAAAGGCTTTTATTTTTGAATGCATTTCATTCAATTAGAGAAAAAATGTGCTCGCTTTTTGAGGAAAAAAAAACCCAGTTCCTGTTGAAGGGAAACCTGGAAAGGGTTAAATGGATGGAAAACATCCACAGGCATGTGCCGGAAGGCTTCAAGCGAAGGGTGCAGGCAAATGATAAAACGGTTTTGCAGGAGCTGGTTCTTCCCGGCTGGTGTTCGTGGGCATTGCTTTTCTCCTGGGCAGGCAAAGAAATAACGGGCAGGGGAAGAAGATGCATTTTATGCGAAGGACTGGACAACATGGGCGTGGAACTGAATGAAAAATTTGTCTGCCACAAGTGCTTTATGAGAATAAAGAACATGGAATGAGAATTTTTTTTACTGGCTGAAAAGGTCTTTGAGTTCCTTTAACGCTTTTTCTTTTTTCTTTTTCAGGCCGGTTTCCTTTGCCGGAGACTGTGCCGGGGGCTTTTCGGGTTTTGCTGAAATCCTTTCCTTTAAGACCTCAGCCAAAGGCTTTTCTTTTCCCGCTGCCGTGGGCTTAGGGGAAACGGGTTTTGCGAAAGGCCTTGCGGGCGGGGCTTTTTGCGCGGGCTGCACGGAATACGGTTTTCGAGCCGTCCTTTGAACCTGTTTTTGGGCGGGCTTCCTTTCCGGGGGCCTGGATACAAAAAAGTCCTCCAGCTCCAGTTTTTCAGCGGCCTCTGAACCCGGCCTTCTCAGCCTGTATGGAAGGTTTTCCTGTGCAACCAAGGATTTTGACGGCGCCCTTTGCTTTTCCTCTTCAAACCCTGCTTCTTCCTCTTCTTCTTCCCTCATTGCGGTGAAAGACCTGTAAAACATCAGTCCCGCCATGATGAAGATGAGGGCGGCAAAAATCCAGTTAAGGGGGGAAATTGCCTCCAACGTTATCTCATAAATGCCGAGTATGGCTGTCGCAATGGGCAGAATAATTGTCCAGTGAACCTTGAAAGCCATTTGTAAAATATAAGGGTTTGGGGTATATAAGTTTAACGATTCGGCGTAAAAAATGACTGCCTCCCGCCCTAAAGGGCGGGGCATCCATAAAATCAGGGTCAAAAAGAACAATCGGCCTGAAAGCCGATGCATTAAACCGCCTGACGTGAATAAGAAAAAAGATTTAAATAAGAAAGGCGAATATCTTAGGGAGTGAAATGAGGTTTATGAAAAGCGTTCTGGCTTACGGGTTCATTGCGTTGGGAATCGGCGTGATAATGGGCTATTTTTTGACGGGCTACACTGGAACGGACAAGCTGCCTTCCTTCAGCGGGGACGAAAAATGCGTTGCGCCCTGCTACAAGTATGTGGGGGAACTGGAAAACGCGTACTGCGATTCTGATGGAAGGATGCACATATACTTTGAGGGAAACGAAGCCCTTCCAAAGGGATGGTATGACCGCGGGAAAAGCCCGGACTGCAGGCCCTGCGAATTCATAAAAGAAAGCTGAACGCCGCGGAAACCGCGTTAGCGGCAAAAGACAACAATAAAGCTTTCCTGTAATTTGTCTGAAGCAAAAGCGCAATCAGCACTGTTTCAGCCAAGAACACCGCGGCCTCAACAAGAAAAAAATCCGGCAAAAAAGTCCAGTAAGCAAAAGTTGCAAGGGGCTGACTGAAAGAATTAATCAATGCAAAGTAAAGCAAAAGCTTTGTGGGCTCTTTTTTTAGGATAAGCCATAAAACAAAGAATTCCAAGAAGATTGTAAGAAGAAGGGCAAAAACCAAACCGAAAAGAATCATTTTTTCCGTCTTCTGTAAAGGAGAATTAAGCCGATTATTATGAGGGCGGTTATTGGAAAAGTTATAACCCAAAAAGCGGTGAACCATGCGGGAAGAATCGCGCCAAGTGAACGTGGCGGCCTTTCATCCTGCGAAGTGTAAACCTTTTCTTCAACAAAGCCCCCAAGGTAAGCATAAATTACCTTGGATTTCTTTAGGTTAAACCCAGTTTCACTTAAGGAAACAATCTCCAACACATCAACCGTTTTTTCCAATGGATCTGTTTCCGCAACTGTGCTTTGGCCGTGGTGGATTTCAATTCCCGAAGGGACAAAGTCCTTATTCTTTTCAAAGTAGCCCTCCTCTTTAATCTTTTCAAGCTTCTCCACATCAGTAAAGTCAATTTCATCAAATTTCTCTTTCTTTATTGCATAAACTGTAGCCCTGTCAAACTTATAGAAGCCCACACATTCCCCTTCCTCCGCGACATTATAGCCGCCGTTTGCGCCATAAAAGCTTGCCACAAAAGCATAGCCAGGGTATTCGCCAATGTTTGAAATCTCAAAGCAATAGCCCACACTTTTTTCTCCGGGAAAAAGAACATCCGCGAAAGCTGCAGGCAAAGCCAAAAGCAGCGCAAGCGCAAACAGCAGGATTAGTTTGCCTTTCATTGCATTTAATTGAACCAAACTAGTATTTAAAAGTTATTCAAATGATTAGGTGTATTCCTTCAATTGAAAGGGCCTGTTTTTTTTCTTCAGATGCCGCTGCACAAGCTTCAAACACTCCTGCAAGGCTGGCTCAAGGCTTTCCGCTTTTCCGCTGAAGGCAGCCGCGCCGGCATGGCCTCCGCCGGATCCGGAAAATTTGGGGGACAGGGGCTGAAAAACGTCCCGCGCCAAATCAAAACCCGTTTTTTTGAGGAAAAGCATTGAAGCCCTTCCGCTTACCCTTATTTTGGAGTTATCGCAGTCCCCGGCAAACGCGACATCAGCCCCAAGCCTCACAAGCACGGAGGCTGCGGAAGCCTCAAAAGAGCCCACATCCGTTGTGACCGCAACCCAGTTTCCGATTTTGAAAATGCGGGCGCGCTTTGCCGCTTTCAGGGAAGCAATTTTTTCGCTGAAGTCAACTTCAGCCCTAAAAAGCGCCGTGATTTGGGAAAAAGATTTGCGGGACTCGCGCAAAAGAAAAGACATTTTCTTGAAAGTGGAATGGTTTGCTGTGTGAAAGAAGGCGGTGTCTGTCACAATCCCCGCGGCAAGAAGCTGCGCCATTTTAGGCGAAACTTCAATATGGGAGCGCCTGAACAACTCTAACACCAATTCACACGAGCTTAAAGCCTTTGAGTCCAAAAAATGGAACTGCGCCTTTATTGCGCCCTTCTTTGCTTTCGTGTGGTGGTCAACCAGGAGAACCGGTTTTTTCCGGGAAAGGACTTTAAATGCGATTCCCCCCAACATTTCCGCCGCATTGAAGTCAACGAAAACCATTGCATCAAAGTCTGGAACCCTTTTTTTTGTTATTGTGTAAGGAATGCGGGTTTTTTTTGCGACTGATTTCGCGTTAATGTTTATGTGCTCCGGGACAATTAGTTTTGGGGAGTATTTTTCTTTGAGGTAAAGGTACATGCATGCCCCCGCGGCAAAGGCGTCAACGTCCGCACCTTCGTGCGTGAAAATCCCTATCCTTCCGCCCTTTACGTTTTTCAGGAACTTCCGGAGCAGGGGCATGCAAATTCACTTCGCTTTCGCCGGGGTTTCTTCCTTTACTTCAAGCTTTTTTTTGAGTTTGTTGAGCTTGTCTATTGTCAGTTCCTCTTGTTTTTGCAGTGTCTTGACTTTAAGATCAACGGATTCCTTGGAATCCTTTACCTCTTTCTTTGCCTTGTCCACCGGAGTCAGAATCAGGATGTTTCCAACTGCCTTGTAAACCTTTTTTTCGCCTGTTTTCTCCAGCTCCGCAAGGGAGTCCCCCAAAACCCTGCTCTGGAACTGCAGCTGCTGCTTCTGTGAAGAAATGTTCATGAGCTGCGCGCGGTTTCTCTCGAATTCCGCCGCATCCTGCTGTCTTTCATCTGCCATTGTTTTTCAAACCTCCTCAAGCAATTCATTTGACAAAATAATTCCCTTTAAAACGGAATTAACCGACGCCTTCAACGCGGTCCTGTCCTTTGCCTGAACATAAATGGATAAAGTATTCCTTTTAACCTTTACCCCTGAACTTGAGCGCAGCCTTTTTTCGGCCTCCAGTTCAGGGGAAATAGCGTTCAAAACCTTTTCCGCCCGTTCATTTGAAGGAAAATCCAGTTCAAGGAAAAACTCAAATTCGCTCAATTCCTTTCACCTCAAACTCCGGCCCAACAGGCGAGCCGTTCCTGTAAAAATTCAGTTTGCCTTTTTCTTCCCTGAACTCTGTTTCCTGGGCCCCGCTGTTTTCCTTTAACTCCAAAAAATTTTTCACATCTTCCCGCACGGAAACCTTTCCAATTCCCTGCAGGGAGGCAGTGAATCCCGAAATTTCTTTCCTTGAGCCCAAAAGCCTTATTTTTGCCTCAAATGAGTAATCCCATTCCCCTTCAGTTAATTCAATTTTTTTCAGTGAAACAGGGTTTCCGTGGGATTCGCATAAAACCAGAATTGAATTAAAGCCCTTGTACCGTGCATCTGAAATAAGCTCCTCAACCCCTTTTTTTCCGCGCGGAAAGTAAACCGTGGATGGAAGGCTTTTCACCAAATCCTTGGCAAACGAAAGCGTTTTCCTTGAAGGCTTTCTGGAGGTAGTGAAAAGCAAGTTCTTCGCCTTACCTTGCCTTAAGCTCTTTTGAGACAGGCTGCCTTACCTTAAGCAAAACCTTGTTTGCGCAGGAAGGGCATCTTACAACCGCTTCGGGCAAAGCGTCAAACTGCATTCCGCATTTCTGGCACTTATATTTTCCGGATTTTTGTTTCGCCATTCAATTCACTCCATTTTAATTTAATCCTTTTTCTTTCCGCGCATTTCTTTATGTTCTTCCCCTGATTCCTTTTTTTCCGGCCTCTTTTTTTGTTCTATGGATTTTTCCTTTTTTTCGGGGGCTTTTTTTCTTTCCTTTTCCGCTTCCCTTTCTTCCCGTTCTTTTTCCCTGGATTTGGTTAATTCGCCCAACCCTGAAACAAATTTCTTTTGCGCAACCATTTTCCTGATTATGTCCCCGCCCATTGTGGACAAAACATAGGCTCCGCCGGCAATCTTTTTTCCGCATTTCCCGCAAACATAAATGCCTTTCGCCTTTCTTTTCACTTTCCTGAATCCGCAGTGGGGGCACTGAAATTTTTGCCTCTGCTGCTGTTCAACCTTCAGCACCCTTTTCCTTATCCCCACCCCATACCGGGGGCCAAACCTTCCGGTTGTGCGGACTTTTTTTGTTTCACCCATTTCCTGTTCCTCACAACAGTTTCCTTAAGTCCTGTGATTTCTTCAATGCAAGGTCAATTGAGGACTCAATTTCCTTCAGGCTGAACGCCCCGGAAAGGCCTTTCTGCATTGCGCACAATTCCTCTTTCTCGGTTGTTGCCACGGAATAACGGGCACTCATCGCCTTTTCTTCCCTTAAATCCGGGTCAAGGAAGATTGAGTTTCCCACTTTCGCGAAAGTTGAAAGCAGGGGCTTGTTTGCCGGCTTCAGTTTTCCGCTGAATTCCCCCTTAACTGCCTTGTCGTCCTCAAGCTTGGGGATTTTGCAGTCAAGGAGGGCGGAAAGCGCTGCCGCAGAGCTTGCATCAAAAAGGTTTCCATCGCAGTTCAACGCGTAAATGTCAATGAACACAATCCACACCAGTTCCCCTTCACGGATGCATAAGTCAGCAAAATTGAGTGTCTTGCTTTCCCTTATCCCGCGGTCCACTACCCTTGAAAGCTCTATTGCGCCTTCCCTTGGGGGACCTGACTCGAATTCAGGTGAAGCCAGGGGCAAAAGCTCTGCCCCAACTGAAATAGTTCCCTCACCGGGGCTGTCAGGATAGGGTTCGCCGGGAATCATTTTAATTCCCGCAATTACCTCTGTCTGGCCGAGGAAGGCTTTGACCGAGGCCTCCGCGTTTTTAGAGACATCCTTTTCAAGCTTGAGTTTCCTGTATTCGTCGAACGCCCTTCCGCTCAGCCTTCTTCCCTCTTTTGCTTCAAGCAAAACCTTTTCGCTTGCGATTTCATGCAGCATTTCAACATTCATTTTTCATCACCTTTTTCCCGGGTTTTTTCCTCTTCACTTTTCTTTTCCTCTGCTTTTGGCAAACCTTTTCCCTGCTTTTTTTCCTCCTTTGCCCCTGTTTTTCCTTCCGGGCCTTCAATTTTTTCGGTTTGCCCGTACTTGTCTTTCAGCGCCTTAACCTGCTTTTCGTGCACTGACCTGCAGCCCTTTAATCCGAGCTCCATTGCCTCAATCCACTCCTTTTTGGATAAAATTCCATCCATTTGAAGCAAAACGATTTCCCCTGAATTCGGCAGGACTGCAAGAGGCATGTCCACCGCGTCGGGCGCGTCCTCTTCGTCTTTGTTCAAATCAAGGATTATTTTTCCCCCGGCTTTTCCGGCCGCGCACGCGCAAACCAAATCAGTCATAGGAATGCCCGCATCAGCCAAGGCAACGCTTGCCGCAGTCAAGGCCGCAACCCTGCTTCCCGCGTTGCTGTCCAAAATTTCAACCCAAACTTCAAGCGCGGTGTTAGGAAATTTTTCCAGCATCACCGCCTTTGAGAGCGCTTCCCCGCATACCTTGCTTATTTCAATGTCCCTCCTCCCGGGCTTCGGGCTTTTCCTGTCGGGAACAGAAAAGGTCGCCATCCTGTACTCAAATTTAATTATTCCCTTGTACGGATTTGACATGTGCTTTGGAATCACTTCCTTCGGGCCGTGCACTCCCGCCAAAACCTTGTTTTGGCCCCATTCAAGGTAACAGCTTCCGTCCGCATTAGGCAGAACTGATGCGGTGATCTTCAATTCCCTTAATTCTTCCGGCTTTCTTCCGTCAAGCCTAAGGCCCTTCTTGTTCACGTACTCAATTTTTTCCTCTTTTTTCGCCATCATTTCTCACTTCCTTCCTTCTTCAAAAATGATTCAATGGAGTTTGTCAGGTTTCCGTGGTGGGCTTCTTTCTGGATTTTTTCCAGCGACCTTGCAAGAAGCGCGGTGTTCCCGCCTTTCGCCCAGACAAACCCGTTTCTTCCCACCATTAAACTGCTTTTGGTTCCGTCCTTTAAAACGTTCAGCATTGAGCCGTTTTTTCCAATAATCCTCGGAACCTTTACCGGAGTCGCCTTGATTATTTCCCCGCCGTAAAAGACCCTTGGCCTGTCCAGGTCAACTTCGTTCACTTCGTTCACCCTTGCAACCTGCGCGGAAACAATTGAGCCCGGCTTCAGGGGCTCGCGAAGGGATTCCTTGGACAGAAACGACCATGCATGGGTGTTGATGTTAACCAAATATCCCGCAAAGGTCTCCATTTCAACCACCCCGACAATCAAATCCCCTTCCGCGGGACGGTAACTTCCTTCCAAAGGGACAACCCCCGCAACAGGGGAAGACTCATCAGTCAGCCCCAGAACACTTGAATAAATTTTTCCTTCCCTTACGAAAACATTTTCTCCGATTTTTTTTCTTTCCTCGGAAATTAATTCCCCGGGCACAACAACTTTTTTCACTTTTTTTTCAACTCCCTTACTGTTCAATTATTTTTGTTTCAACTTCCCCGTGCGTCAAATGATTTAATTCGTTAAACAAATCCGCCTTCAATCCCGCGGGCAATTCCAATACCACAACCAATGAGCCGTCTTTCTGCCATTCCTCCTGCTTTAGCTCGTAGTTGTGGAGGATCGGTGAAGCACGGCCGGCGAACTGCGCGGGCACCTTCACCGCGACCCTCAATTTTTCAAACGAAATCGGGATGAGCTTTTTTATTTCATTCAGTATTTCTTTCACCTGCTCGGAGGCCGGCTTCGCGGGGTCAATTTGCACTTTCGCTTCCTCCAATGCGTTTTCAATTCTCTGCCTTGGGTGCGGAGAATTGGTTTGCGGGTTCAATGCGTTTCTTGCAATCAGCGAAATCACTTCGGTTCTCCTCTTTTTGAGCATTTCTTTTCTTTGTTCGGTTGTAAGCTGAACCCTTCCCTCTTTAACGATTTTTTCCGCGACCTCATTGACTTCGGCTGTCCCAAAAAAATTTTTCAGTTTTTCTTCGCTTGCCTCTTCCCCTTTCCTGGAGTCCCTGAATATTTCGTCTGATGCAAGCAGTTCATTGAAGTCCACTTTTTCGCCTTTTTTTAGTTCCATTGCTAAGTCAGGATCAACCAGGACCTCGAATTTTTCGCCTTCCTTTTCAAGCCGTGCGATTACGGCTTCCTCGAGTTTTACCATAAATTACCCTAAAAAAGTCAAGATTTTTTCCCTAAAACAGAATTCAAGTCCGAAGTGGCCATTCTCCGGAATTCGCCTCCGGATTCAATGAACGCAAAATCCAGCCTGTTGATGTCAAATTTTTCGTTTTCCGACAATCCCGCCTTAATTGTTTCCATTAAAAGCCTTACTCCGTCCGCGAAAGCCATTTTGTCCCTGTAGCCTTTCTCCAAAACCTTCATTGCCTCTTTTTTTCCTTTCCCGATTGCAATTGCCTTGTACTCCGCAAGTGCGCCTGATGGCTCGGTTTCAAATACCTTCTTTTTTCCGTCGGTGTCAATCCCGCCAATAATGAAGCTCACTCCAAACGGCCGCATTCCGCCGTACTGGGTGAAGATTTGCTTTATTCCTGAAACCTTTTTAACCAGTGTTTCAACCTGGATTGGTTCCTCGTAAAACATCTGGTTTTCCTGCGCTTCCTGTCTTGCAATATCCACAAGCCTTCTTGCGTCCCCCACCAACCCCGAGCTTATTGCGCCGACATGCTGGTCTATTTTGAAGACTTTTTCAATGCTTGCCGGCAGAATCAAGGTTGAAGTGACTTTCTTGTCAGCGCCAAACAAAACGCCTTTATCGTAAATTAATGCAGCCCCAAGCGTTCCCTGGTCAACGATTTTTGACGCGTATTCAACCTGGTATAGCCTGCCGTCCGGGCTGAACATCGTCGCAACCCTGTCGTAAGCCGCACTTCTAGAACCCGGGTACAATAAAACACCTCTTTTTTCCTTTCTTTCCGGACTAACTAATCTAATAAGAATAAGCTTTAAAAGGTTCCCGTCTTCCCTCATTTCTTGAGCTTTCCAACCAACCCGCTTGCCTTCAGGTTTTCATTAACCCCTCACCCTATTGCCCCCCTGCACCATGTAGGTTAGGATTTACTCATCACACCAGACCAACCCCGTTTAAGCCCTTGAAGTGCCTGTCCATGGTCTTTATTTCGGCGTCATTCAATTCTGCAGCCGCCTTAATGATTGCGTCAGCCATCGCAAGCCCTGTCCCAAGGCTTACTTCTGCTGCATGCACCGCCAGCCTCGCATCCAATTGTATTATCTCCGTTAAATCAATAATGTGGGCTATTGCTTCATTCGCCACCTGCTCATTCAGGTCTTTTTTTATTTTTTTATACACTTCAAACAGAACAATCGAAGGCGTCTTGTAGGTTCGTTTGTTTGCATTATGAATTATGCCGGCAACTTTCCTGGCTTTGGCCCCTTTTGCAAAATACTCAATCCATATGCTGCTGTCAACTAAAACGTTCACTTTCATCCCTCAGGCCTTTGACGGAAACGCCTTTCGCCATCCCCATTGCTGACTTTATGTTTCCTATTTTCACGAGCTCAACACTGTTTCCTTTTTCAAGAAGCACAAGCTTTTGGCCTGCTTTCAGCCCAAGACCTTCCCTGGTCTTTTTGGGGATAACAATCTGAAATTTTTTGGACAAAGTTATTGTCTCCATCGCAATCACCCGAACAAACAAATGCACAAAAAATATTTAAATCTTACCTTTTTTCGATAGATGGTTAAAAGATAAGACAAGACTGCCGCGGTTTGCGGGTGCCGCGGTTTGCGGGTGCCGCGGTTTGCGGGCCAGGGGGCAGAAAAACCGGCTGACAAAAGAAAAAACTATTTCTTAAGCTTTCCGATTGAGCCGCTTACCCTTAGAATCCCGGGGAGAACGGGTTTTCCGCCAATTTCTTTCACGAACAGCACGCCTGCCTTAACGTCCTCAACCTCGGTGTGCCTGCATTTCAGTATTCCTTTTTGGGTTTTTTCGTTGAAGGAAACAAACTGGAAATTTTTCCTCGCAAGGCCTATTTCCCCAAACAAGTGGTAGAAAACCCGGTTCACTTCCTCACGCACTTCTTTCTCCGAAAATTTTCCGCCTTCAGCGAAAGTGAATGAAACATACCTTTTCTTGTCCCTAAGCGAGAGCGGAATTGGCTTCAGGGATTTTTTCAACTGCTTCATAATTGATACAGTTCCTTCAGTTTTTGCTTTATTTCTTTGAGTTTTTGGTTGGAGATTTTGCCAACTCTTTCTTTAACGCTTGTTTTTTCTACCATCACCGGAAAATCCGCCTGGATTACGCTTTCGTGCTTTAGTTTTCCTGAACTCAAATCCTTTTCTTTCAACACAACATCAAACGGGTAATCCTTTCCCTTGCTCGTGACCTTTAACACTATAATGTCCTCTGATTTGTTGTTGTATTCCTTCCTGCTTAACACAAGCGCGGGGCGAATTTTTCCAGCCAAGAATGTCGAGAAAGGAATAGGCGCAACAACAATTTCTCCCTGCTCAAAACTCGAAGAGTTCATGCGCTTCGCTCCAGCCTCTTTTCACTGCGTGCTCGTGGGCATGCTTCATCCACGGCATTTTTTCTTCTTCCAGCTCCATTGCTTTTTTTTCTATCGCCTTTCTAGCCACTTCAGCCCACTTAATCTCAGAATGTTTTTTCATGAGCCGATGCAGTCTTTCAGGAACAGCCATAGTCATGTTAACCATCCAACCACCTTAAATGAGTAAAATAAGTAAAGGTTCATTTAATCCTTTCCTTTCAAAAAAGCTTAAGTATCTTCCCTAACTTTTGCCTTTTTTTCTGTCGGTGCCGTGAATGTCTGCAGTTGCTTTTTTTCTATAATGCTCTTCCATTTTTTCAGCATATTCCCTGAATTTCGTGTTTTCAAGCATTTTCTCGTAAGTTTTCTCCCAATATCTTCTCTTCATTGGGCTTATCCTGCCAATGTGGCTTTGCGCCACCGCCCTGGCGACACGCTTGTAGGATTTTTGGTCAAATTTAGGCGCGTCCCTACTGAAGTCCCTTATTATTCTCAGCCTTTCAATCAAGGGGCCTGCATCGTAGTAGCCGGCAAGGGCCCGTTCAGCCGTTATTCTTTCCCCCATCTTTTTGTCTGCAATCCTGCCTGTGTGCAGGGTCTGCGAATAAGCAAAAACATGCTCCAGCAGCTCCTTGAAATTCCCCCCAAATTACCTGCCTTGTCCAAATCATTCAAAAGCAAAACTTTTCTGTGCATATGGAAATCCTTTTCCGGAGCCAAAAGAAAGTGTGACAGCCTTTCATTGCCGTGTTTTGCAAGAATTTCAATGATTTTTTCCCTTATAAAAGTTAGCTGCCTTATCGCCTGCGCCTTCTTAAGTTTTTCAGCCTTCGCCTCTTTGACCCTTTTTTGTTTAATCAGCTTAGTTCCCGCCTGTTTATTTTTAGGCCCGGGCATACAGTTTTTCACCCAAAAATCCTTCACCAAAACTTTCAATAAACCTTTCGCCCTGCTTTTCCGAAAAGCCAAGGAGCCGGGCAAAAGCCTTCAGCTCTTCTGCGGAGCGCATTTCCTCTTTTTTCCCTGCTCCGCTGAAAAACAGCGCGTTCACCCTGAACTTTTTCAAAAGCTTGACCGAAAAAAAGCCGTTCCTGAACAGCCCCACTCTCTCCCCGCGGGAGGCATTCAAATACCGGGATAAAGTGAAGGCCAAAGGCTTTGAATTGTCTTTCGCTGTCCTGCAAAGCCCGGTGTCAACTGTTAGCCTTCCCGGAGAAACAGGCTCTAAAAGAAAATCAACTTGTTTGTTGGATACCGCAAACTTGTTTGAGGAAACATCACCGCCAACTATTGCAAGAAAATCCGCCTTGCCTTTAAAGCTGTTCACTTCCTTCGGGTTTTCAGCAAGATGGCAAAAAGAAAAAGGAAACTTTATTGCGGAGGCTTCTTTCTTCAAGCCGGTTAATTCTTTTTCCGGGGAAAAATGCTTGGCTAAAATTAATCTTTTGATGCCCAGCTTTTTTGCGGCGGAAACGGCTTCCTTTAACGGAAAGTTTTCCGCGTAAATTAAGTCAATCATTTCAATCAAAAAATAGGGTAAAAGAAATTAAATAGTTACTTTGCCCTGCGTTTTTTGGCTCTCTGGGAGGGCCTGACCTTTTCGGCGCCCTTGCCTTTCTTCCTCAAACCCCTGCTTTTCTTCGCTGAAGATGTTAATCCCCTTTCAGCCCTGCCCCTTTGGGTTGGAAAAGTAATCCATTCAAGCTTTTTGTCCTTCAATATTTCGGGCGCGGAAGTGTCCACCAAAATTACTTCAAAGTACTTGCTTTTTCCGTCTTCCCCGACAAAATAAGAATTCAGGGCTTCACAGTTCGGATACTTTCTTGAGGCGCGCTGTTCCGCAATGCTCTGGATTGAAATCCTCCTGGAAAGCTTGCTTACCCCCATTCTCTTCGGCCTCCTCGCGCGCTTTGGTCGGAGATGCATTCCCGAACCCTTCCTCACCCTGACCCTTACAACCAATACCCCTTTTTTGGCTTTGTAGCCGAGCTTTCTGGCGCGGGAAAGGTTTGTGGGCTTTTTCACCCTGACAACCGATTCCTTGGATTTCCTGAAGTTAATCAGGCGTTCCCTGTAAAGGGACCTGTAATCATAAAAGTCGTCCTTTTCCTTTGCGAATTCCTTTTCAAATGTTTTCTGCAGTTGTGAAGAAAAACCCATTAAAACCACTGATTTGAACCGTTTTTTTGCCTTAAAATCAGCCTAAAAAAACTCAAATAATATTCATGGCAACGGGTTTTAAACCTTTGGTTAACCCTCTTCAATAATGAAATGCAACCGCTGTTCACTGCAGGCAAAGATTTCCCTCGCTTACGGCCCCCACAGGTTTTGCGGGGAGCACTTCATTGAATTCACTGAAAAGAGGGCAAAAAAGACCATTGGAAAAAACCGCTTCATCAAAAGGGGGGAAAAAATCGCAATAGGGTTGAGCGGAGGAAAGGACTCAACAGCCACGGCATACATTTTGAACAAGTTTTACTCAAAAACCAATTCCCTTGTTGCGGTAATGCTGGATGAAGGAATAAAGGGATACAGGGACAAGGCGCTGAAGGCTGCGGTGAAAAACTGCGAAGAATGGGGATTGGAGTACAGGGTGGAAAAATTCAAGAACCGGTTTGGATTGAAGATGACTGACGTGATGAAAAAGGTTTCCGGGGACAAGGAATTGGGAAGCAGCTGCAGTTTTTGCGGCCCGATGAGAAGGTTTCTTTTGAACAGGGTTTCCGCGGAGATAAAGGCGGATAAAATCGCGACAGGCCACAACCTGGATGACGAGGCGCAAAGCATTTTAATGAACTTCTTTGAAAACGACTGGACAAGGATGGCGCGCCTGGGTGCAATCAGCGGAGGAAAAGAAGTAAAGGGTTTTGTCCCCAGAATTAAGCCCCTGTACGAAATACCGGAACAGGAAGTAACAGCATACGTGAATTTCCTTGAATTAAATCATTACTCCGGAGAATGCTGCCCTTTCTCGCACATGGCGAAAAGAAACCATTTCCGTTCAATCCTCAACCAAATGGAGTCCTCGCTCCCGGGAACAAAATTCAAGGTGATGCGCTCCTTCAACGAACTTAAACCATTTTTGGAAAAAAAGGCAGGAAAAGGCGCTGTACGTTACTGCAAAGAATGCGGTTCCCCTTCAGGCAAGGCGGAGTGCAGGGCATGCGAGCAGTTAAAAAAATTAAGTGCCCAGAATTCTTAGGTTTTCGGGCCCATGGTCTAGTGGCATGACGTCACCTTGACGTGGTGAAGGTCGCCGGTTCGACTCCGGTTGGGCCCATTTCCCGCTTTCGGGCGGGAGCACCGAGATACGTCAACCCATTGCGTCACAATGGGTTATAAATATTGGGAAAGTGCCTGCACTCACTACTTCTTTTTTTTCACTTTGGAGAGCTTCCTTGAAAGGGCTTTGCCCATTTTCCTGGTTTGGGCGAGCGTTTTTTTCTCGGTTTTTTTTTCCTGTTCCCGGGTTTTTTTTGTTAAATTCTCCAACGCAAAGCCCATTTCTTCCGCGAACTTTTTCTCAAACTCCTCAAGCTCGCGGAGTTTTTCGTCAACCTCGGAAACCTTTTCGTCAATGCTTTTCGTGCGGGCATTCATTTTAGCGAAAATGTCTTCCCTTGTTTTCTTCATCATGTCAACGTTTTTTTCCACTACCTTGATGAACTGGCCCTTGAATAAATCCATTTCCTCCATCTGCTTTTTCAGCCTTTCAATGTCCTCTTCCTTTATCATACCGGACTGCAGAGCGGAAAGCTCTTGTTTTTTTTGCTCAAAAAACCGGTTCATTTCCTTTTTGGATTCGTCGCTTAAGGCGGTAACCTCTTTTGCGAGAAAGTTTTTCAACTCGGATTTATGGTTTTCCATTTCATTTTTTATTTGCGTTGAAAGCAAATTCAATGATTCCTGCGAGCCTTTCAGCTTTTCCGCCCCGGTTTCCACTTCCGCAATGCGGGAATCCATTTCATTTTTCAGTGACTGGATTTCCGTGGAGGTTTTTTTCAGCGCGTCAATTGTTTCCTTGTCGCCTTCCTGGCTTAATTCAATGAGTTGCGCGATTTTTTCGCTCACCTGTTTCTTGAATTCCCCGTCTGCGGCGGTTGAAATGGCTGAAGGCTTTCCTGCCGGCGTTTTTGCCTCGCGGGAAAGCGCCTTTGAAAGCTTTGCGTCAATTTCATCCACCTTTTTTTGCGTGCTTTTGAGGAGAAGAGCGGAGTCCGCCCTGAATTTAATCATCATTCCCTGGAGCTCGTTTTCAATTTCCTGCCTTTTTTTCTCCAAGGCCTTGAGCTCTTTTTCAATTTTCGGCTTGGACGCCGGTGAAGAAGTTTCCTTTGAAGCGGGCCCTGATTCAGTCATTGCCTTCAATTCATTGAACTTGTTTTCCTGTTCAACGGAAAGGGAATTGATTTGCTGTTCAAGGGCTGACCGCATTCTCCCCAAACGGGAGTCAAGCTTTTCTTCAACTATTCCCTCCAGCTTCAATTCAAGCACGTCAACCTTTTTTTCAACCCCCAAAACCTTTTTGTCCACTGACTTTAGGATGCCTTTTTTCCAGAGCTCGTCTTCCAATGAGGCGTCTTCTGAAGCCGTGTCCAGGGATTTTTCTTCCCTTATTTCTTTTATGGCTTTCCTGAGCTTTTGCTCCTGCTCCACGTTTTTTTCTTCTTCTTTCTCCATTTTCTTCAGTTCTTTTGCCTGCCTGGCGGTAACCTCTTCCACGACCCGGTCCACAAGGCTTTTGCTTTCATCCGGCCTTTCGCCTTTGGCTTGCCTTAAAAGAATTTTTCCGTCAAATTCGCTCATTCCCACGCTTTTAAGGTTAACCATTATTTCGTCTTCCGACACTCCGAGGGAAAGAAGTTTTTTTATGCTTTCAAGGAGCTGCTCTTGTTTTTCCATTTCACAGTATTTACTGTTTTAGGGGTTAAAAAGGTTTTGTAGAAGCGGAATCAAGGAGAAAGCGAGCCCAAAGGGCGAGCAGATCTACCCCCGGAGCGAATGCGTAGGGGGTAGGACACGGGTGCTGGCTGACCGTGACAGCCAAATGGACCCTACGGGAATCGAACCCGTCGTCTCATCCATGCCAAGGATGCGTGTTACCACTACACTAAGGGCCCTCTAAGTAATCCATTAAAACTAGTATTAAAAATGGTTTTCCTTACGGCGAGATGAGGATCACGTTGTCGCCGCGGAGAATGAGTTTTCCGTACTTGGTTTTTGTTTCCCCGTTTTCCAGTTCTTCCGCGTCTTCCAGCACAACGTTCATGTGCACGTCAAAGGCTTTCAGTGTTCCGCGTATTTGCACGCTGCCTTTCAGCACAACCAAAACGCCTTTACCCACTGAATCGTTCAGCAAGTCAAATGGTCTTGTAGTCATTCTTTCCCTCCCACTTCAATGAATTCCGAGTCAATTTCAGGCAAAACTTCCCTGTCTTCTTTGCCTGTTTCTCCCCGTGACTTTTTCCTTTCCTCGAGTTCTTTTACCACGTCTTTTTCTTTGGGTTTCTTTTCCCCCCGTTTAAAGATTGAGGATAACTTGTTTAAAAACCTTTTCAGCGCGCTTTCCCCTTGTTTTCTCTCAAATTCAACTTTTTCACCGCTAATTTTCAGCGCAATTTTTGATATTGCCGCAGAGGCAGGCGAACGCGGTTTTCTCAGTATTACGGGCATGATTTTTTCCTGCATAAAGCTTTTCCTGACTTCATCGTCGTAGGGAATTATTCCATAAATTGGAAGCTCCAGCATCTTCATTATGTCCTCATCGCTTATTTCCCCTTTTTCCCCGCGCACAAAATTCATCACTATTCCAATCGGATTTCCGCCAAGGCGCTGGGCGACAATCTTTGTTTTCAATGCGTCCGCAACGCTCGGGGGGTTGGGCTGGGAAATCAACAAAACCTGGTCTGCCGCGGCAATCGAGCTCATCACGTTTTTCTCTATTCCCGCAGGCGCGTCAAGCAAAATGTAGTCGTACTGGTCTTTCACGACCGCAATAATTGTTTCCAGCCTCTCCGAATCAACCCTGCGGTAGGATTCAAGGCTCAGGCCCGAAGGCACGAAATTAACTCCTCCGGGGCCGTCGTAGATTGCGTCCTGGATTGCGCTTTCCCCGAGCAAAACGTCATGCAGGGTTATTGGCGAGGAATGCATTCCAAGCAGCAAACTCAAATTTGCCATCGCGATGTCCGTGTCAATCAGCAGAACCTTTTTTCCTCGGAAAGCAAGGGAAATTCCAAGGTTGGCGGTTAAAGTGGTTTTCCCTGTTCCGCCTTTTCCCGACGCAATCGTGTAAACAGTGCCCATTTTGGTTTTGCTCCTTTAAATCCTTAGAACATATTTCTTATTATAAACCTTGTCCCTTTTTTGCGAGAAACTTTTCAACGTCTTTCGCTATTGCCTTTAACTCCACGGGGGAAAGGTTTGAGCCCGCCCTGACTATGTAAACTTTTTCCCGGGAAGGAATAAGCATCACCCAGTCCTTTGCCCTCACCAGCACTGTGTTGCTTCCCGGAAACTCGGACCGCACGTAATTGAACAACGCTGTTCCGGTGATTACCTCCTTAAGGCTGTCCTCTTTGTGGGTGGAAAGAAGGGGGGAACCGTGTTTTGTTGCCACAGTTATTGAGTCAACCAAATGCTTTTTTTTCAGCTCGGAAAGCATTTCCTTTGCTTCCTCTTTCTCCAAATCAAAGCGGTGCCTGGAAAGGATGTCGGTTATTGCGTTGAACTGGGAGACCGGTTTGCGGGTATCGTCAATGCCCAAAACCTTTCCTGCAATCCCCCTTAAAATTGTTCCCGCGCGCATTCACTTTTCTCCTCCGCGTATTCCGCTTAACCCGAATTTTTTCAGCACGTCATCTTTTCCCGGGGACTTTTCCCTCACTTTTTCCAAAACTTTTCCTGCGTAAGCGTCAGTAAAATTTTTTCTTGTCATTTTCTCCAAATCCTTGAGCGAGGAAACCTTCCTTAAAATTGATTTCTCCTGGAACGCTGTGATCAGGTCAACCTGCGAGGCGCTTAACGCCACTATGTCCATTATTCCGTGTTCCGCGGAAGCGGCGTTCACAACCTGGGGCAAAGCGTAGTCGCCGTAAACCGTTACATCAAAGTTCAGGTAAGAGTAAGAGGCTGCAAGAAGGCTTCCGCTTTTCAGTATGAGGATTGCTTCCTCCATTCCCTCAAAGCCTTCAATCGTGAGAGCAACGTAGCCGGAGAACTCGTTTTCCATCAGTGAACGCGTTTTTTCCGTGAAATTTGTTTTCTTTACCTGAAGCCCTTGCTCTACCGCGTTTCCCGGCGGAAGCTTCATTTTTTTCACATCCCTTTCCTGTTTCCCATTACAATCACCGTGTCCGCGGTGTTCTTTAATGCTGCTGCGCTGGCTTCCTCGGCAAGAATGACTATCGTGTCTTTTCCGAATCTTTTGGCTTTAATGACTGCGGGAAGGAAGTCGGAGTCCCGGGTGACAAACGCTATCCCTGAAATCGAGTCATTGAATATTGCTTCTGTCGCGTCAACTGCCATTGAAACGTCAATGTCTCCCACGGTTATCACTGATTCAAAGCCCTGGTTTACCACGGCTTCAACCAACTTGTTTGAGGCGTACTGGTTCAAAAAAACTTTTCCTATCTTGATTTGCCCGTACTTTGAAAGGGCTTTTTTGACTTCCATTAAGTCTATTCCCAGCTCTTTCCTTAAAATATTGGGGCCGTCAACGTAAACCGCCAAAGCCTTTTCTTCGGCTTTTTTTGCCCCCCCAAACCTGTTCTTAAGCCCATTAAACAACAAAAACCACCCCAAAAAAGGGTTTTACGGCAATAATCAAAGCAATAAATAGTGAATAAGCAGGAAAAGGTATTTAAAATGGATTTCAACCTTTTTCCCGTGCCAAGCGTTTTCATTTGAGATTGCCAGGGGTTTTCGAGAAAAGCTGCTTTCCGGCGCATGAATTTAAGTTTTTGCTTGCACAACAATTATGTGAAGAAGATGGCGGAAAAAATAACTTATTCGCCGGTCGGAATCATCCACTCAGAATACAGGCAAAGGGAAGGCGTGCCCATTCAGGGGGCCTTGTCAAAAGATTCCCATGGAAAAGTGGAGGTCTTTCCGGAGTATGAAAAGGGCTTAAAGGACCTTGAAGGCTTTTCCCACATTATTTTGGTTTACCATTTTCATTTGTCCAAAGGGTTCTCCCTGTCAGGCAGGCCTTTCCTGGAAAACAAAGAGCACGGGGTTTTTGCCATCCGCTCCCCAAAACGGCCGAATCCAATAGGGGTTTCCGTAGTTAAGCTGGAAAAAGTGTCAGGCAGGGTTTTGCATGTAAGCGAAGTTGACATTGTTGACGGCACGCCTTTGCTGGACATCAAGCCCTATGTTTCAAGGTTTGATTCAAGAGACAAAACAAAAAACGGCTGGCTGACGGAAAAGCTGAAGGGCGTTAAAAAACATTATTCTGACGCAAGATACGGCCCATAGGCTTCCAAATGGGTTGTCAGGATTTCCCCGCACCGAGAATAATCAACACCCAAAAAAATGCCGATTCCTGGACAAAGCCCCCCGAAAGGCATTGTCAGAGAGTCGGAGCGTAAAAAGAGTGTCAAATCGGAGCTTGGAAAAAGAGAAAGGGACAAGGGTTTTGGTTCACTTTTTTCTGTCCGCAATAGAACCTTTCCTTTTTCTTCTGTCAACGTGCTAGTTAGTAGTCCTTTCGCCTTTTACCAACATTCCAATGTGTTGAGCGCCTCTAACTCTTCTGTGTGTTTCAAAGCCGGCTTCGTGAACTCCAAAGAGGTATCCGTGAGCCTCAGTTATTTTTCCTGTTTGTATTGAATCCATTGTATTAATGTCATTTAATCGGAAGTTCTTTGGGTCCTTAAGGGCTCTCGCTTTCTTGGTCTTAGACCCATTCCATTCAACCTCCTAAACGGGTTTCGCCATTAGGATTAGAGTGTTTTCCCCTATTTAGGGCTTTCCAAAAAAAAGAAAAATTGGGGTGACCTATAGTTGGGCTAATTTTTTGATTTCAGAACAGTATTCTTTCCAAGTTTGTTGCTCGTCTTCTTGAAAGTTTGACAGGAGGTTTAATTTTGTATAGTCAGTCAAATGGCTGATTAGTTTTCCCCGCATCATAGGGTATTTGTTAAGAAGAAACTTCATTTTCTTAATGTTATCCGTAGGAGTAAATAAAGTAGTAATGGTAGCCGGGTCAATTTTTAGTTCTACATCTACAAATGAAAATTCGATTTCTTTTTCTAAGCATTCACTTAATAAGTCAATTTCAATATCGTAGCCCTCGGCACTTAGAAAAATCTCTGTTTTGTCTTTTTCTCCTTTAATCTCTTTTGCGTAAAATCCCCACAAACCACATTGCCCATCTGGAATTTCCTTTTGGTAATTAAAATGACTTCTTAGTAAATACACTTCCCAACACTCTATAAAATACCTAATTGGAGAAATTGCTTTGTTTTGTCCTATTCTATTAGCCATTATACAGTTGATGCTTGAATCTGAAACTAGTTCCCTAAACATCTCTATTGTTTTTGAATAAGGTATTTTTCCAGAACCATCACAAACCAAAATATAGTCAGGCTTAACGGGAGTATTCTTTAAGACATCCAGTATTCCTTTTCCTTTTGTAGTCCCCAGTAATGCGCCTTCTGATGGAACATATGTGTAATCCGGAGGGGGAAATCTTATTTCTATTTTTTCTGCACCCAATTTATGCAAGGTCGGTGCAATAGTTTGCTTAAATTCTTCTAAAATTAGCGGGATGTTTTTCTCGTTTTTTGTTATTGGAAATATACTTAAAACATACATCTAGGCAACTCTTTATTCTTTAGAAACAGCTATTTTTGAAAATTTGATAATTTCGCTTAAATTTCCGGCAACCGTAATATTTGATTTAGCTACGAGTGGGATATTGCCCGAGGGATTAACTCCTTTCAACATCCCATCTGTTGGGTCAATGTAGATATATTTAACAAATTCCAATTTCGGGTATTTCTCCTTCAACTGCCCAATTGTTTTGGTTGTTTTAAGCAGTTTGGAGCCTTCAGGTATTTGCAACTCCACCCTTACTGGTTGCTCAAATTCTTTCTTTTCAAAAATGCCAAACATCACATCACCATCGACATCAAGCCCAAAGTCGTAAGTATCTAGTGTATGTTGTCATATTTATTTCTATCTAAACCATACACAAATTACACACATGGCTAGTGGCTGTTCTTTTTTATCCATTCTTCTAAAGCTTTGGAAAAAGCCCTGCTGATAGTCCCTTTTCTTGCACCGAATTTTTGCCCGGCTTTTTCTCTGAATTTTCTGGCTAATTCCTCATCTACAACAACTTGCATTTTAATGTTACCCATGTGTGTAATAATACACACATCTATTTATAAACCCTTCGCCATATAGATGTGTGTAATATGTGTGATATCAGAGTGTGTTAGAATGGATTTAATGAACCAAGATTTTTATTCCCTTTCACTGCAGGAAAGGGGAAAGCTGTTAATTGACAGCGGACCCCGAAAGGTTTAAATACTATTATGAATATATATTCATTACATGGTTTTAATTTTATTGGAGGTGAAATTATGCCTGGATTTGATATGACTGGACCGCTTGGAAGA
The DNA here is from genome assembly GCA_964442255.1 of uncultured archaeon. GTDB lineage: Archaea > Iainarchaeota > Iainarchaeia > Iainarchaeales > 1-14-0-10-31-34 > CAYTYC01. Next base: position 22,569 of record CAYTYC010000001.1, on the reverse strand, counting down.
GGCAGGCTGACCGGCCGCGGGCTCGGGCCGTGCGGAACCGGAACAGGTTACGGCGCAGGATACGGCAGAGGCGCAGGCCTTGGAAGAGGCCTGGGCAGAGGCTACGGCAGGGGCTTTGGAAGAGGATTCGGATGGAGAGCAATGCAATCGGCTCCTGCAGAACCGGTTAACCTTTCAAGGGCCGAAGAAAAAAGGGTTCTGGAAGCGGAAAAAAAAGAGCTTGAAAAAAGGCTTAAAGAGCTGGAAAGCGGGGAGTGAATGCCGAGGCCAAGGCTTTTCCGCAGGGTGATGTTCCAGCCGAATGTCACCTACTTCAAGCCAATCGGCGTGAGAATGGCTGGCCTGGAAGAAACCGTGGTTACAGTGGACGAGTTTGAGGCAGTGAGGCTCAAGGACTTGCTTGGGCTGGGACAGGAAGAGGCCGCAAAAAAAATGGACATCTCACAGCCCACCTTTCACCGCCTGGTTTTAGGCGCAAGGAAAAAGATTGCGGACGCACTGGTTAACGGAAAGGCAATCAAAATTGAAGGAGGTAATTTCAGGATGGCTGAAACCACTTTTATTGGAAGAGGCAGGGGAGCAGGAATGGGTGCAGGCAGAGGAAGAAGAGGCTTTGGCGCGGGCCCTGGCGGGGCATGCGTCTGCCCAAACTGCGGGCACGAGGAAGAAAAGGTTACAGGCGAGCCTTGCACAAACAGGAAATGCAAGGAATGCGGAACAACAATGCTTAGGGGGTGAAAAAAAATGAAGGTAGCGGTAAGTTCAACAGGAAAAAAATTGGAGAGCGCGGTTGACGGTGTTTTCGGAAGGTGCGCGTACTTCATCATAGCTGAAGTGGAAAACGGCGAAATAAAGGGGTTTGAGGCAATGAAAAACACTTACGCAAACCAGCCCGGCGGAGCGGGAATAAGCGCCGCGCAGGCCGTGGTTGACAAGGGCGCAGAGGCAATTATTTCAGGAAACCTCGGGCCAAGGGCAAAGGATGTATTGAACCAGTTCAGGGTTGAAGTGTACAATGCAGGCGGAACAGTTAAAGAGGCGCTGGAAATGTTCATGAAGGAAAAAAAGTGAAGGAGGAAAAAAAAATGCTGATAGCCGTTCCAACTAACGGAAAAAAAGGCTTGGATGAAAGGGTTGCAGAGCATTTTGGCAGGTGCGAAACCTACACTTTGCTGGATGAAAACGGAAAACTGGCGGAAGTGATTGACAACACCTCAGAGCACATGGGCGGAACAGGGCTTCCTCCGGAACTGCTGAAGGAAAAAGGCGTGGATGTTCTGCTTTGCCGCGGTTTTGGCCCAAGGGCATTGAACATGTTCAGGGAGATAGGGATAGACGCCTTTGTCTGCCAGGCTGAAACAGTCAAAGACATATTTGAGCTCTGGAAAAGCAGGAAACTCGAGAAAGCCGGCCCGGAGGACATCTGCGAGGAGCACAGGGAAACATGAACTCAATTTACGGCCCTGTTTCCTCATGGAGGTTGGGGAGGTCACTGGGAATTGACCCGATCTGCAGGGAAAAAAAGGCCTGCAGCTTTGACTGCATTTACTGCCAGCTAAGGGGCGGAAAAAAAACAGTTGAAAAAAAAGAATTTGTTTCAGCGGAAAAATTAAGGAAAGATTTGAGGTCAATAAGGGAAAAAGACGAAAACGCTTTCGTGGGAAGAGCGGACATAATCACTTTTTCCGGGACAGGCGAGCCGACACTTGCAAAAAACCTGGGCAAACTGGCCGGCTTCATAAAATCAAGGTTTGGCCTGCCTCTGGCCGTTTTAACCAATTCCTCTTTTTTGGGGAAAAAAAAAGTGGCGGCGGCACTGCACGAATTTGACGTTGTTGCGGCAAAACTTGACGCCCCAAACGAAAGGCTTTTCAGTGAAATAAACCGGCCGCACGAAAAAATCCGTTTCAGGGAACTGATTGAAGGAATGCTGGAATTCAGGGAAAACTTTGCCGGAAAATTCGCCTTGCAGATGATGTTTATGGAGGAAAACAAAGGCTTTGCACAGGAAATGGCCGGGCTTGCAAAAGAATTAAAGCCGGATGAAGTGCAGTTAAACACCCCTTTAAGGCCCTGTGCAGCGGCCCCTTTAAGCAGGAAAGAAATGCAAAAAATCAAGGAAACGTTCAGCGGATTAAATAATGTTGTTTCGGTTTACGAATCGGAAAAGAAAGAAATTAAGCCGATTGAATTGGCGGAAGTGAAAAAAAGGAGGCGGGAAAAATGAAAATTGCTGTAAGCGGAGGAAAGGGCGGGACAGGGAAAACGATTGTCGCGACCTCCCTTGCGATTGAACTGGCAAAAGAAGGGAAAACAATTCTGGCCGACGCGGACGCGGAATGCCCTAACGACCACTTAATGCTTTCAATTGAAAGAAAAAAATTTGAAACACTTTTCCAGCCCATTCCAAAATGGGACTTCAACAAATGCGTGAAATGCGGGAAATGCGCTGAAGTGTGCAAGCAGGACGCAATCGTGTTCGTTAAGGGAAGGTTTCCCGCGTTCGTGAAGGACTTGTGCATTGGATGCAGGGCGTGCATGGTTGCATGCCCGGAAAACGCGATAACGGAAACCAAAAAAGAGATAGGCACGGTTTTCACGGGAAAAAACTACGGGGTTGAGCTTGTTTCCGGGGAGCTGAAACTGGGGGAGCTTGCCTCAGGGGAAGTTGTCGCGGAGGTGAGGAAAAACGCGGACAGCATAGGGAAGAAAATCAAGGCAAAGCATTTGGTGGTTGACTCCGCCGCGGGGGTGGGATGCCCGGTGATTGCATCCATCATGGGAACGGACTTTGTAGTTGCGGTGACAGAGCCCACTCCCTCTGCATTGCATGATTTGAAGAGGGCAATATGGCTTGCCCGGCACTTTGAAATTCCCTGCGGAATCGTCTTAAACAAGTTTGACTTGGATGAAAAGTTCTGCAAAAAAATTGAGGAATACGCGAAAGAAAAAGGCGTTCCCGTCCTCGGAAGAATTCCCTACCGAAAGGAGTTCGTTGATTCAACGATTAAAATGAAGCCCGTAACTGAACTGAATCCTGAGTACAGGAAAACATTCCGGGAAATAACAGAAAAAATTAAAAAAACTGCTCAAGCTAAATAATGGATAACATGAATTCACGGGCTTTTCTTGCATTCACGGCTTTGTTCCTGCTTTTTTCCTTTGCTTTCGCATCGGCAGAAACGGAAAACAAGAAATGCCTGGTTTACTTCACTGCAATCGGCTGCCCCAACTGCGAGGCGACAGACCCTGTTGTTTTAAAGGAATGGCCGGAAAAACACAGTGATCTGGTGATAATAGAATATGTTTTCAGCGGCTGGGGCGAAGACAATGCGGCCCTGCTTGGCTTTTATTCACAGGTTTTTGGGGCAATTCCCGCTGTTCCGCAGCTGTTTGTTTCCCCTGAAAAAATCGTTTCAGGGCGGCTTGAAGTTCCGGGCCTTGATTTGGGGGAAGTCACGGAAGGAAACCCGTGCCTTGTGGGAAACCAGGTAAGGTTCGGGGAGCTTGACTTAAGCAAGACCGCGGGAAACCCGCTGAAGGTTTGGGGAAAAGGAAGGCTTTTGGTTAGGGTCGGCATGGAAGGCGAGGTTTCAAGCGATTTTTTGAGGGAACTTCTCTTCACCGAAGACATTGAAGGCCTGATTCAGGAAACTGAATACAGTATTGAAGAAATTGACGCTAAGCCCGCGCCGATTTCAGGAGGGGAAATTGAATTTGAGAACGCAATAAAAATAGGGAATTCATGGGTTTTGAAGTTCAATGAAGGTTTCACTCCGCCCGCAAACGGCGGAAACGGAGGCAAAGGGAACGGCGCGGAAAACGGCGAAAAAAAGGACACAATTGATTTGCCTTTTTTTGGTGAAGTTAACCTGCAGGAAACGCCCCTGCCTGTTTTAACCGCCATTATCGGCCTGGCTGACGGCTTCAACCCGTGCGCAATCTTTATTTTGACTTTCCTGCTTGCCGCGCTCGTGGCCGCGGGCTCAAAAAAACGCATCATCATCGTGGGGGCAATCTTCATTTTCTTTTCGGGCTTCATTTACTTTCTTTTCATGGCGGCCTGGCTGAATGTTTTCCTTATCGGCGGAGAGCTTACGCTCCTTACTGTTTTTGCAGGAATTGTTGCGGTGGCTGCCGGGCTGATAAACGTAAAGGACTTCTTTTTCTTCAAGAAAGGCGTTTCATTAACGCTTCCCACAAGCCAAAAAATCCGGTTCACTGAAAGGGTGAACAACTTAATAAAAAGGGCTGACAGCTTTAAGGCATTGGTGGCCGGGACAATATTAATTGCAATCACAGTAAACCTTTACGAACTCATCTGCACCGTGGGCTTTCCGATAATTTTTACCAGAATCCTGACGCTGAAGGGGCTGCCCGTTTTTGATCACTACCTTTACCTTGTTTTCTACAATGTGATGTACGTTGTTCCGCTTGCAGTGATTGTGGGAGTTTTCGCTTCAACTCTCGGCTCAAAGAAATTCGGGGTTGAGGGAGTGAAAAGCCTGAAACTCATTTCAGGCCTGATTATCCTGCAGCTCGGTTTTTCCCTGCTTTTGGAGCCAAAAATAATTGAAAACGCTGGCTTCATGCTGCTGTTTATTGTGGCCGGAGCAATAGTCGGATTGGCGCTGATTTTCGGGAAACGGATGCTGAAAAAAAACCAAAATAAAAAGGAATAACCTGGTTCTAAATACCAAAATTACTTTGCTCCTTTACCACAAGCGACCCTGCCTTTTTTCCGTAAAGCGCATGTATTGTCTCCTGCACTGCATCCCAATCAATGTAAGACATCCCAAATTGCTCCACTCCAGCAAACTCTCCGCGTATGTCCGGTTTCTCGAAGCTTCCGGAGAAGGCATACCAATCGCCTTTTTCGGGCTGCACTCTTTCACTCCATACTTTGACAATTTCCGGTTTAACCCTTTTCAGCTGCTCTGATTCAAGGGTAATTCCGGAACTTTCACTCCATACTTTGACAATTTCCGGTTTAACCCCTACTTTTACAAGCTTTTTTGCAAGACTGCCGTGACCCGTCCTTCCAACACAAATAATGATCTTTTTTCCTTGGTAGTCCCTTACCCCCACAAACTTGACTTCACCAACAATTAAGCTCTTAACTCCCTCAAGCCCGCCAAAAAGACCGCCTATGCCCTTACGCATGCCGGGGTGCCTTACTATTCTAAGGGAATAATCAAACCTTGTTTTAATTTCCTTCGGTCTGCGCCAAAAAAGCATGCGCTTCCAAAAAGCTTTTTTTCTTCGTATTTTGCCCGGCTTCAAAAAAAACCCTAAAACAAATCAAAGCCAAAAGCCATTTAAATTCTTTTAACTTGTATTTTTCACCTTAGGGCGAGAAAATGGAAGTGGAAAAAAGGTTTGTGAAGGTCGGGCAGCTCAAAAAAGGCGGCTACCTGCTTATAGACGGAACCGTGTGCAGGATTGCGGGAATAGAAAAATCCAAGCCCGGAAAGCACGGTTCAGCCAAGGCAAGGGTGACAGCAATGGGCGTATTTCAGAACGTGAAAAAAACGCTTTTAAAGTCCACAGGGGACGAAGCGGAGGTGCCGATAATAGTTAAAGGCTCTGCGCAGGTTGTGGCGGCAATGGGAGACAATGTGCAGGTAATGGATTTGGCGAGTTACGAGACATTTGACGTCCCAAAACCGAAGGACATTTCAGGGCTTGCCTCAGGAACAGATGTGGAATACCAGAGATACGGAAAAGAGGCAAGAATCACAAGAAAAAAATGACGCTAAAAAAAAAAATCTCTTTTCAGTTTAAGGGCTTATTTTAATTAATTTTGTTTGCTTTACCCCCCGCAAGGATTGAAGTTTTGACGCCAGGGAATTAATTTTTTTAGAGTCAGCCTTGATTATTAGCACCTCCAGGCAGTTTTCCCTGTCCAGATGCAGGTGGGTGTTTGAGTTAATTAATCCGTGAAATGCGTGCTGTATTTCAACTATTTTTTCGGTAACCCCCCTGGCCGTGTGATCATAAAGGACAGCAATTATTCCCAGCCCGCAGCCCTTTCCTTCAGCCCAGGAGCTATCCGCAACATAGGTTCTTATTGCATCCCCAACGGCCTTTGACCTGCTTAGGTATGCCTTCCTTGAAATAAGCCCCTCAAATTCCTCCAGCAAAGGCGTTGGAAGTGAAACAGCAATCCTTGAAACCTTTCCCATTCCGCAGACCCCCTGGAAACAGTATTAACAAATGAGATTAAAAGTATTACTAAATTCAGATTTTTATTACCTTCGCTTTTTACTGTGTAAGTAAAAAATGGTTTTTGCAATAAAAGGGTGGTTTGATGGCGTGTTTTTTGGTGCCGGCTGCAACAGGGGTTATAACAACCGTTTTCAGAAAGAAATTCCCAAAACGATGGCACGTTAACTGGCTGAACACCATGATTTTTGGGGGGGCAATGGCATTGACCGCAGAGCATATCGCACACCAGGAAATTGTTCTTTGGCCGCCTTTTTTGACTGCAATGAGCAGCCAATCAGACATGATGGCAATGTTTGGGGAGATGGCTGCAGTGGGAATTCCAATGACGGTTGCATTGGTTTTGGGGTGGATTGCGATCGTTGTTGCCTATGAAAAAATGATGGCAATAAAGGCTGTGCCAGCGGGGGCATCCGGGGCGTGAACAGGTGCAAGTAGGGGAATAAAAATGTGGCTCGTTACAACACTCATTGCAGCGGTTGCAGTTACTGCCGCATATTTTCTGGCAAAGGGCAAAAAGCGCAAACTTAACTTGCTGGCCCTGATGCTGTGGGGAACATTCATAATGGTGCTGGTTGACCACACAATCGCCTTCATCAGTGAAGGCGGAGAATTCATTGAGGTTACAACTGATGGCCTCATTTCAAGCGGAGCCCTGCTTGGGTTTGTAATGATTGTCCCCCTGATTGCAATCTGGGCTACCGCGGTTTACAGGCCTTCTGAAAACAAAACAGGCCAGTGCTAAACTACGGCGGGTTAAAGCCCCCCTAATTTTTTTTTCGCAAACGACCTGCGAAAACCATCTTCCGCCCATTGAAACAGGCGGGGTTCCCGGAAGGGGTTTCTAAAAACAGGGCCCTCTTTTCAACAGGAGACCTGCCGCTTTACCTGAAAAAGCATGCGCCCTTTCCAACGAAAAAAAAACTAGATTTTTTTAAACAAAACTTCGCCTTTCTTTACCTTTGTTCCAGGATTAATTAAACCGAACTTTGCTTCATTGAGTGAACCTGCTTTTGTTCCAAGCTGTTCCGCGATTTTTTCCGAGGTTCGCGGAATAAATGGGTGCATGAGAACCGAAATGATTCTGAGTGCATCAGCCAGAGAGTAAAGCGCATCTTCAAGCTCTTTTCCCTTCAGTTCCCAAACCTTTTTTTCATTGATGAACTTGTTGCAGGACAAAACAAAACCCATTGCTTCGGTTAAGGCGTGGTGCAATTCAAATTTTTCCATGTGCTCTTCAAGTTTCTTCAGGTCAAGGGCTTTTTCAAGTTCTTTGTCAACCTTTCCTTCCGGGAGTTTTCCCCCGCAGTTTTTTTCAATCAACGCAAGGACACGGGAAACCAGATTGCCCAAATCGTTTGCAAGCTCGTTGTTCAGCCTGCCCTTCAATGCATCCTCCGAAAAGTCGCCGTCCTGCCCGAAAGGAATCTCCTTAATCAAAAAATACCTTAACGCGTCCTCCCCAAACCTTTCAGACAATTCAACCGGGTCAACAACTGTGCCGGAGGACTTGCTCATTTTCTCTCCCTTCAAATTCACGAAGCCGTGCACCAAAACGGTTTTGGGAAGCGGAATTCCGGCAGACAAGAGAATGGAGCCGAAGATTACGGTGTGGTGCCATACGATGTCTTTCCCTATTAGCTGCACCCCTGGCCAGTATTTTTCGAATTTTTTTCCCGGGTAACCCAAACCGGAAAGGTAATTCAACAAGGCGTCAAACCAGACAAACTGCACGTGCTTCGGGTCATTGGGCAGGGGAATGCCCCAGTCAAAGCCCGCCCTGCTTACGCTTAAGTCTTTCACCCCCTCTTTCATCCTGTTCAGGATTTCAATGCCTTTTCCCGCGGGTTGAATGAATTCGGGATGGGATTCAATGTGTTTCATCAGCCTGCCCGAATACTTTGCCATCCTAAAGAAATAGCTTTCCTCTTTCAGGGTTTCCGCTGGCTTCTTGTGCACCGGGCAGTTTCCCCCCGCCAAATCCTTTTCAAGGTAAAAGCTTTCGCATTCCACGCAGTACAAACCTTCATAAATTCCCTTGTAGATGTCGCCTTTTTCCAGCACCTTCCTGAATATTTCCTCCGCAACCTTCACGTGCGTTTCATCTGTTGTGCGGATGAATGCGTCGTGGGAAATGTTTAACTTTTCGCAAAGTTTTTTGAACTGCAAATGCATTTCGTCCACAAATTCCTGCGGGCTTTTTCCTGCCGCAGCCGCTTTGCGCTGGATTTTCTGCCCGTGCTCGTCCGTTCCGGTGAGAAAAAAGACGCTTTTTCCTTTCAGCCCCTCCCATCTTGCGATTACGTCCGCGCAGATTTTCTCGTAAGCGTGCCCCAAATGGGGGGAACTGGAAGGATAATCAATCGCGGTAGTAATGTAAAATGTTTCCTTTTCCATAAGCCTCTTCGCCCGTTAAGGAATTGTTGTGCGCATAATTTTTTAAAGACGGCTTTTTTCCCGGGAAAACCGGCAAAACAAGGCTTTCCGGGAAAATTTAAAAAAAATAAAAAAGGAAAAGAATTAGCACAAAAGAAAATTTTTTACAGAAATAAAGCGTAACGGTTTATTTCTTCTTCTTTTTTTTGCTCTTGCTTTTTGATGAAGACGATTTCTTCTTTTTTTTGCCTGACATTGTTTCTTCCTCCTCCCGATTAGGCATTCCCAATACGGCAATGCGCTGAAATAGTTAAGCATTCCGGTATTTAAAACTTTCCTGAAAGCGTATCTGCCAACCGGGTCGAATTTGTTTAAGGCGGGCATAAAATTTTGTTTGCTTTTCTGGGCAAAAAAACTAAAAATAAGGGGCATGGGTTTGCATTATTCAAAATCAGGTTGCGGACCTTTATAAAACCCGTTAGCGGTTACCTGAAGGCGTTTTCTGTGCGAAAAAAATGGCTCCCCCCTGCCTGAAGGCAGGGGCATCTGGTTTTTCATTTGGCAAAGTCAGTTAAACAATCGCCCTCAGGGGCAGGGCATTAAAACCACCTAAACTACGGCTGGTTAAAAATTCGCCGAATTTTTTTTCCCGTAAACGGCCTGCAAAAACCCCGATTCATCCGCCCATTGAAACAGGCGGGGTTCCCGGAAGGGGTTTCTAAACAGAATAAAAAAAGGAAAGAATTAGGGCAAAAATCAAAGCGCAAAAAACAAAAATAAGCCGTGCTTACCTGCTTCTGCTTTTTGATCTTTTTCTGCTTTTGCTTCTTGAGCTTTTTCTTTCTTCAGAGCTTGAGCTTCTTCTTGAAGAGCTTTTTCTGCTTGTCTTTCTTTCGGCCATCTCTTATTCCTCCTTTTTCGGCAGGCATCCAAAAAACCGGAATGCACTAAAAGTGAGTAGCGCATTCCTGAATTTAAATGTTGCAGTAAAAAAAGGGTTTTTTTTGAAGAAAAATTAATTTTTTCAGATTAATTCCTTTACCGCGTAGCCGGAGACAACCAAAACAAGCAGGCCTGCAAGCAAAGAAACCCAGAGGCTTAATTCGTAGTTGCCCGGGAGGAGATAGATGTCAAGCAGCCCCCACACGCCGCGCCAGACGGAAATCAATGCAACGGAAACAATCACCGCAAAAGTGAGCTGGTGGTGGGTGCGGAGTCCGCCGAATTTTTTGAACATGAAATTAAATTGGGTTTGGTTGTATAAAAAACTTTCGGCTGCCTTCCCAGCGCAACAACCAGAACGTCCATTGTTTGCCTTTCCTCAAAGAATTCAAGCACACTGAATTCCTTCAGGAACTCAATCCATTTTTCCTTTTTCCAGAGAATTTTTAAGTCAACCGGCTTTCTTTTTGAAAAACGTTTTTTGTTGTGTTCCGTTTCAATTGGAACGTAAAAGAAAACTTTCGGGGCAATCTTCAACTGCTCGCCCAGAATGTTTTTCATTTCTTTTTCCGGGAAATGCTCCAAAACTCCGCCGTGGGTTACCGCATCAAAAGAGTTTTCCCCAAAATAAGTTAATGTATTCCTTAAATCGAGTTTGATTGTTTTTATTTTCAAATTGAATTCGGAAAAGTTTTTTCTTGCAACTTTCAAAAGTTTTTCGTCAACATCTATTGCAGTCACATTGAATCCCACTGAAGCGGCTGCGGCGGCAAGCTTTCCCGGGCCGCAGCCGGTTTCAAGAAGTCTGGAGCCGGGGGAAATGTGTTTTTCCATCATTCCGGTGAACCGGCTGTACCTCCTGTTGTTTTCCTCAAGCGTTTCCCTGTCCCAGTAAAGCCTCGTGCCGAGCCTTTCGCTGAATTCCTGAAACCATTTTCCCATACCTTTTTTTCAGGGCAAAGCAAGATTTAAATATAACGGGTTTTCTATTTAGTTGAATGATAGCGGTTTTAAGCGATTTCGGGAACTCCGATGCGCTGGGCGCAATGAAGGGCGTAATTTACAGCAACTGCTCGCACGCGATTGTCGAGAACCTGTTCAACGAGGTGCAGCCCCACAGCATAAAGGAGGGGGCGTGGGTTTTGTGGAAAACCTGCCGGTTTTACCCCAACGGAACCATTTTTTTGTGCGTAGTTGATCCGGGGGTAGGGGGAAAAAGGAGGGCAATCGCCGTGCAGACGCAGAACTATTTTTTCATCGGCCCGGACAATGGGCTGATGTGGAAGGCAATGCAGGAAGACGGGGTGGAAAATGCGGTGGAATTAAGCTGCAAAGGGGCGTCAAAAACCTTTCACGGAAGGGACGTGTTTGCTGTCGCGGCAGGGGTACTGGAGGGGGGGCTTCCATTGGAGGACATAGGAAAGCCCACTAAAAAAAAGTTTGTGGAAATGGATTTTCACCGGAAAAAAAACGAGGGGGAAATAGTGAAGATTGACAGGTTTGGGAACATTGTGACAACAATCCCGAAAATTGGGGGAAAAGAGTTTGAGGTAAGGTGCTGCAAGTACAGGGTAAAAATGCCGTTTTACTCATCTTATGAAGCGGCGCCGAAAGGAAAGCCTTTCCTGATAGAGGGAAGCGCGGACACCCTGGAGGTGTCGCTGAAAAACGACAGCGCATTCAGGAAATTCAGGGCCCCAATCGGGACAAAAGTGGAGATAAGGAAAATTAATTGATTCAACCGCATTCCGCCATTACTTCTTCCCTGCTTTTTTCCTTGAACAGGTCTTCAGCGTCTAGCTTTTCCTCAGAATAAAACAAGATTTTTTCTGTCCAGTAATCCACCTGGAAAAAAATCAGCGTATAATAACCGGAATCAAGGCCAACGTCTTTAAAGTAGCATTCGCGGGTTGAAACAAATGTATCACCATATCCGTCAAGCAGGTGTGATTCATATTCCTTTCCACTTGAATCAACCAATTTAACCATGTAAGGGTTCATTCCCATGGTTGGGAGTTTTCCTCCGGAAGGGTTTGTCAACTCGGTTGAAACAAGGAGGCTGGGGGTATCCACGTCGCCGTCAAAATATGAAAAGCATTCAATGTGCGCTTCCTTAACTGAAAACTTCAAATTTTCAGGGGTTGTTTTTTCGCCTTTTGGGAGGGCAAGAAGGCTGACAAACATGACGGCAAAAAAGGCTATTAACAGCACAAGCGAAACAAGGAAAATTTTCTTAAGCGCGGCCATGGAAATTATTTAAGCCTTTACGAGTATTTAAAACTTTCTTTGAGTCGTAACTGCTAACCGAAAATTGGAAATATGAGGTTGTTCAATAGGTTGCCATGCCCTCCCAATACAAGCACACTGGCTTGAGCTTAAGCTCATACAAGAGAATAAGGAACTCAAGCAACGCATTCTTCTTCTGGAGGCTCGTTTGCGTGCTTATGAGAACCCGCATACTCCGTCGAGCAAGCAGCGTTTTAAGCAGAAACCTTGAGTCAGTTTCTTTTCTTTTTCGCGTAGCTTCCTATTCCGTCGTCCAAAGGATAGGTGTACTGCCTTCGGGGGACTTTTCCCTCAAAACCGCATTTTTTGCATTTGTAGGAGAATTTTTCCTTTTCCAGTTCAGTTGAACCGCATTTTTCGCATTCCATAAAGTAAAAAGGGGTGCAAAATTATTTTAACTTTTTCAGGCGGAAAATGTCTTCCCTTTCCATTTCTTCCAGGCGCATCTGGATGAATTTGGCTTCCTCCGCCATGTTAGGGATTACACGGAACTCCAATGCGTTAACCCTTCTTTTGGTTTTGTCTATTTCCACCAAAAGCTTCCGCAAAGTGTTTTCAATTTCAGCTGCAACAATCACGTTCTTTAAAACTTCCTCGTAGGCTTCGGCTGAATCATCAATGTAAGAAGAGGTTCCGGTTATTCCATAACCGCGTTCATAGAAGGCTTTCACCTCAAATTCAGACCGTATTTTCGGGACAACAATTCCCATCACATTGCGTGTTTGCACCCCCACCTCAGTTTTGTGCTTTAAGGCCATTGCCGCGCTTTTCACTGAAATTGTGCCGTCAACCGCCCTCGCAAGCTCCAGCTTGATTCTCGCGTCACGGTAAATTTCCGCGAGCCTGCTCTTGGATTTCTTGGCTTCCTCCAAAACAGTGAAAAACTCTTTTATCAGGCCGTCCCTTTTCCTTTTCAGCAAAGAGTGGCCGCTGGAGGCAAGCTTGATTTTTTTCCTGAGCTTTATCAGCTCGCTTCGCGTGGGCTTAACCGTTGGCATTTAATTCACTTTTCCTTTGCCGTTGCCTTCAGCTCTTTTTCAATTTTTTCTTCTTCCTTTTTTTCGCCTGATTTTTGCTCCGCTTGTTCGCCTTCCTTTTTTTTCTGCCTTTTCAGCAGCTCTTCCGACGGCTTCCAGTACTTTGCTATCAGCGAGTCCTCAATTCTTGTGAGCTCTGTTTTCGGCAGAACCCCGAGAAGTTTCCACCCCAAATCAAGTGTTTCGTTTATGCCGCGGTTTTCCTGTTTTCCTTGCTTCACGAACTCTTGTTCAAAGCGGTCAGCAAACACGAGGTAGCTTCGGTCCCTGCCGCTTAAGGCTTCTTCCCCCACAATCGCAACAAGCCCTCGCAGCGACCTTCCCTCAGCGTAGGCCGCATACATCTGGTCTGAAACTGCTTTATGGTCGCCCCGGGTGTTTTTTTCGCCTATCCCCGATTTCATCAGCCTTGAAAGGCAGGGCAAAACGTCAACAGGGGGGTAAATGCCTTTCATGTGCAAATCCCTTCCCAGAACAATCTGCCCTTCCGTAATGTAGCCTGTGAGATCCGGAATCGGGTGGGTTATGTCGTCGCCCGGCATTGTGAGAATCGGGAGCTGTGTGACAGAGCCCTTTTTCCCCTTTATCAGGCCCGCCCTTTCGTAAATGGACGCAAGGTCTGTATTATGCAACAACACATTACCACAAGCATCCACAAAATTTTGGGTTTCTTCAACGCTGAGATCATACACGTATTGTTCAGTGGGCTCAACAAACTCAATCTTCTTTATCTCTGTTGCTATAACATCATTAATGACTTCGTGTTTTCCTTTGAGATACGTTGAAAGATAAACTTTCCAAGCATCCCTGCCCTTCCATTTGTATAATGTGGGGATTCTTTTTGGGTATAACTGCCTTGAAAGAAGCATGAGGCTGTCCCTGAGCCCGGGACTAACAGTAACCATATCATGCTGCTTTATATTGTAACGGTTATCTGTTTCTTTCCCATCACCAGCATAATAAGAATCAAAAAAAGCCTGTTGAACCTCTGGTTCTGCAGAGAACACCTGCTGCGGGATATTTTTATTACGAGAATTGTAGCCGCAACCAAGCTCGCCCACAAAGGTGTCATAGTATTTTTTTCCCCCAATAGAAGTCCGCATAGTTCCAGAACGTTTATCTGAAACAAAGACTGATGGCTTTGAGACAAATTCCTTTTGATAACAATTTACTACGTCATCAATAGTTTCCTTTGAATTATTGTCAATTTTTATATAATGACACCAGCAGTTTTTTTCCTTATCCAGATATTTAATGGCATGGCCTTCCGCCACATAATAGCCAGCCAATCTTGCCAGCTCCACGCTTAATTTATTGCCAGGGGCTGTCTTAACCTCCGGGGGAAGGTTATGAATGTGTACCAATAAATTCCCGGGGGATAATTTTTCAGCGCTAACCGGGATAATGCCTTTTTTTCCATCCACGGTGAAAACACTGTGGTTTGGAGTTACAACAGTTTCGCCTGCTTGAGTTGTTATTTTACACATCATTCCTTTGTACTTGTGTCTTATTGCTTGCTTTATTGGCCTAAACACGGTTGTGCCATCCTTAAGTGAACTTAATGCTTTCCAGCTACTACTGCCCCTGCCGCCATCATTTGCCTTGATTCTCTCAACACAGCCATCTTTGCTCTTTTTCACCTTATTTGTTTCACCCATCTTTTTGAAAAAATCCCGTATAGGCAAAACCTGTATTTCTTTTTCTTGGTTTTGAACAACGATGTTTCTGCTTCCGTCTACGCTGTACATATAACCCGGATAACCCCTTCGTCCAGGCACTTCCTCCCTTGCAGCCCCAATCTCGCGCAATGCTTCGCAGTAGTTGGTAATATCCGTCAAAATCACGAGCACGTGCATGTCGTGCTCGTACGCCAGGTACTCCGCAGCGGTTAACGCCATTTTCGGGGTGATAAGCCTTTCAATTGCCGGGTCGTCCGCAAGGTTCAGGAACATTATTGTCCTTTCCAGTGCGCCTGTCCGTTCAAAGTCTTTCTGGAATTTTTGCGCTTCCTCGCTGGTTATGCCCATTGCGGCAAAGATGACGGCAAATTTTCCCTCAATTTTTGCCTGCCTTGCGATTTGGAGCGCGATGTCGTTGTGCGGCAATCCCGAACCTGAAAAAATCGGAAGCTTCTGCCCTTTAACCAGGGTGTTCATTCCGTCAATAGTGCTTACCCCGGTCTCCACAAAATCCCTTGGGGCAGCTCTGCTGTAAGGGTTTATTGCGGCGCCTATTATTTCCCTTCTCTCTTCAGGCACAATTTCGGGGCCATTGTCAATGGGTTCTCCCATTCCGCTTAAAACCCTCCCCAAAAGCTCTTTTGAAACGCTTAACTTTATTGTTTCGCCGGTGAACCTCACCACGCTTTGCCTGTCAATTCCCGAAGTGCCTTCAAAAACCTGCACAACAACAACATCCTCACTGGAATCCAGCACCTGCCCTTTTTTCACGCTTCCATCCCCGAGTTTTATTGCAACCAGTTCACCGTAGCCAATGGGCCCGGTTTTTTTCACAAACACCAGCGGACCGGCAATCCTTGAAATTGTCTTGTATTCCTTCATTCAGCAATCACCTCACAGTATCCTCCTTTTCACGCTTTTTCTCCGTTTCCTTAAACCGCGACTTTCTTGAAGTCGTCTTCCATTTGCTTGTTTATTTTTTCCATTTCTTTCCCGAAATCGTCTTCCCTGATTGACCAGGCTTTCGTGATTTTTTCCTTTGAGGGAAGGTCTGAAACCGATTCAACGGTTGCACCCAAATCAACCGCCTTGTTGGCTTTTTTTCCATAGCCAAGGATTCCCTTGAGGATTCCGTACTGCTTTTTCAGGCTGCAAAAGGAGTCAACGTCATGGTAGGCGTTCTGCTGGAGAAAGCCTTCCCTGATCATTCTTGCAATCTCCAGGGTAAGGCGCTCCCTTTCCGGTAATGCATCCGAGCCAACCAACTGCACGATTTCCTGGAGTGAGGCTTCTTTTTGGAGAATGTTCATTGCCTCTCCCCTGACTTCATCCCAGTCCCCGGCAACGTTTTCCGAAAACCATTTGCTGAGGTTTTCGCTGTAAAGCGTGTAGGACTCAAGCCAGTTAATGGATGGAAAGTGCCTTCTTTGGGCAAGCTTTGCGTCCAACGCCCAAAACACTTTAGTTATTTTTAATGTGTTTTGGGTTACCGGCTCGGAAAAGTCTCCTCCCGGAGGGGAAACGGCTCCAACCGCAGTGACAGAGCCTGTTTTGTCCTCTTTTCCAAGGCATTTCACCCTTCCGCTTCTTTCATAGAACTCGGAGAGCCGGGCGGCAAGGTAAGCGGGATAGCCTTCTTCCCCGGGCATTTCCTCTAAACGAGAAGAAATTTCCCTCATTGCCTCTGCCCACCTGGAAGTGGAATCAGCCATCAAAGAAACGTCTATTCCCATGTCCCTGTAGTATTCCGCGATTGTCATTCCCGTGTACACTGAAGCTTCGCGCGCTGCAACAGGCATGTTGGACGTGTTTGCGATAAGCACAGTGCGCTCCATTAAAGGCCTTCCTGTCCTAACGTCCTGAAGCTCGGGAAAATCGGTTAAAACTTCAGTCATTTCATTTCCGCGTTCACCGCAGCCAATGTATACAACAATTTTTGTGTCAGACCATTTCGCCAACTGGTGCTGGGAAACCGTTTTTCCGCTCCCGAAAGGGCCTGGAATTGCGCCTGCCCCGCCTTTTGCCATCGGAAACAGCGTGTCAAAAATTCTTTGCCCCGTAATCAACGGAATTTCGGGCATAAGCTTTTGCTTGCATGGGCGCGGCTTTCTCACCGGCCACTTGTGGGCGAGAAAAAGCTTTTCACCGTTGTCCAGTTCGGCTATTTTTTCTTCTACAGTGAATTTTCCGGAGGAAACGGATTTAATTGTGCCGGACATTTCCGGGGGAACCAAAATTTTCAGCTCAATGTTTTTTGTTTCCTGCACTGTCCCCAGCACGTCTCCGCCGGAAACCTTGTCGCCTTTTTTCGCGGTTGCCTTGAATTCCCATTTCCTGGAGTGGTCTAATCCAGGCAAAAAAACCCCGCGCTTTATGAAGTCGCCCATTTTTTCCTTTAACCCGGGCAGCGGGCGCTGGATTCCGTCGTAAATCTGGGTAAGCATTCCCGGGCCGAGCTCAATGCTTAACGGCATTCCCGTATTTTCAACCGGCTCTCCGGGCTTTAATCCGGTTGTGTCCTCGTAAACCTGTATGGTTGTCTTCTCGCCGTCTATCTGAATTACTTCCCCCATCAGTTTCTCTTTTCCAACCTTCACCAAATCATACATCCTTGCCTTCAGGCCTTTGGCCACTACAACAGGGCCTGAAATCCTGTAAATTTCCGCTACTTCCATAGATCCACCCCTACCGCTTTTTTTATTAAAGACCTTAAGTCTGATTCCCTTCCTTCAAGTGAAAGGGTTATGATAACCGGAGTGACAACCTTTTCAAGCGCTTTTTTGGTTTTGTGCGTTGCTTTGTCCAAATCGGCCTGGTCCATTACCAGAACCCCCATTTCCTGTTTTTCCAGCGCTTCACCGATTTTTTCCTCCAGTTTTTCGTTTATAATAAACGTGTTTTTCACTCCCGCAAGCTGGAATCCTGTCACAAAATCGTTTGTTCCGATTACTGCCACCTGCATTTCACGCCACCAGCTGTTTTTGTATGAGCTCCGCATCCAGCCCTGAATGCTTTCCCCTCACAAGAATCCTGAGATTGCGGATTTCGTTTTCTTTTGCAATAAAATACCCGATAATTGGCTCCGCGTTTCTCTTGAAGTTGTGAAGCATTTTTCTTCCAAACAACACAAGTTTTTCCCTTAATTCAACCCTCAATTCCTCCAGCCCCTTTGAGGAATCAAATTTCAGCTTTTTTTCATTCACTCCCCCCGGAATTGGCGAATAGGGAAGTTCGGCTTTTTTTGCGCGCAAGGAATCCAATGCGTTGTTTACCGCAATGTCCATTTCAATGAATTTCCTGAGCTCCGGCGAGGCGCCTTTCAGTGACTTTTCAAAGTATTTCCTGTCAAGCTTGTCCTCCAACTTCACCAAATTTCCGGAATGCTCCTTCAATAAACCATAGTACTCGGTTTTTTTGAACCATTCAACCGCGTCCTCCACTGTCCCGGATTCGGAAATGACTTTTTTCAGGAACCCTTCATCAAACTTTCCTGCCGGAATGAGTTCATTGAATATCCCTTCATCAGGGGTTTCTGAAAATTTTCCGCGAAGAATTGTTTTGATGTTCCAGAGATCCCATTTTTCAAGGTAAAACTGCACCTGCTTTTCCGCGTCCTTTATTGAATAGGAGAGAATTTTCTTGAAGGTGTTCGCCATGTTCCTGTTCAGGCTGTACTCCAATAAGTCCGCCCCGGAATGTGTTGCCCCCATTTCACTGATTTCTTTTTTGTATTCCGATTCTCCCAGAAAACGGGCAATCTCCGGCAAAGACATTTTCATCAGCTTTTGGTAGTCCTGTTCAGCCAAAAGCCTGCTTTTCTTCACCCTTACGCGTGTGTTGGTGTAGGCATAACCTGATTCCTTTTCCGCGGGCATTACCTGTACAGCCTCCCTGCAATTTCATGAAGTTGCTGTGAAAGGATTTTCTCCAGCAAAAGTTCGTATGAGTAATTCACCCTTACTTCCCCTTTCTTGTCCTCCAAAACCACGCCCCCAAGGCAGTCCACTGTTCCCCTGTACGCCAGGCCGTTTGCAAGCTTTTGCACTAACGCCTTGTCTTCCTTGTTTGAGTAAACGTATTTCGCGGAGGGAAGCTCTTTTTTTGCCCTGGAAATCAGCGATTTCAGGATTTTTTCCTTTTCCCTGCTTTTTGAAAGCCTTTCCTTTGCCTTTTCCACTGCTTCCTGCAGAAGCTCTTTGCGCGCATTCAGGTGAAGCTTTTTTGCCTCAAGCTCCATGGAAGCCCGCTCCCTTTTTTTCAGCTGCTCAACCTCTTTTTTCAGCTGAAGGGATGCTTTTTCCTTTAGCCGGAAGGCTTTTTCATCAGCTTCCTTAAGCAGGGATTTCGCTTCTTTGTTTCCCTGGCTAATCAGTGCGCGGGTTTTCTTCTGCGCGTCAACGTTTATTTCCTTAATTAATCCTTCAAGGCTCATTCCAGACTAAACTCCCCGGCTTATGCCGCGCCGCCTGACATTCCAATTATGAGGATTGCGACAACCAAACCGAAAATCACGATTGTTTCAGGAATAACCGTCAGTATAAGGCCTTTTCCGAACAATTCTTCTTTTTCCGCCATTGCGCCCACCGCAGCCGAACCAATCTCTTTTTCAGCCACTGCAGCAGCGTAAGCGCTTCCGACAATCGCAATTCCTGCCCCGATTGCAACCAATCCAGTTCCAAAGTCCACCATGTTTTTTACCTCCTGTTTATCTTTGTTGACCGAAAGGGGAAAAAGGCTTTCCCCCTCCCTCAAAAAATTTTGTAAAAAATTCAACGTAATGCAGCCTTAAGGAATGCAAAAACGGGCCCAAAAGGCCGAGGGCAATGTTTACCCCGTGGCCGAGCACCAAAACCATTACCGCCGCAATTACCATGAACCCGCCTGCCTCCATGAATTCCCCTGCAAAGCGGTTTATTATGACTGCCAGCTGCACTGAAGCAAGGCCGATTGCAAACAAACGCGCGTAGCTCAGGGTATTGCTTAAGAGAGCGGGAATTTCAATCAATCCCTTTATTCCTTCACCCTTGTAAAGCATGAAAACGGATGCAAGCGCCAAAACTGCGGCGGGAACCATCACGCCAGACAAAAAGCCAAGGAATTCCGCTGCCACAAGAATTACCCCCAATTCAAGCAAAAACCAGCTTCCTTTTTCAAAAAACGCGTGCTTTAACCCGTGCTGCCAGTACCTGTTGATTAAGCCAATCAGCAGGCCCAGGTTAATGTGCACAAATCCCACCAAAAGGGAAATCATTATCATCAAATTCACTGACTCAACACCCGAACGGTGAATCAACGGGTGGTGGATTATTTCCGCCCCAAAGAATTCCCCGAAAACAAAGCCGAAGCCTATTGTGGCCAAAGCGGAAATCATCAGGGTTTTGAGAAGCATTTTTGCCCCCCCGGAAACCTTTCTGCTAATGAAATAAAAAACGCTTAACAGCACCAGGCCGTAGCCGATGTCCCCAAGCATGAAGCCAAAGAAAAGGGGAAAAGTAAGGAACATCAAAAAGCTTGGGTCGATTTCCCTGTATTTCGGGTAAGAGTAAAGGCCCATATAGAATTCAAAGTTTTTCACTCCATCGGGGTTGTCCAGCTTGATTGGCGCGCCGGTTGTGTCGTCAAACTTTTCCAGCAAAACCTTTTCCCCTGTTTTTTTTGCGAGAGACTTGTTCAGCGAGTCCAGTTTTTTTGCCGGAATCCATCCGCTCACCACAAAAGAGTTTGCGGTTGTGGCAAACTTCAGGGGAACCTCGGCTTTTTCAATTTCCCGGCTTAAGGTGTGCTCAAAATCAAGGATAAACTTTGGGTTGGAGTTTTTCAGCCTTTCAAGCCGCCTTTCCTTTGAAGCCAAAGAATCGCGCAGGCTTTTCAGCTCCCTTTTCGCCTGTTCAAAAGATTTTTCCGTTGAAGGAGTTAACTCTTTGAATCCGTTTGCGGCAAGGATGCCTTGCGCCGTTTCCTGTTTTTCTTTGGAAACAAACAAGGCGATTGCCCTGGATTTGTTGAACGGTTTTTCAATCAATTCAAAGTCTTTCACTTTTTTTTCCAGTTCCGGGCGGACTTCTTTTTTTATTGTTCCCCGGAAAACGCTTAGGCTCGAGTAGCCGGAAAGGATTGAGGGCTTAAGGTGCAGGGCCTCCAAAGGCTCAAGGGTTTTTGTTTCCTCTTCCAAAGCGGAAATTTTTTCTTTCAGGCAGAAGATTTCTTTTGTGAGCGAAGAAAACTGTGCGTGCAGTTCCTCCAGCTGTTTTTTTGCTTTCGCGTAATCCCTGACTTTCTTTCCTTTTCCTTTGAGGCCAAAATGGGAAATCATTCCCCTTAATTTGAGCAATTGCTCGGACAGCTCCGTTGCTTCAGGGAAGGGTTCTCCGATTTTAAAGACTTCTGCGCCCCCGAATTCAGTTAAATGCACTAACCCGAGTTCATGCAGGCTTTCCACGGTTTCCTTCATCCGGCTTTTTGCCCCGCTTATCCGGATTTTTTTCATTTGCGTGGGGGTAATCATTTTGCTGCCTCTTGCGTGAACTTTTTCACCAAATAGTCGGCTTCTTTCGCCAGTTTGGGTCTGGCTTTTGCTTTGAGCCTGAAAACGCTTTGCCGGGCGGACTTCAATTTTTTGTTTTTTTCTTCTTCAAGCTCTTTTCCCGCCTTTTTAAGCGCTTTTTCCCTTTGATGGGCGTTTTTTTTCTCCCGGGCTTCAATTATTTCGGCGGCCTTTTTGCGGGCGTCCGCAACAATTTGTTTTTTCTTTTCTTCCGCCTGCTGAAGCGCTTTCTCTGCTTTCAGCTCTAATTCCTTGATTTTTTCAAGTGTATCAGTTTCCGAATTCAACCTAGTCTCACCGTTTTTAAAGGAAAAAAAAGGCTTTAATCCCTTAAATATGTATTCCCACAACGGAAATATTTAAAACCCTTTTCACGGCTTTTCTCGGCGATAAGCGAAAAAATGCTTCATGAAAGGTTCTGCCGCATCCAGTCCAAAACACCGAATGCGTCCGTGTTTTTTGCAAGCAATTTCCAAGCGGAAATTTCAGTCCGCATAAATGTTCTTTCCCATGCAAAACCGTTTCAATGACTGTTTTCCGTATCCAGTCAGCCTCATTTTGCAGGGCGTTTTCTGTGTTGTGCTCTTTGGTGAAAAGCCTTTCAAAAACGTTCTCTGAAAGGATTTTGATAAAGCCTCTTGAGGGCGGAACGGAATGCATTACATACAACAGGTCTTTGGTTAAAAGTTTTGGTTCAAAGCCTTCCCGCTTGAGGTTGGCGTTCGCCCTTTCCTTTATTTGCATCAGGAAAAGTTAAGTTTCCTGCATATTTTCCACATCAGGGTAAAGCGTTTCCAAGGCTTTTACGGCTGTTTCCTTTTTTGCGCTATTCAAGTCTCTCCTGAAAAGCCTTGGGTTTGGCCAGTTGTGAAGAAAAAAAGTTCCCGGCTTCCACCTGAACTTCTTCGGCATTTTGCCGTAAATTATTCCCTTTCCAACCGGAAGCCTTTCCGCTGCAGCCAAAACCTTTCCCGGCAAAAAAATGCCTCCGATTCCTGCTGCACCCAAACCCCTTAAAGCAAGCCTTCTGCCCGGGCTGTGCTGGTGCTTTTTTCTTGGCATGAAAAAATTATGGTTAAGGAGAATTTAAGGGTTGCGTTTTTCTTCCAGCTATTTTTTGGTTAATTTCTCCCTGCCGGCTTTGGAGCCGACTACTTCCGCATACTTTAGCTTGCCGAGGCTGTCTTTTGTGTTCCTAAACCTATCACGCAAAACAAACCCCGGGTCATCAAGGTTACGGGAATTCATTCCAGCCG
This sequence comes from uncultured archaeon, assembly GCA_964442255.1. GTDB lineage: Archaea > Iainarchaeota > Iainarchaeia > Iainarchaeales > 1-14-0-10-31-34 > CAYTYC01. Next base: position 224 of record CAYTYC010000001.1, on the reverse strand, counting down.
CAGCCGCTGCATTAAGAACTTCCACAACCCTGATTGCCCTCCTTGATTCCTCAAGTCGGCTTTCTGCAGCCCTTGCCCACCTTGCCTTTTCCGAGGCAGTCTTTGCCCTTTCAGCCCGTCCCTTAAACTCCCTGTATTCCTTCCTGAAATGCGAAGCCCTGTTGCCTACCGCCTGGATATGGAAGGAGTCCAGCTTGTTTTGCTCAAGGGTCAAAAGAATCCTG